>NC_015387.1:1360000-2047500 GCF_000195335.1 Marinithermus hydrothermalis DSM 14884
CTTCCGCGAGGACCTCAAGGCCATAACGTTCGGCTGCCCGGCGCGAGGCGATCGCCGCCACGCCCGGCTCGGGGTGCTGGGCGAGTTGCCGGGCGGCCCCCGCCGTGTCGTATACTGGCACGCCTTCCAGGTGGTAGCGCGCGAGGAAGCCGTCGCACTGCGCGAGGGCCTGGGGGTGGCTGATGACGCGCCGGACCTCCTCGATCCGGGTGCCTTTGGGAGCGACCAGGCAGTGCTGGACCCGGAGGATCACCTCGCCCACCACGTGCAGGTCGTGCTCGAGGAGGAGGTCGTAGGTTTGGTTGATGCTCCCGGCCAAGGAGTTCTCGACCGGAACCACGCCGCAGTGCACCGCGCCCCCCGCGACCGCCTCGAAGACCTCGTGGAAGGTGGCGTACCCTACCGTTTCCGCGTCGGGGTACGCCGTGAGGGCCGCAGCTTCGCTGAACGCACCTTCCGCCCCCTGGTACGCCACGCGTGTCATGCCCCTAAGTATACTGAAACCCGTGATTCGCTTCCTTCAAGGCCGACTCGTGGATAAGCGCGAGGACCGCGCGGTCATCCTCACCGGGGGGATCGGGTTCGAGGTGTGGTGCCCCACCCCGACGCTCGAAACCCTGCGCGAGGGGGAGGAGGTCGCGCTCCACACGCGGCTCGTGGTGCGCGAGGACGGGTTCACGCTGTACGGGTTTCATGACCCCGTTTACCTCGAGCTCTTCGACCTCCTGACCTCGGTCTCAGGGGTCGGCCCGCGCGTGGCCCTCGGGATGCTCGCGGCCCTCCCCCCCAGCCTTCTCGGCCGCGCGGTCGCGGAAGGGGACGCAAAAGCCCTCACCGCAGCCCCTGGGGTGGGGAAACGCCTCGCGGAACGGATCGTGCTCGAGCTGCGGCACAAGATCCCCGCGCACCTCACCGCCGGTGGGGGCGCGCACCGCGCGAACCCGAACGCGCACGAGGCGATCGAGGCCCTCGCCGCCCTGGGGTTCCGCGAGGCGCAGGTCCGCACGGTAGTAGGTACCCTCGCGGCACAAGACCCGGAAGCGCCGGTAGAGGAGTTGATTCGCCGGGCGTTGCGCCAGCTGCGCTAAAGCGCCGCGGGTATAATGGCGGGCAAAGATGTTTCGTAAAAGAAGGCGGTATCAAGAACCCGTTGATATACTGGCTGAATTTAATGAGGCGCTGCTTTCTTCCCTGGAGCTCAGGCCTGTCCTGCGCCATCTGCTCGAAGCCGCCCTCGAGACCCTGAACGCGGAACGCACCGCGGTCTTCCTGTACCGCTCGGAAACGGACGAGCTGCGGGGGGAGGTGGCCACCGGGCGCGGGCAAAACTATACCGTCTCCGCCATCGCCCTGCCCGTGCGCACGCCTGGTGCCATCCAGGACGCGTTCTTCGCCCCGCCAGAAGGCTTTCTCCAGGACGGCGAGTACCTCGTGCCCATCATCGAGCAGGAAGCTCCAGCCGGAGGACGGCCCCTGTGCTGGATCGACCCTCCCCAGCGCTGCAACCTCACCCCTAGAATCACTTACGAGGACCGCCCGAAGATCTGCCCGCGCTGCCCTCACTTCGGCAGCCTCGGGGTGCTCTCCGTGGAAGGGCGGCTCGAGGAGGAAGCTGAACACCTGCTCCCGGTCATGGCCCGCTCCACCGCCCTCGCGGTGCGGAACGCCCGGGTTTTTGAAGAGGTGCAGCTGCACCGCGAGGAGCTCTCCCGTCACGCACAGCAGCTCGAGCTGATCAACGACCTCGCCCGAAAGGTCATCCGCAACCTGAACCTCGCGGACATCCTGCGCACCCTCGCCGCACGGCTACACAAGGACTTCGGGTACTACCGCGTCACCATCGCGATCAATCAAAACGGCACCCTCCGGGGGTACCTCACCCTCGTGGAGGGCCGGGAGTACTGGACCCGCGAGCGCACCCGGATCCACATCCCCATCACCCAATCCGACGACCCCTTCGCGCGCGCGGCACGCTCCCGACGCCCCGTGATCGCACAGACGGAGGACCTACCCCCCCTGGGTGGACGTCACCTCCATGGGGTACGTGCCCATCACGGCCTACATCCCGATCTCCGCAGAAGAAGAAGTGATCGGCGTGGTGGCCGTGGATTACGGGCCAAACGGCCAGCATGTCGACGAAGAGGAACTGAGCTACATCGAGATCCTGGCGAATATCGCTGGCATCGCGATCAAAAACGCCCAAGCCTACCAGGAGCTTAACCGACTGGTCACCGCGCTGCGCGAGGAACAGACGACCCTCGAAGCCCGCGTGCGGGAGCTTGAGACTCTCACCCAAGCCAGCCGGGCGTTGCGCGAAGCGGAAACTCCCTTGGATGTCGCGGAGCGGCTCGTTGAGCTGGCGCCGGCCCTCCTGCCCGCGCACGGGGCCGCGGTGCTGTTCCTCGAGGGGGAGCACCTCAGGGTCGTGGCGACCCACGGGAGTTTCCGTTCCGCGCAAGGACGCCACGTCCCGCAAGGGGGAGGCCCGGCCTGGGAGGTGCTCGAGCGCGGCACCACCCTCACCTCCCAGGCTTTCGCGCCCGGCACCCAGGTCCTGACCCCCCTCCACACCCCCGAGGGGAACGTTCTCGGGGTGCTCGCCATCGGCCGAGAGGAGGCGCACCCCTACACCCCTCACGAGGTTCGCTTGGCGGAGGTATTGGCCGAAGCTGGCGCGACCGCCCTCCTGCGCGCGCAGCGCGACCGCGAAGCGCGTCTGCTCCTCGAAGGGGCGTTGTTCGTCACGACGGAACGGGACCCCACCACCCTCGCCCAGGTCTTCGCGCACATCCTCGCCCGCGTCCTGGGGCAGGGGCGGGCCGGAGTCTGGCTCAACCCGGAGGGCGACGCGCCCTACACCCTACTCGGGGCCGCCCACCTCCCGCGCGAAACGCGGGAAGCCCTGAACCCGCACCCCCTCGATCCCGACCAGGAAGGCTGGGCGAACCAGGCCGCCACCGCGCAAACGCCCGTCACCACCCGTGCCGTAACGCTCGCCCCGGGCCCCGTAGAAACGCAAATTCGCGAAGCGCTGGGGAGCGAGGTGCTGCTGGTCGTTCCCATCCCCGGGTTCGGCATCGCCTACCTCGCCCCCACAGAACCCCGCCTCGGGTTCTCCGATCACGAGCTTCAGGTGTGCGCTACCCTCGCCCGCCTCCTGTCCGCTGGGCTCGAGCGCAGCCGGCTCGAGCGCGAACAGGCCCGGCGTGCTAAGGAGCGCGAAGCGGCCGCCGCGGTGGGCGAAGCCGTGCTCTCCACGCACGCACCCGAGCCGCTCCTCGAGCGGCTGGCCGAGCTGAGCCTCGCGTACGCGCAGGCCGACGGGGCGTACCTCGCGGTATTCCACGGAACAAAAACGCGGTTTGTGGCCACCTCCGGAGCGTTCGCCGAAACGGTGCGCACCCTGCCGCCCTTCGACGCGCACCCGCTGCCCTCGTACCTCTTACACGCAGCGGCCCAGCCCGTGCCCGACCTGGGCAGCCTCCCCCTCTTCCCCCAGAACCCCTTCCCCACCCCCCTTCCCGGCCTGCTTCTACCCCTGCAAGCCCACGAGCGCCTGATCGGAGCGCTGATCCTCGCCCGGAAGAACCGCCCCTTCACCCAAGAGGACACCGCCTGGGTCCACCTTCTCCGCACCCCCTTGGCTCTGGCCGTGCAAAGCGCCATCACCCAGGCCGACCTCGAGGCGTACACGCGCGCCGCTGAAGTGCGGGCCGCTATCGGCGAGGCGCTCGTGCGGGAACCGGAGGCAGAGCGCGGGGCGATCATCTGCGAAACGCTCGGGCAGTACCTGGACGTGCCGCACGCTTGGGTCTTCCTGACCCGCCCTCCCGAGTCCCGCCTTGCCCTCTTTGGTCGGTACGGCCCTGACCTTCAAAACCCCAGCGTCTTGCGCAGGCTCGCCGAACAAGCCGTGCGTCAGGATACCCCCGTGGTGCACCAGGATCTCACGCCTGAGCTACCGTTCGCGGCCGCTCTTCCCCTCAAAGCCCACGGCGAGACGAGCGGGGTGCTGCTCCTTGCGAGTCAAACTCCCATCCCCTCCGAGACCCTCGCCAAAGCCGCGAACGTCACCGACATGCTCGGCCTCGCCCTGGACGCCCTCAAACTCCACCAGGCGCTCACCCAGGAGCGCGCGAAGCTCCAGGACGCGCTCGAGTACATGGGCGACTGCGTCATCGTACTGGAGGGCGACATGGGGTTCGCGAACCTCGCGGCTCGGGAGGCCTTGGGTCTCCCCTGGCGCGTGCGCACCGAGGACCTCCCCCCACCCCTCCTACCCGCCCTTGAGGAGAAGGAGCTCGAGGTGCAGCTCAAGGAACGGTTCTACTCGGCCATCGGCACCCGGAAGGGAGAGCTCACGATCCTGGTGTTGCGCGACCTGACCGAGCGCAAGCGGGCCGAGGCCGCCTTGAGGGAGAGCGAGGAGCGGTACCGCCAGCTGGTGGACGCCTCTCCGGTGCCGATCGCGGTGCATACCGGGAAACGGTTCGTGTACGCGAACGCCGCGGCCGCTCGCCTGCTTGGGGCCGAGCACCCCTCCGAGTTGATCGGGAGGGAGGTGCTGGAGTTCGTGCACCCCGACTCCCTTCCCGCAGTTCGGGAACGCATCGCCCAACTCATGGCCGGCGCAGAGGAGGTGGGGCTCGCCGAAGAGGAGCTGGTCCGGTTGGACGGCCGCGTGATCCACGTCGAGGCGATCGGCCGGCGCACCGAGTACATGGGCGCGCCGGCGATCCAGGTAGCCTTTCACGACATCACCGCTCAAAAGGCCGCGGAGCGGATGAAGAGCGAGTTCATCTCCGCCGTTTCGCACGAGCTACGCACGCCCTTGGCTTCGATCATGGGGTTTACGCAGCTCCTCCTCGAGGAGCAGGTCTCCGAGGAGGAGGCTCGTGAGTTCATCCGCATCATTCACGACAACAGCCAGCGGCTGAAGAACATGGTGGACAACCTGCTCGACACCTCTCGCCTCGAGGCCGGCCGCTTCGCGGTCTATCCTAAACCCACCCCTCTCACCCCGCTGTTGGAGGATATCGCCAAGAGCTTTTTAAGCTGGGCGCAGCTTTCGAACATCACGTTCGAGCGCGAAATCCCCGAGCTGCCTTGCGCGAACGTGGACCCGGAACGCATCGGGCAGGTGGTCATGAACCTCTTATCCAACGCCTTCAAGTTCACGCCCCAAGGGGGGAAGGTCACGCTGCGGGCCTGGGTGGAGGCCGGGCAGGTGTACATCCAGGTGCAGGATACCGGTAAGGGCATCGCGAAGGAAGAGCTGCCGCACCTGTTTAAGCGGTTCTCCCGCACCCAAAGCGCGGTGGGGCAGGGGATCGCGGGTACCGGCCTTGGCCTGTACATCTCCAAGGCGATCGTCGAGGCGCACCAGGGGCGCATCTGGGCGGAGTCCACGCCCGGCCAGGGCGCGACCTTTACCTTCACCCTTCCCCTGGAGGAGAACGCCCCGCATAATGGGTAGGCGTGTTGAGCGTACGCGCGATCCATGACCCCGAAGCCTGGAACCGGCTAGTCTCGGGGTTCCCCGTTACCAGCGCCCTTCAATCCTGGGGTTGGGGGGAGGTCAAACGCCTGAGCGGTTGGGAGCCCTTCCGACTGGCCGTCTTCGAGGACGACGTACCCGTCGCGGCCGCGCAGGTCCTCCAGCGGCGGTTCGCTGGTCCGCTCGCCATGCTTTACGCGCCGCGCGGTCCGGCCCTACGGGCGATCGAAGACCTGCCCCGCGTCGCCGAAGCGCTCGCCCAATGGGCGGGGCGGGGCGTGTACCTCAAGCTCGAGCCTGAGGTGGGCTGGCCGGCGGAGGCGCCGCCGCCGGAGTTCGCACCGCTCGTTCTGGAGGAGACGATCCAACCCGAGTACTCCTTGTGGGTGGACCTCACGCTGGATCCGGACGCGGTCCTGGCCCGCATGAAGCCTAAAACCCGCTACAACATCCGCCTTTCCGCCCGCAAGGGGGTGGTGGCCGCGGTCGAAGAGGACTTTGAGGCCTTCTGGGCCTTGTTCACCGAAACCAACCAACGAGCGAAATTACTCCAGCATGATAGAAGCTATTATGAGGCCGTCCTGCGGGAGATGAACCAGCCCCATGGCGCGGCCTTCCTCTCCATCGCCCGCCTCGAGGGCAAGCCCCTTTCGGCCGGGTTGTTCGTGGCGTTCGCGGGGAAGGTGGATTACCTCTACGGCGGGTCCAGCCGAGCGCACAAGAACGTCATGGCGCCCTACGCGATGCACTGGAACGCGATGCAGTGGGGCATGGAGCGCGGCTACCGCGTCTACGACCTCTGGGGGGTGCCGCGCGTCCTTTCCCCGGAATCCCACGCCTACGGCATCTACCGCTTCAAGGAAGGGTTCGGCGGGGCACGCGTGCGCTTTCCGGCGTACGACTACCCCCTCTCCCCCCTGTACACCCCCCTCAAGCGCGCCCTGCGCCTCCGGAAAGACTTCATGAACTGGCGGATGAGGGGCACGCGCCGCGACGTGCTGTAACCAGCGGCGATCGAAGTTTAGCGAAGTTTCACGCTTTTCAGGGCCATCCTGCCTAGATTGGGAGCGTGGTTCGGTACGCCTTGGTCGTACTCGTCCTCATCGGGGTCGCCTCCTACTACTTCGCTCGCCTTCCCGTCCCCACCCCCACACCGCCCAGCACGGGCGTGACGCTCGAGGAGGTGGACCTCACCCTGTTCCCCAGCGCGGACCCTGAGGCCCGCTGGACATTCCACGCGGCTCGCGTGGAGCACAACCCCGCCCGGCGCGAATCCACGGTGTACGGGCTCGAGGCAGGCGCGCGGTACGTGGGGGAGGAGCTTGATCTTACCTTGCACGCTCCGGAGGTCGTGATCGACCGCAACGACAACCTGCGGCTGCCTTACGCTACGGTGGTGATCCCGCGGTACGAGTGGGAGATCCAGCTGGGCAGCCCCGAGATCCGCACGCCCGTCTACATCCGACAAAACGAGGGGTTCGTCGCCCCCACCATGCGCCTTAAAGGACCGGGCATCCGCATGATCGGGCGCAATTTTCGCTCGGACTTCGCCCTGGAGGAGATGACGGTGGAGAACGGGTGCGACCAAGCCAAGCTCGAGGGAGACTTTGAGGAAAGCGAGGTAGAGTGCGATGCGTTCTAGGGTGATGCTGTTCCTGATGACCGGTCTGCTGGCCGCGGGACTCGCGGCGAGCGGAGGCCGCATCCTCACGATCAAGTACGACGGCACGCGCAGCGGCAACCTGCGATTTGGGCCGTGGACCTACGAGAGCTCGCGCCCCGATGGAGTACACGGCCAGGTGGGGGACCTGGAGATCTTCGCGCCGCGCGCGGTGCTCGAGGCCCCCGAAGGCAAGAGCATGCAGGAGGCCGAGGGCGAACGAACCGCGACGTTCGAGGGCGAGGTCGTCGTGAAGCGAGGGCGCGTCACCGCGCGCGGCCCTCGCCTCGTGTATAGCGAAGCGACAGGGGTGGGCGTCCTCGAGGGGCCGGCCGAGATGCGGCAGGAGCCCGCGCGGGAAGGGGAGGACCCGGTCGAGGTGCAAGCCGACAAGATGACCTTTGACGTGGATGCGGACGTCTCCACGAGCGAGGGGTCGGTGCGCCTCACGAGCGGCAACCAGGAGGGCACGGCGGACCTCGTGTACTACGAGGAGGAGCGCGGCCTCGCGGTGTTCAGCATGCGTGAAGGCACCGTCACCCTGGTGCGCCGGCGTAGCGGCGAGCAGGGAGACCTCGTCATTCAGGCGCGGGAGGTGCGCAGCCTCACCCGGGAAAAGCAACTCATCGCGACTGGCGGCGTGACCCTGGTGGACGGCGAGATCACCACCACGGGAGACGCCCTGTACTACGACGACAACGAGGGGACCGCGATCATCATCGGCAGCCCCGCCGTCAGCAAGAACGCAGCGGAAGGCCTCACTCTCTCGGCCGGGACGCTCCTGCACGACGTGAAGAAACACCGGGTGCAGGCGTACCGCAAGCCCTTCGAGCTGCCCGAAGCGACCTTCGCGAAACAAGGGGAGTGACCGTGGCGCGGTGGGGCGGGTGGGTGCTCCGGGCGACGCCCTTGATCTTGATGGCGTGGGGGCTCTCGCAGGCGGACCTGCGCCCCACCATCACCCTGGAGCGCGGCGAGAAAACGATCCGCGCGGTCAAGAACGGCCCGGACGAGGCGGGAGTGCCGCTTTTCATCGAGTACGAGGACCTCGTCCGCGGCCCCCTCGAGGCCCTGGACCCCGCCACGGGCGTGCTTATGGTCAACGGCACCGCCTACTACACGGACGCGAAGACGGTTTGGGAAGGCAGCGTGGAGGCCCAGGACTGGGTGGAGGTGGTGTATAACGCCGACCTCCAGGACGCCCAAGGCCGCCCCTACGCGATCCGGGTCGCGGCCATCCCGCCCGCTGCGGCCCCGGAAGCGAAGACCCGAACCCGGTTGCTGCTCTTCGATCCGGAACCGTACCGGGTGGAGGTCACCTTCGGGACCCGCACCGTCGCGTACGCCCACATCGCCCTGGTGGAACGCGTCAAGGACGAGCGGGAAACCCTGGTCCTCGCGGACGGCACGGCCACCTACCTCGAGGCGGAGGACACGTTCGCGGTGGCGTTCGCCGACACCCCCCAGGCCGTCGAGGTGCGCCAAGGGGAAAGCGTGGTGTTCGGCACTCGGCTGGAGTACGACAACACCACCGGTCTCGCGGCGATCACGGGACCGATACGTTTCGAACGCGCAGGGGATCCGCCCATCCACGGCACGGCGCAATCCATGACGTACAACGTGGACGATGAAACCCTCACCCTGCAGGGTGCGGTGCAACTGGTGCAAGGAGAACGCACCACCCGCGCGGCCCAGGCCGTGGTGCGGGAGGAGGAGGGGCTGGCCTTCCTCTACGGGGATCCCGTGGCCAGCGAAGGACCGCACGGCCAGGTGGAAGGCCGGATGGTGCGCTACCACCTCGAGAGCGGGGAGCTCGTGGTGCTCGAGGGCGTCACCGGGATCTTCGAGGACCGCTAGCCGCGGGGCTCGGTGTGGCGCACCTCGATCACGGTCTCCCCCGCCGCCCGTAAGCGCTCCGCGACCGACTCGGTCGCCTCCCCGGTCACGCACGCGGATCACCAGCCGGCGCTTCCCATCAAGCCGCCCCACGGTGGCCACGGAGATGATGTTGCTCGGTTTGATCGCGCGCGCCGCCTGTTCCAGCACCCCCGGCCGGTCCTCCATATCCACGGTCAGGCGGACCCCGCCCTCCTTGAGGCCCATCACCTCGATGAAGGCCTTCAGGACGTCCGTGATGGTGATGATGCCCACGAGCTTTCCGTCCTCGAGGACCGGAAGCCCCCCGACCTTGTACTCCTCCATGAGCAAAGCGGCTTCCTCGAGCGGCTCGTCCGCCGTCACGGTGATGACCGGCTTGGCCATCACCTCGCTGACGCTCAGCTTGGAGAGAAGGTAGTTCAGCTCCCAGATGGAAAGGGTCGTGGCTTTGGAGGGCATCGCGTCCTTGAGATCCTTGTCCGTCACGATGCCCACCAGCTTCCCGTCCTGCATCACGGGAAGGCGCCGGAACCCCTGCTCCTTGAGCAGCTTGATCGCGTCAATCACCGGGGTGTCCGGCGTGATCGTGACCGGGGCCGGGGTCATCCAGTCGCGTACCAGCATACGTGCCTCCCTTCTTCATCCTCATTGTATCCGATATGCTTTACGCGCACGTTAACGCAGTACAATCCCCAGCACGCCCCGCGACACGCCGCGCGCTTCCCCGAAGGGCAGGTAGAAGGCCGCCTCGAGAAACAGGGCCGTGCGCGCCTCGAGGGCGACCTCGAGCCCCAGGCTCGAGACCAGCCCCGCGTCGGCCTGTCCCGTTACGCGCATCCCCACCCCACCCCCCAGGTACGGACGTACCCCGCTAAGGGCCGCGTTCCCTGTCAGGGCCCCCAGGTCCGGCTTAAAGAGGAACTCCCCCCCAAACCACACCCGGGGGCGGCCCGGCTCGAGGTCGGCGAACAGGCGCCAGGCCAGCGATCGTGCGCGTTCTCCTTCCAACCCCAGGCCCAGGCTGGGCTGCGTCGAGAACCGGAAGGCCACGCCGCCTTGGGCCACCGCGCTGCTCAACGCGAGGATCACGGCCAAGGCTACCAGAACGCTTCTCGTGCTCATACCGGCCATGATACTACCCCTTTTTTTGGAGGCTCTCACGCGCACTTCACCGCTTTTTGATAGATTGGCTTCCATGAAGCGCGTGCTGATTTCTCTACCTGTGCTTGTTGCCGTCCTTCTTGCTGCGATTCCCATGGCACAAAACGCTCCGGCTCCGCAGCGGGTAGGGTTCGTGGATGCGGACCGGCTGATCCAAGCTCACCCGGAGTTCTCCAAGATCCAGGAGCTACGCCAGCAAGCCGACGCGGAGATCCAGCCCCTGCTGGAGCAGCTCCAGGCCCTCGATCAGAAGATTCAGTCGGGTGAGGCCACCGCCAAGGACCGGCAGGATTTTGACGTGCTGCGCCAAGCGCTGAACGAAGCCAACCAGAAGTGGCAGCAACGCATCAACGAGGCCTTAAAGCCCATCACCGATGACATCGACGCCGCGATCGCCAAGGTCGCGCCGGAACAGGGGTTTTCCGTGGTGATGAACCGGCGCGTGGCGGCGGAGTCGAACCTGGTGGTGTTCGCCACGCCGGACACCGACTTGACGGAACTCGTGATTCAAGAGCTCCAGCGCTGAGCCGCCTTGGCTTTGGCGCCGCGCCCGGGTCTCCCCGGGCGCGTGTTTATGCACACCTCTGCGCACAGGATCGCGCTTCCCCGGTGGTACAATGCCCCTGTGGGGAAACCGAAGTCCAAACGTAACGCATCCGTCTCGCGTGGCGACCTTGAGGCCCTGGCCCTGGTGTTGTTCGGCACCGCGTTTTTCCTGGGGGTCTCGGTCTACCCCGACCCTCCACTCTCCGGCCAGGTCGGGGCCTACCTCAAAGCGGCCCTCTGGGGCAACCTGGGGCTCTTGTCCTGGTTGTTCCCCATCCCGTTCGCCCTGGCCGGGACGCTCATCCTTTTAAAGCGTCCCCTGAGGGGCCTCCTCCGGGAAAGCCTCCTCACGGGGCTCGCCGGCGTGAGCAGCCTCCCCCTAATCGCCGGGGTGGCTCCGGAATGGGGGGGCGCTTTGGGCACGTGGGCCCACCAGGCCCTGACCACCCGCCTGGGCCCCGCCGGTTTGCTGCTGGCCGTGCTGGCCCTTTCGGTTGTGCTCGACCTAGCCCTACGCCATCCCCCCTTCACCCTGGTCCTTACCGGGTTCAAACGAGGCATCGGCGCGGGGCTGAACCTCTTTCGCGCCTACCGTGCGTATCGCACGGCTCGCGCTCAGCGCGCCCGACTCCGCAAAGCCGCCTCGAGCCTCGCCCAGGAGGTCCAGGCCCTCCTCGCGCGCTACCCCGACCACCGCGCCCTCGCCACCCTGCAAGCGGACCTCAAGGCCTTCCTCAAGAACCCGGATGCGTTCGAGCCCTCCGAGCTCGAAGGGTTCCGTCGCCTCCTGGACGAGTTCACCGAAGCCCGCGCGGCCGAGCTCGCGGAGCGCCTCGCGGCGGAAAACCCAGGGTTTTCCTCCCGGATTCAAGCCTGGCTCGGCGCCCTGAACGCCCCCCTTTCGGCACACACCCCCCTGATGGAACGCCTAGAGGAACGGCGCAAGGCGCTGATCCTCGAGTTCAAGGCCATCCAGGAAAAGGAAACGCGCCTCGCGCGAAGGGCTGAGCGGGCCGCGGAGGCGTTGCGGCGCTCCGCGGCAGGGCTCGAGGCCGAGTGGAAGGCTCACGAGGCGCGGCTCGGGGAATGGCGGGCTTTGGAAGGGTTGTTGGAGGACCTGGAAGCGCGCGCCGAGTCCTGGACGCGGTGGGTCGAGTGGGCGGAGCAGGTCGGGGCCGAACGGCACGCCGAAGCCCTCGAGCGGCTGCTCGAGCACGGCCTGGAGGCCGCTCCCCCCGAGGCGGAGGAAGCCGCTCCGCCCTCCCCCGCGGATCCTCCCGCAGAGGCGACGCCTCCGGAACCTCCGGTAGAGGAAGCGACGGCCCCTCCTCCCTCCCCCAATCCTGCGCCGCGCGTTTCGGGGGGGTCGGGCAAAACGGGTTCGGTATCGGTCCATCCCACCACGACGCTGAGCCTGCCCAGCCCGGAGCTTCTGGACCCGCCCGAGCCCAAGCCCGCAAACGCACGCGACCTGCAAGCAGACGCGAAGCAGCGCGCCGAGATCATCAACGAGACGCTCTCGCACTTCGGCCTCGAGGCGCGGGTGGTGGACTGGGCCCGCGGCCCGACCGTGACCCGCTTCGAGGTCGAGCCCGCGCCGGGCGAGAAGATCAGCCGGATCGCGAACCTCGCGAACGACCTGGCGCGGGCCCTCGCGGTGGGGTCGGTGCGCGTCGAGGCCCCGATCCCCGGGAAGAGCGTGATCGGCCTCGAGGTGCCGAACGCCGAGCGGGAGTTGGTGCGGTTCTCGGAGGCGCTGCACCACCCCGCGTTCCAGCGCAGCCGGGACAAGCTCCCCTTGATCCTCGGGAAGAGCATCGACGGGGAGATGTGGGTCCGGGATCTGGCCAAGATGCCGCACCTGTTGATCGCGGGCTCGACCGGCTCGGGGAAGTCCGTGTGCATCAACACCCTGCTCATGAGCCTCCTGTACCGTTACCTGCCCACCGAGCTGCGCTTCCTGATGATCGACCCGAAGATGGTCGAGCTCACCCCCTACGACGGGATCCCGCACCTGGTGCGGGGCGTGGTTACCAACCCCGCCGACGCCGCGGGCGTGCTTTTGGGCGCGGTGGCCCACATGGAGCGGCGCTACAAGATGATGAGCCAGGTCGGGGCGCGCAATCTCGAGCAGTTCAACGCCAAGATGCGGGAGTTGGGCGAGCCGACCCTGCCCTACCTGGTCATCGTGATCGACGAGCTCGCGGACCTGATGATCACGAGCCCCAAGGAGGTGGAGCAGGCGATCTTGCGCCTCGCGCAGATGGCCCGCGCGACCGGGATGCACCTGATCCTGGCCACGCAGCGTCCCTCGGTGGATATCCTGACCTCGCTCATCAAGGTGAACATCCCCGCCCGGATCGCGTTCGCGGTCTCCTCCTCGCACGACTCGCGCACCATCTTGGACACCACCGGGGCCGAGCGCCTCACGGGCCAGGGGGATATGCTCTTCCACCAGCCGGGGCTGGCGAAGCCCGTGCGCTTGCAGGGCCCGTTCCTCTCGGACAAGGAGATCCACCGCATCACCAACTATCTGCGGGGCCAGGCCTTTGATGATGCCTTCGGTGAGGCGTACGGCGCGGACTTCGACGGTCCGGTGCAGCTCGGGGACCCCACGGGAGGCAAGGCCGGCGAGCTGGATTTTTCCGACCCCCTGTTGAAGAAAGCCGCAGAGATCGTGGTGGAGGAAGGGCAGGCCTCGGTGAGCCGCCTGCAGCGTCGGCTTTCGGTAGGGCACGCGCGCGCGGGTAAGCTGATGGATCTGCTCGAGGCCATGGGGATCGTGGGGCCCCACCAGGGCTCCAAGCCGCGCGAGGTGCTCATCACCAAGGAAGAGCTGCCCGAGTACTTCGGGGAGCCCTGAACCGCCTAAAACCCCTGTGGTTGCTGAACGGCCCGAGTTCGTCGGGCCGTTTTTCGGGACAGTTGACCCTATAGCGCGGGTAGGTTATGCTAAACATGCAAGCGGTTGTATACATACGCGCTAAGGCTAACGACCGTTAGTTAGGGAGTCAGGATGGACCGCAGGACACAGATCCTCCACACCGCCGGCCGCCTCTTCAGCCAGCGTGGCTACCACGCCACCTCGATGCGCGACATCGCCCGCGCCCTGGACCTCCAAGGCGGCAGCCTCTACACCCACATCGAATCCAAGGAGGAGGTCCTCTGGGAGATCGTCAACCGCGCGGCCGACCGGTTCCTCGCCCACGCCACGTCCATCGACCCTGACCTCCCCCCCCGCGAACGCCTCAAAGCCCTCGTGCGCGGCCACCTCACGGTCATCGCGCAAGAGCTCGAGCACGCCACGGTCTTCTTCCACGAGTGGAAGTTCCTCTCCCCCGAGCTTCAGGAGCGGATCAAGGCCCGACGGGACGCGTACGAAGCGCACTTCCGCGAAGCGATCGAATCCGGCGTGCAGCGCGGGGAGTTCAAGGTCGAAGATCCTAAGATCGCCGCCCTCTTCGTCCTCTCCGCCCTCAACTGGACCTACCAGTGGCTTCGCCCCGAGGGGCCGCTGGACCTCGAGGCGCTCACCGAACGGTACACCGCCCTGGTGCTCAGGGCTTTAGGAGGCGAAGCATGAAGTACCGGTACACCGTGGTCGAAACCCTGCCCCTCAAAAAAGGCGCGAGCGGCTCCGAGTTCGCCAAAGCCTTCCGCGAACTCGAGAGCCTCGACGGCATCGCCCGGGAGTACGGCGTCTCCCCCACCAGCGAGATCCGCATCTACCGCTGCATCACCGACCCCCAGAAGGTCAAGGTGGTCTACCGCGCCGAGGACATGGAGGCGCTTTGGCAGTTCTACCAGGACGCGGAGGTACACAACACGATCAAGCGCGTCTTTGACCGGTTCGTGGACCGCGAGCGCGTCCAGCTCGAGTACTGGCAGGAGCTTTAAGGGAGGGAAGCATGACGTACGAGGAAAAAGTCGAGGCTTTTAAGCAGCGGATCCGCGAAGGGCACAAGGTCGAGGCCGGCGACTGGATGCCGGACGAGTACCGGAAGCGGCTCATCAAGTTCATCGAGATGCACGCCAACTCCGAGATCATGGGCGCGCTGCCCGAACGCGACTGGATCCTGCGGGCCCCGAGCCTGCACCGCAAGCTCGCCGTGACCGCCAAGATCCAGGACGAGGTCGGGCACGCCCAGCTCCTCTACCGGCTCGTCGAGGACCTCGGCAAGCCCCGCGAGCAGATCTTCGACGACCTCATCCACGGCCGGACCAAGTTCCACAACGTCTTCCACTACCCCACCTACTCCTGGGGCGACGTGGGCATCATCGCCTGGCTCGTGGACGGCGCCGCGGTCATCAGCCAAGGCGCGTTGCAGCGCTCGAGCTACGCCCCTTACGGCCGCACCATGCGCCGCATCTGCTGGGAGGAGGCCTTCCACCTCAAGCACGGCGAGGACATCGTGCTCACCGCGGTCATGGGCTCCGAGAAGCAGAAGCGGTTGATGCAGGAGGCCCTCGAGCGCTGGTGGGAGCCCCTCATGATGTTCCACGGCCCCCCCACCCCCCCGGAGAAGGACAAGGACCTCGAGTGGGGGATCAAGACCAAGCCCAACGAGCAGCTGCGCCAGGAGTTCCTTTCCACCTACGTGCGCAAGATCCGGGAGATCGGCCTGAAGATCCCGGACCCCAAGCTGCGCTACAACGAATCGACCGGGCGCTGGGAGTACACCGAACCGGACTGGGACAAGCTCTACGCGGTCGTGACCGGTCACGGCCCGGCCTCCCAGGAGCGCCTCGCGTTCCGCCGGCTCAGCTACGAGGAGACCGCCTGGGTGCGCAAGGCCGTACTCGGCGAGAAGGCCGCGGTGGCCTGAAGGGAGGAGCATGCACGCCTACGAGGTATTCCGCCAGGACGAGGAAGGCGAGCCGCTGCAGCACGTGGGGAGTGTGCTCGCCCCCAACCGGGAGCTCGCCATCCAGTACGCGCGCGACGTGTACTCGCGCCGGTACGAAGCCCAACGCCTGTGGGTGGTTCCCCGCGAAGCGATCACCGAGGTGAACGACGCGGACTTCCTCCAACCCCCCCTCGACCACACCTACCGCATGGGCGCCACCTACCGGGTCACGGTCGAAAAACGCCGCCAGATCAAGGAGATGTTCAAGAAGGTTGCCCGGGAGGTGACCGGTGAAGCCTGAAGTCCAACACGCCCTGAAACGCTACCTACTCACCGTAGCCGACGACGAGATCGTCATCGGGTACCGCGACTCCGAGTGGACGGGGATCGCGCCCATCGTTGAGGAGGACATCGCGTTCAGCTCCCTCGCCCAGGACGAGATCGGCCACGCCCGCCTCTACTACACCCTCGTCGCCGAGCTCACGGGTAAGGACGCGGACCACCTCGCCCTCCTGCGCGAGAAGGACGCGTACTACCACGCGCGGCTCCTCGAGCAGCGCGCCACCCCCAAGTACCACCCGAGCGGCGAGCACGAAAGCGGCGGGGACTGGGCCTTCGCCGTCGCCCGCCGCTTCCTGTACGACCTGTTCGACGACCTCCGCATCCAAGACCACACCGCCTCGAGCTACGCGCCCCTGGCCGGCGCCGCCCGGAAGATCCAGCGCGAGGAGCGGTACCACCTCAAGCACGGGGAGGTCTGGTGGGAGACCCTCGCCACCGGCTCCCTCGAGGCCCGCGAGCGCCTGGAGCGCGCGCTGGAACGCATGTGGCCCGATCTCCTCGGCCTCTTCGAGGCCGCGCCCGGTGAAGACCTCCTCGTCGCCGAGGGGATCCTGCCCCGCACCACCGCGGACCTCCTCGAGCCGTGGCTCGAGCGGGCCTGGCCGTACTTCGACCGCTACAGCCTCCCCTTCCCCGGAAACCGCGAAGCGCAGGGCTGGGCGCTCCGCATCCAGGCCGCCCAGGGGGGCCGGCAAGGCCAGCACGGCCCAGGGTGGGACGAGCTCTACGAAGAGATGACGATGGTACGGAAGCTCGAGCCGGAAGGGGTCTGGTAGACATGCCGGCAGCGAACCCCCGCGTGACCGAAGCCCAGGTCTGGGCGTTGCTACGGGAGATCCCCGACCCGGAGATCCCCACAATCAGCCTGGTGGACCTCGGCGTCATCCGCAAGGTCGAGGTGGGCGAGGTCATCCGGGTGGAGTTCCTGCCCACCTTCGTGGGGTGCCCCGCGCTGGACATGATGCAGCGGGAGATCCGGGCGAAGCTCGAGCCCCTGGGACCGGTCGAGGTCAAGGTCGTGTACGACGAGGCCTGGACGACCGAACGCATCAGCGAGGCCGGACGGGCCAAGCTGCTCGAGGCCGGCCTCGCCCCGCCCCCTCCAGGGGACCTGATGGAGCTGCCCATGGCCCAAGCTCCTGTGGCCTGCCCCTACTGCGGCTCCACCAACACCCAGCTCGAGAACCGCTTCGGGCCCACCCCCTGCCGCGCCATCCACTACTGCAACGACTGCCACCAGCCCTTCGAGCAGTTCAAGGCGGTCTGACCGCGCGCCCGGGGGTGCCCCGCGCTCCCCGGGCGCGATACAATCAAGCCATGCCCGAGCTGAGGTTAGAGGCTCGGCCGCGCGCCGAGCTCAGCGCACGCTTTCGCTGGGAGGTACCCTCCGCTTACAACATCGGCGAGGCCACCGTGGACCGCCCCGCGGCCCGGCACCCCGACCGGCTGGCCCTCGTCGAGCCCGGCGGCCGCCAAGCCACCTTCCGCGAGGTGAAGGACCTCTCCGACCGGTTGGCCGCGTGGCTCCGCGCGCAGGGCACGCGCCCCGGGGACCGCGTGGGCCTTTTCCTGCCCCAGTCCCTCGAGGCGGCCCTCGCGCACGCCGCCGTGTACAAGGCCGGGGCCATCGCCCTGCCGCTCTCGACCCTGTTCGGGCAGGACGCCCTGCGCTACCGGCTCGAGCACGCCGAGGCCCGCCTCCTTCTCGCGGACCGGGCGGCGCTCGAACCTCTTGCAGCGGCGGTGCCGGAGGGGGTGCGCGTCGTGTACGCCGACCAGCTCCTGGAGCTGGCCGCCCAGGCCGCGCCCCTGCCGACGCCCCACCCCACCCGTGCGGAGGACCCCGCGATCCTCCTGTACACCTCCGGCACCACCGGCCGCCCCAAGGGCGCCTTGCTTCCCCACCGCACCCTGATCGGGCACCTTCCAGGATTCTGGCTGTACTCCAACTTCCCCGGGGAGCAGGCCGTCTACTGGTCTCCCGCCGACTGGGCCTGGGCCGGGGGGCTGCTCGACGTGCTTCTGCCCGCGTGGCACCACGGGTACACGGTGGTGGCCTACCGCGCGCGGCGGTTCGACCCGGAGGAGGCCCTCTGGTTGATGGAGCGGTACCGGGTCACCCACACCTTCCTCTTCCCCACCGCGCTTAAGCTGCTGCGCGGCCTGGGCCGCGTCCGCCACAACCTCGCGCTGCAAAGCGTGCACTCGGGCGGCGAGCCTTTGGGCGAGGAACTGCAGCGCTGGAGCGAGGAAAACCTAGGGGTGCCCGTCAACGAGTTCTACGGTCAGACCGAGGCCAACCTCCTCGCCGGGAACAGCTTCCGGGTGGATCCCATCAAGCCCGGGTCCATAGGGTTGCCCTACCCCGGCCACCGGGTGGTGCTCCTCGATGAGGAAGGCCACCCGGTAGGCCCGGGGGAGGTGGGGGAGGTGGCCCTCGAGACCCCGGATCCCGTAGCCTTCCTTGGGTACTGGCAAAACCCCGAGGCCACCCGCGCGAAGTTCACCGGCCCGTACCTCCGCACCGGGGACCTCGCCGTGATGGACGAGGACGGGTACCTCTGGTTCAAGGCCCGCAAGGACGACCTGATCAAGACCGCCGGGTACCGCATCAGCCCCTTTGAGGTGGAAGAAGCGCTCATGCAGCACCCCGCCGTGGCTATGGCCGCGGTGGTGGGCGCACCGGACCCCGAACGCGGCCAGCGCATCGTGGCCTTCGTGAAGCTCCGCGAGGGCGAGCGCCCCTCGGAAGAACTCACCCAGGCCTTGCAGGCAGAGGTGCGCCGCCGGATCGGGCGCCACGCCTACCCCCGCGAGGTCCGGTACCTGCAAGCCTTCCCCCTCACCCCCACCGGGAAGATCCAGCGCTTCAAGCTACGCCAGCACCTCGAGGAAGCCTAACCCCATGCGTTACCGGCTTACCTACCGCTTCGAGAACACCCACGGCGTCCCGGTCCAGCTCTACCTGAGCCTGCCCCAGGACCGTCCCGGCCAACGGGTGCGGGAACTCCGCCTCTCCCGCCGCCCAAACGCCACCTACGCCGCCGGGGAAAACACGATCGCGACCTTCCCCCTCGCCCCTAACGAAACGATCCACCTCACCGCGCACCTCGAGCTCACCCCACCCACCCCCCGGGCCGCGCCGTTCCCCCAAGCGGCCCTCCAGGGCGACCCGCTCTCCCCCCTCACCCCGGAGATCGTCGCCCTCGCCGAGAAGATCACGCAGGGTGCCGCGACCCCTGAGGAACGGCTGGCGCGGATCGTGGCGCACCTCGCGCAGCGCCTCAACCCCGCCCCACCCCCTCGCGCGCGGGGCGCGACGCACACCCTCAGGCGCGGCGCCGGGGACGCCGTGGAGTACGCCCTCCTCCTGGTGGTCCTCGCGCGGGCCGCCGGCCTGCCGGCCCGCGCGGTCTTCGGCGCGCTCGCCGGCCCCACCCGCCCCCACGCCTGGGCCGAGGTGTACCTGGGCGGGGCGTGGCGCGCAGTGGATCCCTTTCTGTACCAGGCCCTCCAACACCACCCCGCCCACCGCCTCACGCTCAACACCCGGCTTTCCACAACGGCCTACCTGCACACGCACGAGGGCCGGCGGGTGGCTTTCAGCATCGGGGTGTTCCCTCCCCTTCGCCGCGCGGACCCTCCCCACCAGGTGCCCGGCCACGCCGAACGCGTCCTGGTAGCGGAACGCCCCCTGGCCTGGGGGTACGAGACCGAGGCCGGCACCGCCCCCTTTTTACACCCCGCGTACGTGCTGGCGCTCGGCGAGTCCCAAGCCCCAGCCCAACCCGAGGCCTGGAGCGGCGCGTGGCGCCTCGAGCCCGAGGGGTGGCGGGGCCTGGTCGATCGCGCCCTCCCCTGGGCGCGGGGAGCCGCGTTAAGCGCGGGGTTGCTCGCACTGTTGGGCTTCCCCCTGCCTCCCCTCCTCAGCACCCCGCTCTACGCCGTTTACCTGGCCTCGCTCGCCCTCCAACAAGGCGTGGGATGGGCCCGGCTTCTCCTCTCCCCCCGCCTCACCGACCGGCTACACGCCGCGGAAGCCGGGCTCTTCCAAGGGTTCTTACTCTTCGTCCTCCTCCAGCAAGCCCCCCTCGCATGGGGCCTGGGGTACGCTGCGCTCTTCCTCGCGAACCGCCTCCGCCCCTAGAGCAGCGTGAACCGGGCCTCCAAGCGCGCCAGCTCCACCTCCCCCAGCCGGACGCGCACCGACTGGTTCAGCGCGAGCGCCTCCGGCACCGTGATCGAGGCCTCGAGGCCCAGTTCGGGCAGAAGCACCACCCCCTGGTACCCGCGGCGCTCCACCAGGACCCCCTCACCCTCCCACGCGCTCAAGCGCATGAGGTGCACGAGCGTCCAGTGCTTGCGGCTCAAGCGTTCCGCCTGGCGCACAGCTCCCGCCACGGCCTCCGCCGCCTCCACCCGCTCCAGCAAGGCCTGGGGCGGAATCAAAGGCTCGCCCCGCAAAAACGCGCGCAGCTGCTGGTGCGCGACCAGGTCCAGGTACCGCCGTAACGGGCTCGTGGCCTGCGCGTACACCTCAAGTCCCAGTCCCGCGTGCGGCGCGGGCACGCTCCTGAGCTGCGTACGTTTGAGTGCCCGGCGCTGGGCGAACATGCCCGCCAGGCCCTCGAGTTCCGGGTGCTCCCCAGGGGGCTCCTGCGTCGCGAAGGGGAAGGGGATGCCGTGCTCGATGGCGAACCGCGCCGCGGCCACGCCCGCCGCAAGCATCGCCTCCCGAACCAGGGCGCGGCTACGCAGGGGCGGAAGGGGCCGGATCCGCACCGCGCCGTCCACCACGCGCACCTTCACCTCGGGCAGCTCGATGAAGACCGCTCCGGCCGCGGCCCGCCGGGCACGCAACCGCTCGGCGAGGCGGTGCATCTCCAGGAACGGGGCCTCCTCAAGCCGCGCCTCGGCCTCGGCGTAGGTGAGCCGCCTCACGCGCACCCAACTGGGCACCACCTCCACCCCGAGAAGCTCCCCTTCGAGACTGAGCTCGAGGCCAAAGGAGAGCGCGGGCGAGACCTCGCCCAGCCCCAACCCAAGCCGCCGCGCCACCTCCGGGGGCAGCATGGGGATCGTACCTTCGGGAAGGTACACGCTCGCGCCCCGCTCGCGCGCCGCGCGGTCCAGGCTCGAGTCCGGCCGCACCAGCGCCCCCACGTCGGCCACGTGCACCCAGAGCCGGTACCCCCCGTCCCCCACCTCGAGGCTCAGGGCGTCGTCGGGGTCCTCCGTGGTCTCGTCGTCGATCGCGTAGGCCTCGAGGTGGGTGAGGTCCCGGCGCGACTCCTGGGGCAGGTCCGGAACCTCGAGGCAGGGCGGGTCCGGGTCCACCCCGAACCGGGCGGGGTACGGGTTCACCTCGGGCGTCCAGTAACCGACCTCGAGGAGCAAAGCGTGCGCGTTCTCCGGGGTTTCGTGCCGCCCCAGCGCGCGCAGCACGCGGCTCGTGCGCGCGCGTCCCAGCGCGAGGGCCTCCACCTCGGCCAGGCGCGTGCGGTCCGCCGCGTCCACGCGGCCCTCCTTGAGCCGCACGATGAAGGCCTCCCAGGCGGCCGCTTCTCGGGCGGCGGCCTCCCGTTGCGCCCGGAGTGCGCGGACCGCCTCGGGCGTGCGGGCCCGGAGCGCTTCGGGCGTGCCCTCAAAGTACACCCCGTCGCACACGGCCCGCCACGCCGCCCAAGCGGTCTGGGGCGTGTACGCCCCGTAGGCGAGCTCCGTGAGTTCCGCCAGGGTGGTCTCCCCTCCCGCGAGGAGTTCCCACGCCGCCTCAACCTCCCCCGAAGGCAGCGCCTCGAGTGCCGCGAGGTCCTCCAGCGGCCCGGGGTGAAGCAGCACGACGTCCTTGGGGCGGACCCGGACGCGCTTGCCGCCTTGCACCTCGAGCTCGATCTTGCCCTGCACGGCCCGCACGAGGGCCGGGCGGTGCTTGTACAGTACGAGCGCGCCTGCCTGCAACGTCACGTCGTCTAGCATACTGATTCCGACGGGCTACCGCCGGTCGCCGCTCCCCCCGATCCGGCCGCGCGCCATCCGGCTACTGAGCTTGGCGAGGTTCATCCGCGCGACCTCCTCGAGCGGCACCCCAAGGTCCGAAGCCACTGCGGCCACGTACCAGAGCACGTCCCCCAGCTCCTGCAGCACCTCCTCCCGGAGCGCCGCGTCCTCGAGGGCGGCTCGAGCGTCCGCGTGGTCCCGGAGAAGTTTCTTGATCTTGTTCGCAAGCTCGCCCGCCTCGCCCGCCAGCCCGAGCGTGGGGTAGACCAGCCACGCTTCCTCCGGGTAGAGCGCGGTACGCCGGGCTTGGGTTTGGTACTCGTTGAGCGTCATCCTTCCCTCCTTCTTCACTGTACCGCTGAAAAAACGCCCCCGGCACAACCCCGGGGGCGCGTGCATCCGCGAGCGTTTACGAGCGCAGCGCTTGCTGCACGAGCTCGACGATCTCGTCGATCGTGTCAGCCACCGGCACGCCCGCCTCGGCGAAGGCCTTGAGCTTGGACTCGGGCGTCCCCACGTCCCCCATGATGATCGCGCCCGCGTGGCCCATGCGCTTGCCTTTGGGGGCGCTGCGGCCACCGATGAAACCCACCACGGGCTTGTTCATGTGCTCCTTGATCCAGGCCGCGGCCTCCTCCTCGTCCGAACCGCCGATCTCGCCGATGACCACCACGGCCTCGGTCTCAGGGTCCTCGTTGAAGAGGGGCAGGAGGTCCTTGAAGGTCGTGCCGATGATGGGGTCCCCACCGATCCCCACGGTGGTGGTGATGCCGAGCCCCGCGGCGGAGAGGGCTGCGGCGGCCTCGTAGGTGAGGGTGCCCGAACGGCTGATCAGGCCGACCTTACCCTTCTTGAAAACGTGCCCGGGCATGATGCCGATCTTGGTCTCCTCGGCGGAGATCAACCCGGGGCAGTTCCCGCCGATGAGGCGCACGCCGAGCTCCTTGATCTCCTTCACCGCGCGCACCATATCCAAGGCGGGGATCCCCTCGGTGATCAGCACCACGAGCGGAATCCCGGCGCGCGCCGCCTCCAGCGCCGCGTCCGCCGCGGCCGGGGCAGGCACGAAGATGATGGAGGCATCGATCTCGTGGTGGGCCACCGCTTCCCGAACGGTGTCGTACACCGGGACCCCCAGCACCTCCTGGCCGCCCTTGCCGGGGGTCACGCCCGCCACGATCCGGGTGCCGTACTGGATCATCTGCTCGGTGTGGAAGCGCCCCTCGCGCCCGGTGATGCCCTGCACGAGAACGCGGGTGTCCTTGTTCACCAGGATGCTCATTCCTGACCTCCCACCATGGCCACGATCGCCTTCGCCGCCTCGATCGAGGTCGGGTACATGTAGATGGGCTTGCCCTCCAGCAGGCGCTTGGCCTCCTCCTCCGCGGTGCCCGCCACGCGCATCGCGACGGGCTTGGTCAAGAGGCCTTCCTCCAGCGCGCGGATCACGCCCTTGGCCACCTCATCCGCGCGGGTGATGCCGCCGAAGATGTTGATGAAGATCCCTTTCACGTCCGGGTCGCGCGCCACGAGCTTCACCGCGTTGTACACCACGTCGGCCTTCGCGCCGCCCCCGATATCCAGGAAGTTCGCCGGCTTTCCACCCGCGCGGTTCACCAGGTCCAGAGTGTACATCACGAGGCCCGCGCCGTTCCCGATGATGCCCACGTCGCCGTCCAGCTTCACGTAGGCGAACCCGTAGTTCGAGGCCTCGATCTCGAGGGGGTGCTCCGCCTCGACCTCCCGCAGCTCGGCCAGGTCCGGGTGGCGGTACAGGGCGTTGTCCTCGAGGTCGATCTTCGCGTCCGCCGCAACGATCTGCCCGTCCGTGGTCACGACGAGGGGGTTGATCTCCGCGAGGAAGGCGTCCACCCCCACGTAGGCGTTGTAGAGCTGCACCAGCACCGCGGCGAGCTTGTTCAGGTTACCCTCGAGGCCGGCCCGTTTCACGATCTCGCGCGCCTCGAAGGGCCGGAGGCCCTTGTGGGGATCGATGGGGTACTTGATGATGGCCTCAGGGTTCCGGGCGGCGACCTCCTCGATGTCCACCCCGCCCTCCTTGGAGACCATGAGCACGACCCGCTGGGAGGCGCGGTCCAGGATGAGCCCGGCGTAGTACTCCTTGGCGATGTCCACCGCCTCGGCCACCAGAACCTTCTTCACGGTCAGGCCCTTGATGTTCATGCCGAGGATGCGGCCCGCGACCTCCTTCGCCTCGTGGGGTTCGGCTAACTTGACGCCGCCGGCTTTGCCCCGCCCCCCCACGTGCACCTGGGCCTTGATGACCACCGTCTTGCCGAACTCCTTCGCGATGCGGTCCGCCTCTTCCGGCGTGTACGCGACCTTACCCGGCGGTACGGGCACCCCGTACCGGGCCAGGATCTCCTTGGCTTGATACTCGTGCAGTTTCACGTTCGGGCACACCTCCCAAGTGAAGGGCGCCTCGCGCGCCCCACCGGCTGCGAAAGCCGGGGTACATTATACCCTTCGCACCTCGCGTTCACCGCCCGCACAGGCGGGCTCCCTGATTCGGACTACTCGTGAATCCGCGCGAACAACAACCGTCCCACCTGGGTCTGGATGGCCTGGGTGACCACGACCTGCACCTCCTTGCCGCGGTGCTCGATCGCCTCGTCCACCACGACCATCGTGCCGTCCTCCAAATACCCCACGCCCTGCCCGGGCTCCTTCCCCTCCTTGAGGATGGTCACCTTGAGGCGCTCACCGGGGAAGTAATGGCTGCGCAGCGCGGCCGCAAGCGCCTGCACGGACAACACCCGCACCCCGTAGATACGCGCGAGCTGGATCAGGGCCGCATCGTTCGTAACGAGCGCGGCCCCCGTGCGGCGGCAGACCTCGAGGAGCTTGTCGTCCACGAGCGCCTCCCCCTCCACATCCTCCTCGAGCACCTCGAGGGAAGCGATCTGCTTGAGGCGCTCGAGGGTCTCGAGGCCGCGTCGTCCCTTGGCGCGGCGCAGGTTATCCGGGGAGTCGGCGAGCATCTGAAGTTCGCGCAGCACGAAGCGTGGTACCCAAAGGGGCCCCTCGAGAAACCCGAGTTCCGCGATCTCCGCCACCCGGCCGTCGATGAGCACGGAGGAGTCGAGGGCCTTACCCCCATTCACGCGCCGCGGCCAGGGAGGCGGGTTCGCGTGCGGACGCAAAAACTCGCGGTTGGCCAGCACCACCGCGCTGGATACCCCCACGAGCACCAGCGCGAGCAGGAGCGAGTGGTACCAGGTAAACCCCGGCACCTGAGCGAACAAGGTGGTCAGCAAGACGGAAGCGAGGAGCCCCAGGATGCCGCCCACCATCACCGCGAAGGGCACCTCGGGCGGCAGGCGGCGCCACCAGGCGCTCACCCGCTCGAGGCGCGTAAGGACGAGCGGCTCGAGGCGCGGCACGACCAAAAACCCCGCCAAAACGCCCACCACGGTCAAGTAAACGAGGTTAATGGGGCTCCCCAATAGCCCCCAGCGCTCCAGCCACCGCCCGCTTTCGTACCCCAACCATGCGAAGAACGCTACGCCAACGATCCAACTACCCCTCATGCTGCCCCACCCGCGTTACCGCTTCCTCGACGCTACGCACCACCCCTGGGTGCAAGAACTCCGTGAAGCCCGCGCGTTTCCCCTCCTTCAAGCGTTGCTCGAGCGCTTCTACGCTGCGCACCTCTCCCGCGAGCCCCACCTCTCCCACTACCGCCAGGTGCTCCGGGAGCGGCCTGGCCATCACGGCTGAGTACACCGCGAGCGCGACCGCGAGGTCAAGGCCGGGATCCACCACGCGCAGACCGCCCGCCAGGTTCACGTACACGTCCAGGTGCCCTAGCCTCAAGCCGAGACGGCGCTCGAGCACCGCGAGCACCACGTCCACGCGGCGGGCATCCAGGCCTTGCGCCACGCGCTTAGGCATCGCGTAGGGACTCCGGGCGGCGAGGGCCTGCACCTCGAGGGCGATCGCGCGTTCTCCTGAGAGGGTGAGGGCCACGACGGACCCCGGCACCCCGGTAGGGCGTTCCGCGAGGAAGGCTTCCGAGGGGTTCTCGACCCCCATTAGGCCGGCCTCCTCCATGCGGAACACGCCCACCTCCCCCACCGGACCGAACCGGTTCTTGGTGCTCCGAAGTACGCGGAAGAGCCCGGCGGTCTCCAGGTAGAGCGTGGCGTCCACGACGTGCTCGATCACCTTCGGCCCCGCGACCACACCCTCCTTGGTCACGTGCCCCACCAACAGCGCGGTTATCCCCAAGCGTTTGGCGAGACCGGTGAGTGCCTGGGTGGCCTGCCGCACCGCAACCAAGGAACCCGGCGCGCCGTCGGCCTCGATCGTCTGGATGGAGTCGATCACGACGGCGTCCGGGCGTTCGGCCTCGAGAAGCGCCTCCAGCGCAGCGAGCCGCGTCTCCCGGGAGAGGGTGAGGTCGCCGCTCACCCCGAGCCGTCCGGCGCGCAAACGCACCTGCGAGAGGGACTCCTCTCCCGCAACGTACAGCACCCGCTTCCCGGAGCGGGCCAGCCGGTCCGCGACCTGCAAGAGGAGGGTGCTCTTGCCTACCCCTGGCTCACCGCCGAGAAGGAGCACCTCGCCGGGCACGAACCCGCCCCCCAGTACCCGGTCCACCTCCCCCACCCCGCTACTGAAACGAACCTCCTCGTTCGGGGGTACGTCCGCCAAGCGCAGAATCGGCAGGGGCTCAAGGCGCGCGGCCGTAGCCGGGGAGTCCGGGACCGTCCGCTGAAAACTATCCCAAGCCCCACAACCGGGACACCGGCCAAGGGGCTTGGGGGTTACGTAGCCGCACTCTACGCAGCGATAATCCGCTTTCTTCACGTCGCTAAGCGGTCACCTCCGCACACCCTACACCAGGCTCACTTCCTCCTCCTCAAACGCCAGCTCGTCGTCCTTCAGCGTCACGAGCAACGTTCCACCCGGCTTCTTGAGCAGCACGAGCGAGAGGGGGTCCTCGATGCGCTCGCGGATGATGCCGCGCAACGCCCGGGTCGACCCGGTCTTCGGCGCGTGCCGCACCACCCACGCCGCGATCGCGGGGTCGAAGCGCACGTGGATCTCCCGCGTCTTCAACTCCTCCGCGATCTCCTCGAGCATGAACTGCGCGATCTGCACGAGCTCGTTCTCCTGGAGGGGACGGAAGCGAATGACCTCGTCCAAGCGGTCGAGGAACTCCGGCGTGAACAGGGTTTTGAGGGGGGACTCGGTGTCCACCTCGGTCTCGGTGAACCCGATGGCGGGGCCGGTGTTAAAGCCGGTGTTCGAGGTCATGATCAAAATCACCCGGCGGAAGTCCACCGTGCGCCCCAACCCGTCCGTCAAGCGGCCGTCGTCCATGACCTGGAGGAAGGTGTTGTAGATGTCCGGGTGCGCCTTCTCGATCTCGTCCAGGAGCACGACGCTAAACGGTTGGCGCCGCACCGCCTCGGTCAAGCGGCCGCCTTGCTCATACCCCACGTACCCGGGCGGGGCGCCGATCAGCTTGCTGATCGAGTGCGCCTCCTGGAACTCGGACATGTCGAAGCGGATCAATGCCCGTTCCGAACCGAACAGCGTCTCGGCCAGAACCTTCGCCAGGTGGGTCTTCCCCACGCCGGAGGGCCCTACGAAGAGGAAGCTCGCCGTCACGCGGGCGCGCCCTCCGAGCCCCACGCGGGCCCGGCGCAGCGCGGCGGCCAGGGCGTGGACCGCCTCGTCCTGCCCCACCACCTTTTTCTTCAGCTCTTCCTCCAGGTGCATCAACCGGAGGTCGTCCTTGTCGTCCACATACACCCCACCCCACGAGTCCACCACCGCCTCGATGTCCTCGCGGGTCACCATGGGGGTCCCGTCCTCGTCGTACTCCACGGGAAGGCCCAGGCTCGAGTTGAGGCGCACGCGGCTCGCGGCCTCGTCGATCAGGTCGATGGCCTTGTCCGGGAAGTTCCGCCCCGGCAGGCTGCGCACCCCGATACGCACCGCGATCTGCAGGATCTCGTCGGGGATCACCACCCCATGGTGCGCCTCGTACCGGGGCCGGAGGCCCTTCAGGATCTCCAGGGTCTCCTCCGGGCTCGGCTCGAGCACGATCACCGGCTGGAAGCGCCGCTCGAGGGCCGCGTCCTTTTCGATGTAGCGGTGGTACTCGCCGGTCGTGGTCGCCCCGATCACCTGGATCTCCCCGCGGGAGAGGGGGGGCTTGAGGATGTTCGCCGCGTCCAGCGTCCCCTCCGCACCGCCCGCCCCGATCAGGGTGTGGAGCTCGTCGATAAAGGCGATGACCTTGGCGGTCTTGAGCTCCTCGATGATTTGGCGTAAGCGTTCCTCGAACTCACCGCGGTACTTGGTGCCCGCCACGACCCCCGCGAGGTCCAGGGCCACCACCCGGGCTCCCCGCAGCACCGGGGGCACGCGCCCCTCGACGATCGCCTGGGCGAGCCCCTCGACGATCGCGGTCTTCCCCACGCCCGGATCCCCAACCAGCACGGGGTTGTTCTTGGTGCGGCGCGCCAGGATCTGGATGACGCGGTTGATCTCCTCGGTGCGGCCGATCACCGGGTCGAGCTTGCCTTCGCGGGCCTCCCGGGTGAGGTCGCGGCCGTACTCGTCCAGGAAGGGGGTGGAGGCCGGTTTTTCCTTGCCGCCCTCCCCGGCCTGGGCGAGCACGCGCCAGCGGATGGTGTCCACGTCCTTAGCGAAGTGCGTCAGGATGCGGTAAGCGACCCCATCCCCTTCGCGAATGATGCCGAGCAGGATGTGCTCGGTGCCGATCACGGGGCTGCCCATGTTGCGGGCCTCCGCCCCGGCGAGTTCCATGACGCGACGGGCGCGAGGCGTGATCGCGGGCGGCTCCCCCGAGCGCGATCCTTCCCCCCGGCCCACCAGCTCCTCCACCATGCGGCGCATCGCTTCCAGGGTCGCGCCGTACTCGGCCAGGATCCGGGCGGCCGCGCCGCCTTCCCGCATCAGGCCCAGCAGGAGGTGCTCCGGGCCGATCATGGAATGGCCCAGGCGACTGCCCTCCTCACGCGCATAGTGAAAGACCAATCTCGCGCGGTCGTCGTACCTATTCAAGGCCCTTACCCCTTTCTCCGCTCGTCGCCTCGAATGCCTCGGCCGTTTCCACGCTAACCTTCCCTGTATGATATATTAACCGCCTAGGTCCGGGGCGTTTGCGCCACGGGTTACAAGCAAACCGGAACCCAGGAGGCACAATGCGATTCCAAGACATGATCCTCAACCTGCACCGCTTCTGGTCCGAGCAGGGCTGCGTGATCAGTGAACCCTATGATACCGAGGTCGGGGCGGGCACCGCCTACCCCGCTACCTTCTTAAAAGCCCTAGGGCCCGAGCCGTGGAGGACCGCGTACGTCGCCCCCTCACGCCGACCACAGGACGGCCGGTACGGGGAAAACCCCTACCGGTTCCAGTACTACTTCCAGTACCAGGTCATCCTCAAACCCTCCCCATCGGACGTGCAGGACCTGTACCTGAACAGCCTGCGCGCGATCGGCATTGAGCCCGAGCAGCACGACGTGCGCTTCGTGGAGGACAACTGGGAGCAACCCAGCCTGGGCGCGTGGGGCCTCGGGTGGGAGGTCTGGCTCGACGGGATGGAGATCACCCAGTTCACCTACTTCCAACAAGTGGGCGGGGTGGACCTCAACCCCATCAGCGTGGAGATCACCTACGGCCTCGAGCGCATCGCCATGTACCTGCAAAACAAAACGCACGCCTACGAGGTGGAGTACGCGCCGGGCGTGACGATCGGGGACATCCGCCGGGCGTTCGAGTACGAGCACTGCGAGTACAACTTCAACCAGTCCGATCCTCAGAAGGTGCGCCGCTGGTTCGAGGACTACGAGAGCGAAGCCCTAAGGCTCCTCGAGGCCGGCCTCGTCTACCCCGGGTACGAGTTCGTGCTCAAAGCCAACCACGCCTTCAACCTCCTGGACGCACGCGGCGTGATCTCGCACGCGGAACGCCAAGCCTACGTGCAGCGCATCCGCCGCCTCGCGGAACGCGCCGCCCGGGCCTACCTGGAGAAGTACGTGACCGAACCCCAGCCGTAGAGGTGTCGTCATGGACCTGCTGTTCGAGATCGGTACCGAGGAACTCCCCGCCTGGTACGTCACCGAAGGCCTCGAAGCCCTTAAGAAACGCACCGCCGAGCGGCTCCTCGCCGCGCGGCTCGAGTACGAGGAGCTCACCGGCTACGCGACCCCCCGCCGCCTGGCGCTCGTAGTCACCGGTCTTGCCGCCCACCAAGCCCGGCTGGAGGAGGAACGCCGCGGCCCGCCCGCCCGCGTCGCGTTCCAGGACGGCAAGCCCACCAAAGCCGCCGAGGGATTCGCCCGCAAGAACGGCGTCCGGGTCGAGGACCTCTACGAGCGGGACGGGTACGTGTACGCGCGGGTCGTGGACGAAGGCCGGCCCGCCCGGGAGGTGCTGCCCAAGCTGCTCGCGGAGGTGGCGCGGGAGCTGCCCGCCCCCAAACCCATGCGCTGGGGGCACGGGGAGGGACCGTTCATCCGGCCGGTGCGCTGGCTGGTGGCCCTTTTGGACGGGGAGGTGCTGCCCCTCGAGGTCTTCGGGGTGCGGGCAGGCCGCGAGACGCGCGGGCACCGCTTCCTCCACCCCGGCCTCCTCGCCCTCCAGGACGCCGCCTCCTACGTAACGGCGCTGCACGAAGCGCGCGTCGTCGTGGATCCCGAGGTGCGGCGGGAGCGGATCATAACCGAGGCCGCGACGCTCGCGCTGGCCGAGGGGCTCGAGGTGGTGCTTCCGAAGGACCTGCTGGAGGAGGTCACCGGCCTGGTCGAGTGGCCCGTCGGCGTGATGGGCCGGTTCGACGAGCGGTACCTCGAGCTGCCGGACGAGGTGCTGGCCGAGGTGATGATCGTGCACCAGCGGTTCTTCCCCGTCCGGGGGAAAGACGGGCGGCTCACGAACCGTTTCATCGGCATCGCGAACCACCTGCCGGACCACCTCGAGACGGTGCGCCGCGGGTACGAGGGGGTGCTCGAGGGTCGGCTCGCGGACGCGCTCTTCTTCTGGCGGGCGGACCTCAAAACCCCGCTCGCCGAGCACCGCGCGCGCCTCAAGGGGATCAACTTCCACAAGGGGCTCGGCACGATGTGGGACAAGACCGAGCGCGTGCGGCGCGCGGCTGAAGCGCTCGGTGAAGCGGTCGGGGCTGATCTCGGGGTGCTCCGGGAAGCCGCAGGACTCCTCCGGGCGGACCTCGGCACCCAGATGGTGTACGAGTTTCCCGAGCTCGAAGGCATCATGGCCCGCGCCTACGCGGAGCGGCAGGGTGTGGATCCGCGGGTGGCGCGCGCCCTGGAGGAGGCCGTGCGTCCCCAGGGGGGTAGCGGCGCGCTTCCGGAAAGCACGGAGGGCGCGCTCCTCTCCGTCCTGGATAAGGCCGACACCCTCGTGGGTTTCTTCCAGCTCGGCAAGACCCCCTCCGGTTCCGCCGACCCCTTCGGTCTGCGCCGTGTGGCGGTCGGGCTCGTGCGGGTGCTGGGCGCCATGGGGTGGGACCTGCCCTTAGGGAAGGTGCTGGAGGCCGCGGCGGAAAGCTACCGGGCGTGGGGGCTCGAGGTCGAGGAGGCCGCGCTCCGCACCGCCGAGGGGTTCGTGCTCGAGCGGCTCGAGGGGCTGCTCGTGGAGGCCGGGCTTCCGGTGCTCGCGGTGCGGGCGGCTGAGGTCGCGCCCACGGTGTACGGGGTGATGCTGCGCGCGCGGTTGGTGGCGCAGCTCGCCGGGGAACCCGAGTTCGCGGGGCTTCAGCTCCTGTACAAGCGCGCCGCGAACCTGGCCCGGGAGGCCAGCGGCGTGCACGCGCCGGACCCAGCGCTCTTCCAGACCCCCGAGGAGGCGGCGCTGTACGCGGTGTTGCCCCGGGTGGAGGCGGGTGTGGCCCGCTTGCTCGAGCTCGGGACCGAGCTCATGCCCCCTTGGGACCCGGCCGCGCCGCTGCCGCGGGTAGGGCTCGAGCCGCTCGCAGCGCCCTTGCGGGAGGTCGTGGCCCTGAAGGACGCGCTGGACCGCTTCCTGGACAACGTGCTCGTGATGGTGGACGACCCCGCGGTGCGGGAGAACCGACTCGCGCTTCTCCGGCGGGTTCGCGACGCGGTGCGGCGGCTGGGCGCGCTCGAGGTGCTGGGCGGCTAGCCTCTCGGGGTTGAAGCCCCCCGGCCCACGTGTTAGCGTAGTGCATAACCTTGCACCCACCCCCCGGGGTGGGTGCGCGCTTCATCGTGGAGGTGAGCATGCGCGTTGCGGTCGTGGGGGCTACGGGAGCCGTGGGTCGGGAACTGGTCAAGGTCCTGGAAGCGCGCCGCTTCCCGCTTTCGGAGCTGCGCCTATACGCCAGCCCGCGCTCGGCCGGGGAAACCATTCCTTTCTGCGGGGAGGCCATCCCCCTCGAGGTCCTGCCCGAGGGGCCCTTGCCCGCCGATATCGTGCTCGCGAGCGCCGGGGGCGGCCTCTCTAAACGCCACGCCCCCGCCTGGGTCGCGGGTGGCAGCGTGGTGATCGACAACTCCTCCGCCTTCCGTTACGATCCCGAGGTGCCCCTCGTGGTGCCCGAGGTCAACGCCGAGGCCGCGCGGCAGCACCAGGGCATCATCGCCAACCCCAACTGCACCACCGCGATCCTCGCAGTGGCCCTATGGCCACTACACCAAGCCTTCAAGGCCCAGCGCGTCATCGTGAGTACCTACCAGGCCGCCTCCGGCGCGGGCGCGAAGGGCATGCAGGAACTCCTCGACGAAACGCACAAGGTGCTGCACGGTCAGGCCGCCGCAGCCCAGGTCTTCCCCCACCCCCTGGCCTTTAACGTCCTGCCGCACATCGACGCCTTCCAGGAGAACGGGTACACCCGCGAGGAGATGAAGGTGGTGTGGGAGACGCGCAAGATCTTCGGGGATCCCGAACTCAAGATCAGCGTGACCGCGGTGCGCGTCCCCACGCTGCGCACGCACGCGGAAGCGGTCACCGTGGAGTTTGCGCGCCCCGTCACCCCCGAATCCGCGCGCGCCGTGCTCGAGGCTGCCCCAGGCGTCCGGGTGGTGGACGATCCCGAGCGCCGCGCCTACCCCATGCCCCTCACCGCCACCGGCCGCTGGGAGGTGGAGGTGGGCCGGATCCGCAAGAGCCTGGTGCTCGAGAACGGCCTGGACTTCTTCGTGGCCGGGGACCAGCTCCTCAAAGGCGCGGCCCTTAACGCCGTGCAGATCGCCGAACTGCTGCTTTAAGCCCCCATGCCCTTAACGGCTCGCTACGGCGTGCTAGCCTAAGGGTGGAGGTACACAATGGGGCACGTGTACAAGAAGATCGAGCTGGTCGGCTCGAGCACCGAAAGCATTGAGGACGCGATCCACACCGCCATCCACCGCGCCTCGGAGACCGTACGGCACCTCGACTGGTTTGAGGTCAAGGAGGTGCGCGGGTGGATCAAGGACGGGAAGGTGCAGCACTTCCAGGTCGTGCTGCAAGTGGGGTTCCGGCTCGAGGGGGAAACACAGTAAACTTTCTTCGTGAAGGAAGCTTTGATTCACGGCCCGTGGTACATCCTGGAGGACCCAAACGCTCCAGGTGAGCACCTCACGCTGGAGGCTCTAGGGCAGAAGTTCGCGCTGATCTGGACCTCGGCGGAGGACGCCCAGACCTTCATGCAACGCACCCCCGCCACGGAGGGAATGACCGTAGGGGTGCTCGACACTTGGACGCTCAAGGAAGCCTTCCTCACCGCGGTGCAGCTCCTCAAGGTCACTCACCTCCTGGTGGGGTACCAGCCCGGCACCCACGAGGCGCCCGCCCTGTCCGTAGCGGCTGCCCTCGAGCTCGTCCGGCAGGAGCACGGAAACTGAATTCCGCGTAGCGATGACCCCCCTCATCCTGGCCTTCATCGCGGTCGCTGTACTGGCCTTACTGGCCTTGGTGGGCCTCGCTGCGCACGTTAGCGAGGACAGCCCGCCCAACCGCCTCACCACCCTGGGGTTCCCCGTACACACCAAACAGGAACTAGGGTGGTTGATCCGGGACGTGGAGCGCTCCGGGGAGGCCGTGGGGCCGTACCGGGTGCTGCGGGCCGGCGCGATCGAGGTGTGGGTCGAGAAAAACGCGGAGGACGCCGTGGTGGACTGCGTCCCGTACTACCAAGGCCCCACGCGCGCGCAGCTACGGCTGGAATGCCCCCTGGACGATCTACGGGCCTTCACTGCCCGCACGCAAGACGGCCACCCCCTCACCTTCGTCCTCCCGGATTACTGGCTTCAACGCGAGCCTCCCCCGTCCGACCCGGTAGAGGTGGCCCTGACCCTGTTCACGTACACGCTCGAGCCGGGCAGCGGTCGGCGTACGCCCCCCACCCCGCTCAACCCCACCCACCCCGATCACGGCGTGTGGCTGGTCGGCGCGGTGTTGGAGGCCGGGTGGCACACCAACCCCCTCACCCGCCAGCGGTTCGGGTACGCCTACGTGGACGCGGGCAGCGTGGAGGTCACCCTGGTCTTCGACCCGCGGGTGTACGCGCGGTTGCCGATGCGCGGCGACCTGGTGCGGGCGAGCGGCGCGCTTTTGGGCCGCGTCCTCGCCAAACCCAAGCCGTCCCCGGCGTAACGCCGGGGACGGGCGGTTGGGGGCTGGCCAACGGGCTCAGGCGCGGGGCTGCGGGTACCCCTCCGCCTCGAGCACCGCTTCCGCGACACGTCGGGTCGCAGTGATCGGGTCGAACGGATCGCGCTTGGTGAGGCGGCGCGCCGCGGCCAGCAGCACCCTGAGGTCATCCCCTTCCTCCAGGTACGGGAGGAGGAACTGCGCAATCTGGGCCGCGCGGTCCTGGGCCTCGGCCAGGTAGAGGCGGGCCATGTCCGCGTACACGCCCCCGAGCCGCTGGGCCCGCAGGAGGGCGGACTCTGCGGCGAAGACGTCGATCAGGATGTCCGCGATGCCGAGCAGCACCTCTTGCTCCGCCTCGATCCGCGGTCCGAACTTCTGCGCGGCCAAGCCGGCGGTCATCAAGGCGAGCTTCTTGAGGTTCGCGACGTACCGCGCTTCCTTGGCCCACTCGCCCTCCGCCTCCTCGCCGAAGCTCGGCTCGAGCAGCTCCTCCTGGAGCTTCATCGCGGCCTCAACCAGGGGCAGCGTGCCCTTCATGGCGCGCCGCAGGAGCATGCCGGGGATCAGGAGGCGGTTGATCTCGTTGGTGCCCTCGAAGATACGGTTGATGCGGCTGTCGCGGTAGGCGCGCTCGATGGGGTACTCCTGGATGTACCCGTACCCGCCGTGGATCTGGAGGGCCTCGTCCACCGCATAATCGAGGACCTCGGAACCCAGCACCTTGATGATCGAGGCCTCGACCGCGTACTCCTCGATGCCCTTAAGCACGGCCTCCGCGCCCTTCTTGCCCTCGAGGGCTGCGTCGATCAGGCCCATCGTGCGGTAGACCGCGCTCTCCGCGGCGAAGGTCTTGATGGCGATGCGCGCGAGTTTCTGGCGGATCGCGCCGAACGAAGCGATGGGCTGGCCGAACTGGTGGCGTTCCTTGGCGTACCTCGCGGCCTGGCCGAGCGCTTCCTTCGCGCCGCCGACCGCGCCGGCCCCGAGCTTGTAGCGCCCCACGTTCAGCACGTTAAAGGCGATCTTGTGCCCCTTACCGACCTCGCCCAGGACGTTCTCCACGGGCACCTTGACGTTCTCCAGGATCAGCTGGCGGGTGGAGGAGGCCTTGATCCCCATCTTCTTCTCCTCCGGCCCCACCGAGACCCCCTCAAAGCTCCGCTCGACGAGGAAGGCGGTGAAGTGCTCCCCGTCCACCTTGGCGAAGACGGTGAAGAGGTCCGCGAAGGCGGCGTTGGAGATGAACTGCTTGGTTCCGTTCAGGATGTAGTACTTTCCGTCCGGGCTGAGCTCAGCGCGGGTCTTGGCCCCGAGCGCGTCGGAACCGGAACCCGGTTCGGTCAGGGCGTAGGCCGCGATCCACTCCCCGGTGGCCAGCTTAGGAAGGTACTTCTTCTTCTGCTCCTCCGTGCCGAAAAACACCAGGGGCAGCGTCCCGATCGAGGTGTGCGCCCCAAACGACACGGAGAACCCCCCGGTCGGGGCGAGGTATTCAGCGATCACGGTGGAGACGACCTTCGGCAGGTCCAACCCGCCGTAGGCCTCCTCGATCTCCACCCCCAACAGCCCCAGCTCCCCCGCCTTGCGCAGCAAAGGCACGTTCAGCTCGAGCTCCCCGTGCTCGAGCCGCTCCAGGACCGGCAGGACCTCCCGCTCCACGTAGGTGCGGGTCGTGTCGATGATCATGCGGGTGGTCTCGTCGAAGTCCTCGGGGGTGTAGGTGGCCTCGGGGGCCTCGAGCAACCAACCGCCGCCTTTCTTCCAGAGCTTGGTATCCTTTTCCTCTACCATCGGTGCCTCCTTAATGCGTGTTTACGCGAAGACCTCGAACAACCCGGCCGCGCCCATCCCGCCGCCGATGCACATGGTGACGAGTCCCTTGCCGCCACCACGACGCCGAAGCTCGTGGATGAGCTGGGTGGTGAGCTTCGCGCCGGTAGCGCCCAGGGGGTGGCCCAGCGCGATCGCGCCGCCGTTGGCGTTGATCTTCTCCACGGGCATCTCGAGCTCCTGGATGACCGCGAGGACCTGGGCGGCAAACGCCTCGTTGAACTCGATCAGGTCCAGGTCGTCCATCCGCCACCCGGCGCGCTCGAGGACCTTGGGTACTGCTTTCGCGGGGCCGATCCCCATGATGTCCGGGTCCACACCCGCCACGGCGAAGCTCACGAAACGCGCGAGGGGCTGGAGCCCCAGAGCTTCGGCCTTCTCGGCGCTCATCACCAGCACCGCGGCCGCCCCGTCGGAGTAGGGGGAGGCGTTCCCCGCGGTGACGGTCCCGCCCTGCTTGAAGGCAGGCTTGAGCTGGGCGAGCACCTCGAGGGAGGTGTCCGGACGTACGAGCTCGTCCCGGGTGAAGGAATGCGTCTCCACCCGGCGCTTGGAGCCTTTCCAGTAGACCTTCTCTACCGGGACGGGCACGATCTGCTCGTCGAAGCGCCCTTCCTCCCAGGCGCGGGCGGCCTTCATGTGGCTCTCGTAGGCCCACCGGTCCTGGGCCTCGCGCGTGATGCCCCAACGCTCGGCCACGCGCTCGGCGGTGAAGCCCATCCCGATGTAGTGCTCGGTCAGCTCGGGGTGGAGGCGGGTGTGGTACCCCGACATGGGCACCTGGCTCATCATCTCCACGCCCCCCGCGAGCACCGCGTCTGCCATCCCACTCATCACGGCCTGGGCGGCCATGGCGATCGTCTGGAGGCCGCTCGAGCAGAAGCGGTTGACGGTGGCCCCCGGCACGTCCACCGGGAAGCCCGCCCGCAAGAGGGAAAGGCGCGCCACGTTCAAGCCCTGGGCCGCCTCGGGCATGGCGCACCCCCAAAGCACGTCATCGAGGATCTTGGGGTCCACCCCGACCCGCTCGACGGCAGCCTTCATCACCAGAGCGGACAGGTCCACCGGGTGGACCGTCGCCAGAGCCCCGTTCTTCTTGCCCTTGCCCACAGGGCTCCGCACCGCACTCACGATCACAGCGTCACGCATGATTCCTCCCTAGTTCCGGAGCGGCTTGCCCGTTTTGAGCGTGTGGGCGATGCGCTCCTGGGTCTTCTTGGTGCCGAGGAGCTTCAGGAAAGCCTCGCGCTCGAGGTCGAGGATGTCCACCTCGCTCACCTCGCGCGGCGGGCCGTCCCCCCCGGAGAGGACGTAGGCGAGCTCGTTCGCGATCCGGACCTCGTGGTCCGTGATCTGCCGGGCCTCGCGCAAGGACCACGCCGCGTAGCGCAGGTTGCCCAGCGCCTCCCGGCCCAGCGCGGTAATGGTTCGCGGCGCGGGCGGCACGTAGTCCTCAGCGAGCTCGAGCACCCGCCGTTTCGCGTCCGCGATGAGTCGGTCCCGGTTCATGGTGATCCCGTCCCCGTCGCGCAAGAATCCCATCGCGCGGGCCTCGAGGGCCGAGGTGCTCGTCTGGGCCAGGGCGATCAGCTCGAACGCGCGGCGCACGGCCTCGAAGGGGTCGGCCTCCTTGTAGGGCTTGAGGGCCTCGGTGAAGCGGAAGAGCATCTCCTTGGTGCCGCCCCCGGCGGGGATCAGGCCCACCCCGGTCTCGACCAGGCCCATGTACAGCTCGGCGTGGGCCTGGACGCGGTCCGCGTGCAGGGTGAACTCCGCCCCGCCCCCGAGCGTGAGCCCGAACGGCGCAACCACGACCGGGAAGGGGGCCTGCCGGAGGCTCATCGTCCCTTTTTGGAAGGCCCGCACCGCGAGCTCGAGCTCGTCCCACTCGCCCTCCTGGGCGAGCATCAGGATGAGGGCCAGGTTCGCGCCGGCGCTGAAGGCCCGCTCGTGCTCGTTCCCGATCACGAGGCCGGCGTACCCGTCGCGCTGCACGAGCTTCAGCGCGGCGTCGAGCATGCGGAAGATCCCCTCCCCGATCGCGTTCATCTTGGTGCGGAACTCGAGGAGGGCCACGCCGTCGCCCAGGTCGATGAGGGCGGCGTCCTTGCTCTCCTTGAGGACGCGCCCCTCGGCCTTCAGCTCGCTCAGGTGGATCGCGCCGGGGATCTCGGGGACGGGCACGTACCCCCCTTCGAAGGCGAGCATCGTACGCCGGCCGTTCGCCTTCTTGTAGAAGGTGCCGTCCGCTTGCTCGAGGAGGTTGGGCACCCGGAGGCCCGCGGCGTTGAAGGCTGCTTTGAGGGTGTCCAGCCCCACCGCGTCCATCTGCTTAAACGGCCCCATGCGCCAGCCGAACCCCCACTCGAGGGCCCGATCCACCGCGGCGAGGTCGTAGGCGATCTCGGGAGCTTTTTCGAGGGTGTAGTGGCTCGTCGTCAGGAAAAGCTCCTTCATGAAGGGCCCGTACGGCTCGGGCAGCTCGAGGACCGCGGCGAGACGCTTCTCGAGGGGCAGGGCCTGGACCGCCTCGAGGCCGGGGATCCGGGGTTTCTGGCGGGGGGCGTAGCTGCCCGTGCGCCAGTCGAGGGTGTGGATCTCCTTGCCCTCCTTGCGGTAGAACCCGGCCCCGGTCTTCTCCCCAAGCCGCCCCTCCGCCACCAGGCGGTCCACCCACTCCGGGAGGGTGAAGGGCTCCCCGGTGGCCTCGGCCAGCTCGGTGGCCACGTGCTTCAACACGTCCAGCCCGGTGAGGTCCGCGGTGCGGAAGGTCGCGGACTTGGGCCGGCCGATGAGGGGGCCGGTGAGGGCGTCCACCTCGTCAATGGTGAGGCCGTGCTTCTCCATGAGGTGAACGGCCTGGAGCATGCCGTACACGCCGAGGCGGTTCGCGATGAAGCCGGGCACGTCCTTAGCGCGCACGAGGCCCTTGCCGAGGATGCGGTCCGCGAAGCGCTCGATGGCCTCGGTCACCTCGGGAAGGGTGTCCGGCGTCGGGATGATCTCGAGGAGGTGCAGGTACCGGGGCGGGTTGAAGAAGTGGGTTCCGAGGAAGCGCTGCTTGAAGGCCTCGCTGCGCCCCTCGGTCAGGAGCCGCATGGGGATCCCCGAGGTGTTGGAGCTCACGATCGCGTGGGGGCTGAGGATCTTCTCGAGCTTCGCGTACAGTTCGCGTTTCGGCTCGAGTTTCTCGATGATCGCTTCGATGACCCAGTCGCAGGTCGCGAGCTTCTCGAGGTCGTCCTCGGTGTTGCCGATCTCGATGAGGGCCGCGCGTTCCTTGGCCATGAAGGCCGCGGGACGGGCCTTCATGGCGCGCTCGAGGCCGCGTTTCGCGGGTGCGTTGCGGTCGTCCTTTCCGGGAATGTCGAGGAGCACGACGGGAACACCGGCGGAGGCCACCAGGGCCGCGATGCCGCTCCCCATCGTGCCCGCACCGACGACGCCTACTTTCTTGATGCGCATGCTCTTCTCCTCCTTATACCGGGTATAAATTTATACCTAGCTTACCCCTTCTGTCTAGCCATCGGCGCACAATCCCTTGTACCTCCCCACCGTACCTGGCACTCGAGGCCCCAAGGCGTTATATTATCCTCGGTGCAAGTTTTGACCTGGTTTAAGGAGGAAGTACGCTGATGAAACCCTGGCACGCGCACTACGATCCGGGTGTGCCCCATGCCATCCCCGAAATCGAACCGCTACCCACGCTCCTGGAGCGCACCGCCACGCGCTTCCCGGACCGCGTCGCGCTCGAGTTCCTCGGCCGTCGCCTCACCTACCGCGCGCTCTGGGAAAGCGTCCAGCGCTTCGCCCACGCCCTCCAAGCCACCGGCCTCGAACCCGGCGAACGCGTCGCCATCATGCTCCCCAACTCCCCCCAGTTCGTCATCGCCTTCTACGGCACCCTCCTCGCCGGTGGCGTCGTCGTCAACACCAACCCCATGTACACCCCACGCGAGCTCGCCTACCAGCTCCAGGACTCCGGCGCCCAAACCCTCGTCATCCTCGACCTCCTCTGGCCCCGCTACGCCGAAATCCAAAACGAACACCCCCTCAAAACCGTCATCACCACCGGCATCCAAGACTACCTCCCCTTCCCCAAAAACCTCCTTTACCCCTTAAAGGTCCGGCGTGAAGGGAAGTGGCCCGGCAAGGTGGGCGGTACGGCCTGGCGGGCGTTCCTCAAGCAGGGGCAAGCCCCCGCGCCGCGGCGGCTCGAGCTGGACGACCTCGCCCTCCTGCAGTACACCGGCGGCACCACCGGACGCCCCAAAGGCGCCATGCTCACGCACCGGAACCTCGCGGCCAATGCCCTACAAACCAAGGCGTGGGTTAACGACTTCCGGGAGGGCGAGGAGGTCATTCTCGGGGTGATCCCCTTCTTCCACGTCTACGGCATGACCGTCGCTATGAACCTCGCGATGATCGGCGGGGCTACCCTGGTCTTGCTGCCGCGCTGGGACACCCAAGAGGTGCTCCGCACCATCCAGCGCACGCGCCCCACCCTCTTCCCCGGGGTGCCCACCATGTACGTGGCGATCAACACCTCGCCGCTCACCCCCAACTTCGACCTCACGAGCATCCGGGCCTGCATCTCCGGATCCGCTCCCCTGCCGGTGGAGGTCGCGCGGACCTTCGAGCGGATCACCGGGGCGAAGCTCGTCGAAGGGTACGGCCTAACCGAAGCCAGCCCCGTCACGCACTGCAACCCGATCTACGGCACCCGCAAGGAAGGCTCGATCGGGGTGCCCTTCCCTTCCGTGGACGCCCAGGTCCTCGGCCCCGACGGCCAGCCCCTACCCCCAGGCCAGATCGGCGAACTCGCCGTCAAAGGCCCCAACATCATGAAAGGCTACTGGAACCGCCCCGAAGAAACCCAGCAAGCCCTCAAAAACGGCTGGCTCCTCACCGGCGACATGGCCCGCATGGACGAAGACGGGTACTTCTACATCGTCGACCGCAAAAAGACCTCATCATCGCCGGCGGCTACAACATCTACCCCCGCGAGGTCGAAGAAGTCCTCTACGCACACCCCGCCGTCAAAGAAGCCGCCGTCATCGGCGTCCCAGACCCCTACCGCGGCGAAACCGTCAAAGCCTACGTCGTCCTCAAAGACGAGTACCGCGGCAAAATCACCCAAGCCGACCTCGAACAGCACTGCCGCGCCCACCTCGCCGCCTACAAGGTCCCCAAACAATGGGCCTTCAAAACCGAACTCCCCAAAACCGCCGTCGGAAAAATCCTCCGGCGGGAGCTGCGCGAGGAAGAGGCCCGCGCCTCCAAGGGGTAGAAAAGGTACCGCGTCCATTGCACGCGGTCCAAGGTTGAGCTATCCTAGAGGGAAGATCACCCTCTAGGAGGCCTCAGATGCAGCGTCCTTGGTACGCACACTACGATCCCGGTGTACCTCACGAGGTCGAGTACCCCGAGGTTCCCGTATGGCACCTCCTCAAGGAGAGCGCCGAACGCTACGGGGACCTCGTCGCCCTTGACTTCCTAGGGCACCGCCTCACCTACCGCGCGCTCTGGGAAAGCGTCCAGCGCTTCGCCCACGCCCTCCAAGCCACCGGCCTCGAACCCGGCGAACGCGTCGCCATCATGCTCCCCAACTCCCCCCAGTTCGTCATCGCCTTCTACGGCACCCTCCTCGCCGGTGGCGTCGTCGTCAACACCAACCCCATGTACACCCCACGCGAGCTCGCCTACCAGCTCCAGGACTCCGGCGCCCAAACCCTCGTCATCCTCGACCTCCTCTGGCCCCGCTACGCCGAAATCCAAAACGAACACCCCCTCAAAACCGCCATCACCACCGGCATCCAAGACTACCTCCCCTTCCCCAAAAACCTCCTCTTTCCCTTAAAGGCCCGCAGAGAAAAACGCTGGGTCCACCTGCCCCAGTACCCGTGGCGCCACGACCTCAAGACTCTACTCAAACGCCACGCCCCCACCCCTACCCCCGTCCCAACCGACCCCGACGACCTCGCTCTCCTGCAGTACACCGGCGGCACCACCGGACGCCCCAAAGGCGCCATGCTCACCCACCGCAACCTCGTCGCGAACGTCCACCAGATCCTGGCCTGGGCGCCCCAGCTCGAGCGCGGCCGGGAGGTAATCCTGTGCGTGCTGCCCTTCTTCCACGTCTACGGGATGACCGTGGGGATGAACTACGGGATCGCTCTAGGGGCAAAGCTCGTGCTGCTGCCGCGCTTCGAGGTCAAGGAGGTCGTGGAGGCCCTCGAAAAGCACAAGGTCACCCTCTTTCCCGGGGTACCCACCCTGTACGTCGCGGTGAACAACTTCCCCGGAATCGAACAGCGCAAGGTCGACACGCTCAAGGTCTGTAACTCCGGCGCGGCGCCCTTGCCGGTAGAGGTCCTCGAGGAGTTCGAGAAGCGCACCGGGGCCAAGATCGCGGAAGGGTACGGCCTAACCGAAGCCAGCCCCGTCACGCACAGCAACCCCGTGCACGGCACGCGGAAAAAGGGCTCGATCGGGGTGCCGCTTCCCTCCGTGGACGCCCAGGTCCTCGGCCCCGACGGCCAGCCCCTACCCCCAGGCCAGATCGGCGAACTCGCCGTCAAAGGCCCCAACATCATGAAAGGCTACTGGAACCGCCCCGAAGAAACCCAGCAAGCCCTCAAAAACGGCTGGCTCCTCACCGGCGACATGGCCCGCATGGACGAAGACGGGTACTTCTACATCGTCGACCGCAAAAAAGACCTCATCATCGCCGGCGGCTACAACATCTACCCCCGCGAGGTCGAAGAAGTCCTCTACGCACACCCCGCCGTCAAAGAAGCCGCCGTCATCGGCGTCCCAGACCCCTACCGCGGCGAAACCGTCAAAGCCTACGTCGTCCTCAAAGACGAGTACCGCGGCAAAATCACCCAAGCCGACCTCGAACAGCACTGCCGCGCCCACCTCGCCGCCTACAAGGTCCCCAAACAATGGGCCTTCAAAACCGAACTCCCCAAAACCGCCGTCGGAAAAATCCTCCGGCGGGCCCTGCGCGAGGCGGAAGCCGCGGAGGAAGAGCAAGCCACCTGACCACCCCAGCTTGGTGTTATTAAATCGCCCCCGCCAATCCCGGCGGGGGCGACGCGGGTGGGGGCGCATCAGACGCTCACGGGCCGTTCACGGCGCCGCGCGGCCTGCGCCGCAGCGAGCCGCGCGGTGAGCACCCGGTAGGGCGAAGCCGAAACGTAATCCAAGCCCAGCTCCGCCGCGAGGCGCACGGACCGGGCCTCGCCCCCGTGCTCGCCGCAGATGCCGAGCTTCAAAGCGGGGTTGGCGGCGCGACCGCGCTCGATCGCGATCCGCAACAGCTCCGCGACCCCCGCCGCGTCCAGCTCCGCGGTAGGGTCGAAGGCCCACCAGCGCGCCTCGAGGTACGCGGGCGCGAACGCTCCTGCATCGTCCCGGCTGATGCCGTAGGTGAGCTGGGTCAGGTCGTTCGTACCGAAGCTGAAGAACTCCACCTCCCGGGCGATCTCCCCGGCCAGCAAGGCCGCCCGCGGGGTCTCGATCATGGTGCCGATCGGAACATCCAAGCCGTAGGCCTCGAGAAGCGGGTCGATCAAGGCCCGCGCGGCACGCACCTCCTCCGGCCCGGACACCAGGGGGAGCATCACCTCCGGCCGGGGGTCCCGCCCCTCGGCCTTGAGTTCCCGGGTCGCCTCGAGGAGCGCCGTGAGCTGCATCTTGAGGATCTCGGGGCGCACCAGGAGCAGCCGGATCCCCCGGAAGCCCAGCATGGGGTTGGCCTCCTCCAAGACGCGCACCCGCTCGAGCAGCTCGGCCTCGTGCGGCTCGAGCGCCCCTGCGGCCTCCTTGCGCTCGAGGGCCACGCGGTCGGGCAGGAACTCGTGCAGCGGCGGGTCCAGGAGGCGCACCGTGACCGGCAGGCCGTCCATGGCCTCGAGCAGGCCCTTGAAGTCGGTCTTTTGGAAGGCGGCGAGGCGCTCGAGGGCCTGGGCCTCCTCCTCCGGGGTGCGCGCCAGGATCAAGCGCCGCACCCAGGGGAGCCGGTCCTCGGCGAAGAACATGTGCTCGGTGCGCACGAGACCGATGCCTTCCGCTCCGAGCTCGCGCGCTTTCCGGGCGTCCTCGGGGGTGTCCGCGTTCGCGCGGACCCCGAGCTTACGGAAGGGTTCGGCCCAGGAGAGGAGCCGGTCCAGGTGTTGGCTGCCCTGTCCCTGGACGAGGGGGACCGCCCCGGCGTACACGGCGCCGGTCGTACCGTCGATGGTAATGGGGTCGCCTTCCTTGAGCTCGAGGTCCCCGAGGCGGAAGGTGCCGGCCTCCACATCCAGGACCAGCCCGGACGCCCCCACGACCGCGGGCACGCCCATGCCGCGCGCCACGACCGCGGCGTGGCTCGTCATCCCGCCCCGGGCGGTCAGGATGCCTTTCGCGGCGTGCATGCCGCCCACGTCCTCCGGGGTGGTCTCGGGGCGCACCAGGATGACGGGCTTCCCCTCCCGGCTCCACGCTTCGGCAGCCTCCGCGGTGAGTACCGCGTGCCCGACCGCCGCGCCTGGGGAGGCGGGCAGTCCTTTGAGGTGTGGTTTCGGGGCCCGCGCGTAGTCTACGCGCGCCTGGAGGAGTTGCGGGAGGGTGTTGGCGTCCACCCGGTCCACAGCCTCCTCCTTAGCGATGAGCCCTTCCTCCGCCATCTCGACCGCGATGCGCACCGCGGCTTCTGGGGTGCGCTTGCCGCTGCGGGTCTGGAGGAGGTAGAGCCGGCCGCGCTCCACGGTGAACTCGAAGTCCTGCATGTCCCCGAAGTGGCGCTCGAGGATGGCGGCGACCTTTTCGAGCTCGGCGTACACGTCCGGCGCGTAGATCCGGAGGCGCTCGAGGGGCTCGGGGGTGCGGATCCCGGCCACCACGTCCTCGCCCTGCGCGTTGCGCAGGTACTCGCCATAGAGGCCCTTCTCGCCGGTGGAGGGGTTGCGGGTGAACCCCACGCCGGTGCCGGAGTCCTCGCCGAGGTTGCCGAAGACCATGGCCTGCACGTTGACCGCGGTGCCCAGGTCGTCCGGGATCTGGTAGAGGCGGCGGTAGGTCTTGGCCCGGGGGTTGTTCCAGCTTTTAAAGACGGCTTCGACCGCGCCTTTGAGTTGTTCCCAGGGGTCCTCGGGGAAGGTCTTGCCTTCCTCGCGGATGCGTTCCTTGAAGGCGTAGGCCAGCTCCTCGAGGTCCTCGGGGGCGAGGTCGATGTCCCGTTCAACCCCGGCCTGGGCTTTTTTGGCCTCGATCAGGCGGTCGAAATGCGCCGCGTCCACGCCCAGCGCGACCTCACCGTACATCTGGATGAAGCGGCGGTAGCTGTCCCAAGCGAAGCGGGGGTTGCCCGTGGCGCGCGCGAGGGCGGCCACCCCGTCGAGGGTGAGGCCGAGGTTGAGGATGGTGTCCATCATGCCAGGCATGGAAACCGGCGCTCCGCTGCGCACCGAAAGTAGAAGGGGGGGGCCTTCAGTCCCCCCAAAGCGTTTTTGGGTCTGGGTCTCAAGCCGCGCTACAGCGGCCTCGATCTCGGCCCATAGGCCTTCGGGCAGACCCTGGCCGGCCAGGTAGGCGCGACAGGCCTCGGTGGTCACGGTGAACCCTGGGGGCACCGGCAGGCCCAGCCGCGTCATTTCCGCGAGCGCGAAGCCTTTGCCTCCCAAAAGGTCACGCCCTAAGCCGTCCGCGGCGTCAAAGGCGTAGATCCAACGCATCACACGCCCTCCTCTCCCCTTCAGGGTAGCGGGGCGTGGAAACGTGGAAATGGTGTATACGAAGGGTTAGTACACCATCTACACCAACGCGCGGGCGCGCGCCACCGCCTCACGGAAGCATGCCACCGCCCGGTCCACCTCCGCTTCCGTGGTGTACCGCCCCACGCTAAACCGCACCGAGGCGCGGGCCTCCGCCCGCGTGCGGCCGATCGCCATCAGAACGTGGGAGGGCTCGAGGCTACCCGCACTACACGCCGAGCCCGAGCTCGCCGCGACCCCCAACAGGTCCAGGTTCAAGAGCAGCCCCTCCCCGTCCGCCTCCAGCACCGTGACGTTCACGTGCTTGGGACCGCGCTGGGTGGGGTGGCCGTTCAACTCGACGCCTTCCACCGCCAACAGGCCCCGCTCGAGCCGCTCGCGCAGCGCCGTCATGCGGGGCTGCTCCTCCGGGAGGCGCGCCACCGCTTGCTCGGCCGCGTAGGCCATCCCCACCACGCCGGCTAGGTTCTCGGTGCCCCCGCGCCATCCCTTCTCCTGCTTACCCGGAATGAGGGGGGTGAGCTCAAGACCCCGCCGCACATAGAGCGCCCCAGCCCCCTTGGGCCCATAGAACTTGTGTGCGCTGATCGAGACCAGGTCCGCCCCCACCTCGTCCACCCGGAAGGGGATCGTGCCGAAGGCCTGTACCGCGTCGGTGTGGAAGACCACCCCCCGCTCGCGGCAAAGCGCGGCGATCTCCCGCACCGGGTACAGGGTTCCGAGCTCGTTGTTGAGCGTCATCACGCTCACGAGCACCGTGTCCCCCCGCAACGCCTCGGCCACCTGCTCAGGATGAATCAGGCCGTAGCGGTCGGGCTCGAGACGGGTGACGGCAAACCCGCGCTGCTCGAGCCAGTGGGCCGCCCCCAAGACGGCCGAGTGCTCCACGGCCGTCACGACGAGATGCCCCCGGCCGCGCGCCAGCATCGTGCCCATCAACGCGAGCGCGTCCGCCTCCGTACCCCCTGAGGTGAACACAAGCTCGCGTGGGTGCGCGCCCAATGCAGCCGCGAGCCGCTCCCGAGCTTCCTCCAGGAGGGCTTTGGCCTTCCGTCCCACCGCGTGCACTGAGCTAGGGTTGCCCCAGACCTCGAGGGCCTCGAGCATGCGGGCCTTAACCTCGGGGTCTAGGGGCGTCGTGGCCGCGTAATCCAGGTAGATCATGGGGTTACGAGGGGTTGGGAGACGGGGGCGCCTCGGGCTCGATCTGAACGAGTTTTCGCGCCTCGATGAGGCGGCGTTCCTCGATGAGATCGCGGAGCGTGGTCTTGCCCAAAACTTCACGCATCGCGGCGTCCACGCGCTTCCACAGGTTCTCGGTCGAGCAGTGCCCCACCTGCCAGCACGACTCGGGGTCCTCGAGGCAGCTGACGGGCGCGAGGCTGCCCTCCATGGCCTCGACGACCTCGAGGGCGGTGATGTTCTCAGGGGATCGCGCCAGGCGATACCCCCCCTTGGCTCCGCGCACGCTGCGGATGAACCCCGCTCGGCGCAGCGCGGCGGCGATCTGCTCGAGGTAGTGCTGGCTGATCTCCTGCGCTTCCGCCACGTCTTTGAGCGGAACGGGCCCAGGCCCGCGCAATCCGATCTCTACGAGCGCACGCAGGCCGTACTGGGCTTTGGTCGATACCCACATGCCTCTATCTTAAACCCATAAAAGCCGGGTGACAATATATACTTTCTAGCGCCGCAGCAAGAGGGCCAGGAAGAACAGGGTCGCCTGCACCAGCACGATCGCCGCGCCGCTTGGAACGTCCCATCCGTACGAGATCCACAACCCCACCGGGGCGCTGATCACGCCGATCAGGACGCTCACAAGGGTCATCCCGTAAAAAGTCCGACTCAACAAGCGCGCCGTCGCTGCGGGAATCACCATAAAGGAAGCCACCAACACGATCCCCACCACCTTGACCGCCACGACCACCGTCACCGCGATCAACACGGTCAGGAGGTAGTCGTCCCGCTCCACCCGCAAGCGATCCGAGAGCGCGAGCTCCCGGTCGAAGGTTGCATAAGCAAACCGTCCCCACGCGGGTAAGGCCAAGAGCGTCCCCCCCACCACCCCCAGCACCACCCAAAGGTCCGCCGGCACGACCGCAAGGATCGAGCCGAACAAGTAGGCAAACGCGTCCGCGGTGTACTCTCGCCGCAAGGACAAGAACAGCACGCCCAAGGCCACCGCGAGCGAGAAGAAGATGCCTACGGCCGTGTCTCCCCCCAGCGCGGTGCGCGCCCGCACCCAGGCGATCCCTAAGGCCACCACCACCGTGAAGGGCACCGCGACCCAAAGGGGATTCGTGCCCAGCAAAATCCCCAGCGCCACCCCTCCAAACGCCGCGTGGGCTAGGCCGCTCCCCAGGAAACTCATGCCGCGCTGCACCACGAACACTCCGTAGTAGCTCGCCAACCCCCCCACCAGGATTCCCGCGATCAACGCGCGCTGCATGAACGGCAGACTCAAGGCTTCAAGCATCCGTTCCTCCCGCGTTAAAGGCCATGCGGTGCGCGTGTCCCACGTGCCCAAACGCTCGGCGCAGGCACTCCTCGGAAAGGGCCCGTTCCGGAGGTCCAAACCCGATCAACCGACGGTTCAACACCAGCACGTGCGAGGCGTGATGGCGCGCGGCCTCCCAATCGTGCGTCACCATCAGGATCGTCGCCCTCGTCTCTCGCTGGTAGGCCTCCAGCAACCGGTACAGGTCCTGCTCCCCGACCGCATCGATCCCGGTAGCAGGTTCATCGAGAAGCACCAGCTCCGGACGGCGCACCAAAGCGCGCGCCAGGTAGACCCGCTGCAACTCCCCCCCCGAAAGCCGCGCGAGAGGGCGCTCCACGAGGTGCGCTGCACCCACCCGCGCCAGCGCCTCGAGGGCCGCCGTGCGCTCCGCCCGCGACACCCGCATCGGCCACCGCCGCCGCAGCCCGCTCACGACCAGCTCAAAGGCCAGCGCAGGAAAGGTGCGGTCCAGGGTCTTGACCTGCGGCACGTACCCGATCCAGCCGGGCGGAACCTCCCGGGGCCGCCGCCCCAGCACCCGCAGGTGGCCCTGAGCAGGCTCCACCAACCCCAGCACGGCCTTGATCAGCGTGGACTTCCCCCCCCCGTTCGGTCCCACGATCGCCACAAAAGCTCCCTCCGGAACCGTGAAGGCAACGCGTTCGAGCGCCTGGTGGTCGCCGAAGCGCACGGTCAGGCCTCCGACCTCGAGGACCGGCGGACGCCGCTGCCCTGCCCGATCATCCCCCTTATTGAAAGAATCTTTCATTTTTCCTCCTGACACCCGGGGCACACCCCGTACACCTCCAGGCTATGCCCCTCCACGACGAACCCGGTCTCCACGGCGAGCAGCCGCTCCAGCAGGTCCAACGCGCACGCTTCAAACGGCACCGCCCGCCCACACACGCGACAGACCAGCGCGTGCCCGTGCCCCGGCCGCGCCGCGACGTAACGGTGCTCCCCGCACGCGTCATGAAAGCGCCGGAGCAACCCCAACTCCTCCAGCAACGCCACCGTGCGGTACACGGTCGCCAGCCCCACCCCCCGCGTCGCGAGCGCCCGGGCGGCCTCCGCGACCCCGGCCCCGCTGGGACGCTCCACGAACCAGTTCCACACGGCCTCGCGTTGCGGGGTCAGCCGCACCCCAGCCGCGCGCAAGGCCCGCACCAGTTCCTCTCGCGTGGGTCGCTTCCCGTCCACCACTAATGAAAAATATTATCACCTAGATCCGCGCTGGCCAACACCTACCCCTGCCCAAAGTACCGCATGAACCAGTCCTGCAACCCCACCCAGGCCGCCTCCCCCCCGCGCGGGAGGTAGGTCACGTCCCCCGGCTCGCGGCGGAACCAGGTGTACTGTCGTTTCGCGTACCGCCACACCCCCCGCCAGTCCGCCTCGAGGGCCTCCTCGAGGCTCCACTCCCCCCTGAGGTAGCGCACCACCTCCTTGTACCCGATGGCCTGTAGCGCCGTAGGCATCCGGGGATAGCGCTCGAGCAACCCCCGCACCTCCTCCACCAGCCCCCGCGCGAACTGCGCCTCGGCCCGCGCCCGGATCCGGGGGCGCAACCAGGCGCGCTCGGGCCAGAGCACGAGCTTCCTGTAACGAAACCGCGGTGCCCGTTTCGGAAACGCGCTCGGGGGCCTGCCCGTCGCGCGCAGCACCTCGAGGGCCCGCACGAGCCGCCGAGGGTTCCCCCGCACCCGCCGCGCGTCCAAGGGGCTTGCCGCCTCGAGCTCCCGCAGCAGCGCCTCCGCGCCCCGCGCCTCGAGCTCCGCCCACAGCGCCGCCTGCACCTCGGGGTTGGGCGGCGGGAGCGCGTGGTACCCCTCGGAAAGCGTGCGGATGTAGTACCCGGTCCCCCCCACGACGAGCGGGATGCGCCCTCGCTCGAGGATCCCGGCGATCGCGCTTTCAGCATGCGCGACCCACCGGATGACATCAAAGGGTTGGTCCGGCTCCACCACGTCGATCAAATGGTGCGGCACCCCCCGCATCTCCCCTGGCGTGGGCTTGTCGGTGCCAATATCCAGCCCCTTGTACACCATGGTGGCGTCCGCGTTCACGACCTCGAGGGGGTACTCCTGCCCGAGCCGAATGGCGAGAGCGGTCTTTCCGCTCGCCGTCGGTCCGGCCAGGATGGGAATCCAATCCTTCATCCATACCCATAGTACGCGCAGTACACTGGAATAGCGGCTGGAGGTGATTCGCTTTGTCGCTGGAACGGCTGGACCGCTGGGAAGCTTTGGAACGCTTGGGCGAACTCAAGAAACGCTTGGATGAACTCGCACGCCGCTACGCCGGCGAGGAAGGGTTCGGCCAGTGGATGCCGGACGTGGACATTCTGGAAGAGGACGACCACTACCTGATCCTGCTCGACGTGCCCGGGGTGAAGCCGGAGGACCTCGAGCTTTACGAGGAGGGCCGTACCCTCACCCTCGCCGGGATCCGACACCCCCGCGAAGGGCAGTACCTCAAGCGGGAGCGGCCCGAGGGGTACTTCCAGCGGGTGATCGTACTGCCGGAACCCGTCGCGGAAGGTTCAGCCGAGGCGAGCCTCAAAAACGGCGTGCTCGAGATCCGGATCGCTAAACGCCCCGGGCAGCGGGTCCAGGTGCGTCCAGAGTAACCCTGCCTTGCTAAGGGACCGGGCGTTCAGGAAGACTGTTGCGGTACGTTCTCCCGCACCACGGTGTGGCACCCACGGCAGCGGGGCTCGTACACCTCGTGCGCGCCCACCAGGATGACGGGATCGTCGTAACGGGCGGGCTGCCCGTTAATGAGTCGTTGCGTGCGGGTCGCGGCCCGCCCGCAGCGAGGACAAACCGCGCTGAGCTTCTCCACCCATTCCGCGCGCGCCAACAGCTCAGGGATGATGCCAAAGGGCTCCCCCCGGAAATCCAGGTCCAGTCCGGCCACGATCACCCGAACCCCCTGCTCGGTCAACTCCATCACCAATTCCACCAGCCCCGCATCAAAAAACTGGACCTCGTCCACCGCCACAACCTGGGGCAGGGGGTCCTGGAGGCGTGCGCGGAGTTCCCTCGAGTCCGCGACGGCCACCGCCTCGACCCGTGTGCCGTCGTGACTAACCACGTCCGAAGCGTGGTACCGGTCATCCAAACGGGGCTTGAAGACCTGGACCCGCTGGCCGGCGATCAATGCGCGCTTGACCCGGCGGATCAACTCCTCGGACTTCCCGGAGAACATAGGGCCTACGATGGCTTCCAGCCACCCCGGATACCAGGGCAGGTACGGCATACTTCCCTCCTATATGTCGGTGGATACTGTACCACGAAAAACGGCCTGCCCGGGGCAGGCCGTAGGGACGCGGGGGGGTTAGGCCTGTTTCTTCTTGAGGCCTTTCTTGTAGGAATCGCCGAACCGGCGCTGGAAGCGCTCCACACGCCCTTCAGTATCCACAAAGCGCTGCTGCCCGGTGTAGAAGGGGTGGCAGGAGCTGCACACCTCCACGTGAATCTCAGGCCGGGTCGAGAAGGTCTCGATCACGTTTCCACAACCGCAGATGATGCGGGCAGGCACCAGCTTCGGGTGAATCTTCTCCTTCATGCGCTCCTCCTCTCGCACGGTCTTGGCCGTGCGACCACAGCGTTCTTCACTCTAACACCCCCCGCACGCTAAGGCAAGCCAACAGGCTGCTCCCCGTTTTCCCGGGTCAACGCAGCCCTACGGGCAGGCGAGGCTGGCGCAGGTGACGTTCTCCTCGGGCGGAAAGGCGGGGGGAGCGTCCTCCCACGACAGGGTGATGGTGCCGCCCACGAAGCTGTCGTCGATCAGGCTGTCGCCGATGACAACGAAGTTGCTGTCCATCTCCAAGATCAGCGGCGTAAAGAGCGTCAACTCATCGACCGCGATGCTGGCGGTTTCGGTGCTGACCTCACCAAAGCAGTCCCAGTGCTCGGTGGCCTGCGCGTCGAACTGTAGGTCGACGTCGTTCCAGGTCAGCGTCTCCGTGTCGAGGGTGGCGCTGAAAATAAACCAGTCGCTGCTGCTCTCGCCGGGCAGGCCGGGTGGGGTTTTGCTGGGGTCGAACCAGGGGATAGTGCCGCTATCGTTCACGGTAACCGTGCAAGCGCCGTCAAACGAGGAAGCGCTGAGCGTCTCCGTCCAGGTGCAGCTCGAGTCCTGCGTGGCGTGCACCGGTATATTTTTCGGCAGGGTCGGGGAGGTTCCGGGAGCGGTGCGGTAAGGGTGAACGTCCGCCCGGACGGTGAGGGTACAGGTAACGGTAGTACGTGAGTCCCAACTGTCGAAGAGCAGAAAGTCGGTGAGGTGCATTTCGGCGTCGTAGGTGATGCGCAGCTGCCAGCGGGTGAGCGGCACCGCGTTGCTGCGGCGGCGACCCACCTCGACCTCAACCGGGCCGGCGTCCTGACCGGGCGGTAGCTTGGCGACCACTTCGGTGGCCGACCACGAGAGCACGTCGAGCGGCAGCCCATCGACCGAGACCTTGGCGTCGGCCTGCGACTGTGCCCCGAACATCCCTGAGAGGGTGAGCTTGCCGGCGATCTCGTCGACCGCCAGGCGTTCGATGCTGGGGGCGAGCAGCGCAAACGCCGGTTGCAACTCGACGAAAACCAGCCGCGTCTCCGGGTCCTCGTGCGTCGGGGGGTTGCCTTTGTAATCGACCTCGTACTCTTTGCGCTTCATCTCGTTCCACACCGCCAGGTAGTCGAACGGCCGCTGGGCGGCGGTTTCGGGCAGATAGCGGTTGCTGCCCAGCGCCCGGTCGAAGAAGTAGTTGGCGGCAAGGTTGGCGGCACCGTCGCTAACGGGCTTGGTCCAGCCGGCGTAGACGGAGGCGCCGGCGGCCAGAAAGCCGCTCTGCATGCCGGCGCCGGTGTAGCTGCTGCAGGCGTTGATGAAGACCAGGCTGTGCTCGCTGAAGCTCATGTAGGTGCTGACGAAGTCGCCGGTGAAGGCGTAGTGCGTTTCGAAGGTATCGGTTCCATCCGGCAGGGTGTCTTCGAGGGCGGTCATCCAGACGAGCCGCAGCGTCTTCAGGTCGTCGTCGTACTTCAGTTCGCCCGCAGCGCTGACCGGGGTCGCGGTCCAGATGCCGTAGCGCGTCTTGCCGTCGCGGCCTTGGCCCTCCCCGCCGTGAGCGTCGAGGTAGAATACGCCCACTCCGGATACCGACTTGAGCAGGTCGACGGTGGGCGTGGGGCTGCTCGCCTGATAGCCGGCGTCTGCGAGCCAGCCGCGAATCCGGGCGCTGGGGCTGACGAAAGCGGTGCCGAGGGCGTTCATCACCAACGCCCGGCGCACCTTGGGTAGCTCGAGCTCGCCGGCCTGCAGCGGCCGCAACGCCGGTCGGGCGGGGGCATACGGCTCGAGCGCCGCCGGGTCCGCAGCCGTGTTCGTGCCGGTGCCGGTCATCGTGTTGGTCTCGCGATTGTCAACCACCAGGTAGAGCCGCCCGTCGGTAAAACGCCCCCACACGGTGTGGTCGTCGGCCACGCCAGCCGCCTCGAACTCGGGCAACGAAACCATGAAGTCGGCCAGTTGCTGCAGCTCAGCGACGCTGCGGCCGTCGAGGCGGCCGCCGTACAGCTCATCGATCTTGGCGATCACGGTGGTGACGGCCTGCTCCCGCTCGGCGTAGGGCAGCGGCGCGCCGGTCACCGGCGGCTGCGGCGGCTGTCCGCCGCCGCTCGGCTGACCGCAGCTGGCGAGCGCCAGCACCATCAGTGGCGTTAACCTCCACAAAGCGCGATTCCAAACGGTAAAGGTGCGGTGTGCACGGGCGCCATGCCGCACCCTCAAACGCAGTCCCTCGCAGTAGGTACCGCAGATGTGATGCACTTTGCGCAGCATCGAATATAGGCGCAATATTACGGGAAAAATCTTTTTCATCCCGTTTCTCCTTTCTACGGAAGGAATGGACCTCATTATAGCGAATCCCTTGCTGCACCGATGGATGAGTTTCCAGGATGAAGCAGCAAACCCCGATGCTTCCTGGCCGATCTCGGGAGATCCTGAGCCCGACTGGTCTGACGGCGAAGGGGCATGTTCCGGGTTGCCTCACGGTTGTTCCGAGTTCCCGAGGTCAGGGTTCCGCATAGGTTGTGGGGCATGGGAGAGACAAGGTATCAGCCCGTCTTGACAATACCCCACCTAACTTTTATATATTGGAGAGCGAAAGGAGGTGAGCCGAGATGAAGCGCTGGCAGGACTGGGGCAGCCTGGTTCTGGGGATTTGGCTTGTGCTCTCCCCGTGGCTCCTCGGCTACAGCACGACCCCCAGCGCCTTCTGGAACGCCCTCATCGTGGGCGCAGCCGTCACGATCCTCTCCATCCTGGCGCTCAGCGGAGGGCAGCTGTGGGAAGAGTGGACCGACCTAGTCCTCGCCGTCTGGCTCATCCTCTCGCCGTGGATCCTCAACTTCACCGCGAACACCGCCGCGTTCTGGAACGCCGTCATCGTAGGCGTCCTCATCGGCGTACTCGCACTTTGGGTGACGCGCCAGCACCCCAGGCCAGCCTAAACCCGGCCGCCCCCTAAGGGGGCGGCCTTAAGACTTGACGCCAGCACGGCGCGCAGGGTAACTTAGGCTGACCTTTAATCCGGTCCCGTGAGGCCGGAAAGGAGTGAAAACCGTGAAGCACCGAACCCACCTCAATACGGGACGCGCCGCGCCTGGAAGGCGCATTTTTTTTGGAACGGGGGTAAGCCGTGACGTTTAAAGCCCGCATCCTGGAAGCGCCCGAGATTCGGCGCATGCTCCGGCGCATCGCGCACGAGATCCTCGAAAAGAACAAAGGCCCTGAGGACCTCGCCCTGGTGGGGATCCACACCCGCGGCGTACCGCTCGCCCAACGCCTTGCCGAATCCATCCACACCTTCGAAGGCGTAACGGTGCCCGTAGGGGTGCTGGACATCACCCTTTACCGCGACGATCTCTCCGAGATCGCCCACCAGCCAAAGGTGCGGGAAACCAAGATCCCCTTCGACATCTGGGGCAAGAGCATCGTCCTGGTGGACGACGTGCTGTACACCGGACGCACCGCCCGCGCTGCCCTCGACGCCTTGATCGATCTTGGACGCCCCCGGCGCGTCTACCTAGGCGTGCTGGTGGACCGCGGGCACCGGGAGCTGCCCATCCGAGCGGACTTCGTGGGCAAGAACCTACCCACCGCCCGCACCGAAGTGGTCAAGGTCAAGCTCGAGGAAACCGACGGGGAGGACGCGGTCGAGCTATGGGAGCTCTAAAACACCTTCTGGACTTCACCGGCTGGGAAGCCTCCCAGGTGGAGGACCTGTTCGAAACCGCAAAGCTCATGCAAGAAGTCCTGGAGCGCCCGGTTAAAAAGGTGCCTGCGCTTCAGGGGTTCACCGTAGCCACCGTCTTCTTCGAACCCTCCACCCGCACCAAGATCTCCTTCGAACTCGCCGCGCGCCGCATGTCCGCCGACGTGGTGAGCTTCAGCCCCGGCGGCTCGAGCCTCAAAAAAGGCGAGTCCTACAAGGACACGCTCCTCACCCTCGAGGCGATGAAGGTGGACGCGTACGTGATCCGCACGGACGCGGCCGGGGTGCCCTACCAGGCCACCCGCTGGGTGAAGGGTGTGGTCATCAACGCGGGGGACGGCCGCCGCGCCCACCCCACGCAGGCTCTACTGGACGCGTTCACGCTTACCGAAGCGCTCGGCGGCCTCGAGGGTAAGAAGATCGCGATCGTGGGGGATATCCTGCACTCGCGGGTCGCACGCTCTGACGCGGAACTCTTCTCCCTGCTGGGCGCTGAGGTCTGGGCCGCGGGTCCTGCGACGCTGCTTCCCCAGACCCTTCCCGGCGCCCGGCTTACGACGAGCCTTAAGGAGGCCCTGAGCGACGCGGACGCGGTGATCGCCCTTCGACTGCAAAGGGAACGCATGGAAGCTGGTATTCTGCCCTCCATCCCGGAGTACGTGGCGGGCTACCAGATCACGCCGGAGCGCCTGGCCTGGGCCAAACCCCAAGCGCCGTTGCTGCACCCCGGCCCGATGAACCGGGACGTGGAGGTGGACGGGCGCCTCGCGGATTCGGAGAACAGCCTCGTCACGCGCCAAGTAGCGAACGGCGTGGCGGTGCGCATGGCCGTGCTGTACCACCTGCTCGTGGGGAGGAACCGATGAAGCGCCTCATCAAAAACGCAACCCTTGTGGACGCCCGCGGCAACCACGGAAAAGCGGACGTGCTGATCGGTGAAGGCCGTATCCTCTCGCTCTCCGGGGGTGACGCCGACGAGGCCATCGAAGCGGACGGGCTCATGCTCGCGCCGGGTTTCTTCGACCCGCACGCGCACCTGCGCGAGCCTGGCCAGGAGGTCAAGGAGGACCTGGAAAGCGGCCTCAAAGCCGCGGCCAAAGGCGGGTACACCGGCGTGGTCGCCATGCCCAACACCACCCCCCCCATCGACACTCCCGAGGCCGTCCAAGCCCTCTACAAACGGGCTCGAGCCATTCCAGGGGCTCGGCTTTACGTCTCCGCCGCGCTCACCCAGGGCCAGGAGGGCGCCCGCCTCACCGAGGCCGGCCTGCTCAAGGCAGCCGGGGCGGTCCTCCTCACCGACGACGGGCACACCAACGAGGACGGGGGGCTCCTCGCCCTCGGGCTCCGCTACGCGGCGAGCTACGGTCTGCCCGTCGCGGTGCACGCCGAGAACGCGGGGCTTCGCAGGAACGGCGTGATGAACGAAGGCCCGGTCTCGGAACGGCTCGGCCTCCCCGGCAACCCCGCGGTCGCGGAAACCGCGCGCATTGCCCGCGACCTTGAAATCCTGCGCTACGTCCAGCAAGCCCTCGAGCCCACCGGCCACACCCCGCGCCTACACGTCCAGCACCTATCCACCGCGCGGGGCCTCGAGCTGATCCGTGCGGCCAAGGCCGATGGGCTGCCCGTCACGACCGAGGTCACGCCGCACCACCTGACCCTTACGGACGCCGTCCTGGAGGGCATGGACCCGATCTACAAGGTCGCGCCGCCGCTGCGTACCCAGGCGGACGTCGAGGCCCTCATCCAGGGGCTCGAGGACGGCACGATCGACGGCATCGGCACCGACCACGCACCGCACACGCTCGCGGAGAAAGAGCAGGACCTCCTGCGGGCGCCTTTCGGCATCCCCAACCTCGAGGTGGCCTTCCCCTTGCTCTTCACCGAGCTGGTCCTCAAGCGCGGCCTGAAGCTCGAGGTGCTGATCGCGCGTTTCACCGACGGGCCGCGCCGCGCTTTGGGACTCGAACCGATCCACCTGGAGGAAGGCGCTCCCGCGGACCTGGTGCTGTTCGCTCCGAACGCGGAGCGACCGGTGGACCCGGCGCACTTCGTCTCGAAGGCCAAGTTCAGCCCGTGGAGCGGCTGGAAGCTCGCGGGATGGCCGGTCGCGACCCTCGTCGAGGGCCAGGTGGTGTGGCGTGCCGAGGCGTGAACCGGTCTGGAACGACCACGCCGCGCGCCTCGTGCACAAGACGGTGCGGGGCGCGAAGGGCGTGCTGACCTTCGAAGCGCCCACCCTCGCGCCGCTTCTCGAGCCGGGGCAGTTCGTGAACCTCGAGGTTCCCGGGCACGTGCTGCGCCGCCCGATGGCCCCCGCCTCAGGAGGGGGGCGCACCTTCGCGATCGTGATGACCGCCCGCTGGGAGGGCACCCGGGACCTCCTGAACCTTCCCCTTGGCGCGGAAGTTCGGGTCCTGGGGCCTTTAGGCAACACCTTCCCTCCCCCCACGGGCCGCGCGATCCTGGTCTCGGGCGGGAGCGGGGCGGGGCCGCTCGCGTACCTGGCGAACCGCCTCGCGGCAACCGGGCGCGAGGTCGTCGTACTGCACGGCGCGCGCGACGCTTCGGAGGCGCACCTCATCCCCCTCTTCGCCCGCGGCGGCGCGCGGGTCCGGTACTTCAGCGAGGATGGCGCTCACGGCGAGCAAGGCCTCCCCACCCAGGCTCTGCCCGAGCTGCTCGCGGCCGGGCCCGCCACGGTCTACGCGGTGGGCCCGGAAGGGTTGATGCGCGAAGCGGCCCGGCTTGCCGCGGCACACGACGCGCCGTGTTACGTGAGTCTCGAGGCCCACATGGCCTGCGGCGTGGGGGCCTGCCTCTCGTGCGTGCACCCCACCACCCGCGGCACGGTCCACCTGTGCGTGGACGGCCCCATCTTCAACGCGGAGGAGGTGATCTGGGGGGATGAACCCGCTCAGCATTGATTTTCTCGGCGTGACCTTTCCCAACCCCGTCGTGACCGCCTCGGGCACCTTCAACTTCGGCAAGGAGTACGCGCACCTCTACCCCCTCTCCCGGCTGGGCGCGATCACCACCAAGGGCACCTCCCCCCGCCCCATCCCCGGCGCGCCGCCGCCGCGCGTGACCGAAACCCCCGGCGGGATGCTGAACGCGATCGGCCTGGAGAACAAAGGGGTTGAGCGGTACGTGCAGGACGAGCTGCCCTGGCTTCGGGAGCAGGGCGCGCGGGTGATCGTCAACGTCTTCGGCGATACCCCCGAGGAGTTCGCCTACGTCGCAGAGCGGGTCAGCCCCTTCGCGCACCTCCTCGAGCTCAACCTCTCCTGCCCGAACGTGCACGGGGCGGGCCTGCCGTTTGCGCACGACCCCCAGGCCGCGGCGGAGGTTGTGCGCGCGGTGAAGGACGCGACGGACCGCCCAGTGATCGTCAAGCTCTCGCCCAACGCGCCCATCCTGCCCGTCGCCGAGGCGTGCGAAGCCGCGGGGGTGGACGGGTTCAGCCTGATCAACACCCTGCTCGGGATGCGGATCGACCTCGAGACCCGCCGTCCCGTGCTCGGCCACAAGACCGGCGGCCTCAGCGGCCCTGCGGTCAAGCCCGTCGCGGTGCGGCTCGTCTACGAACTCTACCGGCACACGGACAAGCCCATCCTCGGCATGGGCGGGATCCGTACGGTGGAGGACGCGCTCGAGTTCGCCCTCGCGGGGGCCCGCATGGTCGCGGTGGGCACCGCGACGTTTAGCGACCCGTTCGCGCCCTTAAAGCTCGTCGAGGGGCTCGAGCGGTTCTTCGCGGGGCGCACGGACACGTGGCGGGACTGGGTGGGCGCCGCGCACCGTTAAGCACCCCACCGTGGCGTTCGCCACGGTGGGATCTCATAACGAAGCGGTCCGTTACTTCTCGGCGAGCAAGGCGTCGAGGAGGCGCTGCCATTCCTCGTAGGGCAACACCCCCCGGTACATCTTGTCCCCGATGAAGAAGGTGGGGGTGCTGTTCAGGTTGAGGGCCTCCGCAGCCTTTAGGTCCTCGAGCACGATGCGTTCCTTCTCACCGCTCGCGAGGCAGGCCGCGAACGCTTCCCGATCCAGCCCGATCTGGCCCGCGTAGTCGATGAAGAGGCGGTCCAGCGCCTCCCCGCGGTACCGGCCCCACTGGCCCTGGGCGCGGAAGAGGAGGGTGTGGTACTCTAGGTACCGTCCCTGGTCCGCAGCGCACGCGGCGGCTTCCCCAGCCCGCACCACGGGGCGGTAGGTCGGCGCGCCTTTAAAGGGGAAGTCGCGGAAGACGTAGCGTACCTTGCCGGTCTCCACGTAGTCCCGCAGGATGCGGGGCAGCACCTCGAGGGCGTGGGTGCGGCAGTGCGGGCACTGGTAGTTGGCGAACTCCACGACCGTGATCGGCGCGTCGGGACGCCCCACCGCGAAGTGCGCGCCCGCCGCAGGGTCCTCGGCTGGGAGCGCGGGCCGGGTAAACACAAAAAGCCCTGCGGTGAAAAGCGTGGCTATGATCAGAACACCGAAAAACGCTTGCCGTTGCATCGCTCCTAGTATAGAACCGATCTCATGAGGAGGGTTCGCATGCGGGCCTGGCCCCCTTGAGGAGGCCAGGCCGGATGGGGTCGGAGGTCACTCCTGAGGGTACGGGGCCTGCCGGGCCTCCCCTTCGGGGGTGAGGTAGAAGGGGTTCGCGTCCGTGGAGACCAGGGTCTCGTTCTCGATCGCTTCCGTGAGGTCCTTGGGCAGCACGAACAGGGACTCGAGATACGGCGCGGTCAGGTGCTTAAGCGGCAGGTTCCGCTCGCGAATGCGGGCCTCGATCGTCCCTTCGGAAAGCGCGGCAGGATCGAAGGACTCAGAAGCGAGGATGAATCCGAAATCGAGGAAGAACCCTGGGATGTGGTTCTTGTAGCTGCGGGTGTACCGGAAGACCTCCCGCACCGTACGGTGGATCACGGGGTGGGCCTTGTGGTGGGTGAGCATGATCATGCCGGCCTGCATGCCCATCACGCCGCCCGGGTTCAGACGGGACTTGACCAGGCTGTAGAACTCCACGGTGTACAGCATGCGGGCCGGGTTGTGCTCGCCCACCGGGTCGGTCAGGTCAATGATGATCACGTCGAAGGTGTCGTCGTGGGTCTCGAGCCACTTGCGGGCGTCGTCGTAAACCACCTCGGCCCGCGGGTCCTCGAAGGCCCCCTGGTGCCACTCGGGCAGGAGGGTTTTGGCCATCTCCACCAGCTGGTCGTCGATATCCACCATGACCACCCGCTCGACGCTCGGGTGGCGCAGGACCTCGCGGAGCGTGGCCCCCTCGCCACCCCCCACGATGAGGACGCTCTTCGGCTCGGGGTGCGCCAGCATGGGGGGGTGCACCAGGGTCTCGTGGTAGATGTACTCGTCCCGCTCGGTGGATTGTACGTCCTTGTCCAGGATCAGGACCTTGCCGAAGCCTTTGGACTCGAAGATGAAGAAGTCCTGGAACCGCGTCCGACCCGAGGCCAGCACCCGTTCCATCCGGCGAACCAGCGTCTCATAGGGCGTCACGTGCTCGAAGTAGTACATCCCGTAGTCCATACTTCATCCCTCCGGATTCTTCGCGCCTGGGATTCCCCGGCGGCGAACCTCCCGCTCGCCGCCGCGCCAATAGCGAAACGCGTTCTCGCGTTTGGCGCCAAACGCGCGGGCCAAGCCCTCCAGCACCTCGTCAGGGTTCACGTCCCCCCGGTAAAAGTACAGGTCGAGGGTCGCCGAAGCATCGTCCTCCGGCCACGTGTGGATCATCACCGCCGCCACGGGGCTCACCACCGCGGCCGAAAGCCCTTGCGGGTGGAACTTGTACACCACGCTCTTCGTGCTCTGCGGGGAAGCCCCCAGCCGGATGACCGCGTCCCGAAGCGCGGCCTCAACCATCTTGGCGTTTTCGATCACCTCTACGTTACAACCGTAGATCTCCGCGACCCAGCGCCCACCCGGTGGTCCAGTGCGTACGTCCGCCACGAGGGCCAATCATACCACAGCTTCCTCCGTAGACTGGAGGAGATGAAGGTGCTTGTGCTGAACGCCGGCTCCTCGAGCCTTAAGTTCTCCGTGACCGACACGCGCGCCCGCCGCCACCTCACGCGCGGCGTTGTGGAGCGCGTGGGTAGCGAGGACGCTGTCCTCCGCTGGAACGGAACGCACCCGGTCCGCGCGCGGGACCACCGCGAGGCGCTGGAGGCCGTCCTGGAACGCGTGGATCTCACAGGAATCCAGGCCGTGGGGCACCGGGTGGTGCACGGAGGGGACCTCACGGAAAACGTGCGCATCGACGCCAGGGTGCTCGAGCGCCTCGAGGCCTTCATTCCGCTCGCGCCGCTGCACAATCCCGCGAACCTGGCGGGCATCCGCGCGGCTCAGGCTCTTTTCCCGGAGCTGCCGCAGGTGGGGGTGTTCGACACCGCCTTCCACCAGACCCTTCCCCCCGAGGCGTACCTGTACGCGATCCCCTACGCGCTCTACGAGCAACACGGCCTCAGGCGATACGGGTTCCACGGCACCTCACACCGGTACGTGGCCCGAGAGGCGGCACGCCTTCTGGAGCGGCCCCTGGAGGCACTGCGTCTCGTGACCCTGCACCTGGGTAACGGCGCGTCCGCCACCGCCATCCGGTTCGGGAAAAGCGTGGACACCAGCATGGGCTTCACGCCCCTCGAGGGGCTCGTCATGGGCACGCGCAGCGGGGACCTGGATCCCGGGGTGGTCCTCGAGCTCGTGAAGCGCTTCGGTTTAGAGGAAACCCGCCGCATCCTGAACCAAGAAAGCGGCCTCAAGGGGCTTTCCAGCCTGAGCCACGACCTCCGGGACCTCCACAAGGCCCGCCAGGAAGGGCACGCAGGTGCTGAACGAGCGCTTTCGGTGTACACCTACCGCATCAAGAAGTACGTCGGGGCGTTCGCCGCCGCGATGGGGGGGCTGGACGCGCTGGTGTTCACGGGCGGGGTCGGGGAGAACGACCCGGAAGTCCGGGCGCGGGTGGTGCAGGGCCTTGAGTTTTTGGGATTTGTGCTCGACCCCGAGCGCAACCAGGAGGGCGGACCGTACCTCACGCGTCCTGAAAGCCCGGCACACGCTCTGGTCGTACCTACGGATGAGGAGCTCGCGATCGCCCTCGAGGTCGCGCAGGTGCTGGGCGCTTAGGGGCGCAGCAGCACCTGGAAGATCATCATCGCGCTGACCGAGAGGGTGACGGTGGTGGCCACCCGGTCGTGTGGGGCGTCCTTGAGCGCGTCGGGAAGCAGCTCGGAGAAGACCATCCAGATCATGGCGCCTGCGGCGAAGCCGAGCCCTACGGGAAGGAAGGGCTGGAATACCTCGACCAGGAGGAACGCGGGGACGGCCATGAGGGGCTGGGGTAGGCTGGAAAAGACGCTCCACCCCCCGGCCTTCCACCACGGCACGCCCCGCGGAACCAGAACGAGGCTGATCGCGATACCTTCAGGAATGTTGTGCACGGCGATCGCCGCGGTGATGAAAAGGCCCAGCGCCTCTCCCCCCCCGAACGATACACCGACCCCGACGCCTTCCGTGAAGGAGTGGAGGGTCATCACCCCGACGATGAGGAGGGCTTTGCGGGCGTCGAGACCGTTGAGTTGACCGAGGCGTAATCGGTCGTAACGGTGGAGGACGGCGTGGGCCCATAGGATAAACCCAAGACCGAGGAGGACACCGAGGACCGTCCGGAGAAGGTCTTCAGCGATGCCTTCATAGATCAGGCCGAAGCTCGCCGCGAGCATTAACCCTGCGGCGATGGCGTTCGCTATGCCCAGCCAGGCGCGCGACACGCTACGGAAACGTACGAACGGAAGCGCGCCAAGTCCTGTCGCCACAGCGGTCACGAGGGCGTAAGCGAATACCGTGAGGGTGGAGACTTCCACGCCCCCATCTTAATGCAAACGATTATCATTATCAATACAAACCGGGCCGCTATCCTACGGCCTTCGCTAGGTGCTTCAAGGCCTCCAGCACCCGCTGCCCCAACGGGGTGAGCGTATACTCCACGCGCGGGGGCACCTCCGGATACGCGGTCCGCTCGATCAACCCTAGCTCGGTTAACTCCTTTAATCGCTCCGAGAGGGTGCGCGGACTCACCCGGGTGGCCTGCTCGAGCTGGGTGAAGCGCGTGGGGCCCTCGGCTACCGCGTTTAGGATGTCCCATCCCGCCTCGTGGGCCACCGCCTTAAGCACGAGTTTGAACTTGGTTACGTCCGCCATAGCTACCTCATCGTAGCACAAGCGTAAAGCTTCTTACTATACATCATGGAACGCGCCCCCAAAGGGATCCAGAGAGATGCACTGCCCACCCCCCCACTCGGGGTAGAATACACAAACGATGCCCGAGGACCTGAAACCCGACTGGAAGGACTTCCTAGCGCTCGTCATCGCCGCGTACCAGCTGCTGCTCGTACCGGTCCTGCTCATCATCGGCGGGATCGTCCTCGCGTTTCTCCTAATCAACGGGTTCTTTGGGTAGCCTACCGGTCGTGGTAGATTGGCCCCGAGAGGTGGAAGCATGGAAACCACGCTGAGCGGCCTGTACGAAACCCTCCCCGAGGACTACCGGGAAAAGCTCGGCCGACCCGGCGAGTACCCCTTCACCCGCGGTGTCTACCCCCGCATGTACCTGGATCGCCTCTGGACCATGCGCCAGTACGCCGGCTTCGGGTCCGCCGAGGAAACCAACGCCCGCTTCAGATACCTGCTCTCCCAAGGCCAGACCGGCCTCTCCGTAGCCTTCGACCTCCCCACCCAGCTGGGGCTGGACCCCGACCACCCCCTGGCCGTCGGCGAGGTCGGCCGCGTCGGGGTCTCCATCGCCTCCATCGAGGACATGAAGCGCCTCTTTGAGGGGATCCCCCTCGACCAAGTCACGACCAGCATGACGATCAACGCCCCGGCGATGATGCTCCTCGCGCTCTACCTGCTGGTCGCTGAGGAGCAAGGCGTCCCCTGGGACAAGGTCGGCGGCACCATCCAAAACGACATCCTCAAGGAGTACATCGCCCGCGGCACCTACATCTACCCCCCGCGCCCCTCGATGCGCCTCATCACCGACATCTTCGAGTACTGCGCCCAGCACGTCCCCCGCTGGAACACGATCTCCATCAGCGGCTACCACATCCGCGAGGCGGGCTCGACCGCGGCCCAGGAGATCGCCTTCACCCTGGCCAACGGCATGGCCTACGTGCGCGCCGCCATCGAACGCGGCCTCGACGTGGACCAGTTCGCGCCCCGGCTTTCCTTCTTCTTCGCCGCGCACAACGACATCCTCGAGGAGGTCGCCAAGTTCCGCGCCGCCCGGCGCATGTGGGCCCGCATCATGAAGGAAACCTTCGGGGCGAAGAACAAGAAAAGCTGGATGCTGCGCTTCCACACCCAGACCGGCGGCTCCACCCTCACCGCCCAAGAACCCCTCAACAACGTGGTGCGCACCGCCTACCAGGCCCTCGCTGCGGTCCTGGGCGGCACGCAAAGCCTGCACACCAACGCCTACGACGAAGCCCTCGGCCTCCCCACCGAAAAAAGCGCCCTGATCGCCCTCCGCACGCAACAAATCCTCGCGTACGAGTCCGGCGTCACCAAGGCCGTCGACCCCCTGGGGGGCAGCTTCTACCTCGAGCACCTCACGGACAAGCTCGAGGCGGAAGCCCAGGCGTACCTGGACGAGATCGAAAAGCTGGGCGGCGCCGTAGCCGCCGTCGAGGCCGGGTACGTCCAGAAGGAGATCGAGGAGGCCGCGTGGCGCTTCCAGCAGGAGGTGGAGTCCCAAGAACGCATCATCGTCGGGGTGAACAAGTTCACCTCCGCCACCCACGAGCCCGTCCCCGTACACAAGATCGACCCCGAGGTGGACCGCCGCCGCGCCGCGGAGATCCGGGCCTTCCGCGAAAACCGGGACGGCCAGAGCGTCCAAAACGCCCTCGAGGCCCTCCGCGCGGCCGCCCGCGGCACGGACAACCTCTTCCCCTACGTGCTCGAGGCCTTCCGCCGCCGCGCCACGCTCGGCGAGGTGTGCGGCGTGCTGCGCGAGGAGTGGGGAGAGTACCAGCCCGGTTACTGATCGGGATAGGCTGAGGTATGGAGCAAGAAATCTGGGATACCCTACACCGCCACCTCTCCGCCATCTTCGCGGGGGATTACGCGACCTACGCGGAGACCACCGCGCCGGACCTCGCGGTTTACGAGTGGTTCGTCACCCCGCACCGCCTCGACGGGCTCGAGTTCCACCGCTTCATGATCGAGCACGACTGGGCCGGGGCGGGCCAGGACTGGCGGTACGACCTGCTCGAGCCCCGGCTCCAGCGCTACGGCACCACCGCGATCGCCAGCTACACCCTCCTCTTCACGATCGCTCGCGAGCACGGCGTGGAGCACAAAACCGTGAACGAGACCCGCGTGCTGGTGCGTTTTTCCGAGGGCTGGAAGGTCGTGCACGTCCACAAAAGCCCCGGCGCGTCGCCGCCCCACCCCGCACCTTGAGACATTTGTCTCTAGCCCTGCCCCTCAATGAGCCCTAGGATGGGTTCGAAAGGGGGCGACAACCATGAAGAAAGGCGCGCTCGGCCTGATAGGGGTGCTGGCCATGGTTGCGCTGGTCGTTTTCGCGGGGAAGGCGCGCGACATCTACGAGGGCAGCCTGGAGGCGCGCGTGGACGCGCTGGCCTCGATCCAGCCAGGGCTTGGCACGGTGATGATCGAGTACGGCAACCGATTCACCGACCTGTACTTCGCCGCCCGGGGTGGCAACTGGGCGCTGGCCCAGTACCAGCTCAAGGAGGCCATCGAGATCCAGGAGGTCGGCGAGGTCACCCGTCCGGGTAAAGCCGCGATGCTGAGCACCTTCGAGCGCACCTACCTCGACCCCCTCGAAGAGGCCATCGAAACCCAGGACTGGGACGCCTTCGAGACCCGCTTCGAGGAGGCGGTCGCCGGGTGCAACGCCTGCCACGCCGCCACCGGCTATCCCTACATCGAGTACACGCTCCCGGAACAACCGGTCGAGGCCTACCTCAACTTCAACCTCAAGACAAGCCCCACGCGCACCCTCGAGGAGGAAGAGGAAAACGAGTAGCCCAAGCCTGGCGCGCCCCTGGGCCAGGGCTGGCCCAGGGGCCTAGCCCTCCACCCCGGCGGCCTCGAGCCGCCGGGCGATCTCCGCGACGGCCTGAGCCGCGTGCTCCCGGCCGTTCTCGATGAAGACGGTGCGGGTGTTGGCCCCGAACCCCGCGGACCCGGCGACGAAGAGGCCGGGCACGCTCGTCTCAAACGCCTCGCTGAGCAGCGGCTTGTCCCCCTCGTAGCGCGCGCCGGCGTTGCGGATCAGGTCGTCGACCGCGCGGTACCCGATCTGGATCACCACGAAGTCCGCGGGCACCTCGAGGCGTTCCCCCATCCGCTCCACCACGACCGCCCGCGGGGTGATCTCCGTCACCCGCGCGTTATAGAGCGCCTGGATCGCACCCTCTTTTACACGGTTCTCGAAGTCCGGACGCAGCCAGTACTTCACCCCCGGGCGCACGCTGGGCCCCCGGTGCACAAGCGTCACCCGCGCGCCCCCGCGGTACAGGTCGAGCGCGGTCTCCACCGCGCTGTTCGAGCCGCCGACCACCACGACCCGCCGCCCCCAGTACGGCGCGGCCTCGGTGTACCGGTAGGTGACGTGCGGCAACTCCTCGCCCGGCACCCCCAGCCGGTTCGGGGCGTCGAAGTACCCGGTCGCGACGAGCACGTACCGGGCCTCGAGGCTCCCCTCCCCTTCTCGGTCCCGGTAGTGCACGCGGAACGCGCCCTCGCGCCCCTCGAGGCGCGTGACCTCGGTGTAGGTCCAGACCTCCAGCCCCTCGGCCTCCACCACCCGCCGGTAGTAGGTCAGGGCTTCCTTGCGCGTGGGTTTCGGACCGAGGCTCACGAAGGGGTGCCCGCCCACCTCGATCTTGCGCGCCTCGCTGAAAAACACCATGTCCAAGGGAAAGCGGTAGACCGTGTGCGCGACCGTGCCGCGCTCCAATAACCGCACGGCGAGCCCTTTGCGCTTCGCTTCGATCCCCGCAGCGATCCCGACCGGTCCGGCGCCAACCACAACCAGGTCCAACATGTCTTCCATGTTACCGGCTTCCCAAGCCCTGGACCGTCAGCGCACCCCGATTCGCGGGTAGAATGAAACACGCTATGGAATACCGCATCGAACGCGACTCGATGGGCGAGCTGAAGGTCCCCAAGGACGCGTACTACGGCGCGCAGACCGCCCGTGCGGTGGCCAACTTCCCCATCAGCGGCCTGCGCTTCCCCCGCACCTTCATCCAGGCCTTAGGCGCCATCAAGCACGCCGCCGCCGCGACGAACCTCGAGCTCGGCCTGCTCGACGAGACCCGGGCTAAGGCCATTATGCAGGCCGCCGAGGAGGTCATCGAGGGCAAGCTCGACGATGAGTTCGTGGTGGACATCTTCCAAACCGGGTCCGGCACCTCGAGCAACATGAACGCCAACGAGGTGATCGCCTCCCGCGCGAACGAGATCCTCACCGGCAAGCGCGGCGGCAAGGAACCGGTTCACCCGAACGACCACGTGAACTTCGGCCAGTCCTCCAACGACACCATCCCCACCGCGATCCACGTCGCGGTCGCCCTCGAAACCCACCGGACGCTGCTGCCCGCCCTGCGCGAGTTGCACGCGGCTTTGCTCGAGAAGGCCCGGGCCTGGGACGACGTGGTCAAGATCGGCCGCACGCACCTGATGGACGCCACCCCCATCCGATTGGGCCAGGAGGCCTCGGGCTGGGCCCGCCAGGTCGAGCTCGGCATCCAGCGGCTCGAGGACAGCCTCACCCGCCTCTACGAGCTCGCCCAGGGCGGCACCGCGGTCGGGACCGGGATCAACACCCACCCCGAGTTCGGCCGGCGCGTAGCGGCGAAACTCGCCGAGCGTTTCGGGCTGCCCTTCCGGGAGGCGGAGAACCACTTCGAGGCGCAGCACTCCAAGGACGCCGCCGCGGAGTTCGCCGGGCAGCTCTCCACCGTGGCCACCAGCCTCATGAAGATCGCGAACGACATCCGCTGGCTGGCCTCCGGACCGCGCTGCGGCCTCGGGGAGATCCAGCTGCCCGCGGTGCAGCCCGGCTCGAGCATCATGCCTGGCAAGGTCAACCCCGTGATCGCCGAGGCCCTCATGATGGTGTGCGCCCAGGTCATGGGGAACGCCGTGACCGTACAGGTCGCGAACACGCACGGCAACCTGGACCTCAACGTCATGATGCCCGTCATCGCGCGGAACCTGCTCGAGTCCGTTACCTTCCTGGGGAACGCGGTGCGCGTGTTCACCGAGAAGGCCGTGCGGGGGATGGAGGCCAACCGCGAGCGGGCCGAAGGGTACGTGGAGTGGTCCCTCAGCATGGTGACCTCGCTCGCGCCGGTGATCGGGTACGACCGCGCCGCGGAGATCGCCAAGCGCTCCGTGAAGGAAGGCCGCACCGTGCGCGAGATCTGCCTCGAGGAGAAGGTGCTGCCCGAGGAGGAGCTCAACCGGATCCTCGACCCGCGCCGCATGACCGAGCCTGGGGTCGCCAAGGAGTAGTGGCCTGGTGCACACCTAAATGCTTCGCAGCTTGTTAGGCTGATTCTCGGCTGTAAAGCCTGGGGGCCGCGCCTCGGCGGCCCGAACCATATCGCCATCCGGCCCCTTCCGAGGCGGGGGCCGCTCATAGGGAGGGAAGACGCATGGGGTACCCGTTTAAGCTACCCGAACTCGGTTATGCCTACGACGCGCTCGAGCCGCACATCGACGCGCGCACCATGGAGATCCACCACACCAAGCACCACCAGGCGTACGTGAACAACCTGAACGCCGCTCTGGAGAAGCACCCGTACCTGCACGGGGCGGGCCTGGAGGCCCTGTTGCGGAACCTGGCGGCCCTGCCGGAGGAGATCCAGACCGCGGTGCGCAACAACGGCGGCGGGCACGCGAACCACAGCCTTTTCTGGGAGGTGATCGCGCCCGGCGGGAGCCGTGAACCCACCGGGGCGTTGGCCCAGGCGATCCAGGAGACCTTCGGCTCGTTCGAGGCCTTCAAGGAGCGGTTCGCTAAGGCTGCGGCGACCCGCTTCGGCTCGGGGTGGGCCTGGCTCGCGGTGGACGCCTTCGGGAAGCTGCACGTCTTCTCGACCGCGAACCAGGACAGCCCCCTCATGCAGGGCTTCACCCCCATCCTGGGCCTGGACGTGTGGGAGCACGCCTACTACCTGAAGTACCAGAACCGCCGTCCCGAGTACATCCAGGCCTTCTGGAACGTGGTGAACTGGGACGTGGTCGCTCAGAAGTACGAGGCGGCGAAGTAAGTCCTCACGAACCGCCGGGCAAAAGCCCGGCGGTTTTTCGTACCGGCGAGGCTTGACAGAAACCCCGTCACCGACTAGACTTCTAAGCGTGCTTCGGGCGAAGCCCGGAGGCGTTCGTGGGCCGCTAGCTCAATTGGTAGAGCAACCGACTCTTAATCGGTGGGTTACAGGTTCGAGTCCTGTGCGGCCCACCATTTTCATTTGGTAGGCTGGAGGGCGTGCGACGGGGAGCCTACCGCGCCATCATCCTCGGAGCCGGCCTCGCGTACCTCGCGCCCCTCCTCCTCCTCTTGCTGCAAGCCGCCGCAAGCGCCAGCCCCCCCCTACGCGCCTTCTACGCCACCCACCACGCCGCCGTGGACATGACCGCGGCCCTCCTCGCGGCCAGCCTGGGCGGCGGCACCGCCCTACTGGTCCTCGGCCGCGTGCTGCGCCCCTGGGTGCGCCTCGAGGCGGCCCTAAACGCCCTGCTCTCCGGAAAGGAGCGCCTAGCCCCCGTAGGCGAAGCGCACGCGGACCGGGTCGTCGCGCGGATCAACACCCTGCTCGAGCTACAGCGCGACCTGGTGCGCCTCCTTGAGCTCGAGCGCGCCCGGCTGGCCCGCGAGCTGCACGACGGCGCGATCCAATCTCTCCTCGCGGCCCGCTGGGCCCTCGAGGAAGGCGACCGGGACCGTGCTCTCGCGGCGCTCGCCGAGGCGGAAGCGGTGCTGCGCGCCGCCACGCGGGGCCTCATGCCCCCCGCCCTGGAGCACCTGCCCCTCGAGGACGCCCTCACCGAGCTCGGCGAACAGCTGGGCCTGTCCGTCACCGCCCATGTGGAAGGCACGCTGGACCCGGAGGCCCGGCTCGAGGCCTACCGGATCGTGCAGCACGCCCTCCATAACGCCAAACGCCACGGGGAGGCCGGCCGGGCCTGGGTGCGCGTCACGGGCGGGACGGAGGTCACGGTGCGCGTGGAAGACGACGGGCATGGCGAGGTGCTGCGGGAAGGCCAGGGGCTCGAGCTGCTCCGCGCCCGATTGCGGTTATTGGGCGGCCGACTGGAATGGAAGCGGTCGCGCCGGGGCAGTACGGCCCTGATCGCGGCCTGGCCGCGGGAAAGGAGTTTTGAGCCGTGAAGATCCTTCTCGTGGAGGACCACCACCTGGTACGCGAGGGGCTCACGCGCCTCCTCCGCGAGGTCCTTCCCGACGCCCAGGTGCGGACCGCCGGCTGCATCGCTGAGGCACGGGAGCGGCTGGCCTGGGCGGAACGCGTTTTGCTGGACCTCTCCCTGCCCGACGGGCACGGCCTGGGCTTCCTCGAGGAGATCGCCCGGCGGCACCCGGACCTGCCCGTGGTGATCCTCACCGCCTACGACGAACCCGCGTTCCAGCGCCGCGCTGCGGCCCTCGGTGCCGTGGCCTTCCTCTCCAAAGCCGACCCGCCCGACGCGCTCCGCCAAGCGCTCGTCGAGCTCAAGGGACCAGCGCGGTCCCTCCCGTACACGGACCGGCTCTCCCCCACGGAACAGCAGGTCCTGGCCCTGTTGGGGGAGGGGCTCAGCACCGCCCAGATCGCCCAGCGGCTCGGCGTGGAGGAGAAGACCGTGTACACGCACCGCCGGCGCCTCATGTTCAAGCTGGGCCTGAAGAGCGCGCAGGCCCTCGTGCGCTTCGCTGCCCTGTACCACACCGGGCTCACCCCCCCGTCGGGTAAGAAATTCTCTTAGGTCCCCCGTCCCTTCCCACCTCGCGAGGGACTCGCTAGGGTGCCGCGTGGAGGTACGGGTATGCGCACGCGAATCCTTCTCCTGACCTTCCTTACCCTCACAGCCTGTCGTCCCACAGGCCCCGCTGCGCTTGAAGCGAAGGTGGAGGTCCACCCCTGGCCGCCGCGCGTGGGCCCCGCGGTTGTGCAGGTCATCCCGCCCGAGGACCTTCGGGTGCAGACCCTGACCGTGACCGGGGACATGACGCACGCGGGCATGCAGCCGGTCATCGCCGAAGCCCGCGAGACGCGGCCGGGCGTCTGGGAGACCCAGGGGTTCCGCTTCACCATGCGGGGCGACTGGGTGCTCACGGTCGAGGCTACGGACGCGAACGGCCGAACCTACCAGCAGGAAGTACGGTTGACCGTGCCATGATCCAACCAGCCCCCACCCGCCGCTGGGACCTGTTGCGCCTGCCCCTGGTACGCCGCTTCGTCCGGTGGCGTTACAGCCGGTTCGTCCTGCAGTTGCCGCTTTTCCTCCTCGCCCTCCTCGCGCTTTTCGACGGGTTCACGGGCCGTCAGCTCGCCCCCAAGAACCTCGCGACCGTCTCCGTATGGCTGCACTACCGGGGGCTCGTGGTGCTCGCGATCGCCCTGCTGGGCAACGTGTTCTGTGCGGCCTGCCCCTTGATGCTCACGCGGGGCGCGAGCCGGGCGCTCAAACGCTGGCTGCCCGAATGGCGCTGGCCCCGACGGCTCCGCAATAAGTACGGGGTGCTGGGGCTCACCCTCCTCTACCTCTTCGCCTACGAGTACTGGGACCTCTGGGCGAGCCCCTGGCTCACGGCCTGGCTGATCCTGGGGTACTTCGGCGCGGCTCTGGTGGTGAACGCCATCTTCCCCTCGGGCACGTTCTGCAAGTACGTCTGTCCCCTCGGGAACTTCAACTTCGCGCTTGCCACCGCGTCCCCCACCCAGATCACCGCGCGCGACCCCGCCCGTTGCCTTACCTGCGAGGGCAAGTACTGCGTCAACGGCCGGGGCGCGGCGTACCCGGGGTGCGAAACCCGCCTGTTCGTGCCGCAGATCCAGAGCAACACGGACTGCACCCTCTGCCTCAACTGCGTGCGGGCCTGCCCCTACGACAACGTAGCCCTCGAGGTCCGGTCCCCCGTGCGCGAGTGGGTTACGGCCCGTTACCGGCCGGACTGGGCGCTGTTCGGCGCGCTGCTCCTATTCGCCGGGGTCATGAACGCCTTCGCGATGGTCCCCCCCTACTACGCGCTGGCCGAAGCGCTGGCCCGCGCGCTCGGCACGACCCACGAGGGCGTGCTGCTCGGCGTCATCTTCGCCGCGTGGGTCGGGATCGCGGGCCTGCTCAGCGTGGGACTCAGCCTGCTCTCGAGCTGGCTCGCGGGAATCCACGAGCGCCCCCTACAGGCCGTGCGCCGCTGGGGCGCGGGGTACCTTCCCATGGCCTTCGCCGTGTGGGGCGCGCACTACGCCTACCACTTCCTCACCGGGTGGGCTTCGATCGTGCCGGTCACCCAACAAGCCCTGGGCCGTTTGGGCCTCTACCCGGGAAGGCCGGACTGGGCGCTCGCCGCTCAGGTGCCTGAAGCCCTCCTCTTCCCCACCGCGGCGCTCGCGATCTACGCGGGGCTGGCCGCCTCGAGTTACGTCCTCGTGCGGCGAAGCCTCGCGCTCGGGCGGGGGTACGCGGCCCTACCGGTCCTGGCGCTGCTCGTTTACCTGGCCGCGCTCACGCTGTGGGTCCTGGCGCAACCCATGGAGATGCGGGGCACCCTGCTCGCCCCGTCCCCCTCGGGAGGGATCTAGATGCGGCGGTTGGCGATCGCCTGGCTCATCCTTGCCGGTCTCGCGTTGGCGCACGCCGAGCCCGTAACGGCCAAGGTCACGCTCTGGATCAGCGATGGGTACCTCCACATCAGCGCGGCCTTCGTCGGGGAACAAAGCGAGCAACCGGTGCTGGACGCGCGGGTGGAGGCCCTCCTGCTCGAGGCGGGGGCGTCCTTGCCAGGGGGAACGGTCCGGGGCCGTCCCCAGCTTTCCGGGATCGTCGCGCGGCAAGCGTTGCGGGAAGCCACGCCCGGGGTCTATACGGCGCGGATCGCCTCCCCCCCGACGGCCTTCCTGCTGGTCCTCGCGGACACGAGCTTTTCCGGCGAGACCGCCTTAGCCAGCGCCCCCGTACGATTGCCCTTGCCCACGGGAGGTGCGGTGCTGACGCTCGTCTTCCCAGCCACCGCTACCCCCACGCCGTGGCTAACGCGGGCGCTCGCCTGGCTCTGGCTCCCCGTAGCGCTCGGCGCGGGGCTGGCCCTCGCTGCGCAGCGCGCCAGGCGCGTATACTCGAGGAAGGATGCGTAACCTCAATCGTTGCGGCTGGGCCCTTCTGGTAGGGCTCGGTGCGGGATCGGGCCTCCTCAACCCGGGGTACGCGACGCACCTCAAGCTCGAGGGGCTCGGCCAGAACTGGTGGGTCATCCCCATCGTGGGGCTCGTGCCCTTCGTGCTGGTGGGTGGGATCGCCTACCTGTTGTACCGCGCCGCGCGCGCCAAGGGGCCCCGCTCTAAGGGCGAACGTTAAGCCCCGCGCCCGGAGGCTCCGGGCGCGGGGCTAGGGGTCAGGCCTTACCCCTCTGCAAGCACCCGCGTCTTGCGTTTGCGTGCGATGGCCGCCGCGACGAAAGCCGCAAAGGGCGGGCTCGGACGCATGGGCCGGCTTTTGAACTCGGGGTGGGACTGCAGCGCGAGGAAGAAGGGGTGGTCCGGCAGCTCGATCGCCTCCACCAACCCCTCGCCGCGCCCCTCCATGCCGGGCGTGACCCCCGAGACCACGAGCCCGGCCTGGGTGAGGCGGTCCACGAACGCCGGGTTCACCTCGTAACGGTGGCGGTGCCGCTCGCGCACCAACGGTTTGCCTTCGTACACCCGGGCTAGGAGCGTGTCCGGCTTGATCTGCATCGGCCAGTCGCCTAAGCGCATCGTGCCGCCCAAGTCCTCGACCTCGAGCTGCTCGGGCATCAGGTCGATCACGGGGTGCGGGGTGTAGGGGTCGAACTCGGTCGAGTTGGCCTTCTCCAGGCCCGCCACGTTCCGGGCGAACTCGATCACCGCGACCTGGAGGCCTAAGCAGATCCCCAGGTACGGCACGCCGTTCTCCCGGGCATACTGCGCGGCGCGCACCTTCCCCTCGATTCCGCGCACGCCGAACCCCCCGGGCACGAGGATCCCGTCCACGTCGCGGAAGGCCTCCTCAAGATCCCCATTCGCGAGCCCCTCTGCGTCTACCCACTTGATCTCGACGCGCGCTTGGTTCTTGAGCCCCCCGTGCTTGAGGGCCTCGAGGAGGGAGAGGTACGCGTCCGGCATCTGCACGTACTTCCCCGCGATGCCGATGCGGACGGTCTCTTCCGGCTCTTTGAGCACGCGCACCGCGTCCTGCCAGACCGAGAGGTTCGGCAGGACCTTCTCCAGGCCGAGCTTGCGCTCCACCGTCTTCCCCAGGCCCTGCTCCTCGAGGATCAGGGGAACCTCGTACAGGTGCTCCACGTCGTGGCTAGAGAAGACCTCGTCCGGGTGCACGTTCGTAAAGAGCGCGATCTTTTTGCGCACCTCGGGGGGCAAGGGGCGTTCGGAGCGCACCACGATCACGTCCGGTTGGATCCCAACCCCGCGCAGGGTCGCGACCGAGTGCTGGGTGGGTTTGGTCTTGAACTCCTCGGAGGTCCGCAGGTACGGCACGAGGGTCAGGTGAATGTAGAGCGTGTCCTCCGGGCCCTCGTCGAAGCGGAACTGGCGGATGGCCTCGAGGAAGGGCAGGCTCTCGATATCCCCCACCGTGCCGCCCACCTCGACCACCACGATCTCCGCCTGCTGCGCCTCGGCGACCTGCCGGATGCGGCGTTTGATCTCGTCGGTGATGTGCGGGATGACCTGCACGGTCTGGGAGAGGTACTCGCCCCGCCGCTCCTTCTGGATCACCGAGAGGTAGACCTGGCCGGTGGTGATGTTGTTACCGCGGGAGAGGTCCCGATCCAGGAAGCGCTCGTAATGCCCGATGTCCAGATCGGTCTCGGCGCCGTCCGCGGTAACGAAGACCTCCCCGTGCTCATACGGGCGCATCGTCCCCGCGTCCACGTTGATGTACGGGTCGATCTTGACCGCGGTAACCCGGTACCCGCGCGCCCGAAGAATCGCTCCGAGCGACGAGGTCACGATGCCCTTCCCCAGAGAACTCACGACCCCGCCGGTAACGAAAATGTATTTCATGCCCCCAAAACCTCCGGGGCTCTAGCCTACCACGTCCGCCCCTCCCCCTACCGCCCCGGCGCACACGGTCTAGGCGGGTGGTATACTGCTACCGTCCCGGTTCTTCCCTAAGGCCAGATCGACCGCTTGGCGGATGAGCGCCTCCTGCGAGAGTTCGCCCCGGCTTACGTGCCGCTCCAACGGCTCCGGCCCCAAGAGCTTCCGGCTGATCTCCCGCACAGGCCACCCCTTACGCCCCAGTGCCCCAGCCGCGTCGATCAGCTTCAACAACCAGTCGCGCTTGGCCCTAAGGGCCGCGCTAGGGTCTTCCACGAGGCCGGCGTGCGCGCAGTACAGGCGGTGGGGCTTGAGCTCGAGCACCCGATCCAGGCTCTCGAGGAGCGCCTCGAGATCGAACTCCGGGGTCGCAAACCGGGCCCGGCGACCCAGGTACAGGTCCCCGGTGAAAATCAGTCCGGCCTCCGGGTCAAAAAGGGCCGTGTGGTCGGGGGTGTGGCCAGGCGTGGGGACGAGCCAAAACCCTGCGAACCGCGCCTCCGCCGTTTGTACGGGCGCAGAGTGGGGCCGCCCCCAGGTGAGGTGGCGGTAGAAGGGGATGCGCGCTTCGTGGATGCGTCGCACTCGCTGGGCGGTCTCCCGACCGGCGTACACCGGTACGCCTCGCCGCGTGAGGGCCTGGGCGCCGCCCGAGTGGTCCTCGTGCCAGTGGGTGAGGAAGGCCGCCTCGGCCTCGAGACGCGCGAGGCGGTGCGCTGTCCAGCGGCACCCGGTGTCGATCAACACCCCTTTGTACCGGTACACCCAGACCGTGTACCCCATCCGGCGGGAGAAGACGGTGCCCAGGCGTACCCCTTCAACCGTGCCCAAACGCCCCATCATTTTAACCGAGTATAACATTTTACTCGGTAAATCTTTTAGGGAAGGCTCGGCTTGGTTTACACCGTGCGTATGGCGTATGCTACTTGAGATAAAGAGGACCCGGGATCCCCCCGGCCCTCCTCAGGAGGTAGCATGTCGAACGCAAACCTTCGAGCCCACCTCATCACCTTCGGCTGCCAGATGAACGAGTACGACACCCACCTGGTGCAAAGCGAGCTCGCGAGCCTAGGTGCGGAGTTCGTGGACACGATCCAGGACGCTAACTTCGTCCTGGTGAACACCTGCGCGGTGCGCGGCAAACCCGTGGAAAAGGTCAAGAGCCTGCTCGGAAAGCTGCGCAAGGAAAAGGAACGCCGCCCCCTCCTCGTGGGCATGATGGGCTGCGTGGCGCAGCTCGAGGAAGGCCAGGAGATCGCGAAGAAGTTCGACGTGGACATCCTCCTGGGCCCCGGCGCCATCACCCAAATCGCCAAGGCGCTGGAAAGCCACGACAAGTTCTGGGACCTGACCTTCCGGGACGAGGTGAACACCTACGTCCCCCCGCCCCCCAAAGGCACGCTCTCCGCGTTCGTGAGCATCATCCGGGGGTGCAACCACCACTGCACCTACTGCATCGTCCCCAAGACCCGCGGCCCTGAGGTCAGCCGCCACCCCGACCTGATCCTGGAGGAAATCGAACGCCTTAAGGCGGCCGGGGTCCTCGAGGTCACGCTGCTCGGCCAGAACGTGAACTCCTACGGGAAGGACCAGCCCGGCTACCCCTCGTTCGCGGAGTTGTTACGAATGGTCGGGCAGATCGGGATTCCCCGCATCAAGTTCACCACCAGCCACCCGGTAAACTTCACCGACGATATCATCCAGGCCATCGCGGAGACCCCCCAGGTGTGCCGCTACATCCACCTCCCGGTCCAGTCCGGCTCGAACCGGGTGCTGCGCCGCATGGGCCGCGAGTACCGGCGCGAATGGTACCTGGATCGCGTCCGCGCGATCAAAGAGGCCCTGCCGGACGTGGTGCTCTCCACCGACATCATCGTGGGCTTTCCCGGAGAGACCGAGGCGGACTTCGAGGAGACCCTTACCCTGTACGACGAGGTGGGGTACGATCACGCCTACATGTTCATCTACTCGCCGCGGCCCGGCACCCCGAGCGCGCGGCACTTCCAGGACCTGCCCCGCGAGGTGAAGGTCGCGCGGCTCCAGCGTCTCATCGAAAAGCAAAAGGAGTGGAGCTACCGCAAGAACAAACGCTGGGAAGGCCGGGTCGTGGAGGTGCTGGTGCGCGGCACGGCTAAAGAAGACGGGTACGCCGAGGGGCACGACCGCGGCAACCATCCGGTCCTTGTCCCCGCCGCGCAAGCCCCCGAGCCGGGCTTGTACCAGGTCGAGATCAAACAGGCCACCCCCCACCTGCTCTACGGCGAGGTGGTCGGCAGCACCGCCCCCACCACGATCCCGCTCACGGTGATGTGAGATGCAAGGCGTGATCCTCGCTGCATCCGCCGCTATGCTGGGATTCGCGACCCTCTGGTTCACGAGCGCGAACCTCTGGGCCTCCCTCGGGATCGGGCTAGCGCTCGCGGGGCTGGTCCTGCGCTGGCACCAGCGCCTCGTGCGCCAAGGCCTACCCCCAAACGCCCGAGAGCGCCTCGCGATGCGCCTCGCGTGGCGGCGTGGCGGGCGCATCACCGTCGACGAGCTCGCCCAAGCCGGCCTGAACCCCCACGAGGCCCGTGCTACCCTCGAGGCGCTCTGCGCCCGCGGGCTCTGCCGAGCGGACGGGGACGGGTACCGCTTCTACAACGACCCCACCGCCCGGTAGGAGGTCTGCGGCAATGGCCGACGCGATCGTGGTAGGGGCCGGCATCGCAGGCCTAGCTGCAGCGGACGCTCTCCAACGCAAAGGGCTTCGCGTCACGGTCGTCAGCCCCACCCTCGGCGAGGCCAGCCGCGTCCCGGTCGCGCTCGTGAACCCGGTGCGCGGCCGCAGGGGCGCGATCGCGCCTGAAGCGGAAACGGCCCTCGAGGCCGCCTGGCGCTTCTACCCGCGCTTCGTGCCCGTGCACCCGGGCCTCCGACGTCCCGTGCCCCCTGAGGCCCAAGCCCGGTGGGACGCTCGGCTGCGCGAACGCGCCGTAGCGTACCGCTGGGAAGGCTCCACCCTGTACCTACCGGAGGCCTTCTGGCTCGAGCCGCGAGCGCTCCTCGCTCGGCTCGCGGCGGGGCTCGAGGTGATCCGGGACCGGGTGGTGGCGGGAGCGGCTGGGCGCGTGCGGCTCGCCAGCGGGCGGGAGCTCGCCGCCCCCCTCATCGTGTACACGACCGGCGCGTCCGGCGCGGCCCTCACCGGCCTTGGGGGGCGGTTCACGGCGGGCAGCTTACTCCTCACGCATCAACGCTTCCCTGAAGCCCGCTCGTGGGGCGTGTTCGCCGCAGGGTGCGCGCTGGGCGGAAGCTACCGTCCCCACACCGACCGGTACGCGCCCCACACCCCCACCCACGGCGAGGTCGCCTGGATTCTTGCGCAAGCCGAGGCGCTGCTCGGGTTCCGCCCCACCCCCGTCGGCGTGTGGGGCGGCGTGCGGTACCGGTTGGACGGCCTGCACCTACGAGAAATTCCCGGTAAGGGCTGGGCCCTCACCGGGTTCGGTTCCACGGGGTTTCTCTACGCGCCCTTGTGGGCCGAGCGGCTCGCAGCGCGCCTCTAGACGCCCGGTTGCGCGCCCGGCCGTTCCGCCTCAGCCGGCAGTACCAGGGGTTTCGGCAAAAGCACCCGCCCCAGAACCTCCCCGACCTCCTCCACCAGCGTGATCTCGAGCTCTCCCCGGATCTCCTCCGGGATCTCCTCGAGCTCCGCCGCGTTCTCACGCGGGAGGATCACCTTGCGGATCCCAGCCTGGTGCGCGGCGAGGAGTTTTTCCTTCAATCCCCCGATCGCGAGGATCTTCCCGCGGAGCGTCACCTCCCCCGTCATGGCGACATCCATCCGCACCGGCCGGCCGGTAACCGCCGAGGCGATGGCCGTTGCGATCGTGATGCCCGCAGACGGCCCGTCCTTAGGCGTCGCGCCCTCCGGCACGTGCACGTGGATGTCCCACTTCGTGTGGAAATCCTCCGGCAATCCCCAAGCGTCCGCGTGCGCGCGGAGGTACGTAAGGGCAGCCTGGGCCGACTCCTTCATGACCTCCCCCAGGTTCCCCGTAAGGTTCAGCTTGCCCGTCCCCAGCACGGCCACGGCCTCGACCGTGAGGAGCTTCCCCCCCACCGGGGTCCAGGCCAGCCCCTGCGCCGCCCCCACCTGGGGCTCAGCCTCCATCCGGTCCGGCCGGTGCTTGGGCACGCCCAGGTAAGCCTGGATGTCGGCCGCGTCCACGGTCCGCACCCCCTCCCAGGGCTCCTCGAGGAACTGCTTGGCCGCCCGGCGGGCAAGCTTGCTCAGCTCGCGCTCGAGGTTCCGCACCCCGGCCTCCTCGGTGTACTCCGCGATCACCCGGTCCAACGCCGCGTCCGTCAGCTCGATGCGGTCCGCCATTCCCGTGGCCTTAAGCTGCCGCGGCCAGAGGAAGTACCGGGCGATCTTCTTCTTCTCGTGCGCGGTGTAGCCGGGAATCTCGATCACTTCCATGCGGTCCAAGAGGGGCCGCGGGATGGTGGAGAGGGTGTTCGCGGTGGTGATGAAGAAAACCTTGGAGAGGTCGTAGGGCACCTCGAGGTAATGATCCTGAAAGGCGTGGTTCTGCTCCGGGTCAAGGACCTCGAGCAGCGCCGAGGCCGGGTCGCCCCGCCAGTCGGAGGAGAGCTTGTCCACCTCGTCCAGCAAGAAGACCGGGTTGATCACTCCCGCGGTCTTCATTCCCTGGATGATCTTGCCGGGCAACGCCCCGATGTAGGTGCGCCGGTGCCCCCGGATCTCAGCCTCGTCCCGCACACCACCCAGCGAGATGCGCACGAACGCGCGGTTCATGCTGCGGGCGACGGACCGCCCCAGCGAGGTCTTCCCCACGCCGGGCGGCCCCACGAGGCACAGGATCGGCGCGCGGCTCCGCTCTTCCGTTTCCTGCGTGAGCTGGCGCACCGCGAGGAACTCGAGAATCCGTTCCTTGACCTCCTCGAGGCCGTAATGGTCCTCATCCAGGATCTTGCGCGTGTGGTTGATGTCCAGAACCTCTTCCCGGGCCTCGCTCCACGGCACGTCCAACAACCAGTCGAGGTAGGTGCGCACCACGGTAGCCTCGGGGCTCCCGGGTTGCATGCGCTCGAGGCGGCGGAGCTCTTTCAGGGCTTTCTCCTTCACCGCCTCCGGCATGCCTTTGGCCTCGATGCGCTCCCGCAGCTCGTCCACCTCCGCGAGCAGGTCCTCCCCACCCCCCAGCTCGCGCTGGATGGCCTTCATCTGCTCGCGCAGGTAGTACTCCCGCTGGTTCTGGTCCATCTGCTCCTTGACTCGAGCGGCGATCTTCTTGTCGATCTCGAAGCGCTCGAGGTCCCGCGTCAGGTAGCCGAGGACGAGCTTCAGGCGTTCCTCGAGGGCTTGGACCTCGAGGACCTTGATCTTGTCCTCGACGCTCCAGGTGGCGTGCTGGGTCACCATGCCCACCAGGACCACGGGGTCTAGCGTGCTCTGGATCGCCTCGATCTGGTATCGGTCCAGCCGGAGGTTCTTGTTGGCAGCGACGTAACGCTCGAAGGCTTCCTTAACCTCCTGCATCAGCACGCGGACCACCGCGTCGTCGTAGTGGGAGGGTTCGGCCAACACCTCGCCCCGCGCGCGCAGGTACGGAGCAGGCACGTAATCCAGGATCCGCACGCGGTTCTTGGCCTCCACCAGGACCTGCAGCGTGCCGTCCGGCAACCGCATGACCTGCTTGATCGCGGCCAGCACCCCGTGGGCGTACAGGTCACTCCCCAACGGATCGTCCACCTCGGGATCGCGTTGCGTCACCAGAAATAAGAACCGATCCGCGGCCATGGCCTCCTCGATCGCGCGTTTGGACTTCGCGCGCCCCACGTCGACCGGTGAGGTCACGTGAGGGAGGATGACCGTGTTCCGCAAGGGGATGACCGGCAATTCAAGTTGCATGTTGCCTCCTAAACCGATTCTACCCACCCTTGTTTAAGGCAAAGGGTCTTCAAGCGCACACACCCCTCGGGTCACGGGGTTCTACGAGGCCTGGTGCAGCCGCGCCGCCTCCAACGCCGCCAAGGGGCGATCCAGGTGCTCCCGGTCAAACACGATCACTTTCACCCCGGACCCCGGCGCTTCGTACATCAACTCCACCATGGCCTTCTCGATCACCGCACGCAACCCGCGGGCTCCCGTACCGCGCTTCATCGCGCGGCGCGCGATCTCCCGCAACGCCTCCTCGGTGAACTCCAGCCGCACCCCTTCCATGCGGAAGAGCTCCTGGTACTGCTTGATCAAGGCGTTTTTGGGTTCGGTGAGGATGCGCACCAGCGCCTCCTCATCGAGCGGGTCCAGCTGCACGATGACCGGCACCCGCCCCACGAACTCAGGGATCAGGCCGAACTTCACCAGGTCCTCGGGAATCACCTCGGGCTTCTCGTCCTTCGCCTTGCGCGCCGCGAACCCGATGGGGCTCTCGTCCACGCGGCTTTTCACGATGGCCTCGAGTCCCTCAAACGCCCCCCCGAGGATGAAGAGGATGTTGCGCGTGTTGACCGGGATGAACTCCTGGTGCGGGTGCTTGCGCCCTCCCTGGGGCGGCACGTTAGCCACGGTGCCCTCGATGATCTTGAGGAGGGCCTGCTGCACCCCCTCGCCCGAGACGTCGCGGGTGATCGAGGGCCCCTCGGACTTGCGGGCGATCTTATCGATCTCGTCGATATAGATGATGCCGCGCTCCGCGGCCTCCACGTCAAAATCCGCGGCTTGCAGCAGCCGGAGCACGACGTTCTCCACGTCCTCCCCCACGTACCCCGCCTCGGTCAGGGTGGTGGCGTCGGCAATCGCGAACGGCACGTCGAGGAGGCGGGCCAGGGTCTCCGCCAACAGGGTTTTACCGGTTCCGGTCGGGCCGATCAGGAGAATGTTCGATTTTTGGATCTCGTCGACCAGGCCGTCCTTCTGCTGGGCGTACATCAGGCGCTTGTAGTGGTTGTACACCGCGACGGAAAGCGCCTTCTTCGCCTCCTCCTGGCCGATCACGTACTGGTCGAGGTGCGCCTTGATCGCCTGGGGCTTCGGCAGGTGTCGCGGCCCGCGGTACCGGGCGCGCCCCTCCTCGTCGTAACTCATGAGGAGGTCGTACGCCCGCTCCACGCACTCGTTGCAGATGTAGGTATCCCCTCCCGGCGACTCCAAAAGGCGCTCCACCTCAGGGTGGGCGCGACCGCAGAAGTTGCAGGTGGGCTTACTCCGCTTCACGGCTCACCACCTGATCCACGATGCCGTACTCCTTAGCCATCTGGGCGTCCATCCAGAAGTTGCGGTCCGTGTCGCGCGTCACTTTTTCCAACGGTTGGCCCGTGTGCTGGGAGAGGATCTTGTTCAGGTTCTCCCGCATCTTCAGGATCTGCTCGGCCTCAATCGCGATGTCCGCAGCCTGGCCTCGAGCCCCACCCCAAGGCTGGTGAATCATCACGCGGGAGTGCGGCAACGCGTACCGCCGCCCCGGCTCCCCCGCAGCCAGGATCACCGCGGCCATGGAGGCCGCAAGCCCCACGCAGATCGTGGAGACCGGGGCCCGCACGTACTGCATGGTGTCGTAGATCGCGAGGCCCGCGTCCACCTCCCCGCCGGGGGAGTTGATGTAGAGCTTGATCTCCTGGTTGGGGTTCTGCGCCTCGAGGAACAGGATCTGGGCCACCACCGTATTCGCGACCTGGGTGTCGATCGGGGTGCCCAGGAAGATGATCCGGTCTTTCAAGAGGCGGGAGTAGATGTCGTAGACGCGTTCGCCTCGTGCGGTCTGCTCGATTACGTAAGGAACCACCATAGCCGACTCCTATTCTATCCCCTGCGCGGAGCCCAAAGGGAACGAAACCCGCATTTCACGGCGATACAAACCTGGCCCGGAACCGACGAGCGCGATTCCGGGCCGGAAAGAGCCCCCGCGTTACCCCAGGCGCTTCACGGCCTCCTCGAGCGCCTTCTCCCGCAGCAAGCCCAGCCGCTGCCGCTCCAGTTCCGTCGGCCCCACCGCCCGCTGGAACTCCGCAGGCGTCATGCCGTACGAGCGCGCCAGCGCCGCGAGGTGCTCCTTCCACTCCTCATCGGTCAGCTCCACCCCCAGGTCCTCCACGAGCTTTTCCAGCGCCAACCCCCGGCGCACGCGACGCTCGGCCTGTTGGCGGAGGTCCTGCTTGAACTCCTCGAGCTTACCTTCCTTCTCTAGGTCCTTCAGGTAGTCCCGAAGGGGCACGCCCCGCTGCGCAAGGTCCTCCTCCAAGTGGCGCAGGAGGTGGCGTTCCTCCTCCGCGATCATGGAAGGCGGAATCTCCACCTCGAGGGCCTGCGCGAGCTTATCCAAGAACTCGTCTTTCTTGGCCTGTGCGAACTCCCGGTCGGCCTGCCGCTCGAGGCTTTCCCGAACCTTACCTTTGAGCTCCTCCAGGTTCTCCGCTTCAGCGGTCTTGGCGAACTCGTCGTCCAGCTCCGGGAGGCGCACCTCCTTGACCTCGAGGATCCTCGTGCGGACCTCGCGGGTCACGTTCCCCTCTTCGTCCTTGATGGGCACCTGCACCTCATCCCCGGCCTTGGCGCCCATGAGGGCCTCCTTCACGTGCGGCTGTGCCCGCGTAAGATCCACCGGGAAGCGCGCGCCGTCCTCGGTCTCGATCACCACGTGGTCGCCCTCTCGCGCCTCCCGCTCCACCGTGACGATCTCGGCGTAGCGCTGACGCAAGCGCTCGAGCGCCTCAGCGACCATCTCCTCCGTGACCTCGACGCGCTTGGCCTCGAGGGCGAAGGACTGCCAGTCGGGCAGCGTCACCTCGGGGTAGTTCTCCACCTCAGCCACGTAGGTGAAGGGCTGCCCTTCCTCCACCGGGCTGGTCTCGTCCTCCACGATGCGGGCGCTTACCGGCAGGAGCTCGAGTTCCTTGACGGCCTCGGGATACGTGCGGTCCACCAACCGCTCGCGCGCCTCGGCCAGCAGGGCCTCCCGCCCAATCCGGGCCTCGATGACCTTGCGCGGCGCCTTGCCCGGACGGAATCCGGGGACGCGCACCCGTTTCGCATACTCCTTGACCACGGACTCGTAGGTGCGCGCGACCTCCTCCGCCGGCACTTCTACCTTGATTTTCACACGATACCCTTCGCGCTCCAGGATCTCCGCCATGCTACACCTCACAAACAGAAACGGCCCGACCCCTTTCCGGAAGCGGACTTAAGCCCTCGCGGCCCGGTTCACGTTCCGCCCCCCGTACGTCGTCGCGGCCGCGTTCTTCGGCCCACTGTGCCCACCAACGCCAGGGCACCTCCAGCGCACTGAGCATACTCCGAGCCCCTACCAGCGTCAACTCCAGCGCCCGTTTAGGGTCAAGGCCCGAGCGTGAAGCGGTACTGCCCCACCCGCACCCCGTTAAACAAGAAGTACACCTCCCACTCCCCAGCCTCGGCTCGAGCAAGAGCTGGACTGAGCTTGATGAACCAGTAGGTTCGGATGGGCCGACCAATCATGCCCGGCGTGACCTCGAAGACAAAAGCCTCCTCGCCCACCTCCCCGCTCGGCGCGAGCGTCAGCATCTCCAGCGGGTACCGGCCCACGTCCTCGGCACGAAACGCCCAGGTCAGGATCATCAGCACCGCCCTATCGCTCCCGCTAAACCGCTCGCGCGCTTCGCGGATCACGTAGGTGGAGAAGTCCTCCGGGTTCCAGTACGCTACCGGCACCCCGGCCTCCACTCGAGCGAGCGGCGGGGTCTCCGCCCAAGCCCCTCCCAGCAGGAGGGAAAGACCGGCCACAAGCACAGCGATCCCCGTTCGCTTCGCGTAGCGCGTCCCTACCACGCCCCAAGCCTACCCGGGGGCGGCTTCACCACAAGGTGACGTACCCCCCAAGGCCCAACCGTGCCCCGGTTGCGCGGCGTTAGAAACAGGAGAAGCGGCCCGGGCGCCTGGTGCGAGGAGCGGGACTTGAACCCGCACGGGTTTCCCCACCAGATCCTAAGTCTGGCGCGTCTACCAATTCCGCCATCCTCGCGCGCCGCGCCGGGCCGCTTTTCTCAAGAATACCACCCCGCGCGGGGTGGCTAATCTGGGGTGAGCGATGGGACTTGAACCCACGACCCCCGGTTCCACAGACCGGTGCTCTAACCAGCTGAGCTACGCTCACCACGCCCAGCACCCGCCATTTTAGAGGCTCACCCCCAATGCGTCAAGCGCCCCGCGCTCGAATACACTAAGGAGGAGGGCTAGACGCCCAAAGTAAGTGCAAAGACCCGAAACCGGAGGTAGCGTGGCGCGGTTAGCCCTAATCCTACACCACCATCAACCCTATGGCGCGCCATCCAGCACATACGCGGCCGCCTACGAATCGACGTACCGACCCATCCTCGAGGTGATCGAACGTACCCCCCAAGTCCACGTCCTCCTACACTACAGCGGCAGCCTGCTCGACTGGCTCGAGGCTCACCACCCCGAGTTCCTCGAGCGCGTCGCGCAGCTGGCCGCCCAAAACCGCGTGGAGGTACTCGGGGGCGCGCTGTACGAGGCGGTGCTACCGCTTTTACCCGAGCGGGACGTGGAAGGTCAGCTGGAGGACATGGCCGAACGCGTCGAGGAGGTCTTCGGGGTGGAGGCACTCGGCGCGTGGCTGCCCGAGCGGGTGTGGGAGCCCTGCCTGGCGCGCGCCTTGACCGCGGCCGGGTACCGCTATACCCTGCTCGACGAGCTGGCCTTTACCGCGGCCGGCCTCCCCCCTCAGGCCCGCGTCGCCCCGGTCATCACCGGGCACGACACGCACCTCCTGCGCGTCTACCCCATCACTCAGGCCCTCAGCGCCGCCCTGTGCGGATCCACCTCCCTTCCCGAGTTGCCTCCAGAAGGGTTGTGGGTTGCGGCGGTCCCCGCCGAGTCCGTGCGTTGTATCCAGCGCCTCGAGCGCACCCTGCGCGAGGCTTTGGATAGTGGGCACACGTGGGTGCTCTTGCGGGAGACCCTGCACGCGCCGGCCGTCCGCGCCTACCTGCCCGCCGCGGCGCATCTCGAGCTGGAGCGCCAGGCCCTCCCCCCAGAAACCCAAGCGCGTTGGCTACAGTGTAGAGAGTTGCTAGGAGAAGCGGCGACCGGGGTGATGCGCGGCGCGCCCTTCCATAACTTCCTCTCCCGATACCCACAAGCGCTTGACCTTTGGGCCAAGATGCGGTACGTCTCCGAAAAGGTAGAGGAAACCAAACGCCCTCCGGAGGAGGCCTACCGCGCCTTGTACCGCGCTCAGGCCGCCGACGCTTTCTGGCCGGCGGCCTCCGGGGGCGTCTACCGACCGGAGATCCGGATCGCTGCCTGGCGCGCTTTGATCGAGGCGGAGAACGCCTGCGAACCCCGGAAGTACGCCTGGCTCGAGATCGAGCAGGAGGACATCGATCAGGACGGGGAGGCCGAGATCATCGCGGAAAGCCACACGCTTAACCTGTACTTCCGCCCTCGCGACGGGGGCAGTTTGTTCGCCCTGGACGTTCGCGAAGTGGCTTGGCCCCTCCTCGCAGCGATGGTTCAACCCCCCGAACCGCAGATCCCCGCGCCGGGCCTTCCCACCCGCAGCCTGTTCGACTTCGTCTGGCCGGACACGACCGACCTCGAGGCCTTCCTCTCCGGAGACAGCACCTCGCTAGCGGGGTTTCACGAAACCGCATTCCAGGCCGCCAAGTACCGTGACCGCATCACCCTGAGCGCCGAGTGCACCTTCCAAACCCCGGAGGGAACGCCGGTACAGCTAGGGTTGCGGAAAACGGTTCGGGTCCTGCACCGCGACGAAACCATCGCGTTTGAGTGGCGCCTTGCGAATCTGTGCGCCCTGGAGTTCCACGGGCTTTACGCAACGAACCTGCACTTCGCCGCGCCCACCCCCGCCACGGTCGCGCTCGAGGTGGATGGGGCCGCCCGCCCGGTCGAAACGCCGTGGGTAGCGCACGACGCGACCCGCGCCTGCTGGCGGAACGCGGCCGTGCCCCTCGAGGCCTGCCTGGAGTTCGGCTCCCGGCCCGCCGCGCTTTGGCACTACCCCATCCAGGCGCGTGCGCCGCAGCAAAAAGCCGCGTGGTTCCAGGGGTTCGGCTGGATGCTGGTCTTCCCGCTGAGCTTATCGGCCAACCGCAGCCGCCGGTTCCGCGTCACGCTCCGGTTGCGCCATGGGTAGCCCCGTTCGTTTCCTTTTCCAGCTACAAGCCACGCTGCTGCTCGTGGGGCTCGTGTGGATGGGGCTCGGGGGATACGCCCTTGTCGCACGCCCGGATCCCTTTCGGGACACGGTCGCCTTCCTGGCGCTGTTCGGCGCGCTCGTGGGCCTCGAAGGCGTGTTTCGCCGGGCCTTTCCGCGATCTTTGGACCAGGCGGAAGGCATGCTGCGCCAGCTAGGGCGCGCCCTTCGGCGGCTCGGGTTTGGGCATACACACGGGCTTGCCCTGGCGCTGCTCAGCGGCACCGCGGAGGAGGTGTTCTTCCGAGGAGGGCTGCAAAACCTTTTATTAGGCTTCCTTCCGGGAGGGAGCGCTATTCTCCTGCAAGCCGGGGTCTTCGCCGCGCTTCACCCGGTTTCCGATCGACGCGCCTGGGCGTACCCGGTCTGGACGTTCCTCGCCGGCGTGCTGTTTGGGGTGACGTACGCGGTGACAGGCAGCCTCATCCCGGGGATCCTGGCGCATTATTTGTATAACGCCAAGGGGTTTTACGCCATGCTGGACTCGTCCCACCCTGATCCGCATTGATCCTCGTTCAATCAAGCACTAAGGCGCGTTTTTGGTATGATGCTGCCGCAGGGAGGTTGCACACATGGCGTACCAGAAGATTCGAGTTCCTGAGGGCGACAAGATCACGCTCGAAAACGGTAAACTCAACGTCCCGGATCAGCCCATCATCGCCTTCATCGAGGGCGACGGGACCGGCCCCGATATCTGGAGAGCCGCCCAGCCGGTCCTGGACGCTGCCGTAGAACGGGCGTACGGGGGCCGACGGCGGATCGCCTGGATGGAGGTGTACGCTGGGGAAAAGGCCAATCGGGTCTACGGCGAGGAGGTCTGGCTCCCTGAGGAAACCCTCGAGGCCATCGACGAGTACGTGATCGCGATCAAGGGTCCGCTCACCACGCCGGTCGGGACCGGGATCCGCTCGATCAACGTGGCCCTGCGCCAGAAGCTAGACCTGTACGCGTGCGTGCGGCCGGTGCGGCACTTTACGGGCGTGCCCAGCCCGGTGCGGCACCCGGAGCTCGTGAACATGGTGGTCTTCCGGGAGAACACGGAGGACATCTACGCAGGGATCGAGTGGAAGAAGGGCAGCGAGGAGGTCAAGAAGTTCCTGAGCCTGCTCCGCGAGCACTTCCCGGAAGCCTACCAGAAGATCCGCTTCCCCGAGACCTCGGGCATCGGAATCAAGCCCGTGAGCGAGGAGGGCACGAAACGCCTGGTGGAGGCCGCGATCCAGTACGCGATTGACAACGACCTGCCCAGCGTCACCCTCGTGCATAAGGGCAACATCATGAAGTTCACCGAGGGCGCGTTCCGCGACTGGGGGTACGAGGTTGCGCGGGAGCGCTTTGGGGCCGAGCCCCTCGACGGCGGTCCCTGGCACGTCCTGAAGAACCCCAAGACCGGCAAGGAGATCGTCGTGAAGGACGTGATCGCGGACGCGATGCTGCAGCAGGTCCTCACCCGTCCCGCCGAGTACAGCGTGATCGCCACGCTGAACCTGAACGGCGACTACCTCTCCGACGCCCTCGCCGCGCAGGTAGGCGGGATCGGCATCGCCCCCGGCGCGAACATCAACTACAAGACCGGCCGGGCGATCTTCGAGGCCACGCATGGCACCGCACCCAAGTACGCCGGCCAGGACAAGGTCAACCCCTCCTCGGTCATCCTCTCCGGCGAGATGATGCTGCGCCACCTCGGCTGGCACGAGGCCGCGGACCTGATCATCCAGGCCATGAACCGCACGATCCAGCAGGGCCGCGTCACCTACGACTTCCACCGCCTCCTCGTCGCCGAAGGCAAGCCGGCCACCCTCCTCAAGACCAGCGAGTTCGGTCAGGCCTTGATCGAGAACATGGGTTAATCCCCCCCCTACCCCAGGCCACCCCGCTCCCAAGGGCGGGGTGGCCTTCCTCAAAGGAGGCCGCATGCGTCCCTGGAAGCGCCTCAGCATAGAGGACCTGATCACCCACCCGGTGCACATCGTCCGCGAACGGGTCCGAACGCACACCGGGAAGGAGCTGGAGTACGTGTACCGCCCCGGCCCCGTCGAGGCGGTGTTCGTGCTCCCCGTCACCCCTCAGGGTACGGGCCTGTTCATCCGCCAGTACCGCCACCCCACGGGCCGTTTCCTCGTCGAGGTGCCCGCCGGCAAGGTAGACCCAGGGGAAACCCCGGAGGCTGCCGCGCGGCGAGAGGTGCTGGAAGAGGTGGGCGCGGCCGTGGATACCCTCACCCCCTTGCCTCCCTTCCATCCGCAGCCCTCCTTCACCGCGGTGGTCTTCCGCCCCTTCGTGGCCTTCGGCGCTCGGCAGGTGCAACCCCCCACCCTCGAGGACGGAGAGTTGATCGAGACCCTCGAGCTCCCGCTCGTTGAGGCGTACCAGCGGCTCGAGGCTGGAGAGATCGAGGACGCGGCCACCGCCCTGACCCTCTTTTACGCTGAGCGTCACCTGCGGGCCCAAGGGCTGCTCGGTTAGACAAGCTCCGGACCCTTCGCTAGAATAAGGAGCGGGAAGGGGGCACGGTCGCGCCGCCTGCCCCCTTGGGGCTGAGGCGGTGAGGAAAGTCCGGGCACCGGAGGGCAGGGTGCCAGGTAACGCCTGGGCGCCGTAAGGCGACGGAAAGTGCCACAGAGAACAGACCGCCGATCCGGCCTGGGGTTCCCCAGGTGTCATGGAGGCAAGGGTGAAACGGTGGGGTAAGAGCCCACCAGCGTCCCGGGAGACCGGGGCGGCTCGGTAAACCCCACCCGGTGCAAGGCCAAGTAGGCAGGGAGGGCTTGCCCGGCCCGAGAGAACCTGCGGGTTGGCCGCTCGAGGCCGGTGGCGACACCGGTCCCAGAGAGATGACCGTGGCCCCGCAAGGGGTACAGAACCCGGCTTACACCCCTTCCCAAGACCCCACCCGTGGGTGGGGTCTTTGCTGTGTCTCCCCCACCCCAAGACCGTTCTCATCCTCCCACGCCTCGTTTCTGCTGTGTCCGTGGGGGCAAATTTCCTATTTAATCCCTCTCGTCATACGCTAAGGTGGGAAAGGAGTGGGAGGGAAGTGGGATACGGTGGTAGATCGTGGGGGAAACGTGGTAGACTGATTTTTGAAGCAAGGCCTCGTTAGGTAAGGGAAGGTCAGGGTTCGGACGTCGGCTATTCAAGCTGCACCGCGGTGGGAGACAGTGGGGAATGCCGTTCGGTGAGTATCAGTACAGCCTGGACGACAAGGGGCGGGTGGTGATCCCGGCCCCTTTCCGGGAGTTCATCGAGGACGGCCTGGTCCTCACCCGCGGGATGGAGGGCTGCCTGTACGTCTTCCCCCTGGCGAACTGGCGCAAGATCGAGGAGCAGCTCGTCGGCCTCTCCCTCACGGACGCCGAGTCCCGCGCCTTCGTGCGCTTCTTCTACTCCGGCGCCTACAAAACCCGGCTGGACAACCAGGGGCGCGTGTTAATCCCTCCCACCCTACGCCAGTTCGCCGGCCTGGAAAACGACGTGATCATCGCCGGCGCCCCGAACCGCCTGGAAATCTGGAGCGAAGCGCGGTGGTGGGAAGCCATCCAGAACGTCATGCAGAACCCGCCCGCGCCTGAAGCCTTGAGGAGTCTCACCGGATGAGTCACGTACCCGTGCTGTACCACGAAACGCTGGAGCTCTTAGCCGTCCAACGCGGCGGCCTCTACGTTGACGCCACCCTCGGCGGCGCGGGGCACACGCGCGGCATCCTCGAGCGCGGCGGCCAGGTCATCGGGTTCGACCAAGACCCGGAGGCGATCGCTCGGGTTCGGGCCCTGCGCCTGGACGGCCTGACGCTTGTTGAGGGGAACTTCCGCCACCTCGAGGCCCACCTCAACGAGCTGGGCGTCGCCGAGGTGGACGGCGTGCTGGCCGACCTGGGCGTCTCGAGCTACCACTTCGACAATCCCGAGCGGGGTTTTAGCTACCGTCACGAAGGCCCCCTGGACATGCGCATGAGCGGGGAAGGCCCCACGGCGGCGGATGTGGTGAACACCTACCCGGTCGAGGAGCTCGCCCGCATCCTCCGCACCTTCGGCGAGGAACCGCGCGCCTGGCGGATCGCCCGCCGGATCGCGGAAGTGCGCGAGCAGCAACCGATCCGCACCACGACGCAGCTCGCCGAGGTGGTGCGCCAGGCCGTGGGCTGGCGCGGCGCGGGGCACCCTGCCCGCAAGACCTTCCAAGCTCTTAGGATCTACGTGAACGACGAGCTGGGCGCCCTGGAAGCCTTCTTAGAAGCCGCCGCGCGCGTCCTCAAGCCCGGCGGGCGGCTGGCAGTGATCAGCTTTCACTCGCTCGAGGACCGCATCGTCAAACGCTTTCTCAAGGAAGACGCGCGGTTTCAGGTCCTCACGAAAAAACCCATCACGCCCAGCGATGCGGAGCGGGCTACGAACCCCAGGGCCCGCAGCGCCAAGCTGCGCGGGGGGGTGCGGGTATGAAGCGCACGGCCTTGCGCTGGGGGTTCCTGTACGCCCTGGGGCTCATCCTGGTCGCGGTCACGGGGTTCGTAAGCCAGGCGGAGGCGGAACGCCTAGAAGCGCTTCAAGCGCAGCGCCAGGCCCTCGCCGCGCGCTTAAAAGCGCTCGAGGCCGCACGCGCCCAAGCCCTCTCGCCCGCCGTGATCCTGGCCTGGGCTGAAGCCCAAGGGTTCATCCCCATGAGCGTAGGGCGGTGGGAACCGTGAGCACCGTAGGCGTACAACGCGTCTGGGTGGTCATCGCTTCGCTGGCCGGGTGGTTGGGGCTTTTAGCCTGGGGGGTGTTGGGCATCGTTCAGGAGGTCCGCGTCCTTCCGTCCATCTGGCCGCACATCGCCCCGCCGCCCGCCCCGCCCCCCACGCGCGGCGCGATCCGCGCGGCGGACGGCACCCCCCTCGCCATCAGCCTACCCACCGGCGAACGCCTCTACCCCCTCGGCGCCTCGGCCGGGCAGGTGATCGGGTACACCGAACGCTTCCGGGACCGGACGCAGAACCGGGTGGTGTACGGCGCGGGCCTCGAGGGCGTAGAGCGCTTCGCGGAAAACAAGCTCGCCGCCGGCCAGGACGTGTACCTCACGCTGGACCCGGTCGTACAGGCCCTGGCGGAGCGGGCCTTGTGGGCAGGCGTCGCGGCCGCCGAAGCGGAATGGGGTAGCGTCGTAGTGATGGAAACCCAAACCGGGCGGTTGCTGGCGGTCGCGAACGCGCCCGCGTTCGACCCCGCCACGAAACGGGGACAACCGGGGAACGACCCGCGGCTTTTGAACTACGCCTTCCGGTACTTGATCGAGCCGGGCTCCACGCTCAAGGTCATCACCGCAGCCGCGTTGCTCGAGGAAGGAAAAGCCACCCTCGAGACCCGGGTCGAGGCCCCCATGCAGCGCAAGGTGGCGGACGCCGTGATCCGCGACGTGGTGCGCCACCCCGAAACGCTGACGCTGGCTGAGGTGCTGGCCTACTCCTCGAACGTAGGGATCAGTACACTAGCGGAGGCCCTCGAGCCCGAGACGCTCTACCGGTATTTTGAGCGGCTGCACCTCACGGACCCTGACCTGCTCACGCCCCTCTACGTCGAACGCCCTCTAGTGAACGGGCCGGAGTCCTGGGGGCCGGTGGAGTTCGCGAACGCCACCTTCGGTCAGGGGCTTGCGATCACGCCACTGCACCTGGCGGCGGCGTTCAACGCGATCGCGAACGACGGGGTGTTCGTGCGCCCCAGCCTGTTCGAGCCCGCGGGCGCGCCGCAAACGGCTCGAGTCTTCCAGCCGGAGGTGGCCCGTGCCTTGCGGGAGGTGTTGAGCGCCTACAACGCGCCGCTCGCACGGCTCGAGGGGTATGTGCTGGGCGGTAAGACCGGAACGGCGCAGGTTGCGGTGGATGGGCGGTACTCGCGGGAGGTGTTCACCGCGCTCTATGCGGGGTTCGTTCCGGCGGATCGGCCGCGCGCCACGGTCGTGGTCGTGCTGTACCACCCCCGCACCTCGATCTACGGCTCGCGGGTCGCGGCTCCCATCTACCGGGCGTTGGCGGAGGGCCTCCTGGCCTATTGGGGGATCCCCCCCGAACGGGGTAAACTGGTGAACGGTGAGTAAGTTGTGCATGGTGTGCATATGATGCATGAACCGCGGATCGACCCGAACTGGGCCGCCGCGCACACCGCCGGCGTGGCCGCCCCCGCCGCCGAAGCGGCTCGAGATCTGGTCTGGGACTCCCGCCAGGTCACCCCAGGCGCGGCCTTCGTCGCACTCCCCGGCACCCGCACCCACGGCAATGCCTTCATCGAAGACGCCGTAGCGCGCGGCGCGGCGTTCGTGTTGACCGACCGCCCCCACCCCAAGGCGGTGCAGGTCCAGGACCCCTGGCAGGCCCTATTGCGCCTCGGACGCGCGCTCAGGGACCGGTTTCCCGGCCCGGTCGTGGGCGTCACGGGCAGCGTAGGGAAAACCACCACCAAGGAAGCCCTCGCGCAAGGCCTCGCCTGGCCCGCTCCCGAAGGCAACCTGAACACCCCGCCGGCCCTCGCCCGATTCTTCCTGCACCTCCCCCCCCAGGCTCCCGGAGCCGTCGTCGAGCTCGGCATCGACCGCGTCGGTGAGATGCAGGAACTGGTCTTCCTCGCCCAGCCCACCATAGGAGTACTCACCGCGATCGCCCCGGCTCACCTCGAAGCGCTCGGCAGCCTCGAGGTCGTGGCCCGCGAAAAAAGCCAGCTCCTCCAAGCCAGCAGGGTACGGATCGCGTCCACCCAAGCCGCACGCTACCTCTCCCTGCCCGAGGTGCGAACCTACGGGTTCGAGGAAGGCACCTTCCAAGGGCGCGACCTCACGATCACCCCCGAAGGCACCCGATTCCGCTACGGTCAGCGCACCCTCCACCTCCCCTACCCCGGGTACGGCCCCGCCCTGGGAGCCCTCGCCGCTCTGGCCGTCGCCGAGGTGCTCGGGCAGGACCTCGACCAGGTTTGCCAACACCTCGAGGCCCTGCGCCTTCCCCCAGGGCGCATGCACCTCGTGCGGCGCGGCGGCGTTCTCTTCATCCACGATGCTTACAACGCGAACCCCGCCTCGGTCCGCGCCGGCCTGGAGAGCCTCGACCGCTTCCCCGGCCGTAAGATCGTCGTGCTCGGCACCATGAAGGAACTCGGCCCCCAAGCCGAGGCCTACCACCTGGAAGCGGCTCGCCTCGCAGCTCGCGTCGCGCAACGCGCCGTTTTCGTCGGGGAGTACGCCCCGCAAATGGCCCGCCTCTTCGAGGGCGCCCTCGCCGTCACGGACGCCGAGACCGCACGCCAAGCCCTAAAAGCACAAGTGCGCCCCGGGGACGTCATCTACCTCAAAGCCTCGCGAGCCGTAGGCCTCGAACGCGTACTGGAGGGGTGGGATGAGGATGCGTGAGGGCGCACGGGTGATCCTCGCGGGGCTCGGCCTCGCGCTCGGGGCCTGCGCACCGAGCCTCACCCAGCCCACCGCCCCCTCCCTGCTCGTGCCCGGCGGGCGGATCGAGGGCGGCTGGGCGGTCCTCGAGCGCCTCACCTTTCCCCTCGCCGGCCCACCCCTCGCGGCCGATCGCTCGGGAGGCACGCTGTACGCGGCCTACCCGTTCCAGCTCCTCGCGTACCGGGAGGGTCAGCTCGTCGAGGCGCTGCCCCTGCCGGGCGTGCCTCGCTTCGTGCGGGCCCGCCCCGCCCTCGTGGTGGGGCTCGAGCAGGGCCTGTTCGTTCCTGAGCGGGGCTTGCTCGAACTCCCAGCCCAAGACGCCGTACGGCGAGAGGACGGGGTGTTCTGGGTGGGGCGGGAAGGGTTCTGGCGCGGACGCGCCCGGCTCGTTCAGGGCGCCTTTCGGGCTGTCGCAGGGAACGACCGTTTCGTCTTCGCGCTTGGGGAGACGGCCTACCGCTTCCCGGACGGCCTGACCTTCCCCCTTCCCGCAGGGTGGCGGGCCGCCGGACTGGCGGAGGACCTGTACCTCCTGACCCCGGAGGGCGTGGTGCGGCTGAGTCCCGAAGGGCTCGAGCTCGACCGGCTCGAGGGGACCTTTGACGCTTTGGCCGTGGACGCGTCCGGGGTGTGGCTCCTCGCCGGGAACCGAGTCATCCGGTTGTCGCTTTCGCTGGAGGAACGATGAGCATCGCAACGGCACTCGCGCTGAGCTGGTTTCTCGTGGGGATGCAGGTGAGCCTGATGCGCAGCCTCCGGTGGGGTAAGGCTGTGCGGGCCGAAGGCCCCAAAGCGCACCTGGAGAAGGCCGGCACCTCCAGCATGGGCGGGGTGGCCTTCACGCTCGCGGCTACGCTGGTCTACCTCCTCACCCCCGACGACGGCCTGCGCTCGGTCTGGCTGCTCGCCATGGGGTACGGCCTGCTCGGACTGGCGGACGACCTGGGCGGGCTTTGGGGCCGCCCCCTAAAGGCCCGGGAGAAACTCCCCCTACAGTTCATGATGGCCGCCGTGTTCGCCGCGTACGCGCTCCGCGAGGTTTCATACACCCCGTATCCAGCGCTGGATTTCGTATTGATCGTCCTCGCCGTGGTGGGTGCAGCGAACGCCCTGAACTTCACCGACGGGCTCGACGGCCTTGCGGCCACCGTCTCCGTCGTGCTTCTGCTGCCCTTCAGCCACACCATCCTCGCCCAGAGCTTCATCGGCGCGCTCCTGGGCTTCTTGTGGCACAACGCCCCCAAAGCCAAGATCTTCATGGGGGACGCGGGCAGCCAGCTCCTGGGCGCCTTGATCGCGGGCGTGTTCATCCTGGAGGGCAAGCTCTGGTACCTGCCGCTCGCAGCGATCGTGCCGGTCCTCGAGGTCCTCTCGGTCGTGGTGCAGGTCGTGTACTTCCGCCGCACCGGCCGCCGCATCCTCAAGATGAGCCCCCTGCACCACCACTTCGAGCTCTCCGGGTGGGAAGAACCCAAGATCGTCTTCCGCTTCGCGGTCCTCACCGCGCTCGCCACCGCGCTCGCAGCGGGCCTTTGGGGGGGCGTATGAGCACCCCACGCCTCGTCTTCGGCCTCGGGCGCAGCGGCCTCGGCGTGCTGCGCTTCCTCGCGCGGCGCGGCCTTCCCGCCCGCTTCCACGACGAACACCCCCGCCCCCAGGACCTCGAGGCCGCCCGAGCCCTTGGGTTCCTGGAGGACCCGGACCCCAAGCCCGGCGCGTACCGCGAGGTCATCGCGGCGCCCGGCGTGCCGATCGATCACCCCCTCCTCCAGCGCCTCCGCGAGGGCGGCGCCGAGGTGATCGGCGAGGCCGAGCTCGCCTACCGCCACGTCCCCACCCCCCTGATCGGCGTGACCGGCACCGCCGGCAAAGGCTCCACCACCCTCTTCACCGCGCACCTCCTCCGTGCCTCCGGCCTCCGGGCCGTCGCCGGAGGTAACCTGGACCCGCCCTTAGTGGACGTGGTGGAGGACGCCGAGGTCGCCGTGGTCGAGCTCTCCAGCTTCCAACTCGAGCGCGTCGTGCATTTTGCCCCTAGGGTCGCGGTCCTCCTCAACCTGGGGGTGGACCACCTGGACCGACACCGCACCCCCGAGGCGTACCACCAAGCCAAGCTGAACCTCCTCAAGAACCTCACGGACCAAGACGCCCTGGTCTACAACGCTGCGGATCCCCGCGTGCGCCAAGCAGCGCACCGCACCCCGGCCCGACTCTACCCCTTCACCCCCGGCCCCACCCCCCGCGAAACCAACCTCGAGGCCGCCTACTGGGCGGCGCGCGCCTACCTGGAGGGGGTGGGCCTCGAGGTCGACGAGGCCCGGCTCCGCGCCGCTCTAGCCACGGCCCCCTCGCTTCCAGGGCGGTTCGAAACCTTCGGACGGGTGGGTGAGGTGGTTTTTATTGACGACTCGATCGCCACGCGGACCTTGGCCGTGCAAGCCGCGCTCGCTGCGGCGCCAGCCCCCATCGCGTGGATCCTGGGGGGCGTGAGCAAGGGCGCGGCCCTGGAGGACCTGCGGCCCCTCGTGGCGCGGAAGGTGCGCGTCCTGCTCGCGATCGGCCGGGACGGTCCCCAAATGGCTCGAGCCTTCCGCGACCTGGTGGAAGTCGTCGAGATCTCCGAAACCGACGGCAACACAGCCCTCGAACGGGCCATCGCGGAGGCGCTGGCCCGGATCCAGCACGGGAGCGTTCTCCTGGCTCCCCTCGCAGCGTCGTTCGACCAGTTCGCGGATTACAAGGCGCGCAGCCGCGCGTTTCGTGAAGCAGCCCAGCGGATAGGAGGTGCGGCGTGGACCCCCTCCTCGCCCTAGCTCAGCTCCTCCTCGTCGGGTTCTCGCTCCTGGGTGTGGTCACCGCGGCTCCGGAACTATTCCAGGAACACGCCCTCCGGATCGGGGTGGCTCTCCTAGTGACCGTCGCCGCGGCCCTCGTCTCCCCCAAGCTGGTGGTGCGCCTGGCTCGCCCCTTCTACCTGCTCGTCCTGGTCCTACTCATCGCGGTGCTGATCTGGGGGGAGGGGCCGGAAGGGGTGCGCCGCTGGCTGTACCTCGGCGGCATCGCCTTCCAGCCCTCCGAGCTCATGAAGCTCGCCATGGTCGCGTACCTCGCGAGTTTCTTCGATCAGCACGGCCCGGACTACCCGGTGATCGGCCCGATCCTCGCGGTAGGGCTCGCGGTCGGGCTGATCGCCCTCGAGCCGGACTTCTCCACCGCGGTGTTCCACCTGTTCATCGCGATCTTCCTCCTGCTCGTGATCGGCGTACCCTGGCGTCGCCTCATCGCGATCGGATTGTTTACCTCGGTGCTCGCGGTGAGCTTGCAAGGACTGTACCTCTCGCGCTTCCGCTACGTAAAAGAACGCTTTTTAAGCTTCCTCGCGCAGCTAAACCAGACCGCAGACCCTCAAGCCGAAGGGTTCCAGACCAACCAGGCCCTCGAGGCCGTACTGCAAGGCGGCCTCTTCGGGCAAGGCCCTGGCGGCCCCATGCCTTTCGTGCCCGCAGGCCACAACGACATGATCTTCGCCGCCATCGCGTTTAGCGGGGGATGGCTCGCCGCTGCGGTGCTGGTCCTCACGTACGGGCTGATCTTCGCGCGAGGCATGCAGATCGCCGCGCACAGCCACGGCGCGGTCAGCGTCCTCGCGCTGGGCCTCACCGCGGTCATCACCGTCCAAGCCGCGATCAACATCGGAGTGACCCTAGGCTTCCTGCCCGTTACCGGCGTCGCCCTGCCCTTCGTGAGTTACGGGGGCAGCGCTACCGTCGCTACCGGAATCGCGTTCGGGTTGCTTCACAGCACCGCACGCGCCGCGCTGCGCACCCCCCCGACGCGAAAGCAAAGGAGGGCATCATGAGGTTCGTCGTCACCGGCGGCGGCACCGGCGGGCACATCTTCCCCGCGATCGCGGTCGGCGCGCGCCTCGCCGAACTCGGGCACGAGGTGCACTACGTAGGTAGCCGCACGGGCCTCGAGGCTCGCCTGGTCCCTAAGCACGGCCTCCGCTTCCACGGCCTCACGGCAGGCAAGTTCGACCGGACTGCCTTCCGGCCTGGAGAAGCGTTCAAGGTCATCCGGGGACTTCTCGAAGCCCGGTCCTTGCTTCGGGAGCTCCGGCCCGACGCGGTGCTGGCCACCGGGGGGTACGCCGCCTTCCCCTTCGCGTTCGTCGCCGCACGCGCCGGCGTGCCCCTCGTCGTGCACGAGCAAAACGCGCGCATGGGCCTCGCGAACCGCTGGCTCGCTCCCCACGCCCGGCGGCTCGCCCTCGCGATGCCGATCCCCAGCGCCCCCGCGAAGGCCGAGGTGGTGGGCCTGCCCGTGCGCGAGGTGCGGCACGACCCGCAAGAAGCACGCCACGCGCTAGGCCTCGAGCCGGACCGCCCCACCCTGCTCGTCTTGGGGGGCAGCCAGGGCTCCAAAGTCCTGAACGAAGCCCTGCCCGGCCTGCTCGAACCGTACCTCGAGACGTGGCAGGTCCTGCACCAGACCGGGGAACGCTGGCTCGAGGAAACCCAAGGCCGCGTGCGGCACCCGCACTACCACCTGGCGGGGTTCGTGGACACCACCCTCGCCTGGGCCGCGGCTGAGATCGCCATCACCCGCGCGGGAGCCATGACCCTAGCGGAAGCCGCCTACCACCGGGTGCCCCTCCTGCTGGTTCCCCTCCCCCCGGAGATCGACAGCGGCGCGCAGCGCGCCAACGCCCGTCTCTACCAAGAACGCGGCGCAGCGCGTATGCTGGACCAGGGAAACTGGGAGCGGTTTCACGACGCTCTAGCCCCGCTGCTCGACCCGGCCCGGCGGGCCGAGATGCGCCGGGCCCTGGCCACGCTAAGTCCCGAGGGGGCCGCCGACCGCACGGCCCGCCTCGTTCTGGAGGTTGTACGGTGAAGCACTACCACTTCATGGGCATCTCCGGCGTAAGCATGAGCGCACTCGCTTGGTTGCTGCTGCGCAACGGGCATCGGGTCACCGGGTGCGACCTCGCCCCGTCCGAGCTCGCCTACCGCCTGGAAGGGGACGGGGCCCTGATCCTTAGGGGGCACAGCCCGGACCACCTCGAGGGCGTGGACGTCCTCGTGGCCTCGACGGCGATCCCCGACCATCACCCCGAGCTCGCAGCGGCCCGGGCGCGGGGCATCCCGGTCCTGCGCCGCATCGAGCTGCTGGGGGAGATCCTCGCACGTGGACGCTCGATCGGCGTGACCGGCACCCACGGCAAAACCACCACGACCAGCATGCTAGGCGCCGCCTTCATCCGCGCGGGGAAAGACCCCATGGTCCTCGTCGGCGGCGAGGTCGCGGACCTCGGCGGCAACGCCCGGTACGGCGAGGGCCCCTACCGGATCGCCGAAGTAGACGAGTCCGACCCTCTCTTCCAACACCTCCAGGTCAACACCGCCCTCCTCACCAACCTCGAGGACGACCACGTAGCCGCGCCGGGCCAAACCCGCCAGAACTACCACGAGAGCTTCGAGGCCCTCATCCAAGCCACCCGCCGCTTCGCCCAGCGCGCTGGCCACGTGGTGTACAACGCGGACTGGCCCCTCCTCGAGGAGGTCACGGCCGGGCTCGAGCGCGTCGGGTTCGGCCTCGAGCACGGCGCGTTCCGCGCCGAAGCGGTGGACCTCTCCCCCGAAGGCAGCCGCTTTCGCGTCGTGTGGGACGGCACGGTGCTGGGGGAGGCGCGGCTTAGGGTGTTGGGACTCCACAACGTGATGAACGCGCTCGGCGTGATCGCCGTAAGCGCGCTCGAGGGGCTGGATCTGGAGGCCGTCTTCGCTGCGCTGGCCGAGTTTCGCGGCGCGCACCGGCGGTTCGAGCGCGTTGGGGAGATCAACGGGGCCTGGGTGGTGGACGATTACGCGCACCACCCGACGGAGGTCGCGGCCACCCTACAGGCCGCGCGCGCCACGGGCCGGCGGGTGCGGGTGGTGTTCCAACCGCACCGGTACCTCCGCACCCTACAGATGTGGGAGCGCTTCGCTGAAGCCCTCCAGCTCGCGGACGAAGCCGTGGTGCTCGAGGTGTACGCCGCGGGGGAAGCCCCGATCGAGGGGGTTTCGGGCCGCCTCATCGCAGAGCGGCTTCAGGCCCTAGGGCACCCGGCCCGGTTCATGGAGTGGGACGAGGCACAGGCCTACCTCACGGAAAGCGCCCGCGCGAACGACCTGATCCTCACGATGGGCGCGGGGGACGTGTGGCGGCTCGGGGTGGAGCTCGCCCGAACTGGGGAGGGCGCATGAGGGTCGAAACCGTCCAGCTCAAAGGGTACACCACCCTGGGCGTGGGGGGACCAGCCGAGCTGTGGACGGTCGAGACCCCCGAGGACCTTAAGGAAGCCGCCCAAGCCCCGTACCGCGTCCTGGGGAACGGCTCGAACCTCCTGGTCTCCGACCAGGGGGTGCCGGAACGAGTGATCAAGCTCGGCGGGGTTTTCACCGCGTGGGACCTGAACCTCACCCCCCGAAACGGGGCGTACATCACCGGCTGGATCGGCGCAGGCGCGATGCTGCCCCTGCTGGTGCAAGAAGCTGCCCGCAAAGGGCTCTCAGGCCTCGAGGGCCTCCTCGGCATTCCCGCCACGGTCGGCGGCGCGGTGCGCATGAACGCGGGCACGCGTTACGGGGAGATCGCGGATGCCCTCGAGGTCGTCGAGGTGTTCCACGACGGCCAGCTCCGCCACTACCGGCCGGAGGAGCTGGGTTTCGCGTACCGCACGAGCCACCTGCCTCCCGGCGGGATCGTGACCCGCGTCCGGTTCCGCCTCACCCCATCCACGCCCAAGGCCGTGCGGGAAAAGATGGCCCTCGTGGACCAAGCGCGCAAGGGACAACCCAAAAAGAAAAGCGCGGGGTGCGCCTTCAAGAACCCTCCGGGGGACTCAGCAGGCCGCCTCATCGACGTGCACGGCCTCAAGGGCCTGCGCGAAGGGCAAGCCATGGTGAGCCTGGAGCACGGAAACTTCATCGTGAACCTGGGCGGGGCCACGGCGCGGGACGTGTGGCGGCTCGTGCAGCGGATCCGGAGCGTGATCCCCCTCGAGCTGGAGTGGGAGGTCTGGGGGGTGATCGAATGAGCCGTTTGTTGGTGGCCGTTCTTGCCCTGGCCACGGCGTACGTGGCGAGCCTGGTCGTCCTGCCCATCGAGAAGGTAGAGGTGGTGGGGACCGCGCACCTCACGAAACCCGAGGTGCAGCGCCTAACGGGGTTGTATCCCGGGGAGTCCTGGTTGTGGGCGACCTCCTTCAAGCTCCGCGCGTTGCGCGCCGATCCGTGGGTCAAAGCTGCGCGGATCGAACGCCCGGCCCTCGGCGTGGTCCGGGTAGTGGTCACGGAACGGGTACCCGTCGCCACGCTGGTGCGGGGAAAGGAAGAACGGTTGGGCCTCGCAGGGGACGGAACCGTCCTCCCCGGGGCTCCCCGCGTAGGGCCGGAAATCCAAGGGTTCGGGCCCGACCGAACCCGAGAAGCCCTGGAGATCGTCCGGCTCTTCCCCGACGCGACCTCAATTCACTACACCCCGGCGGGGTTTAGCGTAAACTGGCAGGGAAGGAAGCTTTGGGCTCCCGACGCCCGAAGCTTGCGGGCCGTCGCGGACCGTGCAAGAATGAGCGCGAGCACCGAGTACTACGCGTACACTTGGGGGGTGAGCCTTCGCCGATGAGTGAGCGGATCATCGTTGGACTGGACGTCGGGACCACAAAGGTGTGCACCGTGATCGGCGAACTAGCCTCGGACGGCGTTCTAGACATCATCGGGGAAGGCACCGTCCCCTCCCAAGGCTTAAAGCGCGGCGTCGTCGTGAACCTGGAACGCACCACCGAGGCCATCCGCGCGAGCGTGCGGGCCGCCGAACGGGTCGCGGGCGTACCCGCCGAGCGCGTCTACGTAGGCGTAGCCGGCGCGCACATCCGCAGCGTCACCAGCCACGGCCTCGCCGCGATCCGCCGCGGGCACAGCATCACCCCCGCCGACGTCGAACGCGCGATCGAGCAAGCCAAAGCCTTCCCCTTCGAAGGAGACCACGAACTCATTCACGCTTTGCCGCTCGAGTACCGCGTGGACGGACAGGAAGGCATCCGAGACCCCGTAGGAATGGCCGGGGTACGCCTCGAGGTGGACGTGCACCTTGTGGCGGGCGGCAAAGGGCCTTTAGCGAACCTGCGCCGCGCGGTCGAGGCCGCCGGCCTCGGTGTGCAGGGTCTGGTACTGCAATCGTACGCCTCGGGCCTTTCTGTGCTGAGCCCCGAGGAGCTAGGCATGACCGTGATGCTGGTCGATATCGGGGGCGGCACGACCGACGTCGCGGTCTTCCGGGGGGGGCGCCTCGCGCACTCCGCCGTCGTGCCGCTCGGCGGCGACCACATCACCGGGGATATCGCGCAGCTCCTCAAGATTCCCTTCGAGGAAGCCGAGCGCGTCAAGAAAAAGTACGGCGCGGCCCTCCCCGAACTCGCGGATCCCGACCTCGTTCTCGAGATCAACCACGAGGGTAACCCCATGGGCGGGATTCCCGCCCCTGAACTAGCTCGCATCATCCGTCCTCGTGTACGCGAGATCCTGCACCTGGCGCGCTCGAGCGTGGACGAGGTGCTGGGGCCGCTCGAGGTTTCCGTGAGTAAGGTGGTCCTAACCGGCGGGGCTGCCTTGATGCGCGGCATCGAGGAGCTCGCCCGCAAGCAATACAACCTGCCCGTGCGGTTGGGCCGTCCCGGCGGCATCTCCGGCCTTACGGACGTGGTTTCTTCCCCCGCCCACGCAACCGCGGTGGGACTCGTGCGGTTCGGGGCGCTCGAGGATACCGTCGCCGGGGAAGCACCTCTGCCGACACGGCCTAAACGCTCGCGCGACACCCAGGAAACCAACCTATGGGAGCGGATCAAGGGTATCTTTAAGGACTTTTTCTGAGGAGGGACGATGGAGGGGGCTGTTATCAAAGTTATCGGGTTAGGCGGAGCGGGCAACAACGCGGTCAACCGCATGATCGAGTCCGGACTTTCCGGCGTGGAGTTCATCGCCGCCAACACCGACGCGCAAGTGCTGGCGCGGTCCCTTGCGGACATCCGCATCCAGATCGGGGATAAGCTCACGCGGGGCCTGGGGGCTGGAGCGAACCCCGAGATCGGAGAGCGGGCCGCTGAGGAGAACCGCGACCTGATCGCGGAGCACCTGGAGGGGGCCGACCTGGTCTTCATCACCGCCGGCATGGGGGGCGGCACCGGAACCGGGAGCGCGCCCGTCGTGGCCGAGATCGCTCGCGACCTCGGCGCCCTCACGATCGCGGTCGTCACCCGCCCCTTCTCCTTCGAGGGTCCCAAGCGGCTCCGGGTCGCCGAGGAAGGCATCAAGAAGCTCAAGGACCGCGTGGACGCCATGGTCGTGGTGAACAACGACCGGCTGCTGTCCGCGGTGGACAAGAAAATGACCCTCAAGGACGCGTTCTTGATCGCGGACCGCGTCCTGTACCACGGCGTGAAGGGCATCACCGACGTGATCAACCTCCCTGGCCTCATCAACGTGGACTTCGCCGACGTGCGCACCATGCTTTCCGGCGCGGGACAGGTCCTGATGGGGATCGGCGCGGGACGCGGCGAGAACCGCGTCGCGCAGGCCGCGCAATCCGCGATCTCGAGCCCGCTCCTGGACCGCACGATCGAGGGGGCGCGCCGGTTGCTGGTGAACGTCGTGGGTTCCGAGGAACTTAGCCTGATGGAAGCTTCGGAGGTGGTCGAGCACGTCCGGGAAGCTACGGGTTTCGAAGACGTGGATATCCTGTATGGAGTGACCTATGACGAGCGCGCGGCGGACGAACTGCGCGTCATCTTGATCGCTGCGGGCTTCAACGAGCCTCAGGTTTCAGTCTACCCCTCGGACACCTCTCGCATCATGGACTTCGCCCCCCAGGGAACGATCGATCCTACCAATTACGAGATCCCCGCTTTTATCCGCTACGGCGACGGCGATTACCCTCCTAAACGCGGAAACTAAGCTACTGCTCCTTTTTAGGCCCCACCGCAGCGAAAACCGCGGTGGGGTTTTAAGTGTTGTTGAAGGAAGGGATTTCAAATCCCAGAAGGAACGGTGAAAACGAGACACGCGGGGTGTTTGTTCTATACTCGAGGTGTCCCGTTTCAAATCCCAGAAGGAACGGTGAAAACAGAGTTCGCGAAAGCGGTCCTTGAAGAGCTCGAGGAGTTTCAAATCCCAGAAGGAACGGTGAAAACCTCCTTAGCGCGGTGAGCGGTGAGCGCCCCCCGCGCGAAGTTTCAAATCCCAGAAGGAACGGTGAAAACCTCCTTAGCGCGGTGAGCGGTGAGCGCCCCCCGCGCGAAGTTTCAAATCCCAGAAGGAACGGTGAAAACCCCGGAAATGCTGATCACGAGCAGGCGGCACCCCGTCACGTTTCAAATCCCAGAAGGAACGGTGAAAACCTGCACAAGGGCATGGCAGGGGGGGCGGACGTATTGGCGTTTCAAATCCCAGAAGGAACGGTGAAAACCGCGGCCAGCGCCTCGCCGACGCCGAGCATGTCCAGGAGTTTCAAATCCCAGAAGGAACGGTGAAAACCTGCCCGCAACGGGTTCCAACCTCCGCGCCGCCGCTTCATGTTTCAAATCCCAGAAGGAACGGTGAAAACCCGGGCGCGGCGTGAGGCGGATATGTGGGCCAGGGAGGTTTCAAATCCCAGAAGGAACGGTGAAAACCTGCGGATCGTGATCGGTGTGGGCTACGTGGGAGCGGGTTTCAAATCCCAGAAGGAACGGTGAAAACCCCCGAGAGCCCGAGCCCGTTCCAGCGCTTCATTGACGTTTCAAATCCCAGAAGGAACGGTGAAAACCGAAAGAACTCCCGCTCCCGGAACTCCGGGAGCGATATTTCAAATCCCAGAAGGAACGGTGAAAACCGGTTTTCCGGTTAGGGGTTGTTCCTGTGTTTGGATGTTTCAAATCCCAGAAGGAACGGTGAAAACTAGTAACTCCAGGATCACATACCACGGAATGATTCGTTTCAAATCCCAGAAGGAACGGTGAAAACCTCCGTGCTATCTCTGTTTTTGGCCTCCCCTCCCCTGTTTCAAATCCCAGAAGGAACGGTGAAAACCCCCCCGCCCAATCCGGATCACGAAACTGCACTCGGGATTTCAAATCCCAGAAGGAACGGTGAAAACCGTGCTCGACAACCTAGCCAAAGCCTACGGGGTAGCGGTTTCAAATCCCAGAAGGAACGGTGAAAACCTTCATCTTGTCCCCCCTACGGCGTTCTTGAGGTTTACTTTCAAATCCCAGAAGGAACGGTGAAAACCGGGCCGCCTGAGGGTAGGCCTCCTCAATGATCTCGTCGAGTTTCAAATCCCAGAAGGAACGGTGAAAACCTGTTTCAGTTTGTATACCCCCCGGAAAAATGATGAGGTTTCAAATCCCAGAAGGAACGGTGAAAACCGACGCGATGCGCCCCAGGAGTTCACCGGCTTTTTCGCTTTCAAATCCCAGAAGGAACGGTGAAAACCCGGAACGCGCGCGCGACGCCTGAGCCCCGAGGAGCGCTTTCAAATCCCAGAAGGAACGGTGAAAACCGCTTGGTCTATTTATTCATCCGTGGGGGCCAGGACGATTTCAAATCCCAGAAGGAACGGTGAAAACCTGCAGAAGACCTGATGGAGCGGCTCGGCCGCCTGAATTTCAAATCCCAGAAGGAACGGTGAAAACCAGGAGGTTTGAGGTGGCCCAGGATCTGGAGAAACTCTATTTCAAATCCCAGAAGGAACGGTGAAAACCCAAACCCAGACGACGGGAGTGGTGCACGTGGAAAAGTTTCAAATCCCAGAAGGAACGGTGAAAACCGGGGACGTCATCGAGATCCGCAGGGGCGGCAGCTGGAATTTCAAATCCCAGAAGGAACGGTGAAAACCCCATAACATCCCCTACAGAAGGGCTCTCGTGGATTTGCGTCTTTGTTGTCAAAGAGCAACCCAGAATACAATCTGGGAAAGAATGCGCGATAAGAAAGGGCTGTGTTGAGAGCGCGTTGCTTGCATCAACCTACCGGGATTATAGCACGACCGGAGGTAGAAAAATTTTATACCAAGTCAAAATATCCGCGTAGCGTCTCCCCTACTCCTGATCCAAACCCCACACATCAAGCAGCGAACCCCGGAAGAAAAATCAGCTCGAGCCTTCAAGATGCATGCGCACCGCGGCAAGCAACCCCTCCCGCGAAAAGGGTTTAGTGATCAATCCGGCCGCGCCGAGGTCTAGGGCCCGCCGTTCGTCTTCCACGTGCCCGCGGGCGGTCAGCACGAGGACCGGGGGAACGCTTTTTCCACGCAGCGCCTCTAGCAAACCAAACCCGTCCAGTTCCGGCATGGCGAGGTCGGTGATGATCAAGTGCACCTCGGTGCCGCGCTCGAGGCAGTCCAGGGCTTCGCGTCCGTTCCGCGCCACGAGTACCTCGTACCCATCACGGACGAGTAGGTTGCGTACCAGGTGCCCCACGAACGGTTCATCGTCCACCAATAACACACGTTTCCCCATGGCTTTACCCTTCCCGTGAAGATCCCGGTAAGGAGTGTACTGTGGTCGGGAAGGCGAGGCCTACCCCTATTTGGGGGAGCGGTGGCACGGTGCCAGTTCATGCACGGCGATCTCTGGGGGGCAGTTCCAGCGTAGTGGTAGGGCACTCACCCCAAGGCCGCGGGAGATGAAGGCTCGCTGCGGGGCCTCCACCCACCCCGCGACGAAACGGCGCCCGTAGCGCGAGCCTGTGTGGATCGCTCCAATCCCCGGCAAGCACACCTGCCCGCCGTGCGTGTGCCCGGAAAGCACCAGCTCCACCGGCGTGCGTAACTCCGCTAAAAGATCTGGGTTGTGGCTGAGAAGGAGGCGCGCGCCTCCTCGCCATCCGGCCAGCGCCGCTTCAGGATCCGGCCGGCCTCGCCACAGGTCATCCACACCAGCGAGGAAGAGGTCGGGCCTGAGCTGCACGCCGTGGTTCTCCAGCATCCTTACGCCAGCCAAGGCCAGGGCCTCCCGGAGAGGATCTAGGGGGTTGAAGCGGGAGCGGTCGTGGTTCCCCCACACGCCCCATACCCCTAAAGGCGCGCGTAAGGGATCGAGGGCCTGTATGAGGCCCTCAATCCCGTCCCGCAGTCCGGCATCCACAAAATCCCCGGTAATGACCACCAGGTCCGGTGCTTCTCGAAGCGCCGCCTCCACCCAACGCGTGACTAATTCCTTGCGGATCCATGGCCCGTAGTGCAGGTCGCTCAGGTGCACCACCCGGACTGGGGCCGTAAGTCCCGCTAGTGTCCGGGTGTGCCGCGTGAGTTGGAAGCGGTCAACGCCGCACCTCATGCCATGCCGGGCACTGCCCCCTCTAGCTCCGGCCGTGGCAGTGCTTGTACTTCTTGCCGCTACCGCACCAGCACGGGTCGTTCCGGCCGATCTTCTTGGGTTTCTTCCCCGACTCCCGCGCCTGGGCCGGTTGCGGCGCGGCAGTAGCTTGACGGGCCGGGGGCGTGGCGGCCTTGGGGGGCACCGGCGCGTGCGCCCGTGGCTTGGGTGGCTCCACCTCCACCTTGAGGCGGAAGAGGAACTTCGTCACCTCCCCCTTGATGTACGCGATCATGTCGTTAAACAGGCGCGTGGCCTCGAACTTGTACTCCTGGAAGGGATCGCGTTGGCCGTAGGCGCGCAGGCCGATCCCTTGACGGAGTACGTCCAGGTTGTGCAAGTGTTCCTTCCACGCCCCGTCCACCACGTTCAGGATGACGAAGCGTTCCACCGCGCGCATCAAGGGCGGCCCCAGCTCCTCCTCGCGTTTCGTGTAGAACTCGAGCCCCGCCTGTACGATCTTCTCCACCGCATCCGCTGCTTTTTCTTGGCGTAACGCCTCGAACTCGAAGGTTTCAAAGGCTGGGATGTAGTCCAGCAGCGTGGCCTTGAGGCTGGCGAGGTCCCAGTCGTCCGGGTGGATCTCGGGGTTGATGTAGTTCTCCGCCACCCCCGCGACCGTTTCCTCAACCATGGCGAGCGCGGCTTCCTTGACCTCCTCGTCCTTCCCTAGGAGGATGGTGCGCCGCTGCGCGTAGATGACCTCGCGCTGGCGGGACATCACGTCGTCAAAGCGCAGCAGCTGCTTCCGGATCGCGAAGTTTCGGTCCTCCACGCGTTTTTGCGCCCGTTCGATGGCGTTGGTCACCATGCGGTGCTCGATCGGCTCGGAGTCATCAAACCCCATCCGATCCAGCATGGCTACCACGCGGTCGGAGGCGAACAGGCGCATCAGGTCGTCGTCGAAGGAGACGTAGAAACGGCTCTCGCCGGGGTCTCCTTGGCGTCCCGCACGACCCCGGAGTTGGTTGTCGATCCGGCGGGACTCGTGCCGCTCGGTCCCGATGATCGCGAGCCCCCCGAGTTCCTTGACTCGTTTTTCGTCCTCGCGGCACGCGTCCCGAAGGCGTTTGATCTCCTCGATCGTCTCCTCGCTCACGCCTAACTCAGCGGCCAGCGCGCGCGCTTCGCCCTCCTCGCCTTGCACCAGCTTCTTGATGAAGAGCTCGACCTTCCACTCGTACCGGTCGAACCCCTGTTTCTCGAGCAGCACGGCCGCCATGTGCTCCGGGTTCCCCCCGAGCTTGATGTCCGTACCGCGGCCCGCCATGTTGGTCGCGATGGTGACCGTGCCGCTGCGCCCCGCCTGCGCGACGATCTCGGCTTCCTTCTCGTGGTGCTTCGCGTTCAGGACCTGGTGCGGGATGCCCTTACGGATCACCTCGAGGGTGTGCACGCTGCGCTTTAGCTCTTCCCAGGCGTCCTTCAGGGCTCCTTTCGCGTTCTCCAGGAGCGGCTCGAACTCGCGAAGGGCTTCCTCCCTTAGGTTCGCGGGGCGCTCGAGCAGCCGCTTTAGCCGCTCCCACGCCTCGCCCTGCTGCTTCGCCGCAGCCTTGAGGAAGGACTGGACGCGCATCTCGAGGCGGGGCAGGTAGTGGCGCGGTTCGGTGAGCATCGCGGAGAGCCGCTCCGACTTTTCGATGCTGATCGTGCCCACCAGGACCGGCTGCCCCCGCTCGTAGCGCTCGGCGATCTCCTCCACCACCGCGAAGAACTTGCCGCGCTCGCTGCGGTAGACCACGTCCGGGTGGTCCTGGCGGATCACCGGCCGGTTGGTGGGCACCACGATCACGTCCATGCCGTAGATTTCCTGGAACTCCTTCTCCTCCGTCTTGGCCGTGCCGGTCATGCCGGCGACCTTCTCGTACTGGCGGAAGAAGTTCTGGTAGGTGATCGTGGCGAGCGTCTGGTTCTCCCGTTCGATCTTGACGCCTTCCTTAGCCTCGATCGCTTGGTGGAGGCCTTCCCCATACCGTCGGCCGGGCATCAAGCGACCGGTGAACTCATCCACGATGATGACCTGCCCGTCCTGCACGATGTAGTCCCGGTCGCGGAAGTACAGTTCCTTCGCCCGGATCGCCTGGATCAGCATGTGCGCGATCTCCATGTTCTCCGGGCTAAACAATCCTTCGATGCCCAAAAGCTTTTCGGCCTTGGCGATGCCCCGCTCGGTGAGGTGCACGCTGCGCTGCTTCTCGTCGATGGTGTAGTCCCCTGTGGGTTCCTTGTCCTTCTCGCCCGGCTCGGGCTTCTCGCCGCGCTCGAGCTTTTGCGCCAGCTCGGCCATGCGGTAGTACAGGTCCGTGGCCTTTTCCGCCGGGCCCGAGATGATGAGCGGGGTGCGCGCCTCGTCCACCAGGATCGAGTCCACCTCGTCCACGATCGCGTAGTGCAACGGCGTGTCGTGCCGCAGCACGAGCTGTTCGGGCGAGAGGGCCATGTTGTCCCGCAGGTAATCAAAGCCCAGCTCGGAGTTCGTCACGTACGTCACGTCGCACAGGTACGCCTGGCGGCGCTCGTCCGGTGTGGAGCTGTGCTGGATCACGCCCACCGTCAGGCCAAGGCCGCGGTAGACGGGGCGCATCCACTCCGCGTCGCGCCGGGCGAGGTAGTCGTTCACCGTGACCAGGTGCACGCCCTTACCGGTAAGGGCGTTCAGGGCGACCGGCAGGGTCGCGACCAGGGTCTTTCCTTCCCCGGTCTTCATCTCCGCGATCTTGCCCTCGTGCAGCACCGCCCCACCGATGAGCTGCACATCGTAGTGCCGCATGCCTAGGTAGCGCTTCGCGGACTCTCGAGTCAGCGCGAACACCCGCGGTAGCAGCTCGTCGAGCGAGGCGCCCTTTTGGTGCTGTTCCCGGAGTTCCGCGTAGGCCTTCGCGAGGTCGTCGATCCGCTCTACCTCCGCCTCCAGGGCGTTGGTCGGTTCGACGACCGTCTTCCAGTAGCGCTGAATCTCGCGCTCGTTGTTGTCAAAAATTCGTTTCAGTAGACCCAACATAACTTCTTAGTATTCTACGTCCCCAGTATGAGTCCGTGGTGGGCTCACCCCTCGCGTCCCGGACTCGAGCCTTCCGCCAACGGCAGGTACGGACGCGCCGCGAGGGTAAGCGCATCCCCCCGCCCCTGCCAACGCCGCCACGCGGCCAGCGCGATCATCGCGCCGTTATCCGTGTTCATCCCCTTTGGGGGAAAGACGGTCTCGAGATCGCTCTCCTGAAACCGCGCGCGTAGGGCCTGGTTCGCTGCGACCCCCCCGGCGATCACCACCTTCTGGCGTCCTCGTGCACGCGCAGCGCGCGCTACGGTCGTGTAGAGCGCCTCAACGACCACGCGCTGGAAGCTCGCCGCGATGTCCTCCGCGCGGTACCCTTGCTCCACGAAGCGGGCCGCTGCCGTTTTCAAGCCGGAGAAGCTGAAGTCAAACCCCGGCTGGTCCTTTAAGGGTACGGTAAACGGCACCGCTTCGGGATCCCCATGCTCCGCGAGCCGGGCGATCTCCGGCCCGCCCGGGTACCCGAGCCCCAATAGGCGCGCCACCTTGTCGAAGGCCTCGCCCGCCGCGTCGTCCCGCGTCGCGCCGAGCAGCTCATACCGTCCTTCGGCGGGCACGTCAAAGAGGTGCGTGTGCCCCCCGGAGGCCACCAACACCAAAAACGGGGGGGCCAGGTCCGGACGGTCCGCCAGCGCCCCGTAGATGTGCCCCTCCAGGTGGTGCACGCCGACGAACGGGCGCTCAAGTGCGAAGGCTAAGGCTTTCGCGTAAGTCAGGCCTACGAGCAACGCACCGATCAGGCCGGGTCCTCGAGTGGCGGCGATCACGTCCACCTCCTCCAAGCGCACTCCGGCCTCCTCCAGCGCTGCGGCGACCAGCGCGTCGATCACGCGGGTGTGCTCGCGGCTCGCGAGTTCCGGGACTACGCCCCCGTACGTCGCGTGCAACTGGGTTTGGGAAGCCACTTGGTTGGAGAGGACCCGCCCGTCCCGCACTACGCCGACCCCGGTGTCGTCACACGAAGTCTCGATGCCGAGTACGACCACGTCTCCCAGTCTACGCCAGCCCGCCGCACCGTGCCTCCTCGCTCTGAGGGGATCGCGTATACTGGTAGCTTGTGACGCTGGAGGCGTACCATCGACTCAAGCGCATCCCGTTCGCTCACGGCGGGCTTTACGCTAAGCCAGGCGCGCGCGGTTACCCGGATCCCGTGCATGACCTCCTGGCCCGCACGCTCGAGCCCATTGGGGAGCGGGCCTTGGACCTCAACCCGGGCGTGGGCCTCACCAGCCTCACGCTGGCCCACGCGGGGCTGGCCGTGGACCTCATCGAGACCTCCCGCGCGGCCCTGCGGTGCCTCGAGGCTACCGCGCGGGAGGTCCGCGCCTGGCGGGTGCGGCGGGGGCTTCCCTGGGAGGTGGAGCCCGAGGCGTACGATCTGGTCGCGCTGCCCCTCCCGGCGGAGCGGGGCTCGGCTTGGGTGCGCCAGTGTCTCATCGCCGCGTCGCGCGCCTTGAAGCCCGGCGGGCGCTTATGGCTCGCGGGGGACCGGCGCAAGGGGTTCGAACGCTACTTTAAAGAGGCCCGCGCGCTCGTCGGTTACGGCGTGGTGGTGACCCGGGACGGACCGTACCGGGTCGCTGTGCTTGAGCGGGAAGGCCCCGCGCCCGCGCCCGAGGAGGCCTGGCGGCGCTTCGAGAGCACGGTGTTGGGTCAGCGCTTGGCGTTCCATCATCTTCCCGGCGTGTTTTCCGCAGGAAAGATCGATCCCGCGAGCCTGCTGCTGCTCGAGGCCCTCGAGGGGCCGGTGAGGGGGTTGCGGGTTCTGGATCTGGGGGGTGGGTACGGGGCGCTGGGGGCTCCGCTCGCGCGCCTTGGGGCCGAGGTGACCCTGGTGGAGGACGAGTGGCCCGCGGTCTTGAGCGCCCAGCGTACCCTCGAGGCTAACGGGCTCGAGGGGCGGGTGCTGCACTCCGATGTGGACGAAGCCTTGAAAGAAGGGGAGGCTTATGATATAGTGGTTACGAATCCCCCGTTTCACGTGGGGGGTAACGTCATTCTAGACGTGGCCAGGGCATTCGTACAAGCAGCTTACGCGCGCACCCGTCCAGGCGGAAGGTTTTTCCTGGTGGCCAATCCTTTCTTGAAATACGAGCCGCTCATGGAAGCGTTGTTTGGCAACTACCGGACCGCTCGCGTGGACCGGTACAAGGTCCTCGTGTCCGAGAAGCCAGCCTAGCTAGGGACCCTATCGCCACCACGCACGCAGGACCAGTGGGGGTGAACGCTGCATCATGGACAAGGAAAAAAAGCGCAAGAAGAAAGCCGCCCAGGAAGTGATCGACGCCCCACCCAGCGAGAGCACCACCAAGCGCCGGCGCCGCAGCGCCAAGAAAACGGAGGGCACGGCGGAGGACGTGCTGGAAAGCCGCGCGGTCCGCACCCTGCTGCAAAAGGGGAAAAAGTCCGGCAGCCTCTCCCAGGAGGAAGTCCGCCAAGTTATGGAGGAAGCCCTCCCGAACCTCGACGACGACGCCTTCGAGGAGTCGTACGAGGAGGTGATCGATCTGCTCGAAGGGGAGGGCATCGACGTACTCTCCGAGGATGAGGAGCTCGAGGAACCCATCCTCGAGGGCGAGGACGACCTCAGCGAAGACGAACCCGCCATCGCCACGCGGGTCTCGATCTCCGACCCGGTCCGCCAGTACCTGCACGAGATCGGTCAGGTGCCCCTCTTGACCCTCGAGGAGGAGATCGACCTGGCCCGGCGCGTCGAGGAGGGAGAAGCCGCCATTGAGAAGCTCTCCGAGTTCACCGGGCTCGACGCGCACCTCATCAAGCAGGTCATCCGCGCCCAGGTGCGCCACGGTGGCCGGGTGCCCCACATCCCCGGGGTGGACACCGAGATCGACGAGGAGACCGTGCAGGCCGTGGATGCACGGCTCCGCGCCCTGCCCAAACCCCAAAAGCGCTACCTGCACCTGGCCCGGGACGGGGAGCTCGCCCGGCAGCACCTGATCGAGGCGAACCTCCGCCTCGTGGTCTCCATCGCGAAGAAGTACACCGGTCGTGGCCTTAGCTTCCTCGACCTGATCCAGGAGGGCAACCAAGGCCTGATCCGCGCGGTGGAGAAGTTCGAGTACAAACGGCGCTACAAGTTCTCCACCTACGCCACCTGGTGGATTCGGCAGGCCATCAACCGCGCGATCGCTGACCAGGCCCGCACCATCCGCATCCCGGTGCACATGGTCGAGACGATCAACAAGCTCACCCGCACCGCGCGGCAGCTGCAGCAGGAGAAGGGCCGTGAGCCCAGCTACGAGGAGATCGCTGAGGCCATGGGACCCGGCTGGGACGCCAAGCGCGTCGAGGAAACCTTCAAGATCGCGCAGGAGCCCGTCTCCCTCGAGACCCCGATCGGCGACGAGAAGGACTCGTTCTACGGGGACTTCATCCCCGACGAGCACATGGCCTCCCCCGTGGACGCCGCCGCGCAAAGCCTCCTCTCCGAGGAGCTCGAAAAAGCCCTCAGCAAGCTGAGTGAGCGCGAGGCCATGGTGCTCAAGCTCCGCAAGGGCCTGATCGACGGGCGGGAGCACACCCTGGAGGAGGTCGGCGCGTACTTCGGCGTGACCCGGGAGCGCATCCGCCAGATCGAGAACAAGGCCCTCCGCAAACTGAAGTACCACGAGTCGCGCACGCGCAAGCTGCGGGACTTCCTGGACTAAACCGTTCCGGAGCGTGAGGATCCGGGGGGCGGGCATGGCAACGCGTCTAGGTTGCAGCATCGAGGTGAACTCCGAGCAAAACGCCCCCCACCCGTACATCGGGTTGGGCTGCCCCTCGTGCTTGAGGGGAGATCTCTGGAACGTTCACGGGTAAAATCATCGGTGTGATCGCGCATCGCCTCCCCGTGCGGCCCGCCCCCAACCCCGGGGCGAACCTCCAGTGGAGGAAACGATGGAACACCTCAGCGCCGAAACCACCGCCGCCCACCTGCCCTACCCGAAGCTCGCTGACGCTATCGCCCAGGTCCTCCAATCCTGGGCTCGAGGGGAAGCCCACGCGCCCGAACGCAGCGTCCTTTCCCTCCCGGGAGGCGGTACCTTCCTGGTCATGCCTGCCACCAGCCCCAGGATCGCGATCACGAAGCTGGTGACCGTCCACCCCCAAAACGCGACGCGCAACCTCCCCACAATCGAGAGCGAGGTCATCGTCATCGACGCAGCCACCGGGGTGCGGCGGGGCATCCTGGAGGGCAAAACGGTCACCGCCCGCCGCACCGCGGCCCTTTCCCTCCTCGCGGCGAAGCTCCTCGCTCCCAATCCCACCGGTCCCCTGCTCATCGTTGGGGCCGGCACCCAAGGCCGCGCGCACCTCGAGGCGTTCGTTGAAGGGTTGGGGGTCCGCCAGGTCTACATCGCTTCCAGAACCCGCCAAAACGCGGAAGCCCTCGCGGCATACGCCCAGACCCTGGGCGTTCACGCTGAGGCCGTCGCCCGTCCGGAAGAGGTGTTGGAGCGCGCCCCCCTCATCGTGACCGCCACCACCAGCGCCACGCCGGTCCTGCCCCCCACGGTGCGGGAGGACGCCTTCATCGCTGCGGTGGGCGCGTTCCGCCCCGAGATGGCCGAGCTTCCCCCCACGCTCATCCAGCGCGCCCGGGTGTACGTGGACACCCTGGAAGGGGCCCAGGCCGAAGCGGGCGACCTGATCCAAGCTGGGGTGGACTGGGCGCGGGTGGTTCCGCTCCAGCGTGCCTTAGCACAACCCCGCCCCACCAAGGGGCCGGTGATTTTCAAAAGCGTGGGGTCCGCCTTGTGGGACCTGGCCGCCGCGATGCTGGTTTACGGCACGTAAAGCACCTGCAACGCGACCCGCACCGGTCCCGTCGTGAAGAGGTCCTCCAGCGCGACCACGCCCACCACCACGTTCCCCGTCAGGTCCGCGAGCGACGACTGGAAGCGGGCAAGATCCCCCAGGGTCAAGCGGCCTTCCGCCACCCGCTCGGGAAGGATGCCCGCCTGAAGCAACCGCTCCTCCGCGTCCTTACGTAACGCGATCAGTCCTTCGCGCACCCGTTCCGGCTGGTAACGAGGTGGGGGCAGCTCGCGCATCGAGATCACCTGGCCCAGCACGAAGCGGCGCTCGGTCGGCACGAAACGCACCCCGACCACCAGCTTCCCCTCCGGGGTAATGCCCTGGGCTCGAGCCTGCAACACCCCAGGCCCCGTCCATCCGTCAATCTGCTCCTCCCCTGGGAGCAGCACCCCACGGAACCCCGCCACGCGCGCCTCAACATCTGCCTTCCGCACGACCTCAGCCCACGCTTGCTCCGACGAGCGCCCCTCCCCCAGCGGCACCTCGGCCAACACCGTATCCTTAAGCACCCGCGAGAGCCCCTGGCGTAATACCTCAATCCCTTGCTCCAGCCGCGCCTGCTCCGCCTTTAAGCGCGCCAAGCTCGCGTTCAAGCGCCGTTCCTCTAACTGCGCGGCCTCCAGCTGCGCCGCGAGCCGCGCGTTCTCCTCCTCTAACTGGCGGCGGCTTCGCTCCAACCGGTACTGTTCGCTCAACAACGCGTTCAAATCCCCGCGCAACCGCCGCCGGTCCTCCTCCAGTCGAGCGATCTCCTCCCGAATGGCTTGCAGCCTCGCCTCAAGGCGCCGACGCGTCTCGTCCGCGGAGCTGAGTACCGTGGACTGCGCCTCACGAAGCTCCTCGAGCTCTTGGAGCAGCTGGTTCTGCGCTGCTTGCAGTTTTAAGAACTCCGCTTCCGCCGCGTCGCGCTCCGCCTCGACCTTCCTCAGCTCCTCCTCGCGCTGCGCAAGAGCTTCCCGCACGGAACGCACCTGCTCTAAAAGCAGGTCCCGCTCCGCCTGAAGCTTCTCCAACTCTCGCCGCGCCTCCTGTAGCTGGAACTCCGCGAAGTTCAGGTTCGCCTCTAGGCGGTCCCGCTCCTGAAACAACCGCTCCCGCTCAGCGAAAAGCTGCGCGACGCGCCCTTCGTAGCTCTGCACCTCCCCCGAAAGGCGCGTCACCTCCTCCCGAAGCCGGTCCCGCTCGAGGCGCACCTGTTCAGCCTCCAGGATCGTGCGGCGCGCGTCCTCCGCCAGGAAGAAGAAGGCGAAAAACGCCACCAGCGCGATGATCATGCCGGTGAGAATCGCGAAGACCAAAGCGGTGGTGCGGGGCCTTAGGCCGAATAGACGCAGGTGGCGCCGCCCCACACGCCGACCGACCACGTCCCCTACGTACGCGATCAGTCCCGCGAGCAGGACCAGACTGCCGACAAGCGTCCAGAGGTTCATGCTGCGTGCTTACAGCTCGAACTCATCCCCAAGGTAGTAGTTCCGCGCCCCGGTATCGCGGGCGAACTCCTCGGGCGACCCGTGGAAGACCACCTGGCCGTCATACATCAGGTACACCCGGTCCGTGATGGCCAGCGTCTCCCGCACCGAGTGGTCCGTGATGAAGATGCCCACCCCGCGCCGCAAGCGCAACTCCTCGATGAGCTTCTGGATGTCCCGCACGTTCTTAGGGTCCACGCCGGTAAACGGCTCGTCCAGCAGGATGAAGTCCGGGTTCGTGGTCAGCGCGCGCGCGATCTCGAGGCGGCGGCGTTCCCCGCCCGAGAGGGTGTAGGCGTACTTGTCCTTGAGGTGCGCGATGTGGAACTCCTCAAGGAGGGACATGGCGATTTCCATGCGTTCCTGCTTCGGGATCGGTTGGTGCTCCAGGATCGAGAGCAGGTTCTCGAGAACCGTCATGCGCCGGAAGGCGGAGGGCTCTTGGGGCAGGTACCCCAGGCCCAGCCGGGCCCTGCGGTACATGGGCATCCGCGTCACGTCGTGCCCCTTGAGCATGATCCGCCCTTCGTTCGGACGGATGAACCCCACCAGCATGTAGAAGGTGGTGGTCTTCCCCGCCCCGTTCGGCCCGAACAACGCCACGATCTCTCCCCGCCCCAGGGTCAGGTCCACTCCCCGCACCACCTCGCGCCGGCCGTAACGCTTCCTCAATCCGGTAGCCATTAAGCGTGCGCGCTGCGCCTCCTCGATTGCGTGGGACAGGGCCGTCTCCATCGCACTTATGGTAACACTACGGCGTTAGGCTCCTGTGAGAGGGGTATGATTGAGGTATGCGCGTACTCGGATGGATTCTGCTGATCCTGGGGATCGCCCTCGCGCTAGGAATCGCCGGCCCGATCCTCGCGGTGCTTGCCCTGGGGCTTGGTCTGGTGGGGGCCGTGGTTGGCCTAGCCCTCCTGCCCTTCCTCGTCCTGCTCGGCCTCGTGCTCGGCGCGATCGGCCTCCTCGTCGGCCTCGCCGCCGTCGTGCTGAAGTGGGGCATCCCCCTCCTCCTCGTGCTGGTCGGCCTCTGGCTCCTCCTGCGGGACCGCGCTCCGCAAGCGGCCTGAATCCCGCCACGTCCCGGAGGGCCGACGCGGTTTATAATGGGGCCCAACGCCCACTCCGGCCTCTGGGACCATGACCGGGCTCCGCCCTAAGCCCAGCATCCGGTACCTGGTACGCCCTCGTTTGCTCCGCCGGCTCCCCGACGATCCCGGCTACGTGGTGTGGCTCCAGGCTCCGTACGGTTACGGCAAGAGCGTCCTCGCCAGCCAATGGGCTGATCGCCTCGAGGCCGAGGCCTGGCGGGTCATCTGGATCGCTCTCGCCAGACGCAAGCTCCGCCCCGCCCTCGCTCAGGCCCTGGCGCTGCCCCCCAACACCCCCTGGGATGTCCTCACAGAAGCGCTCTGGCACGCACCAACCCTGGTCGTGCTCGAGGACCTCCACAAGAACGCACCGGTAGGCCCCCTGCTGCGCACCCTCGGGGGGCTGCTTCTGCTCGCGAGCCGTCAGGAGCTGACCCATCCCGAGCTTCCCCGCCTCGACAGCACAGGGCGGCTGGTCCACCTCAAGGCCGCGGACCTCGCCTTCACGCTGGAGGAAGCCGAAGCGCTCTTCCCAACCCCCCAAGCAGCCCACGCTGCCTGGCGGCAGTGCCGGGGTTGGCCCCTGCCCCTGCACCTGGCCGCCCTGCACGGCCGCATCCCGGAGCGGGAGGCGTTGTTGGAGGGCGCCCGGCAAAGCCTGTCCCCAGAGGCCTGGGCAGAGGGTTTGCTGCTCGCTGCTGTGCCGTACCTGCCCCACGGGGCGGCCACTCCCGCCACCCGCGCTTTGGTCGAGGCCGGATTCGCGCAGGAACTCATGGGAGGGTATCGGCTCCACCCGCTCATCGCCACAACCCTACGCAAGGTGTACCCCAAAGCGGTGCGGCAAGCGGTGCGCGCGGCCGTCCGGCGGCTGCCGCCCCTGACGCACGGAGAGGCCCTGGCCGGCGCCGGGATGCTCGAGGAGCTCGCCGCGTTTCTAGAGGAGGATTACGCTCCTGCCGGGCACGAGCCGGAGGCCGTGCTGCGTTGGGATGCCCTGGCCCCAGGTCCAAGGGGGCCGACGCGCCTGTTGGGCCTGGGTTGGGCGCTTTCCGCTACGGGAGCCAACGCACGCGCGGTGCAAGCGCTTCTTCAGGCCGCCCGCCACCCTAGCGCCACCGCCGACCAGATCGTGACCGCCCTGGGGTGGGCAATTACCTGTCTTCCCCCCACCCCATCTCCCGAGGCTCACGCCTTCATCGCGGAGGGCGAGCGGTGGGTGGAGCAGGCGAGCCCCGAACGCGCCGCGGCCTTCTTCACCAACGTCGGCGAGTACTACCTCGCGGCCGCGGAACCCGCACGGGCAGAGGCCTTCCTCCAGCAAGCTGCCCAACGCATGCCCCCAGGCCATTACAACCGGGCGGTGCTCCAAAACACCCTCGCCGAAGCTCAGTGGGAGCGCTGGGGGGACCTGGAGGGGTACATCGCGCGCGTAGAGGACTCCTTGACCGTGATGCAGGCCCACGTGCCCTATAACCTCCCGGCCAACCACCGGAACCTCGGCGTGTTCAAGGCGCTGCTCGGTCAAAGGACCGAAGCCCTTCAACACTTTGACGAAGCCGTGCGCTGGGCGAAACAGAACCGGATCCTCGCCCTCGTCGCTCAAGCCGAAAAGGCCGCCCTCCTAGAGGCCCTCGAGCCGCTACCCGAACTCGCGGCGCGGTGCACGGCCTGGCGACACCCCTGGGCCCAGGACCGAACGCACGCCCTATGGGCCCAGGTTCTCCGGAAGGCCAAGGATCCCGAGGCCGCGCTTAGGGTCCTCGAAGGCCAGGACGGCCCTTTCGCTCAAGCGGAGCGAGCCCTAGTCCTCCTAGACTTAAACCAACCTGACGCGGCCCTGGCGTGCGCCGACCGGAGCCTGGCGGGGTGCCGGACCCGCGAGCAACGCCTCGCCGCCCAAGCAGCCCGCTATCGCGTCACCCGCGCCCCTCAGGACCTCCAAGACCTGCTCGAGCTCACCCTCGCGCGGGAACGCGTACTGCCCGGCCTGGTGCCCCTCGAGTCCCTCCCTCAGGACCGCCCCACGCTTGCGCGGGCCTACCCCCTGGAGGCGGTGCTCCGCTCGGGGTGGAAGGACGCGGTGCGCCTCCGGCACGCGGAGATCCCCCCGCTCGAGCTGGAGGTCCTGGGCGGGGTACGCGCCCGCACGCTCGGCGCTTCCCTCCCCCTTACTACTCGCCAGCGGGAGATCCTCACGCTGCTCACCCTCCGGCAGAGCCGTGAAGCGATCGGGGCAGCCCTGTGGCCGGAGGCCGATGCGGAAAAGGTGCGCAACAACCTGCACGTGCAGCTGAACCTGCTGCGCAAGACGCTCGAGCCCTGGGGCGTCCCAACCTTCCTCACACCCGAGGGGCTCGCTCGCACGCGCTGCGACCTTTGGGATCTCGAACGTGCCCTCGAGGCCAGGGACGCCGAGGCGGTGCTCGGCCTGTACCGCGGTCCGTTGGCCCCCGAGGTGGACCTGCCTCTGGTCAACGAAGCTCGAGCCCACCTCGTAGAGCAGGTGAACGCGGCGCTCTTCGCCGCATCCAGCGCGGCCCCTCCCCTAAGGGCGGAGGCCATGCTCCTTCGGGTCCTCGAGCTTGATCCGCTTCACGAGGAAGCGTTAAAGCGCCTGCTCTGGCTCCTCGTACGGCGGGGGCGGAAACGGGAGGCCTGGCGACGCTACCGGGCCTTCGCCGAGCGGCTGTGGACGGAGCTGGGGGTGGAGCCCTCACCCGAAACGCGGAACCTCTTGGCCTAAACCCCCGGATTTAAGCACGGTTTAAGCCCCCACGCGCGAGGCTGGGGATGGGAGGTGGATCGTGAACCGCGCGCGTCGTCAACGCCTGGTTCGAGTCGCGCTCTTCGTGGGCGCGTTGAGCAGCGCAGGGCTTGGTCTTGGGGTGGCCCAAGGAACCGGCTCGGGGTGTGGTCGGTTTGAGCAGCTCGTCGCCTGGTTCTTCAGCCGTTCCCCCGCCGACCTCGCTCCGGACATCAGTACCTGGGTCTACTACAGCGATCCCTACTACCTACCCTACAGCTTCTGGCACCCTCCGGACTGGCAAGCGCGCTCGCTGGGCAACCCGTCCGCACGCACCGTCGGGGTCGCGCTCACCGCAGCCGACAGAAGCGCGGCGATGGTCATGCTCGCCATGCCGCCCCCCTACCCCGGCATGACCCCCCGCGACCTCGCCGCCTGGGGCCTCGAGGCCCTCATGGGGGAAAGCCGGGCGCTGGAGGTCCTCTGCGTCCTCGATACCCCACCCGGCCCACTCCAACCCGCCCAGACTCAGATCGCCCTCACCGACGGGCAGACGATCGTCCTGGTTGGAGCCACCCTATACGCTGTGGGCTCGAGCGAGGCGATCTGGTCCGACCTCACCCTGTTCGTTGCTCCGGAAGCCACGTTCGAGCAGTACTACACAACGGTCTTTGCTCGCATCCTCTACCAGTTTTTCATGGGGGGGTCGGGCACCGAGGACGGAAAGAAGAAAAAGAAGAAGCGGAACGGGGACGGTCCCGACGACGACGAGTAGGGACCACCCCCCCACCCCTGTACTCCCGCAACCAAACGCGTACCCACACCTACGCTAGACTGAGGTTAATGAAAGGCTTGGCGCTGGCACTCGGCGGAGGCGGGGTCCGAGGATTCGCCCACCTCGGCGCCCTACGAGTGCTGCGGGAACACAACCTCCCCGTCAAAGCCCTGGCGGGGAGTTCCGCGGGCGCGCTGGCCGCGGCCGCGTTTGCTTTCGGTTTGCCCTTAGAACCCGACCCGTACCTCGAGCACATCGCCGACCCTCGCGCTGGTCGTTTATTCCAGGACGAAGGAAACATCTTTCGCCGCCTTGCCCGGCTGCAGTCGCAGCTGTTCAAAGCCTTGCGCAACCCCTCGCTGGCCAGCAACGAGCGGCTGCGGGAGGGGCTCGAGGCCCTCTTCGGCGACCGCCGCCTCGAGGAAAGCCCGATCCCCTTGGGCATCGTGGCGGCGGACCTGTACCGCGGCGAGATGGTGGTGCTGCGGGAGGGGCCGGTGGTGGAAGCCTTGCTGGCCTCGAGTGCCGTCCCGGGCATCTTCCCGCCGGTCCCGTGGGGGCCGTACCTGCTCGTGGATGGGGACGTTGCGGAGAAGGTTCCGGTCACGGCCGCCCGCGCCTTGGCCGGGGGGCCGGTCGTGGCGGTGGACGTCTCCAACCCAGCCCCGGCCGCCCCGCCGCGTACTACGTTCGATGTGCTGCTTTTGGCCGGGCAGGCCGCGCGCGAGCGTCTGAAACGGCTCGCGATGCAGCAGGCCGACCTCGTGCTCCCCCTGTGTCCGGAGACTCCGGTGGAAACCTTTGATTACGAGAAGGCCCGCGCCGTGTACCAGCTCGGCATCGAGCGAACCACCCTGTACCTGCCGGCCCTCGAGCAGCTCCTTGCTCCCCGGTTCGTTCGCTGGTTACGCCAGCTTGGGCGCTTCCCGAAGGCCGTACGCGAACACCCCGCTCCCGAGCAGGACGAAACCCACAGGCCAGAGGTCGAACCCGAGGTACTCGAGCAGAACCGCGAAGAGCAGAAACGCTGAGGGAGCGGAGGCGAGGAGCATCACCGCGACCCACCGCCCCTCGGGGCCGGGGGTCTGGCGGCGGGCTCGTCGGGCAAGCCACCGCATCCCGAGGGCCTCGAGGCCAGCCAGGGCGAGGAGGCCCCCCGCCACCCATCCGGGCAGGGGGGCCTGGACCTTCGGTAGCGGAAGAACCCAAAGCAGCACGGCAACCGTGGACTGTAAGCCTACCGTGGCTAGGTAGAGCGCGCGCAGGCCGCGGCGCACCTCGTCGGGGGAGGCGTCCGGATCAGCGGCGCGCAGGATGGCGCGTAGCATCGCGGTTAGTGGTGCAGCACCCGCGCGAGGAAGGCGCGCGTGCGCTCGTGCTGCGGGTTGGCGAAGAGGGTGTCGGGCTTGCCTTCCTCCACGATCTGGCCCTGGTCCATGAAGATCACGCGGTCCGCCACCTCGCGCGCGAACCCCATCTCGTGCGTCACTACGATCATGGTCATGCCGCTTTTAGCCAGCTCGCGCATCACGTCGAGCACCTCCCCCACCATCTCCGGGTCGAGGGCTGAGGTGGGCTCATCAAAAAGCATGATCTTGGGCTGCATCGCAAGGGCCCGGGCGATCGCCACACGCTGCTGCTGCCCTCCGGAGAGCTGCGCCGGGTATTTTTCCGCCTGGTCCGCGATCCCCACGCGCTCCAAGAGCTGCATCGCCACCTCCACAGCCTTTTCTCGAGGCCATTTGCGGACCTTGATCGGAGCGAGGGTGACGTTGTCCAGGACCTTCATGTGGGGGAAGAGGTTGAACTGCTGGAAGACCATCCCCACCTCGCGGCGGATCGCCTCGATGTTGCGCACGTCGTGGCTCAGCTCGATTCCGTCCACCACGATGCGCCCCTCCTGGAAGTCCTCCAGTCGGTTGATGCACCGGATCAGCGTGGATTTACCGGAGCCAGAGGGGCCGATCACCACCACGACCTCGCCGCGCGCCACCTCCAGGTTGATGCCGCGCAGCACGTGGAGTTTGCCGAAGTACTTGTGCAGGTTCTCGATTTGGATGATGGGTTCCATCTTTCCTCCAGTCTATCGGGTACCCAGCCCCATGGCCCGCTCGAGCTGGCGGGAGGCGTAGGACATGAGCCCGGCCCCGATGAAGTACACCACCAGGAGAAAGAGGTACACCTCGCGCTCGAGGCCCAGGTAGTTGGGGTTTGCGAGGACCGATTGCGCGATGCCCAAAAGGTCGAGAAGGCCCACGATCGCCACGAGCGAGGTGTCCTTAAAGATCGCGATGACCTGGCCGATCAGGGCAGGGATAACGGAGCGAATCGCCTGGGGCAGGATGATGTAGTAGGCGGTCTGGAAGCCGTTGAGTCCCAGCGCCCAGGCGGCCTCGTACTGTCCTTTGGGCACGCCCTGCAACCCCCCGCGGATGTACTCGGCGAGGTACGCGGCGGCGAAGAGCGTGAACCCCGCGATGACCCGCACAAGCTGCGGTGGCCGCCAGGCTTCGGGCACGAAAAGGGGCACCATGATCCAGGCGAGGAACAAAACCGAGACCAAGGGCACGCCCCGCACCGTCTCGATGTAGAGGGTAGCGAGGATGCGGATCGCCGGAAGGCGGCTGGTGCGCCCCAGGGCGAGCAAAAGCCCTAAGGGGAAGCTCAGCACCACGGTGAGCAGCGTGATGAGCAGGGTGAGGAGCAGGCCGCCCCAGAGGTTCGTGTTCACCCCGGAGAGCAGGGCTCCCGCGGCGAAGAGGCCCAAAAGCCACAAAAGCGGCAGGTAGGGCCGCAAGCCCCTAAGCCGCGCGCCGGCCCAGATCGCGCCGGGCAGCGCCGCAGCGGTGGCTACCGCCCAAGCCCAGGTGGCCGGGAAGACCAGGGGCCACAGCAAAACGGCGAGGAGTAAAGCGCCGCCCCAGAAGGCCCGCCAGGCGCGCGGCAATCCCTGCGCGAGTACGCCGTAGCTGAGGCCGCCGAGCACCGTGGTCTCCAACACCACCAGCCAGACCCGCCAGACCGCCTCCGGCGGGAACGGCCCCACCATGAAGAGGCGGAAGTTGTTGGGAATCACGGCCCAGCGGGCTTCGCTCAGCGCCCAGAGCAGCACGGCCTTACCGAGCAGGAAGATCCCTGCCCCGGTGAGCAGGGTGAGGAGGGTGTTCCACCACCCGTTGAAGAGGTTCGTACGCATCCAAGCCCAGGCCCGCATCACCGCACCCCCACGAGCGTCACCCGGCGGTTGTACCAGTTCACGAGCGCGCTGATCGTCAAGCTCATGCTCAGGTACGCGGCCATCACGATGAGGATGCCCTCGAGGCTGCGCCCGGACTGGTTCGCGATCGTGCCGTAAACGTTGAAGAGCTCGGGGTACCCGACCGCGATGGCCAGCGAGGAGTTCTTGGTGAGGTTCAGGTACTGGTTGCCCAAGGGTGGGATGATGATGCGCATGGCCTGCGGCAGGATCACGAGCCGCATGGTCTGCGCGTAGGTGAGGCCGAGGCTCGTCGCCGCTTCCCACTGTCCTTTGGGCAGCGACTGGATCGCCCCGCGCACGATCTCCGCGATGTAGGAGGCCGTGTAGATCACGAGCGCGAGAAGCACCGCGCTAAACTCCGGAGAGAGCGTGAGACCTCCCGTGACCCTAAAGCGGCCCAGCTCCGGCTCGGAGATCGCGAGCGGCCCTCCGCTCACGAGCCACCCCACCCCCCAGGCCAGCACCAGCGCGCCCAAGGCGCTCCAGCGGGCCCAGCCCTGCCTGCGCAACGCGAGGTACACCCCCACGGCGAGGAGCAAACCACCCCACAAAAAGGGCTCAAAGCGGGGCCAGGCGTCCGTAGGGACCGGCCAGGGCAGAAAGATCCCGCGCTGGCTCGCGATCAAGCCGCCGAACCACTCGCTAGCCTGGCGCACCGGGGGGAATTTCAGGATCGCCCCGAAGTACCAGAAGAACATCTGCACCAGTAGGGGCGTGTTGCGCACCAGCTCGACGTAGGCGAAGGCCAAGCGGTTCACCAGCCAGTTGCTGCTCAAGCGGCCGATGCCCACCAGCACCCCCAGGATCGTGGTGAGCACGATCCCGACTAACGCCACGCGCAGCGTGTTGTAGATCCCGGCGAAAAACGCTTGCCAGTACGCGTCGCTAGGCTTGAACGGCCTGAGGACGAGCCGTCCGTCCTCCAGTGCGAGCACCGGCCCTTCGCTGATCGTGAACCCGGCCTCCTGGCCAAGGAAGCTAAAGGTGAACGGGATGCCCCGGGCCACCATGCCGCGGTAGGCCGTGAAGAGGAGGAAGGCGATCAGGCCGAGGGCGAACAGCGCCGCGAGTACCTGAACGACGAGGTTCAGGACGCGCGCGTCTCTCCAGAATGGGATCGTTCTCCGGTTCATCGTTCCTTGTTTAGGGCGGCCCCAGGTGGCTGGGGCCGCCCGCTTGCGTTCGTTAAACCTTACCGGAAGGGCGGGGCGTACAGCAGACCACCGCGGGTCCAAAGCTCGTTCAAGCTCCCCTCGCGCGGGATGTAGAAGGGGCTTTCCGGCCCGAGGTGGCGGTCGTAGATCTCGCCGTAGTTCCCCACGTGCCGCAGGATCCGCACCACGAAGTCGTTCGGCAGCCCCAGATCCTCACCGAACTTGCCCTCGACCCCGAGGAAGCGGCGGATCGCGGGGCTGTCGCTCTTGAGGAACTCGTCCACGTTCTCGGAGGTGATGCCGAACTCCTCCGCCTGGATCAGGGCATACACGATCCAGGTCAGGGCGTCGCGCCACTTGCTGTCGTTCTGGAAGGTGAAGCCCGCGAGCGGCTCCTTGGAGATCGTTTCCGGCAGGATCACGATCTCGTCAGGGTTCGACGCCTGGGCCTTCCACCCCGCCAGCCCCGACTTGTCGGTGGTGGCCGCGTCGCACCGCCCGCTGATGAAGGCGTTAAAGACCTTGGAGAAGTCCTCGAAGGTCAGCAGCTGACCGCCCTGCCACCCCTGGGCGCGCACGAAATCCGTCCAGTTCTTCTCGGTGGTCGTGCCCTGGTTCGTGCAGACCGTGGCGCCCTCGAGCTCGAACACGGAGGTCACGCCGAGCTCTTTTTTCACCATCACGCCCTGGCCGTCGTAGAAGTTCACCGGGAGGAAGTCCACGCCCACCGAGCTGTCCCGGCTCACGGTGATGGTGGTGTTGCGGAAGACCACGTCCACCTCACCGGTCTGAATCGCGCTGAAGCGCGCCTTGGCCGTGAGGGGAACGTACTCCACCGCGTCCGGGTCGTCGAACAGGGCCGCGGCGACCGCGCGGCAGAAGTCGATGTCGAACCCCTCGAACCGCCCGGTCTGCTCGTTGAGGAAGCCGAATCCCGGCGCGACGTTGTTCACGCCGCAGACCAGCTTGCCCCGCTCGAGCACGACGTCCATGCGGGACTGCTGCGCGAAGCCGAGCGCACCCACCAAAAGCACCGCTACCAACAAAAACCCACGACTGCGCATAGTTTCACCTCTAACGCCGACTTGGCGGCACCAATATACTGAAAACCCCGTTCATTTTGCAACTTCATCACCGCGCCCCGCTCGCCTGCAGCCGGCGCTCGAGCCAGTTCGTGAAGAAGGTGAGCACCGTGGTCAGGATGAGGTACACCATCGCTACCGCTACGTAGATCTCCACCGGGCGGAAGGTCGCCGAGATGATCCGTTGCCCGGCCAAGACCAGCTCGAGCAGGGTGATGGCCATGGCGAGGGAGGAGTCTTTGAGCAGGGCGATCACGTTGTTCACGAGGGGGGGGACCACGATCCGCACCGCTTGGGGAATGACGATGTAGCGCATCACCTGGGCGGGCGAGAGCCCCAGGGAGTGCGCGGCCTCCCACTGCCCCTTGGAGATGGCTTGAATCCCCGCGCGGATCACCTCCGCGTTGTACGCCCCCACGTTGAAAGCCAGCGCCAAGAACGCCGCCCAGTACGGCACCAGAATGTCCTGGATCGACGGCAGCCCCAGCGCCTCGAGGGGCCGCCACAAAGGATCGAGCAAAAAAGGCAGGCCGTTATAGGCGAAGAGGATCTGCACCAACAGGGGGGTGCCCCGAATGACCCAGATGTAGAACGCCGCAGGGTAGCGGAAGAGAGGGTTCCGCGAGAGCCGGGAGATCCCGGCAACAAGTCCGATGATCAACCCCGCGATCGAGGAGATCACCGTGAGCTTCAGGGTGACCTCGGCCCCAAAACGCAAGGATTGCGCGTAAAAGGAGATCTTTTCCGGAGTAAAACCGAAGAACGCGAGGTACCGTTCGAGCAGCCAGGCCAGCCCGTTAAAAAACGCGATGTAGGCGAGCCAAAGCCCCGCGCCGGCCAGCAACAACCCTAGTAGTAATCGCAACGCGCGCACGATGCCCCCAAAAACGGGAGGGGACACACCGCCCCTCCCGTCACTCGTTCACTTACTTACAGCGAATATCCTGACCGAACCACTTCTCCGAGATGGCCGCGTACGTGCCGTCCGCCAGGATCTCATCCAAGGCGTTGTTGAGCGCCGCGAGCAGGGTCTCGTTGCCCTTGGCCACGGCGATCCCGATCTCTTCCCGGACCAGCAGGTCGCTCAGCTGCAGCTCCACGTCCCGCTGCTTCATGGCTTCCAGGGCGGTGAACTGATCGGTAATCCAGGCGTCGATCCGCTGGTTCAAGAGGTCCTGCAGGGCGTCGGGGTTCGTCTGGTAGGTCTTGATCTCCTTGATCCCCTCGATGGTCTGCGCGTACTCGAAGTAGGTGGTGCCGACCTGGACCCCCACGACCTTGCCTTTGAGTTCCTCCGGGGTCCGGGGCCCGCCGGGCAGGGCCACGATCAGGTTACCGGTGCAGTAGTACGGCTTCGTGAAGTCCACCGCCTGGGCCCGCTCCGGGGTGATGGTGTGCGAAGCGATGACGAAGTCGAACCGGCCCTGGTTCAGGGCGATCAAGAGGGTGTCGAAGGCCTGCGCCTTCCACTCGTACTTCACCCCGAGCCGCTCGGCCAAGGCCTGGCCGATCTCGATGTCGAAGCCCACCAGGTTCCCCTCGTCAAAAAAGTTAAACGGCGGGAAGGCCCCTTCCGTACCGATGACGATCGTGCCGTCCGCCTGGATCTGGTCGAGGCTGCGGAAGCGCTGCGCCAAGCCCAGCGACGCCCATAGCATAAGCACCAGAAGAAGCCAGACGCGTTGTTTCATCCCACTACCTCCCATACGAAATTTTGAAGCAGCACAGTATGATTATACGGGTCTTTTCCCGTTACGCAAGCTGCTAAACTCATAACGGTGACGCTCACGCTGACCATCGAGAAACTCGTGACCGGCGGGCGGGGGCTCGCCCGCACGCCGGAAGGCGTCGTGATCGTGCGCGGCGGGCTCCCCGGAGAGCGCGTCCGCGCCCGGGTGCGCCGCCGGAAGAACCACCTCGAGGGTGAGGTCCTCGAGATCCTCGAGCCCTCCCCCGACCGGGTGGATCACCCGCTGCCGCCCGGCGCCGACCTTCCCCTCGCCTACGAGGCTCAACTCCCCGTCAAACAGGGCTTCGTGCGCGAAGCGCTCGCGCGCCTCGCAGGCCTCGAGGCCACCCTCGAGCCGATCGCTCCCTCCCCCGAGCCCATGGGGTACCGCACCGCAGCCCAGTTCGCCCTCCATCCCCTTGGGGGGCTGGCGTACCGCGTGCCGGGGTCGCACGAGCTGGTGCGGGCGCACACGGACCCTTTGCTCGCCCCGCCCCTCCAGGAAGCGCTCAGTTTGCTCAACACCTGGCCGCTCGCGAACGTCGTTGAGGTCGTGCTTCGGGGCAGTCTCCACGAGGGTCGCGTCCAGGTGGGGCTCATCGGGGGTAAGGCCCGCATGTTCCGCACGGTAGCGAAGGGCCTCGTGCGCGAGGGAATCGCCGGGGTGTGGTGGGGGGCCTTGGACCCCCGGGGGCGGTTTCGCGGCCCGGTCAAGCACCTCGCTGGAGCGGCGCACCTCCTCGAGGCGTTCGGCGAGGTCCTGGCCTCGGTGGACGTGGTGAGCTTCGCGCAGGTGAACCCTAGGGCGGCCGCACGGCTCTACCAGGAAGCCGCCGCGCTCGTTCACGGGGGCCGGCGCGCGGTGGAGCTCTACGCGGGGGGCGGGGTCCTCTCCTTTCACCTGGCCGCGGCCTTCGATGAGATCGTCGCGGTGGAGCTGAGCCGGGCCGCCATCCAAAAGGGCCAGGCTGACGCCCGGCGGCTGGGTCTGCCCAACGTGCGGTTTCACCGGGGGGACGCGCGCGAACTCGTCCGCTTCGCCCCTGCGGACCTCGTGGCGGTGGATCCGCCCCGCGCGGGGCTTGCCCCGGAGGTGGTGCGCACCCTCCTCGAGGCGCGGCCCCACCAAATCCTGTACATCTCCTGCGACCCAGCCACCTGGGCGCGGGACGTGAAACGGCTTGTGGCGGGCGGGTACCGGCTACGCTTCGCCCGCCCCTACGACTTCTACCCCTTCACCCACCACGTGGAGGTCCTGAGCCTGCTTGTACGCTGACCGCTCGGGCGTATAATCTCAAGCATGCTCGCCAAGCGCATCATCCCCTGCCTCGACGTCCACGCCGGCCGCGTGGTTAAGGGGGTGAACTTCGTGAACCTGGTGGACGCCGGGGACCCCGTCGAAGCCGCGCAGGCCTACGACCGGGCCGGGGCCGACGAGCTCGTTTTCCTAGACATCACCGCCACGCACGAGCAGCGCGCGATCCTGTTGGACGTCGTAGCTCGCGTCGCTGAAACGGTCTTCATCCCCCTCACCGTGGGGGGCGGGGTGCGCACCCTCGAGGACGCCCGTCGGTTGCTGCTCGCGGGAGCGGACAAGGTCAGCGTGAACTCCGCCGCGGTCAAGCGCCCCGAGCTCCTTACCGAGCTTGCAGGCCACTTTGGCTCCCAAGCCGTAGTCCTCGCGATCGACGCGAAACGCCAGGGGGCTTCCTGGGAGGTGTACGTCGCCGGGGGGCGCGTCCCCACGGGCCTCGACGCGGTAGCGTGGGCGGTGCGGGGCGCGGAGCTCGGCGCCGGGGAGATCCTGCTCACGAGCATGGACCGAGACGGGACGCGGAACGGGTACGACCTCGAACTGACCCGGGCCGTGGCCGAGGCCGTCCCGGTACCGGTGATCGCCTCGGGCGGCGCGGGGGAAAAAGCGCACTTCGCTCAGGCCTTCACCGAGGGAAAGGCCGACGCGGCCCTCGCGGCCAGCGTCTTCCACTTCGGGCAGATCCCGATTCCCGAGCTGAAGCGGTACCTGGCCGCGTCCGGGATTCCCGTTCGGCTGGAGGAGGCGAGCGTATGAACCTGGAGGAGGTCAAGTTCGACGAACGCGGACTGGTGCCGGTGGTGGTGCAGGACGCCGAGAGCGGCCAGGTGCTCACCCTCGCGTACGCGAACCGTGAGGCCCTCGAGCGCACCCTCGAGACGGGGTACAGCCACTTTTACAGCCGCTCCAGACAGGCCCTCTGGAAGAAAGGCGAGACCTCCGGGCACGTGCAGGAGGTTCTCGAGGTGCGCCTGGACTGCGACGGGGACGCGGTGCTGTACCGCGTGCGTCCCCGCGGCCCGGCCTGCCACACCGGCGAGGTCACCTGTTTTCACCGCGCCCTTTCCGACCAAGCCCCCCACCCGCCGCTCGGCGAGGTGCTCGAGCGGGTGTACCGGCAGATTCTGGAGCGCTTCGCGCAACAACCGGAGGGCTCTTACGTCGCCCGGCTGCACCGGGAGGGGCTGGACCGCATCCTGAAGAAGGTCGGGGAGGAGGCGGGCGAGGTGATCATCGCGGCGAAGAACGCGGACGCGGAGGAGCTCGCCTGGGAGGCAGCGGACCTGGTGTTCCACCTGCTGCTCGTCCTGGCAGAGGCGGGGCTTGCCCCGGAGGACCTCGCCCGCGTGCTGTGGGCGCGCCACAAGCCCTGAGATGGAAACGTTACCAGCCCCACATTTCCCGGGGTTTTTGCTATGGTGAAGCCATGAACATCGAACGCGAGCTCGTCCTCGAGATCGTCCGCGTCACCGAAAACGCCGCTCTGGCCGCCAGCCGCCACAGCGGCAAGGGCAATAAGCACGCCGTGGATCAGGCCGGGACCGAAGCCATGCGCACGGTCCTGAACGAGCTCGAGATCAGCGGCACCGTGGTTATCGGTGAGGGCGAGATGGACGAGGCCCCCATGCTCTACATCGGGGAGCGCCTCGGCAAGGGCGGCCCCGAGGTGGACATCGCAGTAGACCCCGTCGAGGGCACGAACATCACCGCCAAGGGACAGCCAAACTCCGTCGCGGTCCTCGCGATCAGCGAGAAAGGCGGGCTCTTCCACGCGCCGGACATCTACATGGAAAAGCTCATCGTCGGGCCGCCCGCCGCCGGGCGCGTGGACCTCACCTGGCCGGTCTCCGCGAACCTCAAGGCGATCGCCCTCTCCCTGCAGCGCTCGGTGGAGGACCTGGTGGTCGTGGTGCTCGAGCGCCCGCGCCACGAGAAGCTCATCCAGGAGATCCGCGAGGCCGGCGCGCGCGTCAAGCTGATCGGGGACGGCGACGTGATCGCGGCCATCTCCGCCGCGATCCGCGGCACCGGCGTGCACGCGGTGATGGGGATCGGCGGCGCGCCCGAAGGGGTGCTCGCCGCGGCGGCGTTGAAGTGCCTAGGGGGTGAGATCCAGGCCCGCTTCCTCCCCGAGACCGAGGAGGAACGCCAACGCCTCCACGCGATGGGCGCGAGCGAGGACCGCATCTACCGCACCGAGGACCTCGCCCCAGGCAAAGAGATCGTCTTCGCCGCGACCGGCATCACCGACGGGGATATCCTGGAGGGGGTGCGGTTCTTCGGCGGCGGGGCGCGGACCCACTCCCTCGCCATGGGGTACGCCACCCGCGTGGTGCGCTTCATCGACACCGTGCACCTCTTTGACCGCGGGGCACGGGTCACGATCCGCGTGTAAACCCGACCCGATCCCCCACCCGGGCCTAACCCCCGGGTGGGGCTTATTACGGCGCGCGCGACACCCGCGCCCACTGCGGCGAGAACAGGTACCACACCCGGTAGGGCTCGAGGTCCACCGGGTTCCCCTGGAGGTCGGTCAGCACGAACCCCCGCTCGTACCGCCATCGCACCGGGACCCGTTTGCCCATAAGGTAAACCTCCCCGTCCCCCCCACCGAGGTCGAGGGCGAGCCGGCCCACGTCGTCGATCTCGCGGGCCTGGCCTTTCAAGAGCACCACCGCCTTGACCCGCACCGGCCTTCCGGACTCGTCCCGCGCGGGCCGTCCGTTGCGGTACCAGGTGTACCCCCCCTCCTCAAAGCGGAACTCGCTGACGTACCCTTGCGCGTACCGCACCGCGACGCTCAGGCCAGGCTCCGCGTTCGGCGCGGGGGTGTAGGCCTCTCCTCTTAGGGTTTGGATCGTTTCCAGGCGCAGCTTTCGGAGCTCCTCGCGGAGCTTGTCCCCTCGAGCGTAGACGTTGTGCGGCCGGGCCCGCTCGTCATCCCGGTAGAAGGGGCTTTCTCGGAGACGGCCGAGGAGGATCTCATCGAAGGTGATCACGTCCCGCCGCTGGATGATCGCGAGCGCCTCGGGGCTCCCGCCCACGTGCACCAGGATCGCGCCCAGGTCTTGCGCGAGGCGCACGGTGTAGCTGCGGGCGCTGCGGACCGGCCCGATGCGGTCCCCCTCCCCTCCGGTGAAGACCGCCATCAGCCGGGTCACGCCCCCCTCAAAGGGCAGCTCGTACACGGCGACCGCCCGGTTCAACCCCGCCTGGGGGTACGCCCCGTCGGCGTTATCGATGCTTACCATGAGGGGCCGGTTCCGCTCGAGCTCGTACGGCTCCCGCCCCGGACCGATCGGCGCGCCCGCCTCGGGTCCTGGCAGCGGCTCCCCTCCAGCCGCCACCTCCGGTGCCGGGGGCGGCTCGAGCGGGGCGGGCGGCGCAGGCGCGAGTTCCGAAGCCTCTGCGCGGGGCGGCGCGGGCTCCGTTGGCACCTGGGGCGGCAGGGCCGCAGGCTCGAGGGGAAGCGGGGCGGGGGGCGCGGCCGGGGTGGCCTCTACCGGTGCGGGCGGGACGGGGGGTGGGGGCGGCGCGGCCGCCGCGGCCTCGGCGGACGGGGCGGGCGCGACCGGCTCGAACGCGGGGCCCGCCGCCTCAGGCGTGGGCTCCACCGCCGGTGGTGGCGCCTCGGGAGCCGCCGGCGCCGGTTCTTCCGCTCCGGTTGCCTCCACCGGAGCGGGGGGCACCGCAAGGGCCTCTTCCTCCACGATCGGCGGTGCCTCCGGAACACGGGCCGTTTGCGGCGCCGGTTCAGGCGCCGGAGGCACCTCGGGCTCCGACTCCACCGCTGGAGCCGCCTCCGCCGAGGTGGGCGGTTCGGGGGGCGCGGGCTCCGCCGCTGAGGGAGCGGCCTCCGGAGCGGGCGGCGACTCGGCCTGGGCGGGGACCGGCTCGGGCGCGGTGACCGGGGATGGGGAGGGTTCCGGGGCGGGTTCCGTCACCTCGGGCGCGGGCTGCTCTGCCGGCGGCGCGGGCGGCTCCTCCGCCGGGGCTGCCTCCGCCGGGACCGGCTCAGGCGCCTCGGCTACCGCTGGGGCCGGTTGATCCGCAGGCTCCGCCACCTCGGCCTCGACCTCCACAGCCGGAGGGGAAGGCGTGGCCTCCGCCGGAGCCGGCGCGGGCTCTGTCACCTCCGGGGGCGGCTGATCCACGGAGGGTTGCGGGGCCGGCTCCTCCGGCGCGCTCGCCGTTTCCAGCGCCGGCTCCGGCTCCACCTCCTCTACCTCGAGCGGCAACGGTGCGGGCGGCTCGGTCGCGACCTCCGGCTCCGGCAACGGTTCGGAAGGCGGGGCCGGGAGGGCGTCCTCCGCCCGCGCGGGGGCCCCCTCCCCCAGCTCGAGCACCAGGTACCCGGTCGCCTCCATGGGGGGTGGGGGCGGTACCGTTACCAGCACCAGGTAAAAGAGCATGAGGAGGGACGAGAACAGCAGTGCGAGAAGGAAGGCCCGGCGTTTCCGCTTCATGGGATCACAGCAATCGCTACGCGTTTCGCACCCGCCCGGCGGATCGTGTCCATGACCTCCACCACACGCCCGTGCGGCACTTTACGGTCCGCTCGAAGCACGACGGTGCCCACCGGGTCGTCCACCAGCGCGCCGCGTAGCGCGACAAGGAGGGTCGCGTCGTCCACAGCCTGGCCCTGCCAGTGCGCCTGCCCTTGGGCGTCCAGCACCACGACGGGCGCACTGGCGGGCTTCGCCTCACCCGTCACCGCCCCCGGAAGATCGATCGGCAACCCGGTCTCCGGGGTGATGAAGGTGCTCGTCACCATGAAGAAAACCACGAGCAAGAACACGATGTCGATAAACGGGGCCAGGTTGATCGCAGGGTCAAGCTTCGGCCTTCTGCGCATTGTCGACCTCTACAAGCGCGCCGAGGAGCTCCTCGCGCCGTTGCTCGAGCTCGGTCAGGAGGTCCTCCACCCGGCCCGCAAGATAGTGGTACCCCATGAGAGCCGGGATGGCGACGATCAGCCCCCCGGCGGTGGTGAAGAGCGCTTCCCCAATCCCGCCCGCCAGCAGCTGCGCGGTGGTCTGCCCCTCCACAGCCAGCACGTTAAAGGCGCGTATCATACCGGTCACGGTGCCCAATAACCCCAATAGCGGCGCGACCTGAGCAGTCACGCTGAGGACCGCCAGCCCGCGCGAAAGCCGGGCTTCCTCCTCCAACAGCGCGGCTTTAAGCGCCGCGTCTACCGCGGCGACCCCGTACGGCACGCGAGGCAGCCCTGCGAGCACGAACCGCCCCAGGGTCCCGCCGTGAATCCGGCAGGCTTCCATCGCAGGCTCTAGCCGCCCCCTGCGGAGGCAGGCCTCAACCTCGCGCATCAGCTTGTCCCCCCCGAGGCGCTCCCGCCGGAGCGAAAGAAACCGCTCGAAGAACACGTACGCGGCGTACACGGTAAGGAGGAGCAAGATCACCAGAATCCATCCGCCCTGCGAGACCTGCAACATGCCCCCAGTCTACCCACCCCCGAAATGAGAAAGTAAGCCCACACTCCGCCTGTCCATCCCAAGGCTAAACTCGCTCCGTATGGACGCGAAGACCACGCATTCCGACCCTCTTCCCCCGCTCGTGCAGGCCGCAGGTCAGGTGCTGGCCGTCTCGTACCCGCTGCTCGCCTTCTCCACCGGAGGACGGGCCGTGTACCAGCTCTTCTTCAAACCCAACGTCACCTACTACCTCCCCCCCCTCCTCAGCCTGGTGGCCGCCCTGTGCTACCTCCTGGCCACGATCGGGTTCGTCGTGCGCCGACGGTGGGCCTGGCGGCTTTCGGTGGGGGTGCTCGCCTTCGAGACCATCATGACCCTCCTCGTGGGGACCCTGAGCCTCCTGGAGCCCGAGTTCGTGGGGCGCACCGTGTGGCGGCTCTACGGGATCGATTACGGGTTTTTCCCGCTGGTACAACCGATCCTCGGCCTCATCTGGCTGCTCTGGCCAGGCACCCGGAAGGCCTACATGACCTCATAACGGGCAAGTGATAGGATCAAGGGCATGAGGTGGCTTCGTGACCGTCGGCTCGAGCCGATCGCCGAGAAGGTTCTGGCCGGCGAACGGATCAGCTTCGAGGAAGGCCTGCTCCTGTACCGCACCCCGGACCTCCCCGCCCTGATGCGCCTCGCGAACATCGTGCGGGAACGCAAGCACGGGGACAAAACCTACTTCGTGCACAGCCTGCGCCTCTCCCAAACCAACATCTGCTACGTGGGCTGCACCTTCTGCGCCTTCCAGCGCCGGTTCGGGGAGGAAGGCGCCTGGGACTGGGATGTGGACGAGGTGATCGCGTGGGTGCGCGAGCGTTACCAACCGGGCCTCACCGAGATCCACATCTCCTCCGGGCACCACCCCAAGCGGCCCTTCAGCTACTACCTCGAGCTCGTCTCGGCCCTAAAAACCCACTTTCCCGGGGTGCAGGTCAAGGCCTGGACCGCGGCGGAGATCCACCACTTCACCAAGATCGCGAAGGCCGATTACCGGACCGTGCTCACCGAGCTGAAGGCCGCGGGGCTCGACGCGATGCCCGGCGGCGGCGCGGAGATCTTCGCTGAACGGGTCCGCAGGCAGATCGCCCGCGCCAAGGTCAAGGCCGAGGGGTGGCTCGAGGTGCACCGGACCGCGCACGAGCTCGGCATCCCCACCAACGCCACCATGCTCTACGGGCACATCGAGACCCTCGAGGAGCGCCTGGACCACATGGACCGCCTGCGCCAGTTGCAGGACGAGACCGGCGGGTTCATGAGCTTCATTCCTCTGGCCTTCCAACCGGACGGGAACCCCCTCGCGCGCGCCCTTGGAAAGCGCGAGTTCACCACGGGGGTGGACGACCTCCGGAACCTGGCCGTCGCGCGGATCTACCTGGACAACTTCCCGCATATCAAGGGGTACTGGGCGACGCTCACCCCCGAACTGGCTCAGGTCTCGCTGCACTGGGGCGTGACGGACATCGACGGCACCCTGATCGAGGAACGCATCGTGCACATGGCCGGAAGCCCCACGCCGGAAAGCCTCACGAAGGAGGAACTCGCCGGAATCATCCGTTCCGCGGGGCGCATCCCGGTCGAGCGCGACGCGGTGTACAACGAGATCCGGGTCTACGACACCCCTGCCCCCCACCCCTGACCATGTACACCCTCGGCATCCCTCCCTACGCGAACACCGCGCCGTTGTTTTACTACCTCGAGCCCGGGTACGGCCTGGAGGTGCGGCGCGGCGTGCCGACCGAGCTCAACCGCTGGTTGCTGACGGGCGAGGTGGACCTCTCCCTGGTCTCCGCGTACTTCTACCTACAGCACCAGGACCGGCTCTGCGCCCTGCCGGACTTTTCCGTCGCGGTGCTGGGCCCGGTGTATTCGGTGAACCTGTTCCACCGCGTGCCCTGGACCGCCCTCCGCCGGGTCGCGGTCACGACCGAGTCCGCCACCTCGGTCCGGCTCCTCGAGTACCTGATCGCCCAGGACGGCGTTTACCCCGAGTTCGTTCGGGAGGCGGGAGGGTTGGAGCTTCTGGAGACCTACGACGGGGTGCTGCTGATCGGCGACCGCGCGATCCAGGCGTACGCCGGCCTGCTGGACGCGCCTCCGCGCTCGGTGCACCACCTGCCCACCCGCCTTCAGGGCCTCGAGGTCACGGACCTCTCGATGCGCTGGTTCGAACGCACCCGGCTGCCCTTCGTCTTTGCGGTGTGGGCTACCCGCAAGGACGCCCCGCCTCCACCGGAGGTCGTGGACCGGCTGCGCGAGGCGCGCTCGAGGGGCCTCGGCCATCTCGCCGCGATCGCCCGGGAGGAAGCCGAGCGGCTCGGGGTGTCCGCGAGGCTCATCCAGCATTACCTGTGGAACTTCCGGTACCACCTCGAGGTCCCGGATCGGCTGGGGCTCGAGGCCTTCGCCCGAGCGGTGGGGCTTCCCGAACCGGGGGCGTACTGGGAGGTCTAGCCGCTCCGCTGAACACAACCGCCGGCCCGAAGCGCTTCGGGCCGGCGCATCCAAAGGGCGTTTAGCGGATCACCCGCACCTTGACCCTCACGGTGACCTCCTGGCCGTCCCGCCACACCTTGAGGGTGACCGTGTCGCCGGGTTTTTTGGTGAAGAGGACGCTCCGGAGGTCGGTGATGTTGCGGATGGGCTGGCCGTCCGCCTCGAGGATCACGTCGCCGTCCACGCCGAGGTCTACGGTCTGCCCGCTAGGCGTGCTGAGGAAGACGAACCGCTCCGGCGCCTTCAGCCCCGCCTCCTCGGCCGGACTGCCCGGCTCCACCTCCATCACCATCAACCCACGATCGGGGAGGTTGAACCGCTCCCGCACCCGTTCCGGGAAGTTGCGCAGGTCCAGGATCTGCACCCCGAGCCGGGGACGGCTGCGGACCAGAGCCTCGCGGTCCAGGGTTTTTCCGGCTTTCAGTTCGGGCAGAACCTCCTTGGCCTGGTTGATCGGGATGGCGAACCCGACCCCCGCGAACTGCGCCGCCCCGAACTGCGCGGTCGGGGTGAAGATGAAGGTGTTGATCCCGATCACCTCACCCCGGGAGTTGAGGAGCGGCCCGCCGGAGTTGCCGGGGTTGATCGCGGCGTCGGTCTGGATCACCCGCAGCACCAAGGGATCCGCTCCGCTGGGGTTGGTGCGCACCGCGGAGACGATCCCCTCAGTCACCGAAAACTCTAGCCCGAAGGGGTTCCCCATCGCGATGACCTTCTGCCCCACCTGGATCGCGTCCGAGTCCCCTAAGGGGATAGGGGTGAGCTTCTCAGGAGGAACGTCCACCTTCAACAGGGCCAGGTCCAGCGGGGGTGCGGTGCCGACGACCTTGGCCGTGTAGTCGGTGGGGTCGTTGTGGAAACGCACGGTGATGATGTCGGCCCCTCGGATTACGTGGAAGTTCGTGAGGATATACCCATCTTTATCGATCACGAACCCCGAGCCCGTCCCTTCGCGTGGGGGCTCCACGAAGGGTTGGAAGAAGGGGGCGAACTCCTCAAACCCGGGGGGCAGCGCGGGCCGTACCGCTCGGGGCTGGGTGCGCACGGAGACGAACACCACCCCGTCCCCAAAGGCCTTGACGATGCCGATGGTGTTGCGCTCGTTTTCGAGGAAGGCCTGAGCTTCATTCAACGGCGCAACCGCGGGGGCCTCGCTTCCCGTCTGCCCCAGGGCGCTCGAGCCAGTCCACCACGCGGCACCTACGGCGAGAAGGGCGGCCATCCCCGCGATCACGGCCGGTCTTTTCCACACCATTTCACACTCACCTCCGCAACTTATTTTAGTCGATCAACTTAAAGGCTCATGAGGGACACCCGACCTACGGGTGCTGTGTATCCTGAGGGCGTGAGGGTCTTCGTGATCAACCCCGGCTCGACCAGCACCAAGCTGGCCCTGTTCACGGTGGACGCCAGCGGGGCGCACCCCCTCGAGCGCGCCGAGTTGTCCCACCCCCAAGGCCAGAGCGCCCGGGAAGACCTCGCCGCGCGCGAACCTCTCGTCCGCGACCTCGCCGCCCAATGGCGGCCCTTCGACGCCATCGCCGCACGCGGCGGCCTCGTCGGTCCGGTACGGCCTGGCGTCTACGCCGTCGACGACGCCCTAACCCAAGTCTGCCTCGAGGCCCCCCACGGCTACCACCCCGCGAACCTCGGCGCGCCCCTCGCCCAACGGCTCGCTGCCCAGTACCGGGTGCCCGCCTACGTGGTGGACCCCCCCACGGTAGACGAGATGGCAGCGGTCAGCCGGATCACCGGCGTGCCGGGAATCGAACGCAGAAGCCGCGTGCACGCCCTGAACCTCCGGTACGTGGCCCGCCGCGTCGCCGCAGCGCGGGGGCTGGACTGGAACGAAGCCGTCCTCGCCGGGGCCCACCTGGGGGGCGGCTCGAGCGCGGCCTTGTTCGTCCGCGGCCGGATGATCGACGCTACCGACGCCCTGCTCGGCGAAGGCCCGTTCAGCGCGAACCGCGCGGGCACACTGCCCATCCACGGGGTCCTTCGGGTGGTGGAGAAGCGGGGGCTCGAGGGGGCGCGCGACGTGCTCGCCCGAGGCTCGGGGTTCAAAGGGCTTGTGGGGACCGAGGACCTCAGGGAGGTCGAGGCGCGCCTCGAGGACCCCAAGGTGCGCCTCGTCGTGGAGGCGTACGCCCTCTCCATCGCTAAAACGCTCGCCGCGCTCGCTGCGCACGCACGGCCCCACGCCTTCTTCCTCACCGGAGGCGCGGCGCGGTTTAGCTACGCGGTGGAGCGCGTGCGCGCGCACCTCAACTGGATGGCGCCCGTAGAGATCGTGCCGGGAGAGTTCGAGATGGAAGCCCTGGCCCACGGAGCCTGGCGGGGCTACAACGGCATCGAACCCGTACGGCATTATGGAGACGAGGATGGAAAAGCTCGAGTTTAAAGAGATCCAGCCGCTCACCAGCATCAGCGCCGTGCTCGACCTGGCGCGGCTCATCGCTCGAGTCAAGGGTCCCAAGCGCGTCGCCGTCGCCGCGGCGGAGGAAGCACACGTCATCGAGGCGGTCAACGAGGCTCGCATCGAGGGCTTGGTGCACCCCATACTCTTCGGAAACCCCGACCGCATCCGCCGGGTCGCCGCTGAACTGGGCGTGCGCGTGCAGAACCTGGAGATCCGCCCGGCGAAAAACCCGGTGGAGGCCGCGGCGCTCGCCACGCAAGCGGTCTCACGAGGTGAGGCAGACATCCTGATGAAGGGCCTGGTGCACTCCTCGGACTTTTTGCGCGCCGCCCTGAACAAGGAGTGGGGGCTCCGCACGGGCCGGCTCCTCTCCCATGTCTTCGTTTATGAAGCCAAGGGGTACGACCGGCTCCTCTTCATGTCCGACGGGGCGATGAACATCAACCCCGACCTGCGGACCAAGATCCAGATCGTGGAGAACGCGGTTACGCTCGCGCACGTGCTGGGCATCCGCACCCCCAGGGTGGCGCTGCTCGCCGCGGTAGAGGTGGTGAACCCCGAGATGGAAACCGCGGTGGAGGACGCGATCATCGCGAAGATGGCCGATCGCGGACAGATCAAAGGAGCGATCATCGACGGTCCGCTCGCGCTCGACAACGCCGTCAGCGAGGAAGCCGCTCGCATCAAAGGCATCCACAGCCCCGTCGCCGGCAAGGCCGATATCCTGATCGTGGACAACATTGACGTGGGGAACGTCTTCTACAAATCCCTGGTCTACTTCGGACGGATCCGCGGAGGCGGCATGATCATGGGCGCCAAGGCCCCGCTGGTGCTCACGAGCCGGGCCGACCCCGAGGAGATCAAGTTCCTCTCCCTGGCCCTCAGCGTGGTCGCCGCGGAACGCCTACCGTACGCACAATCCTAACCCGGAGCGTCCAGATCACGCGCTCAGGCCTCCTCCTCCACCTCGCGGAAGGGCACCGCCCGCTGCCCTCGCCGCCCAAAACGACGCGCGAGCTCGAGCTCGCTCAACACCAGGGCGGTGGGGCGACCGTGCGGGCACACCCACGGGGTCTCGCACGCCGCGAGCTGGTCCAGGAGCGCCTGCGCCGAGGCCTGGGCCAGGGGATGCCCCGCCCGGATCGCCGGGAGGCACGCGAGCCGCCCCAACACCGCGCGCCACGCCTTCTCGAACCCCGCAGGGCCCAGCGCCCCCTTGACCACCTCCGCGACCAGCTCCGGGTGCGCCGCTAAGAACGCGGGCACGCTCCGCACCCGGTACCGCCTGCTCCCGAACGGCTCGAGGACCAGCCCCGCCCGCGTGAGCTCCGCGCTACGCTCGGCGTAGCGCGCCTCCTCCTCCGGGGTGAGGGGCACGAGCTCCGGGTGCGCGAGCTCCACAGGCGGCTCCTCCCGGTACCGGCGGCACAACTCCTCGAACAGAATGCGCTCGTGCGCGGCGTGCTGGTCCACCACCCAAAGCTCATCCTCCGCCTCGGCGATCAGGTACAGGTCGCGAAACCGCCCCAGGTACCGTAACCGAGGGAACCGATGCCCCCGCGCCGGGCGCACCCCCTCCACCGGGCGCAACTCGGGCAAAGGGCGCGCCAAGGGGTGCGCGGCGAGCGTCTCGCTCACCGCGCGCTCCACAAACTCCGCCACGCGCTCGGGCTCGAGGAGGCGTACCCGGTCCTTGGCCGGGGTGGTGTTCACCAGCACCGCCTCCGGGGGCAGCTCGAGGTTCAGCACGCCCACGGGATACTGCCCGGCCGGGAGCAGTTCGCGGTACGCGCGCACCACAGCCCTAAGGAGGCCCTCCGGCCACTCCACCGGTCGTCCGTTCACCGCGAGGTGCAACCGGTCGCGCCGGGGACGCACCAGTTCCGGCCGGGAGATCAAGCCCTCCAGGCGCAACCCCTCCTGCACCATCCGCACGGGCAACAACCGGTTCGCGGTCACCGGCCCCCAGATGAAGCGCGCGGCCTCCAAAGCCTCCCCCCCCGCGAAGACCCACTTCTCCTCCCCGTCCATCGCGAGCCGCAACCGGAGGTACGGTCGGTGCAGCAACACCCGCGTCAGGTAGGCCACGATCTTTTTCCCTTCGGCCGCCGGGCTCTCCAGGGCCGCGCGCCGGGCGGGCAGGTGCGCAAAGAGCCGGGTGACCTCCACGCGGGTGCCTGGAGGCGCGGGGTGCTCCACGAGGGTGACCGCTTCCCCCTCGGCCTCAACGGTCGCCCCGCCCAGCTGGTCCGCCGGTCGGCTCGTAAGGCGTAGGCGCGCCGAGGCGCGAATCGCGAACAACCCCTCCCCGCGAAACCCCAGGGTGCGGATCCGGGAGAGGTCCTCGAGCTTGCTGGTCGCGTGGCGCTCGAGGGCGAGGGGCAGCTCCGCCTTAGGAATCCCCGCGCCGTTGTCCGTCACCACGATCTTCTCGATCCCTCCCGCCCACAGCTCAACCTCGATGCGCGTCGCGCCCGCGTCGAGAGCGTTCTCCACCAGCTCCTTCACCACGTCCACCGGCGCGGTCACGACCTCGCCGGCCGCGATCTCACGCACCAGCTCGGGGGGCAACCGCCGGATCATCCTTCGTTCACCGCCACTCCACGTAACCGCTCCTGAATTCGGTGCAAGAGCATTAAGGCCTCCAGGGGTGAGAGGCGGGAAAGATCCACGGAAAGGAGCGCCTCCACCACCTCAGCCGCCGCGTCCCCTCCCCGGGCCTCGAGGCCCGCGAGGAGCTGCTGGGCGCGCGTCACCACCTCTGGCGGCACGCCCGCGAGGCGCGCGACCTCGAGGCCGTAGCTCTTGGAGGCCGGCCCGGGCAGCACCTGGTGGTAAAACACCAGCCCGCCCGCCTCCTCCTTAGCCGCCACGTGAAAGTTGCGCGCGGCCGGGAGTCTTTGGGGCAAGGCGGTGAGCTCGAAGTAGTGCGTGGCGAAGAGCGTGTAGGCCCGCACCGTGTCGTGCAGGTACTCCGCGGCCGCCCAGGCGAGGGAAAGGCCGTCGTAGGTGCTCGTACCGCGCCCCACCTCGTCCAAAAGCACCAGGCTGCGCTCCGTCGCGCCCTGCAGGATGCGGGCCAGTTCCTCCATCTCCACCATGAAGGTGCTGCGCCCCCCCGCGATGTCGTCCGCCGCGCCGATCCGCGTGTAGATCCGGTCCACCACGGGCAGCACCGCCTCCTCCGCCGGCACGAAACTCCCGATCTGAGCGAGCAGCACGATCAGAGCGTTCTGGCGGAGGTACGTGGACTTCCCGCTCATGTTGGGGCCGGTAAGGATCACGAGACGCTGCTGGGGGGAGAGCTCCAGATCGTTCGGGATGAAGGCCCCGTGCCGCTCGACGACCGCGTGCCGCCCCTGACGCACGCGGAACACGCCGTCCTCGCTGAAGCGCGGCCGGGTGTAGTTGTACTGGGCGGCGACCTCGGCCAACGCCGCGTACACGTCCAGCTCCGCAAGGGCCGCCGCAAGGTCCCGCACCCGCTCCGCGTACGGCACAAGCGCCTCCCTAAGCTCGCTGAAGACCGCGTACTCACGCTTACGCGCGGCCTCCTCCGCCCGCAGGATCTCGCGTTCCTTCTCGCGCAGGTCCGGCCGGGTGTAGCGCTGACGGTCCTTCAAGGTCTGGACGGCGCGGTAATCCTCGGGGACCTGAGCGTAGTAGGGCCGGGTGACCTCGAGGTAGTACCCGAACACCCCGTTGAACCCCACCTTCAACGTGGGGATTCCGGTGCGCTCCCGTTCCTTGGCCTCGAGCGCCGCGATCCACGCCCGTCCAGCCTCGGCCGCACCGCGCAAGCGGTCCAGCTCGGCGTCGTACCCGTCCTTAATCAGGCCGCCCTCCGTGAGTTTTTGCGGCGGGTCCTCCACCAGTGCAGCCTCGATGCGCTCGCGCACCTCGGCCATTCCGTCCAGGCGCTCGGCCAGAGCGAGAAGAGCGTCCTCCTCGCACCCCTCGAGCTCCGCGCGCAGTGCGGGCACGAGCCGGAGGCTTCGCGCGAGGGCCGCGAGGTCCCGAGCGCTCGCCCGGTGGCTCGCCAGACGGCCAGCGAGCCGCTCGAGGTCGTGCACCTTGTAAAGCGCGCGGCGCACCGCGCGGCGCAGCACCGCATCCCGCACGAAGGCCTCGACCGCCTCGAGCCGCGCCTCGATCAGGTTCCGGTCCAGCAGCGGGTGGCGCAACCACTCCCGCAGCAACCGCCGTCCCGGCGCGGTGCGGGTCTGGTTCAGGACCCCGAACAGCGTGCGTTCCTCCCCTCCCCCGAACTGGGCCTCGAAGACCTCGAGGGTAGCGAGGGCCACCCCGTCGAGCTGCATGTACGCGCCGGGATCGTACCGCAGAAACCGCGTGACCTGCGCCAGCCGTCCCTGTTGGGTCTCGAGGGCGTACGCGAGGACCGCGCCCGCGGCGCGCAGCAAGGCGGGAGTGTCTACCCCCTGGGGCGGTACCCCGAAGTGCGCGGTGAGGGTGCGCCGGGCTTCCTCCACGTCGAAGCGGGCCTGAGCGAGCATCACCGGGAAGCGGCGGCGGAGTTCCTCGCCGAACTCGGGGTGCTCGTAAAGCTCCGGGGCGAGCAGCACCTCTGCGGGACGGTAGCGCACGAGCTCGTCGTAGAGCGCGGTGCGGCTGTAGAGGTGCGTGCCGCGGAACTCGCCGGTGCTGACGTCGATCAAGGCCAGGCCGTACCCGTCCCCGGTCGCGAGGGCCGCCAGGTAGTTCGCGTCGGGACGCAACAGGTTCTCTTCGGTCACCGTGCCCGGCGTGATGAGCTGGGTCACCTCCCGGCGCACGAGCCCCTCGGCCGCCTGGGGGTCCTCCACCTGATCCGCGAGCGCGACGCGCACCCCTTGGGCCAGGAGGCGTTCGATATAGGTGTCCGCGCTCCGGACGGGAATCCCCGCCATGGGCGTGGTGAAGTCCTTCGAGGTTTTATGCGTGAGCACGAGGCCCAACGCCCGGGCGAGGCGCTCCGCGTCCTCCCCAAAACACTCGTAGAAATCCCCCACTTGAAAGAGCAGCAGGTACTCAGGGTACTGGTCGCGCAGCTCCACGTACTGCTGCAAAAGCGGTGGCAGGGGCCCTTTACCCTCGCCCTTCAGCGTCATGCTTCCCATCATAAACGGCGGCGGGGTAACCCCCCCCACGTTGGCTCCCGAACCGCGCGGCCTAGAATGAAGGCATGGACGTGCGTACGGACCCGCGCCTGGAGCGCTGCACCCCCAAGCTTCGCGAGATCATCCAGATGTTCGCCCAAAGCCCCAAGATGCTTAAAACCGAGCTTCTGCTGGACTTCGCCAAGCGCATGCCCCGCCTGCCCGAAGGGGTGGAGGTGCCGCTCGAGCGCGTTCACGAGTGCCAGACACCGTTCTTCGTGCACGCGGAGGTCCGCGACGGACGGGTCGCCCTGTACTTTGACGCCCCCAAGGAAGCGCCCACGGTGCGGGCGTTCGCCGGCATGCTCGCCGAAGGCCTAGGCGGTGCTACGCCCGAGGAGGTCCTGGACACCCCGGAGGACTTCTACGTACCCATGGGCCTGAGCGAGGTCGTGAGCCCCTTGCGGCTCCGCGGCCTCGAGGCCGTGCTGCGACGCATCAAGCGCCAGGTTCTGGAACGCACGGGCCGCGCATAATCCCGTCTAGGCAGGGTCGAGGGAGAAGCGGGCGACCTCGACCAGCCGCCCGTCATCGTCCCGCACCAGCGCCACCTCGCGCAGCAGGAAGGACTTCCGCTTCGGAAGCGGTAGGCGCGCGGCGAGCGCCTCCGCTGCCTTTCCGTCCAACCCCAACGCCAGGGTCAGGTGCGGGATGTAGCTGGGGCCTTCGATCTCCTTCTCCGGCGGTGCGAGGGGCTCTAGCGCGTGGTACAGGCGCTTGAAGGGCGTGCCGCCGTACGCGCGTAGGTACACGACGCCGCTGCTGAAAGTACGCCACCCCCCAAGCCGCACCCGGAAGGCGTGGTGCCCCCGCAGGATGCCCTCCACCGCACGCGCCAATGCCTCTTCTCCCCATTCCCACTGAAAGGGCTGCCGTAGGTTCAGGTGGGGTGGCCCGTAACCGGAAACCCCGTGCACCGCTTGCAGTTCCTTAAAAAAGCGGCACAGGTCCTTTGGAGGCCACGCAAGCACACCGTACACGACCCAATAGTATACGGGGTTACTCGGCCCCCTCCGCCGCGACGTCGAGACGGTCCAGTTCAAACGCCGCGTGCACCGCGCGCACCGCGGCCTCCGCGTACTCCGCCGGGATGATCACCGAGATGCGCACCTCGCTGGTCGCGATCATCTCGATGTTCGCGCCGACCGAGGCGACCGCTTCGAACATCCGCGAAGGAATGCCCGGCGTGGAGGCCAAGGCCACCCCCACGATGGAGACCTTGGCGATATTGGGGTTGAGCACGGCCTCCCCCCCTAGTTCGGCCAGGACGTCCTCGAGCGCCTCGAGGGCCTCCTCCGCGCTATCCTTGGGCACCGTGAAGGCCATCTGCTGGCGGGAGGGGTCGTGGCCCGGCACACCCTGAATGATCATGTCCACCGCGATGCCGCGGCTCCCCAAAGCCTCGAAGACCTTGGCCGCTACGCCCGGCCGGTCGGGGATCCCGATAAGGCCGATCTGGGCGTGGTTCAGGTCGAGGGCGACTCCGGTAACGGGACGATCCAGTTTCATGCCTTCCTCCGCAACGATCGTGCCTGGATTGTAACTGAAGCTCGAGCGGACGTGCAGCACCACCCCGTACCGCTTGGCGTACCAAACCGCGCGGGGGTGGAGGACCTGCGCGCCGAGGGCGGCCATCTCCAGCATCTGGTCGTACCCGATGCGGGGCAGTTTGTTCGCCTCGGGGATCAGGTGCGGGTCGGTGGTGTACACCCCTTCGGTGTCGGTGTAGATCTCGCAAGCCTTGGCGCCGACCGCCGCAGCGATCGCGACCGCGGTGGTATCGGAACCGCCGCGTCCAAGCGTGGTGAGCTCGCCCTCGGGCGTGGTGCCCATGAAACCGGCCACGACCGCGACCTTCCCCTCCCGGACCGCTTCGAGGATCCGGTGGGGGTTCACCTCGGTGATGCGGGCGTTGGCGTACCGCCCGTCGGTGCGGATCCCGATCTGGTGCTGCACGAACCCCCGGGCGGGGATGCCCATGGCCTGGAGTTGCAGGGCCAAGAGCGCGACCGAGGTCTGCTCCCCGGTGGTGGTGAGGAGGTCCAGCTCGCGAGGGTGGGGACGAGGGTTAACCCGCCGCGCGAGGGCGATCAGCTCGTCGGTGGTTCGCCCCATCGCGGAGACCACCACGATGAGCGCATACCCCTTCTCCCGGTAGTGCTGAATCCGCTGGGCCACCTTGTGGATCCGGTCCAGATCCCCCACCGAGGTGCCGCCGTATTTCTGCACGATCAGCGCCATAATTAGCTGTGTATATTAACACAAGCCGGGGCGGGCCTCGAGCAGCGAGTATACTCAGCGCAATGCGGGTCCGCACAGCCGCACCAAGCGACATCCCCGGCGTGCAAAAAGTCGCGCGCCTCGCCTGGTGGGATACCTACCAACACCTCCTCCCCCACCCCCTGATCGCGCACTTCCTAACGCACGCCTACAGCACCCAAGCCCTCGAGCGCACCCTAGCGTGCTGCATGGACCTATTCGTGGTAGCGGAGACGCAAGGCGCGGTCGTGGGGTTCGCGCACTTCGGTCCGATCGCGCCTCGGGTGGCCGAGCTCTTCCGGATCTACGTTCTGCCCGCTCACCAAGGGGCTGGGGCCGGCAAGGCCCTGCTCGAGGCTGGGCTTTCCTGGGCCTGCGCGCGCGGCCTGGCGCGCCTGGAGGTCTCCGTCCTGCGCGGCAACACTAAGGGCAGCGCGTTCTACGAACGCCACGGCTTCACCCTCCAACAGGCGCAACGCGTGGTGGTGCGCGGGGAGGGCGTTCCCCTGCTTCGCTACGCGCGCCTCGTATAATCCTGCCATGGAAGCGCTCCGCGTAGCCTTGCTCGGCGCCGGAACGGTGGGCAGCGGGTTCGTGAAGCTGCTCACCGCTCACGCCGAACGGCTGGCAACCCTAGGTACGGAGGTGCGCATCACCGGCATTCTGGTGCGCGACCCCGCCAAGCCCCGACCCGCCTGGGTGCCCACCGACCGGCTCACGACCGAGGCCGACGCCCTGCTCGCCGACGCCGACGTCGTGGTGGAAGCGATGGGCGGGACCGGCCGGGCCCAGGAGTTGGTGCTGGCGGCGCTCGAGGCCGGCCTTCCGGTCATCACAGCGAACAAGGCCCTGCTGGCCGAGGCGTGGGACGCACTCAAACCCCATGCCCTCGAGGGGCTGCTCTTCTACGAGGCCGCGGTAATGGCGGGCACGCCCGTGATCGAACCCCTGTCGGGCGCGTTGCGCGGCAGCAGCTTGATCGAGCTGCACGCGATCCTGAACGGCACCACGAACTACATCCTGGGCCGCATGGAGACCGGAGCCACCTTCCAGGAGGCCCTAGCCGAGGCGCAGGCCAAGGGGTACGCCGAGGCCGACCCCACGCTGGACGTCGCGGGCATCGACGCGGCGCACAAACTGGCCGTGCTCGCGCGGCTCGTGGCCGACCCCAGCTTCCCCTGGGAAGCGGTGCGGCGGCACACGCGGGGGATCGAGCACCTCACCCCGGCGGTGCTGCGGGCGGCCCGGGGTGAGGGGAAGGTGGTGCGGCTCGTGGCGAGCCTGTACGCCCAGGAGGGCCGCTGGCACGCGCGGGTGCGTCCGGTCAAGCTGCCGCAGGACCACCCCCTGGCCCAGGCCTCCCTCTCGCAGAACGCGCTGTACTTCAAGGGCGACGCGGTGGGCGCAGTGTGCATCGTGGGCGGCGGGGCGGGCAGCCTGGTCACCGCGAGCGGGCTGCTCGGGGACCTGTACCGCCTGCTGGAAGGGTACCCCGGCCACCCGCCCCTCCCCGCTCCAGTCCCCGCCCCCGCGATCGAAGCTTCAAGGTTCGAGGAGGTTTAGCGATGCCCCGACCGTTGATCGAACGCTTCCGTGAACGCCTCCCCGTGAGCGAACGCACCCCGATCGTCTCGCTCCTCGAGGGCTCCACCCCCCTCATCCCCCTCAAGGGTCCCCCTGAGGCCCGTCAGCGCGGCGTGCAGCTTTACGCCAAGTACGAGGGCCTGAACCCCACCGGCTCGTTCAAGGACCGCGGCATGACCCTGGCGGTGAGCAAAGCCCTCGAGGCTGGCGCGCAGGCGGTGGCCTGCGCCTCCACCGGGAACACCTCGGCTTCGGCCGCGGCCTACGCCGCGCGGGCCGGAGTGCGCGCGATCGTGGTGCTGCCCGCGGGGTACGTGGCCCTAGGGAAGGTCGCGCAAACGCTGGTGCACGGCGCGCGGATCGTCCAGATCGAGGGGAATTTTGACGCCGCGCTGCGGCTAGTGCGCGCGCTGAGCGAGGCCTACCCGGTCGCCCTCGTAAACTCGGTGAACCCCTACCGGCTCGAGGGGCAGAAAACCCTGGCCTTCGAGGTGGTTGAGGCGCTGGGGGAGGCCCCCGAGTACCACGCCCTGCCCGTGGGGAACGCGGGCAACATCACCGCGCACTGGATGGGGTACAGCGAGCTCTTCACGGACGGTGTGATCGGAAAGCGCCCCCGGATGCTGGGCTTCCAGGCGGCCGGCGCCGCGCCCATCGTACAGGGTCGGCCCGTCGAGGCCCCTGAGACGATTGCAAGCGCGATTCGCATCGGGAACCCCGCGAGCTGGCAGGGTGCGCTGCGCGCGCGGGACGAGTCCGGCGGCGCGGTCGAGGCCGTGACCGACGAGGAGATTCTGGCCGCCTACCGGTACCTCGCCGCGGAGGAAGGGATCTTCTGCGAGCCCGCCTCGGCCGCAGCCCTCGCGGGGGTGTGGCGCTGGCTGCGCGCGGGCCGGATCGATCCGGGCGCTCGCGTGGTCCTGACCCTCACCGGTCACGGCCTCAAGGACCCCGGCACCGCGGAACGCCTGGCCCGCCTGCCCGAACCGGTGCCCGCGACCCTCGAGGCCGTGGCGCGCGCGGCGGGGCTCGAGTAGGGCCGGGCTTGCGCTAAACTGGGGGGCATGGAGAAGAGAGAGCCGTTTCCCGGGGCGTACACCGCGGGCCTACTGATCACGGTGAGCCTGCTCGTGCTGCTGGTCGTGGTGGGCAGCGCCCTGCCCCCCGCGGCGGCCGGGTTTTTGATCGCGTCGTTGCTTGGCTTGACGGTCAACCCTAAATACGCGCCGCTCTTCTTGATCGCGGGGGTCGTGAGCAGCGCGTTGGGGTTCGCGGGGCAGGAGCCCCTCGTGGCCTGGGGCGGGGTGGGGCTTGCCCTGGCCTCGGGCGTCGTGTGGCGTTGGGTGCGCATATGATGGCAAGGCTGGACGCCAAACGGGTCGCGGAAGCCCTCGTGTGGGCCGCCGCGATCTTTTACCTGTACTGGTTCTTCGGGAACCCCAACCCCGTGGGGAGCGGCGTCGCGATCGGCCTGCTCTTCGGGGCATGGAGCGTACAGTACCGCCCCACTCCCCGCGTTCATCCGTTCATCGCGGGCATGGGGCTTGTCCTGCTTCTGGTGCACACCGTATACGGCACGCCCTTCGCCTACCTCGTGGGAGCTGCCCTCGGCCTGGGGCTGCCGTACGCAGCGTACCGCCTTATGCCCAAAGGCTAAGGCCTCAGCGCTCCTGGATGCGGGCGTGGAGGTACTCGAGCGCCCGCTCGAGCTGCCGGTCGGGGTCGGGCTCCACCAGGTCCGGCTCAATCCCCCGGCCTTCCCAGGTGGGGCCGTTGAGGGGCGCGAGCACCCCGGTCGCGACGAAGGCCACGGCCCCGTCCGGGAAGCAGTAGGGCAGGATCACCTCGGTGTTCCCCGCGGTGCGTTCGCCCACCACCACCCCCCGCCCGGCGCGTTGCAGAGCCCCTACAAGCCCCTCCGCGGCGGAGTGCACGTTCGCGTTGGTCAGGATGACCAGGGGTTTTTCGGTATCAGGACGCCCCCAAAACGGCAGCGTGGGTTGCGGCATCACCCCTAAAGTGCGCGTCACGATGCGCCAGGGCACGCCGCGCATGAAGAGGGAGGCCACCTCCGCCATGCTCAGGGCGAGCCCACCGGGGTTGTCGCGCAGGTCCAGCACGTACCCCTGCACGCCCTGCGCCTCGAACTCGCGGACGGCGCTCCGCAGCGTTTCGGGTACGCTCGGGTCGATCAGGTGGGGCACGCGGAGGTACCCTACCTCGCCCATGCGTTCCGTGTGCACCTCGCCCTCGAGGGCTTCCAACGGCTCGGCCTCCTCCGGCTCGGGGAGGGTCGTGGCGTCTGGAGGAGGCGCCTCCCACACCTCAGGAAACGGCACCGGCAGGCACGCCGCGCCCTTCAGGGCGCGCCGGGCCTCGGCGGGGCTCAGGAAGGCCGAGTGGTCGTCCCCCAGCTCGCGGTACATCTCGTCGAGCAGCTGGTAGAGCGCCTCCCAGCTTTGTACCTCCTGCGCTCGCGCGCGGTAGCGTTCGCCCACCGCGTCCCAGTCCGTGCCGTTATAGGCGGTGTCCCAGTACAGTTCCTTCACCAGCCGCCAGGCCTGGTCAAACCGGGCCTCAAACGGGTTCGCAAGCCCCATCCCCACGCCCAGCAGAACAAGGCTCCCAATAAATACACGCTTCACCGTGCGCCTCCCAACTCTCCTATACGATACACTTCCTGGAATTTATCCGTAATGACCTCGATGCATTTTTCAATCGCTTTGTCCAGGTTCTCCCCCGGAATCACGGGGATGTTCGCGGTCACCGCGAGCTCGAGCAAGTAGTCCTGGATCAAACGGATCCAGTGGAAGTGCTTGAGGTACCGCTCCACCGAGCGCCGCCCTTGGGTCTCGGTGTCGCGCAGCTTGAACCGGCCGCGGTGCACCTCCTCGTCCTCGACCACGACGAGCATCGGCACCTGGATGACCTCCGCCTGCGCGGGGTGCGCCAAAAAACCAGGGACCACGTGCACCCCTTCGATGACGAGCGAGGTGTGCTCGCGGGCACTGCGCTCCTGGATGGCGCGAATCCCGACCGCAACGCGCGAGACCTGGTCGCGAAACCCCTGCAGCACCTGCTCATCGCTGGGCGAGGCCTCCTTTGCGCTCTCCACCCCGGCCAGCGCACACCAGGCGTCAAAGGTCGAGGTGTGCAGCGTCGGCACGAGGGGCTGCGGCACGGTCGCCCGCAGGATCTCGCGCACCGCGTCGGTGGAGATCATGCGCGTGATCCCCAGCCGGTAGGCGAGCGCCGAGGCCAGCACGCTCTTCCCCACCCCGCTCACCCCGCCGATCAGGATGTGTACCGGCCGCTCGAGCCGCCGCACCGCCCGCAGCATTAGGTAGCGGGTGGCCACCTCCTCCCCGGCTTCCTCCTGTAAAATCTCCGCAACCCGCTCCCGGAGCGCGTTCCGGTCGATCACGACCCGCCCAGACTCCACCAGGCTGCGCTCCACCTCGCGCGCGATGCGGTAGGCCTGCTCCGGCCCCAGCCCCACGCTCATGATGGACTGGGCCAGGATGCCCTTCGAAAAGGGCATGCGGGGCTCGCCGCCGGGCTCAGCTACGAACACCTCCCCGGCGAGGGCGAGCCGCTCCCGGTACCGTTCGCGGGCCGCCGCACCGTAACGCCGCGCGACCTCATCCCCGACGACTGCCTCGAGCTCCTCCCCCGTGAGCGAGCGCACCCCCGCGCGGCGGAGGCGCTGCTCGACGGCTTTGGCCAGCTCGTAGGCCTCGCGCAGGGCAAACCCGGCCTCCTCGAGGCTGCGCACCAACAACCCCTTGGAGAAAGGGCGGACGCCCTGCTCGTCCCGCACCAGGATCTCCTCGAAGCTTTGGGTTTGGCGCGCGAGCCGTTTGGCGATCTGCGCGTTGCCGGTGCGGCGGACCTCTTGAAGCAGCATGCGCTTCAAGGCGCCGGTGGTGATCTCGGCCTTGCGCCGCTGCTTGAGGCGCTCCTCGAGGGTGTGCGCGACGGCGTTCGCGGCTTCCACACCGAGGCCGGCATTGATCAAGGACTCGATGATGAGGCCCTTAGAAAAGGGCCAGCGGTATCCTCTGGGCGTGACGACGTAGATTTCCCGCATTCTCATGAACCGCCTATACCCTGCACTAACATAAACTAAAGTTTTGTGTCCAGACAGACCCCTTGTCGGTTGACACTCCCTTAGGGGCATGCTAACATATCGGGTGCTGCGGGGCGCCGTAGCCAAGTGGTAAGGCAGAGGTCTGCAAAACCTCCATTCGCCGGTTCGAATCCGGCCGGCGCCTCCAAAGTGGGCGCGTAGCTCAGGTGGCTAGAGCGCTACCTTGACACGGTAGAGGTCGGTGGTTCAAGTCCACTCGCGCCCACCACATAGGCGCGTAGCTCAGGTGGCTAGAGCGCTACCTTGACACGGTAGAGGTCGGCGGTTCAAGTCCGCCCGCGCCTACCATAACAACCCGCCGGGAAGCTTCCCGGCGGGTTTGGGTTTTAGCTTACCGAGAGCGTTCAGCCCTGGCGTTGCGGATCCTCCTCGTGATCGCGCCCGCTTTGGCCCTCCGCCCACACGAGCCAAAGGAACAGGATTAGGAAGACCCCCGCACCAACCCCCCATCCCCGCGCGCCCTCCACCATGCCGAGGACCGGCACGAAGATGGCAGCGATGAAGGCCCAGATGAGCATTAGGACCAGCAGCGCTTTTGCGTCCCAGCTCATGGCTCACCCCCTAGTGCCCGCCCCCGCCGATCGTGACGAGCGGCAGGCTCTGCATCAGACGAAACGCCACCCAGGTCACCGCGTACATCACCACGAGCAGGGTGCCGGCAGTCACCGGCGCGAACCAGGCCGGCTGCCCCGCCGCGTCCTCCGGGCGAAGGTTCGCCACGGGGAAGGCCTCGACCCGCAGGCCGGCACGAACGTTCAATAAGGCGCTTACGGCCAGAACGGCGACGTACGCCAACAAGACGAGGACCATGACGAGCCCCGCAGTGCCCACAACACTCATCAGCGTGACCCACAAGGCCGGCGCATCTCCTCCAAAACTCACGTCCAGCGTGCGGCGCGGAACCCCCGCGTACCCGGCCCACACCCCGGCGAACCCAAAGACGTACACCGCCACCGCGAGCACATACGGGAGGGCCGTGGTGAGCGAGGGCAACCAGAGCGGCCGCCCGGTCAAGGCGGGAATCATGTAGACCAGCGCCCCCAGGAAGGTGAGGCTAACCATGCCCACGGTGAAGAAGTGGAAGTACCCCGGTACCGCGAAGGTGTCGCTGACCAGAGGCGCGAACCGCTCTTGGATCAGCACGTAGGAGACCGCCCCGCCAGCGAGCGCGCTCACCGGCGCCAGGCCGATAGCAGAAAACGCCGGATTGCGCCAGGGAAGGTAACGGAGCCAACCAAACAACCCCCGCGCCCCCTGGCCCTGGGCCGCAGCCTGCAACGAGGAGGCGATGATGAGCCCCACGGCCAGCGTCGGCACCCCGATAAAGGCGGAAAGGATGGAGCCGATCAGCTTAGTGGAGGCCGGCACCTCGGGCTCGAGGAACATGTGGTAGGGCGAAGTGACGGGAACGAGCACCAGATACAGTGAAAAGATGAACTTCGAGAACCGCTCGCCGTAGATGCTCTTCACCCCGGTCGTGGCCTCGGCGAGGACGTACCACACGAGCACGGTGGACATTAAAGGCAGGTAGTGGGTGTTGTGGAACATGACACCCCAGCTCATCTCGTAGTTGAAGTTCTTGATGAAGGGCGTCATGCCGAGCATCATCTGCAGCGCGGGTACGTACGCGATCAGGGCGATGAAGGAGGCCACCACCAACAGGCCGTTCCACAGTGCGGCGGCGAAGGTGATCGCGCTCCACTCCCGGACCTGCCCCCGGAGTTTGGGAAGGATCGCCGTGGCGATGGCGGCGATCCCCACAAGCACCTGGCCGAGATCCGTAAGGATGTACCCGAGGAGGAAGGCCGTTCCTCCCTTGAACTGCTGGGTCAGCGGCTGAGGCGCGCTGTAGAGCACGGCAGCCCCGCCCATCGCGCTCAACACGGTGACGACCCACCCAATCCCCATGAGCCCAAGCCCGCCCCAAACCAACGAGCTCCACGGGGGCTGTAGCCGGGCCCCTGGCGTGTAGGCGAGGATCAAGGCCAGCGTGACCCCCGCCTGCACGAAGTACAGCCAGTAGAAGAAGGCCGAGGAAGCGTGCACCGTGAGGGCCTTGAAGACGGTAAGCGGCGGAAGCTTAACGAAGCCCGCGGCTTGGAGGCCCAGTAGCATCGCCCCAACAGCCCCAGCGGTGAGCGCTAACAGGGCGAGCGCAAAGTACACCCCTAGGATCCGCTTCTCGCCGGGCGTCAGCGCTTTCAGCCCTTCCCTTAACTTCGATGTCGCAGCAGTAAGGCTCATTCATCCACCTCCTACGCCCTACATCTCACCTTCCGCAGGCTCAACGATGATGCGCGCCTTCATGAACGGGTGCCCCACCCCGCAGTAGTAAGAGCAGTAGATGAGGTACTCGCCGGGTTTGGTGAAGACCACCTGCTGCTCCACCTCCACTCCGGGCGGCAACCGGACCATATAGCTCGCATCACCCAGCTGGATCGAGGCCCCGTGGGTCACATCGGTCGCCATCATCTTGAAGGTGTAGGCCTGACCGGCCTTGAGGCAGAGTTTGGGCGGGAAGTAGCCGAACTGCATGGCGCGGAGGTAGACCACGGGGTTTTCCTCGTGATCTTCCTCATGCTGCGCGAGCGTGGCCTCGTGCCCATCGGCCTCCACCACGTCCTCCACCGGCTGGGCGTAGGTGGGGTCCACGCACCCATCGGGGCGCGTGTTCGACACGAGAAAGGCCTGGGCCTGAGCAACGAACTCCTTAATAGCGGCCTCCCGCGCCATGGCCATACCTCCGCCGTGCCCCTCGCCTTCTTCCGCCTCGGCGGGGCTCTGGAAAAACCCTAGCGCTGCCCAAAGCGGTATCAGCAGCACGATGACGAAGGAAAGGGCAAGAATAACCCCGGGCCGTGTGGTTAGGTGCCGCATCGCTCCCTTAACACCTCCTTAACACTCGCCTAGGAATATAAGGGTGGGGTTTTCGCTTTGTAAGAGCCAGAGGTCCCTTTACTTTTTTAAAGGATAAGAAAAGCATCCCACGTTGCCTCTCTACAACAGGGATACTGGCTATACAAAATTGGGGTTGGCCCGGAACGTCCTCTTCCTACCCCGCTTCCCCCACAACCGCCAAATCCGCCCAAATCCGCCGCTCAGCCTCCCAGACCTCCCGCATCCGCGCGGCCACCTGCCCAAACCCCTTAGGGTCCTGCTCAACGAAGACCCGCTTAAAGAGGCGCGCCAGCTCCCGCCACACCCTCCCCACCGCGCGCATACGCCGGGCCGCCTCGAGGCGAGCGAGCTCGGGCAGGTAGCGCGCGGCCTCCTCCAAAAACGCCGCGTAGAGCAGCCGGAAGTTCCCCCCGCCGGTGCCGCGCTTCTCGATGGACTGGTAAGCGAACCGGGCGCACCACGCCCAATCCGGGGCCTCCCCCCAAGCGGGCAGGTCCGCCACGAGCTGCCGCATCGCCCCCAACCCCTCGCGCTCCGGGTCCTCCGGCTCGAGCATGCCCCGCACCGCCACCCGGATGGCGCGGCGGAACACCTCCGGCTCGAGGTGCACCTCGACCCGCGGGGCCGCCGCCCAGCGGTACGGGGCCAGCATGGGCGGCGCCGCGACTGAAAGCGCGGCCTTAAGGCGCTCGAGCGGCACGGTCTGGAGCGCTGGGCTGGCCACGTCGGCGAGGGTCGCGGCGCCCGCGGCGAGGTCCACCCCCACAACCACCACCCCGTGCCCCGGGAAGTGCACCGGATCGTAGTACGGGAGGGCCTCGAGGTCCGTCTGCGCCAGGACCGGTCGTCCCGCCCGGATCGCCCGCGCGAGGCCCTCGGGGTCCCAGCGTCCCGCCCACTCGAGCGCGTACCCCAGGTTCCGGTAGAACTTGCCCTCGAGGTCGGGGGCCCGGCCGTTGAAGCGGTGGGTCGGCGAGCGGCTCGAGTGCCGCCAGTACAGGAACCCCGCTCCGCTGCCCAGCCCGAAGATCACGGCTTCCGGCAGCACGACGCCGTCGTAGGCCAAAACGCTCCTCAAGCTCGTCGAGGAGCAGTGCTGGCCTGGTTCGTGGGGGAAGGCCTCGAGCTGAACGCGCATCCACACCTCCCGGCTCCAGGATTGACGCGGCGTGCGGCCGAGCGCTACCATGAAGCCTAACATGAGGCGGCCGGCCAGCACGACCACCACCTGGGGCCGGGGGGGAAGTTAGCCCGAGCGGCGCGCATCCCCCCGGCTCGCTTAGGCGGGCCGCGTTTTTTTGGGGAGGTTGAATGATGACGGTACGACTGCCGGACGGGAAACCCCTCGAGCTCCCCCAAGGCGCGACGGCCAAGGACGTGGCGGAACGCATCAGCCGGAGCCTCGCCAAGGAGGCCGTCGGCGCGATCGTGAACGGGGAGCTCTACGACGTGTTCAAACCCCTGCCCGAGGGGGCGGAGGTCCGCATCATCACCCGCAAGGACCCCGAGTACCAGCACCTGTTCCGCCACACGCTGGCCCACGTGCTGGCCCAGGCGGTCAAGGAGTTCTTCCAGGAGAAGGGGTACGATCCAGACGCGGTCAAGCTTGGGGTCGGGCCCGTCATCGAGAACGGGTTCTACTACGATATCGACGCGCCCGAACCGATCTCCGACAGCGACCTCCCGGCGATTGAAAAGCGCATGCACCACATCCTCAAGCGCAACCTGCCCCTCCGGCGCTACGTGCTCTCCCGGGAGGAGGCCCTCGCCCGCTACCGCGGCAAGGACCCGTACAAGACCGAGCTCATCCAGGACCTGCCCGAGGACGAGGAGATCAGCTTCTACGAACAGGAGGGGTTCACCGACCTCTGCCGCGGCCCGCACGTGCCCTCCACCGGCAAGATCCCCCCGTTCTTCAAGCTCACGCACGTTGCGGGCGCGTACTGGCGCGGGGACGAGACCCGCCCCATGCTGCAGCGCGTGTACGGGGTCGCGTTCCGCACCAAGGAGGAGCTCGACCACTACCTGTGGCAGCTCGAGGAGGCCAAAAAACGCGACCACCGCAAGCTCGGGCGCGAGCTCGAGCTCTTCTTGATCGACCCCATGGTGGGCAAGGGCCTGCCGCTCTGGCTCCCGAAGGGGAACACCGTACGCGAGCTGCTGGTCCAGTTCATGCGCGAGGAGCAGCTCCGCCGCGGGTACCAGCTCGTCACCACGCCGCACGTGGGCTCCCTCGAGCTCTACAAGACCTCGGGGCATTACCCCTACTACGCGGACAGCCAGTTCCCCCCGATCGAGCTCGAGGACGAGGCCTACCTCCTCAAACCCATGAACTGCCCGCACCACATCCGGATCTACGCCGCCCGTCCCCGCAGCTACCGGGAGTTGCCCCTGCGGCTCGCGGAGTTCGGCACGGTGTACCGTTTCGAGCAGTCCGGGGAGCTGCACGGCCTGACGCGCGTGCGCGGCTTCACGCAGGACGATGCGCACATCTTCTGCACGCCCGAGCAAGTGAAGGAAGAGTTCTTGAGCGTACTGGACCTGACGATGCACGTCTTCCGCACCCTCGGGATGGAGAACTACCGTGCCCGGATCGGGGTGCGCGACCCCAGTTCGGACAAGTACGTGGGCGAGGACGCGAAGTGGGCGCTCGCCGAACGCCAGATCCAGGAGGCCTGCGAGGAGGTGGGGCTGGCCTACACGGTCGAGGCGGGGGACGCTGCTTTTTACGGCCCGAAGCTCGACTTCGTGGTGAGGGACGCGCTGGGCCGCGAATGGCAGCTCGGCACGATCCAGGTGGACTACAACCTCCCCGAGCGGTTCGACCTCACCTACGTGGGGCCCGACGGCGAGCCGCACCGACCCGTCATGATCCACCGCGCGCCCTTCGGGTCGCTGGAGCGGTTCATCGGGATCCTGATCGAGCACTTCGCGGGTGAGTTTCCGCTTTGGCTCGCCCCAGTCCAGGTGGTGGTGGTGCCGATCACGGACCGGCACCTCGCATACGCGCGTGAGGTCGCCCAAGCCCTCCGCGAGGCCGGGATCCGGGTCGAGGTGGACACCCGCAGCGAGCGCATGAACGCCAAGATCCGCGACGCGGAAACGCAGAAGGTGCCCGTGATCCTGGTGGTGGGGGATCAGGAGGTAGCGCAGCGTACGGTCGCCGTGCGGGATCGGCGCACCAAGGAGCGCGCCACCCGCCCCTTGGAGGCGGTGGTGCAAGACCTTGTCGCTCGCGTCCAAGCCCGCGCCTAACCGCCGAAACCTCACTGATTTCACGCACCCGAGCCCAAAAACGCACGGGTTCGGTAGACTGTACGTATGCGGGCACGCTCGACCCTCTTTACGCTATACATGGAGTTCCTCTACCCCAAGAACCGGGCCTGGGTAGGGGACCTCGTGCGTTGGATGGAGGCGCTGGGCTTCAGTGAGCCCGCCGTGCGCGCCGCCGTCTCCCGCAGCACGAGCCGCGGCTGGCTGATCCCGGAGCGCGAAGGCCGGCGCGCGTACTACCGCTTAAGCCCCCGCGTGGCCTGGCAGGTCAAGCAGGTACGCGAACGCCTCTACCCTAAGGACGGCGCCCAATGGGACGGCAAGTGGCGGATCCTCGTTTACGCCGTTCCAGAAGACAAGCGCTCGCAGCGCGACAAGTTCCGCAACGAACTCGTCCTCCTCGGGTTCGGCACCCCCGCCCCTGGCGTGTGGATCAACCCGAACGCCAAACTCGACGCGGCGCGCGACCTGGTGCGGTTTTACCGGCTCACCCCCTACGTCGAGCTCTTCGAGGCCGAACGCCTCACCGAGGCCGCGCCGCTCGAGCTCATCCGGAAGAGCTACCACCTCGAAGAGATCCAAAAGCGGTACCGGACGTTCCTCGAGATGCCCGAACCGGCGTTTGACGCCCTCTCCCCCCAGGAAGCCTTCGCGCGGCTCGTCCGCCTCGTGCACGAAGCGCGCAAGTTCCTCTTCCTCGACCCCGGCCTGCCCCCTGAACTAACCCCCCCCGGCTTCCTAGGTCCCCAGGCCCTCGAGCGGTTCTTGTGCTGGCGCGCGGCCCTCTACCGGCGGGCGGAGCCCCTGCTTCACCCCACCCTCTCCGCGGCCTCGCGTTAACCCTCCCGCCCCCGCTTTGCCTCCGCGAAGCGTTTCTTCAGGGCCGCGAACCGCTCACGCAAGCGCGCCTCCCACCCTTCGCCACGCGGCTCGAAAAAGGACGCCCCCTCAAGCGCTTCGGGGAGGTAGGCTTGCGCGAAGCTGCCCTCGGGATCGTCATGGTAGTACGCGTACCCTTCCCCGTACCCGAGGGCCTTTAAAAGGCCCGTGGGGGCGTTCCTGAGGTGGAGCGGCACCTCGGCGTGGGGGTGGGCCTGCACCGCGTCCCGCGCGCGTTTCCACGCCACGTACACGCTGTTCGACTTCGGGGCGAGCGCCAGGTACACCGCGACCTCCGCAAGCGCCAGCTCCCCCTCCGGCGAGCCCAAGAACGCATAGGCTTCCTTCGCCGCGATGGCCAGGCGCAGCGCGTTCGGATCCGCGAGGCCCACGTCCTCCGCCGCAATCCGCACGAGCCGCCGCGCCACGTACATTGGGTCCGCGCCCCCCTCGACGAGCCGCGCCAGGTAATACAGCGCCGCGTCCACGTGCGAACCGCGGATGGCCTTGTGCAAGGCCGAAGTCAGGTCGTAAAAGGCCTCGCCGCCCTTGTCCATCCGGCTTCCGCCCGCCCCCAGCGCCTCCCTGGCCGCAGCCACGGTTACGCGCCCCTCGCCGAGCTCCGCGGCCAGCTCGAGCGCGGCCAGGGCCCGGCGCGCATCCCCCATCGCGCCCGCAGCGATGAGGTCCAGCGCCGCCGCCTCCGCCGCGACGCCGGGCAGGCCCTCCGGGTGCTCGAGGGCCCGCTGCAACACCCGGAGCAGGTCGGCCTTCTCCAGGGGTTTCAGCACGTACACCCGCGCCCGCGAGCGCAGGGCGGGGTTCACCTCGAAGGAGGGGTTCTCGGTGGTCGCACCGATCAGGGTGAGGAGGCCGGACTCCACGTGGGGCAACAGAGCGTCCTGCTGGGCCTTGTTGAAGCGGTGCACCTCGTCCAGGAAAAGCACCGTGCGCCGCCCCACCCGCGCCGCCGCCTCGGCGCGCGCCACGGCCTCCCGGACCTCCTTAACCCCAGCCGCCACCGCAGAGAGCGGGATAAACTCCGCCCGCACCCCCTGGGCCAGCACCCGGGCCAGCGTGGTCTTCCCCACCCCCGGAGGCCCCCAGAGGATCATCGAGTGGAGCCGCCCGATCTCGAGCATGCGGCGGAAAGGCTTGCCGGGACCGGTCAGGTGTTCCTGCCCCACGACCTCCTCGAGGCTCCGGGGCCGCACCCGTTCAGCAAGCGGCGCAGAAGGGGTAAACAAGCCCATCCTTGCTATTCTAATGGAAATGAAGTTGATGCCGCCTTGGATGGGGTTGCTCCCTTGGTTGTTCGTGGTGGCGGGGCTCGCGCCTTTCGCGGTGTACGAGGTGCGCCCCGCCCCGCTCGGAGCCGGGTTCGTCCATCTGCTCGCCGCCCTGCTCCTCGCGGGGTGCGCGAGTCTTTACGCGCGGGCCCTCGCACCCCAGCCTACGCGGCTCGCGTGGAGCGCGGGGATCGGCAGCCTCGCGGGCGGCGTGGCCTTACACTCCGCGAATGCGCTGCTCGAGCTCGGCCCTACAGCGGCACAGCTCGGCATGGTTGAAGGCCTCGCGTACGCCCTTGCAGCCCTCGGGTTACTGGCCGGCCTCCGTCCGCTCAACCACCGCCCCCTCCAACCGCTTTTAGAGGCGCGTTACCAGGACGCGCGCACCCGCACCATGAACCGCAGGGCGCTCGAAGCCCTATCGGACAGCCTGGAGCGCCTCGCGCGACGGCACCCGGTCATGCTGATGCTGTTCGAGGTAGCCCCCGAACAGCACCCGCGGGTTCGCGATCTGGTCCGAGGCCCGGACCTGGTGTTCTACCTGGGGAAAGACCGGTTTCTGATCGTCCTCCAAAACGCAGCTCCTGAGGCAGCGTTGCGGGTTCGGGAGCGGCTCGAGCGGGCTCTGGGGGTTCCTCGGGTGTGCGTCTTGCCCTTTCAAGGAGGGGATTTGCGGCACGCGCTTACACAACTGCAAGCCGAGCTCGGCGTATAATTAAGGGCTTCCTTACCGGGCCTGGGTAGGGTGCCCGTGATCGCGCGTCACGGGTTCACGTGACGAAGTGATCGTCGTGTCAGCAGCGACACACATGCTCCACCCCACACACGGGCAGGCTAGGGAAAACGAAAGGGGGGACCTTAGTGAAAGGCCCCAAACTCATGATCGGTATAGCGTTGGCCCTCCTGGTCGGGGGGCTTCCCCTAGCGGCCGCACAACGCACGCAAGGCTCGCCTTCGGGGGTGGTGTTCCGCGTCTTCTCCGTGAGCGACGAGCTCACGGCGGATGGCATCAGCACCACCACCCTGGTCGCCTTCCTCTCAGACGGAGCTGGGAACACCTTCAATAACGAGCAGGTGCGTTTCATCCTACAAGGCGGGGTGGGCACGCTCTTCACCCCAGAGCTGGGCAGCGACGCGAGCGCCGAGGCCGCGCAAGACGAGGCGTCCCTCGACCGCAGCCGCCAGGTTGCGCGCAACAGTGTGAACGGCGTGAGCCTCGGAAACGGGATGTACGTGGCCCGGTTTCGGGCCGGCACGGTGCCCGGAACCGCAACGATCACCGTGGTCTGGCTGAACTTCCCAGGCACGAACGTGCCCACCGAGACCCTCGAGATCGAGCTTGCGGAGGAGGAGCAGCTGGACGTGTTCGTGGACGACGCGGTGCTCCTCGCGGACGGTAAGGACTCGGCCACAATCATCGCGTACGTCCTGGATGAACTGGAACGCCCCGCGCTGGACGCCGAGGTGACGTTCAGCGTGGTGAACGGCCCCGGCACCATCACCCCCGTCAGCAGCGCCGGCGGGCGGTACGTGGCCCGCTACACGGCCGGCCGCGCTCCGGGCAACGCCACGATCGAGGTGACGCTTCCCACGATCTCCCGCTCGCTCAAAAAACGCGTGAGCATCAAGACCGTGGAAGCCGCCCGGCTCACGGGCAAGGCCTTTCCTCAAGAGGTGCGGGTCCTCGAGGAGGACGGCAGGGTAACCCCGGGCAACACCGCCACCATCGTGGTCGCGGTGCGCGACGGGGATGGCAAGCTCGTGCGGGGCCTTTCCGAAGGGGAGCTCTTCGCGCAGGTGGTGAATGGCCCCGGCCGGGTCTCCCAAGGCCGCGAGATCCCGCTCGCCTCAGGGGAAGGCTCGGGCGTGTACTACTTCACCTTCACCGCCACGCGGGAGTCCGGCAGCGCCACGGTCCGCATCACGAACGTCTCTACCCTCCGGAACCCTCGTACCGACGTGCGCATCCGCACCGTCTCCAGCACGCGCCGGCGCAGCAGTCAGCGCCAGCAGCTGGAGGTCACAGCGTACGCCGATGATCCCTTGTTCAGCGACGGGCAGTCCAAGGGCCTTGTCGTGGTCGCCTACACGAACGCAGCCCTCGAGGAGGCCCCAGACTTCGAGTTGAATCTGGCCTTTACCGAAGGGGACGCGACCCTGGATCAGCCCCCGCAAGAGCTCGAGAACCTCTCCGGAGCGGAAGGAACCGGCGTGTACGTGGCTTCCTTCACCGCGGGCGAGTCCGTGAGCCGGAGCCGGGCACGGGTTCTCGCCACGATCCTCCTCCCCGACGGGGAGACCGAGAGCGAGTCCGACGAGATCACGACCGCACCGCCCGAACCCCCTACCGTCGTAGTGTTCCCCGACCGGCTTCCCGCAGGCCAGGCGCAGGCCTTCGTGGATATCTTCAACTTCGAGGGGCTCGAGCTGGAGCGGGAGGGCAACCGGTACCTGACCGAGGTGGTGAGCGGGCCGGGCCGTATCCTGCAGGAGGCGCGGAACGATGGAGAGTTCCCCGACGCCCTCGCGGGGGATAACGTGCACTCCGCGCTGTACGAGGCGGGGGGCACCTCCGTGGAGCGGGAGATCATCCTGCGCGTCACGGACCTCGCCCCGCGCAGCCGGCCGTTCGAGCAGGTCGAGCTCGAGCTGGACCCCAGTGCGGAGATCGAGGCGATCGCCTTTCCCATGACCGCGAACCGGGTGGAGATGGTCCAGGTGGTGGCGTTCGTACGCGACGCGTTCGGCCTGCCGGCCGTGGGGCACGATCTGTTCTTCACGGTCACCAGCGGGGACGGCGACGTGGTGGCTGACGGGCGGATGTTCGATGACGGCGGAACGGTGGCGGGCTTCCGGGACGCCTACGCGAACGACGGCGTGTACGTGGGCGCGTTCCGCCCGAGCGGCACCGCGCGCGGCTCGATCACCCTGCGCATCACGGACACCACCCCGACCCCGCAACCCACGGAGGACGTGCGGGTGCGGGTGCGTTAACGGACCGGCGCCTCCAGGGCCCCAGCGAAGGCCTCCTCCAGCCCGGCACGCCCCAGCGCTTGCTCTAACGCGCGGAAGAAGGCGCGGTAGTGCGCCTCGCGCGCTCCCTCACCCATCAGGCCGAGCCGCAGGACTCGCCCGGCCGTGGGGCCGATACCTCCGGCCACGACCACGCCCGCTGCCCGCAGCCTTCGGCGGAGCTCGGCCTCGTCCAAGAATTCGGGAACCGTCACCACCAGCACGGTCTCGAGGCGAGCCCCTTCCCGAGCGAACACCCGAAACCCCAGGTCTTCCAGGACTGAGGCCGCCGCCCGGTACAACCGCTCCGCCCGTGCCCGGCGGGCCTCCAGCCCCTCCTCAAACACCACGGACAGGGCTTCCTCGAGGGCGTAATGCAGCGGGACGGGGGCGGTGTGGTGGTAAGCGTGCTGCTCCCAGTAGGCCGCAATCCGCGTGAAGTCCGTGTACCAGACACGCCCCGTCCCGAGCGCTGCGCGGGCACGGGCCGAGAGGGCGAAAGGCGCGAGGCCTGGCGGTGCGGAGAGGCATTTCTGGCTTCCGGTGAAGGCGTAGTCGGCCCCAATCCTTTGCATGGAGAAGGGCAGCATTCCCGCGGTGGTCACGGCGTCCACCATGTATAAGGCCCCGTGCGCCCGGGCCAGCGCGCCGATCGCCTCGACGGGGTTACGCACCCCGGTCGAGGTCTCCCCGTGCACCACCGCTACGATCCGGTAGCGCCGCGCCCGCAGGGCCCGCGCCACGTCCTCCGGGTCCACCGGCCAGCCGGGCGGAGCGGAAACAACGTCGACCTCGAGGCCGTGCTGGCGTGCGATCTGCGCGATACGAGCACCGAACGCGCCGTTTTCGAGGACGAGCACGCGATCCCCCGCACGAGTGAGCCCCGCGAGGCCCGCTTCCATGCCCAAGCTGCCGGTCCCGGCGAGCGCGGCCACGAGCGCGCCCTCCCCGGGATCGTACAGGTCGCGCAGAAAGGCTTGGATGCGGCGGTTGGTCTCGAGCACCTCGGGGTCCAGGTGGGCGCGCATGGGACGGGCGAGCGCCGCCTGCACCCTGGGGGGGATGGGGGTCGGTCCGGGGGTGAGCAGTACCATCGCGTTCCTCCCAAAACGAAATGAAGAAAGCGCCCCTTATGGGGCATACCCAGGCGAACCCTTCCCGGTCTCGGGGGAGGGGCTCGCCTTAGGGGGTAGCTCGCACAAAGAGGCGCATCTTCTGGTCCTTACTATAGCCGGGGGGCTTGCCTGGCTCAATACCCGGAGGGCGGATCTGCTAACCTGGTAGGGATGAAGGACTACTACGCCATCCTCGGCGTGTCCAGGGACGCCTCCCAGGACGAGATCAAGCGGGCCTACCGGAAGCTCGCCCTGAAGTACCACCCGGACAAAAACCCCGGCGACAAGGAGGCCGAGGAGCGCTTTAAGGAGATCAACGAGGCCTACTCGGTCCTTTCCGACCCGGAAAAACGCGCGCAGTACGATCGGTTCGGCACCACCTACCCTGGTGCGGGACGGGAGTACCAGGACATCCCCTTCAACGACCTTTTCAACCTCTTCGAGGAGATGTTCGGGGTTTCCTTCGGTGGTCGGGGCGCCGCCCGAACGCGGCCCGCGCGCGGGGAGGACCTCGAGGTCAGCGTCCCGGTAGACCTCAAGACGGTCTACCAAGGCGGCGAGGTCGAGGTGCGGTACGAGCGGCTGGTGATGTGCGAGGCCTGCCGAGGGGAGGGGGGAGAACGCCGCACCTGTCCCTCGTGCCGTGGCTCGGGGCGCGTGGAGGCGTACCGGCAGAGCCTTTTCGGCACGATGGTTACCCAAACCCCTTGCCCGCAGTGCAAAGGGCGGGGGTTCATTCTCGTGGAGGCGTGCGACGCTTGCCAAGGCCGGGGGCGCACGCGCAAAGAGGAGCGTATCTCCGTGAACCTGCCCGCCGGCATGGACGAGGGCCATCTGTTGCGCGTGGCCGGCATGGGCAACCACGGCCCCGGTGGGGCGGGGGACTTATTCGTGCGCGTGCAGGTGCAGCCGCACCCTGAGCTCGAGCGCGACGGCCAGAACCTGGTGTACTGCCTGCGGCTGGGGTTGGCGCAGGCCGCGCTGGGCGCGAAGGTGGAGGTGCCCACCCTGGAGGGGCCGGTGCCCCTGGAGGTGCCCCCCGGGACCGGGCACGGCGAGGTGTTCGAGCTCGAGGGGTACGGCCTGCCGCACCCGAACGGGGCGCAAAAGGGAAGCCTGCTTGTGGTGACCGAGCTCGTCGTGCCTAAGAAGCTCTCGGCGAAGGCGCGGGACCTGCTCCGCGCCTACGCCGAGGAGGTGGGCGAGGCCGTGCACACCGAGGGGTTTTGGGACAAGGTCAAGAAGGTCTTTAAATAGCGCGGTTCACTCCGAGGGCAGGGCGGCCTGGGCCTGGAAGAGGTTCACGCCGCTTTCCACGATCTGGACGAGCTTGCCCATCGTGGCTTCTTCCTCGACCTGCTCCTCGATGAACCACTGGAGGAACTGGAAGGTGGTGTAGTCCTTCTCCGCGAGGGCGGTCTCGGCCATGCGGTGGAAGGAACGGGTCACCTCCTGCTCCCAGGCGAGGGCTTTCTGGACGGCCTCGAGGGCGGAGGCGAACCGGGGTTGGGCCTCGGGCACTGCGGGGAAGGTGAGGTCCGCCCCCACGTCGAGCAAGAAGCGCACGATCCGCATGGCGTGTTCGCGCTCTTCCTCCGACTGGCGGAAGAAGAACGCGGCCCAACCGTCGAGGCCTTGGCGCGCGAAGTAAGCGGCCATGGCCAGGTAGCGCTGGGCGGCTGTGTGCTCCGCGCCGATCTGGTCCACCAGCATTTCTCGTAGTTTTTCGCTGATCATATGCGACCTCCATTTTCATTATAGCGAGGCCGGTGCAGCCCCTACCTCAATTGATAAGTTATGCTTGATTCGTGCATGTTCATGCGTTAAGCTCCTCCAAGGGGCCGCCATGGTATGCTAAAGCCCCGGGTACAACTCGCCTACCCCTCGCCTAGGGAGGAGTATGCCGCCACGCAAAGACCTGAAAAAGATCCTGATCATCGGCAGCGGACCCATCACCATCGGCCAAGCGGCCGAGTTCGATTACTCCGGCACCCAAGCCGTCAAGGCCCTCCGCAACGCGGGGTACCAGGTGGTCCTCGTCAACTCCAACCCAGCCACGATCATGACCGACCCCGAGCTCGCGGAGGCCACCTACATCGAACCCCTCACCCCGGAGTTCATCGAACGCATCATCGCCAAGGAACGCCCCGACGCTCTGCTGCCCACCCTGGGCGGCCAGACCGCCCTCAACCTCGCCACCGCCCTCTGGGAGGCCGGGGTGCTCGAGCGTTACGGGGTCGAGCTCATCGGGGCGAACCACGAGGCCATCAAAAAAGGCGAGGACCGGGAGGCCTTCCAAGCCGCGATGCGCAAGATCGGCGTGGAGGTCCCCCGAGGCAAGATGGTGCACAGCCTCGAGGAAGGCCTGGCCTTCGCCCGCGAGGTGGGGTACCCGGTCGTGGTGCGCCCCTCGTTCACCCTGGGCGGCACCGGCGGCGGATTCGCCCACAGCGAGGAGGAGTTCATCCGGGTGCTCACCGCCGGCCTGCAGCAAAGCCCGGTGCACACCGCGCTCGTGGAGGAGTCCATCCTCGGGTGGAAGGAGTACGAGCTCGAGGTGATGCGCGACCACGCGGACACCGTGGTGATCATCACCTCGATCGAGAACCTCGACCCCATGGGGGTCCACACCGGGGACTCGATCACCGTAGCTCCGGCGCAGACGCTGACCGACGTCGAGTACCAACGCATGCGGGACGCCGCTCGGGCGATCATCCGGGAGATCGGGGTGGACACCGGCGGCTCGAACATCCAGTTCGCTGTGGACCCCAAGACCGGCCGCATGGTCGTGATCGAGATGAACCCCCGCGTCTCCCGCTCCTCGGCGCTCGCCTCCAAAGCCACCGGGTACCCCATCGCCAAGATCGCCGCGCTCCTCGCGGTCGGGTACCGGCTCGACGAGCTCCCAAACGACATCACCCGCAAAACCCCGGCCTCCTTCGAACCCACCATCGACTACGTGGTGGTCAAGATCCCCCGCTTCGCCTTCGAGAAATTCCAGCCCCTCCCCAACACCCAAGGCGCCCTCTCGGACGCGCTGGGCACGCAGATGAAGTCCGTGGGCGAGGTCATGGCGATCGGGCGCAGCTTCAAGGAGGCCTTCATGAAGGCCCTCCGGGGCCTCGAGGGCGACGTGCGCTACGAGGTGGGCGACCTTCCCACCGCCGAGCTGGAGGGCCTCCTCTACCCCAACCCCCGGCGGATCCACGCGGTGATGGAGCTCCTGCGGCGCGGCATGCGCGTGGAGGAACTCCACGAACGCACGCACATCGATCCCTGGTTCCTCCACCAGCTCGCTGAGATCGTGGAGGCCGAAGCCTACGCGAAATCCCTCGGCCCGATCGAGGACTGGACACCCGAGGACTTCCACGAGCTCAAGCAGGTGGGCCTCTCCGACCGCCGCCTCGCCGAGCTCGCCCAAACGAGCGAGCTCGAACTCCGCGCGCGGCGCAAGCAACTGGGCGTGGTGCCGGTCTACAAGACCGTGGACACCTGCGCCGCGGAGTTCGAGGCGTACACGCCGTACCACTACTCCACCTACGAGGAGGAGGACGAGGTCGCCCCTTCCAGTAAACCCAAGGTCGTCATCCTGGGCTCCGGCCCCATCCGGATCGGCCAGGGGGTGGAGTTCGACTACGCCACGGTCCACGCCGTCTGGGCGCTCCAGGAGGCCGGGTTCGAGACCATCATGGTGAACTCGAACCCCGAGACCGTCTCCACCGACTACGACACCGCGGACCGCCTCTACTTCGAGCCCCTCACCTTCGAGGACGTGCTGAACCTGGTGGAGCACGAAACCCCCGTGGGCGTCATCCTCTCCCTCGGCGGGCAGACCCCCCTCAAGCTCGCGAAACGGCTCGCCGAGGCTGGCGTGCCCATCCTCGGCACCCCCCCCGAGGCGATCCACACCGCGGAGGAACGCGAGGCCTTCAACCGCCTCACCCAATCCCTCGGCATCCCCCAGCCCAAGGGGGCCGTCGCCCGGGACCCGCTGCACGCCCAAGAGCTCGCGGAAACCCTCGGCTACCCCCTGATGGTGCGGCCGAGCTACGTCCTGGGCGGCCGGGCCATGCAGGTGGTGCGCACCCCCGAGGAATTGCGCCGCTACCTCGCGGAGGTGTACGGCGCGCTCGCGGAAAAACCCTCGATCCTCCTAGACCAGTACCTCGAGGGCGCTCTCGAGCTCGACGTGGACGCGATCGCGGACGGCGAGCGCGTGGTGGTGGCCGGGATCATGGAGCACGTGGAGCGGGCCGGGGTGCACTCGGGCGACTCCGCCACCCTCCTCCCCCCCACAAGCCTCACACCGCAACTCCTCGAGACCGTCAAGGACTACACCCGCCGCCTCGCCCAAGCCCTCGGCGTGCGGGGGCTCTTGAACGTGCAGTACGCCGTCAAGGACGACACCGTCTACGTCCTCGAGGCCAACCCGCGCGCCTCGCGCACCGTGCCCTTCGTCTCCAAGGCGATCGGGCACCCTCTCGCGAAGTACGCCGCGCTCATCGCGGTGGGCAAGACCCTCGAGGAGCTCGGGTTCACCGAGGATCCCAGCCCGCGCCTCTACGCGGTGAAGGAGGTGGTGATCCCCTGGCTCAAGTTCCCCGGCGTGATCCCGGTCCTGGGGCCGGAGATGCGCTCCACAGGGGAAAGCATGGGGATCGACACCGACCCGTACCGGGCCTACTACCGCGCCCAGGTGGGAGCGGGGCAGGCCCTGCCCCTCGAGGGCCGGGTGCGGTTCATCGGCGAGGGGCTGGAAGCCCTCAAGGCCGCCTACCAGCAGGCCGGGTTCCGGATCTCCGACGAGGCGTACGACCTCCTCATCTGCACCGTCCCCGACCCCGAGCTGCGCCGCGCCGTGGAGTTGGGCACGCCCTTCATCACTACGCCCGAGGCCGCCCGGTGGAGCCTCGAGGCCATCCTGCGCGCCCGCGAGCACGGCCTCGAGCCCCGCGCGCTACAGGACTGGCACGCCGCCCCAACCCGAGGGTAACCCCATGCCACCCCGCCTGATCGACATCACCCGCGCTCTGTACCCCGGCCACCCCGTCTGGCCGGGGGATGCGCCTTTTGCCCTCGAGCTCACCGCCAGCATGCGCGATGGGCAACCCGCGAACGTGATGCGGTTCTCCAGCACCACGCACCTGGGCACCCACCTGGACGCCCCCTTCCACTACGACCCGGCGGGAATCCGGCTCGGGGAGGTGCCCCTCGAGGTTTTGATGGGCCCTGCCCTCGTGATCCACGCGCCGGGCCGCGAACGCCTTGGGCCGGAGGTCCTCGAGGGGCTCGAGGCCCTTCCCGAGCGGGTGCTGTTTTTCACCGGGCAGCCGAACCGCTGGATGCGCTTCCCTACCGCGTTCACCGGCCTGAGCCCCGCGCTCGTGCATGCGCTCGCGCGGCGGGGGGTCCGGCTTGTGGGCACCGACGCGCCCAGCGTGGACCGCTTCGAGGACGCAGCGCTGCCCGTGCACCGGGCGTGCGCCGAGGCCGGCGTGTTCATCCTCGAGGGGCTGGTCCTAAAGGGCGTACCGGCGGGACGGTACGAGCTCGTGTGCCTGCCGCTTCCCCTGCCCACGGCGGACGCCGCTCCGGTGCGGGCCATTCTGCGCTAGTCACGCTCCCGCTCGAGCAGCAATCCGGCCGGGGTCAGGACGCGCTCCACCTGCCCCAGAAAGTAGTCCGCGATCACCGCGAGCAGTGCGGTCGGCACCGCGCCGAACCAGACGTGCGGGGGAATGCGGAGCTGGATGCCGTTCACGATCGGCTCCCCCAGCCCCCCGGCCCCTACGAGCCCCCCCAGCACCGCGGTGCCCACGTTCAGCACCACCGAGGTACGGATCCCGGCCAGAATGACCGGTACCGCGTGGGGCAGCTCCACCTGCCAAAGCAGCTGCCGGGGCGTCATACCCATCCCGAGCCCCGCGTCGAGCTGGGCGCGGTCCACGCTCTCGAGGCCCGCGATGGTGTTCCGTACGATGGGGAGCAGGCCGTTGATCACGAGGGCCACGATGGTCGGCCAGACCCCGAACCCCAGCACGGGAAAGGCGATCGCGATCACCGCGAGCGACGGCACCGTCTGCCCGGCATTGGCGAGGCCGCTCACGATCGGGGCGAACTCCTCGCGGTACGCGGGGCGCGTCGCGAGGATCCCGAGCGGCACCGCGATCAGCACCGAGATCCCCGAGGAGATCAGGACGAGCTCGATGGTGCGCAGCCCGAGCCGGAGCATGTCCCCGCCTGGGTAGGGGATGTCGTCCGCGTACTCGGGCCAGATCGCGAGCATTACGCGGGCGTGCAGCTCGTCCAGGCTGAAAAACCCGATCAGCAATCCCAGGGAAAGCAACGCCTGCAGTACGGGACCCAACAGCCTCAAGACGCGACCTCCCCCGCCTCGAGGTCCTCCAACAGCCGGATCAGCTTGGCCCGCGGCACCCACCCCACGAGCTCATCCCGGCCGCGCACCACCGCCACGATGCGGAACCCGGTCGCGATCATGACCGACAACGCCTCGCGCACCGTCGTGTGGTGCGGCACCGCGATGGTCCCAGCGTCCCGCCGCGCCAGGAGCGTGCGGATGGATTCGTTGCGCTCCAGGTCCTCCCGGTCCACCCACCCCACGAGCCGCCGGCCCTCCGCCACGAACACTCGACGCACCGCATAGCGCTGCATCAACTCCCGCACCTCGTCCAAGGACGCGTCCGGCCCCACCTGCGGCGGGTTGGGCTCCATCACGTCCTGTACGCGCAGCAAGCCCAGGGACTTCAGCGCGCGGTCCGCGCCGACGAAGTCGCGCACAAAAGCGTTAGCGGGCCGCTTGAGGATGGCCGCGGGGGTGTCGTACTGGATCAGCTTACCGTCCTTGAGGATCGCGATGCGGTCCCCCAGCTTGATGGCCTCGTCGATGTCGTGCGTTACGAACACGATGGTCTTCTTGAGCGCGCTTTGGATACCCAGCAGCTCGTCCTGAAGCCGTTCGCGCGTGATGGGGTCGAGCGCGCCAAAGGGCTCATCCATAAGGAGGATCGGCGGGTCCGCCGCAAGCGCGCGCGCCACCCCCACGCGCTGCTGCTGGCCCCCGGAAAGCTGCCGGGGGTACTTGTCGCGAAAGGCACGGGGCTCGAGGCCCACGAGCGCGAGGAGTTCGTCCACCCGCGCGGCGATGCGCTCCTTGGGCCACCCCAGAAGCCGGGGCACGACCCCCACGTTCTGCGCGATCGTCATGTGGTCAAACAGGCCGACGCTTTGAATCACGTACCCCATCTTGCGCCGGAGTTCCTCGGGACGCATCGAGCGGGTGTCCTTCCCCTCGATGAGCACCCGCCCCTCGGTGGGCTCCACCAAACGGTTGATCATGCGGAGCGTGGTGGTCTTGCCGCACCCCGACGGCCCGATCAAGACGCAGGTCTCCCCAGCCGCGATGGAAAGCGTGACGCCATCCACCGCCACGTGCGTCCCGTACCGCTTGGTGAGGTTCTCGAGTTGAATCATGCTCACGCGGCTTCCTCCCCCAAACGCAGTCCAGGCGAGGTTAACAAGCGCTGCACAAGCTGCAACACCCCGTCCACGCTAAACGCGAGCAACACTGCGGGAATCGTGCCCAAAAGGATCTGCACCAGGCTGACCCGCGCGATGCCCGTGAAGATGTAAAACCCCAGTCCGCCCGCCCCGATGAGCTGCGCGATGGTCGCGATGCCCACCGTAAGCACCGCGGCGTTGCGCACTCCCGCCATGATGACCGGAACCGCGCGGGGCAGCTGGACCCGCCAGAGGATCTGGCGGGTGGTCATGCCCATGCCTCGAGCCGCGTCCACCTGCGCCTCGGGGACGCTCTTCAATCCCACGTAGGTGTTGCGAATAACGGGCAGCAACGCGTACAAGGTCAACGCGGTGATCGCGGGGGCCGCGCCGAGCCCTGAGATCCCCACGCTCCGCAGCGCGGGGTAGGCCCGGCTGAGGGCCGCAAGCGGGTCTAGCAGCATCGCAAACAACGCGATGGAGGGAATCGTGAAGATCACACCCGCGACCCACAGACTCACCAAAGCCACCCGCTCGCGGTAACTGCCCCAGATCCCGAGGGGCACCCCGATCCCTACCGCGAAGGCCAACGCGAACCCGGTCAGTAGGAGGTGCTCGAGGAGGTGGATCTGCAGCTGGCCCCGGCGGATCTCGCGCTGGAACTCGAGGACGAGCAGGTTCTCCGCACCTCCCGCAACCACGCCGTACAGGATGTGCCCCAGCACCACCAGCCCTGGCAACCAGGTCACCGCAGTCACCAGGCTGCGCGGGTACCCTTGCCGGCGCAGGAGGAGCACACCCGCGGAGAAGACCAGGCCGAACCCCACCAGGCTCAGCCACGCGCCGCTGCTCCATAACGCCACCCGCGCGATCAACCCCTCCGCGCGGCCCGCGGCGATCAGGGTTTCGCTCAAGAAGTACACAAAGAGCAGCCCCACCCCTGCGCTTAGGGCGAGCCCCCACCCCTGGTAGCGGAAGGGCGCCCCCACGCTCAGGGCGAGGCTCACCCCCACCACCAGCGGGATCAGGTACGCGCCCGGCCACACCGCGGCCAGCGCGAGGAGGTGGATGAAGGTCGTGTTGAACTTGGAGCCCAGCGCGATCGGGTTCGGCGCGCTGATGAACCACGGCAGGGCCAGCATCGCGGCGAGCGCGAGCAGGCTCCCCAGCACCCCGACCCGGCTGACGGTACGCTCCATGGGCCTCCCCCAAGAAAAACGGCCGGGCCTTCGCGGCCCGGCTTTGAGCTCGAGGTTAGTTCAGGATGCCCAGTTCCTTCAGGTAGTCGCGGGCCACGTCCTCAGGGCGTTCCCCGTCCACATCCACGCGGCCGTTCAGGCGCGCGAGGGTTGCGTCGTCCAGGGTCTTGAAGATCCGGCAGAGGAGCGCCTCGATCTCGGGGTGCTGCTCGAGTAGTTCCCCCCGCACGACCGGCGTGGGGCGGAAGACGACCTGCGCGCCCTTGGTGTCCTTAAGCACCACCAGGTCGAACGCCCCGATCGTGCCGTCCGTCCCGTACACCACACCCAGGTTCACGCCCCCTGCACGGTTCGCCACGGCCTGTGCGGTCACGTAGGAGCCCTGCCCCAGAACGCGCACGTTCTCGCGGGGGATCTTGTACCCGTAGGTGCGCTCGAAGGCCTCCAGGGCGTCCGAGCGGTTCACGAACTCCGGGTTGGCCGCGAGGGTCACCTGCCCGCCCTCCGCGAGGTAGCGGGCCAGGTCCTCGTGCGTGAACACGTTGTTCGCCTCCGCAAAATCCCGCCGCACCGCGAGCGCCCAGGTGTTGTTCGCCGGAGCCGGGCAGAGCCAGTGCAGGTTGTTCTCCTCCGCGTCCACCTGCTTCAAAAGCTCGTACCCCTTCTCGGCGTCGTGCGCGAGCGCCTGGAGCTCCGCATTCTTCGAGAAAAAGACGGTGATCGCGGTGCCCGTGTACTCGGGGTACATGTCCAGCTCCCCGGCCTCGAGGGCCTCGCGCGCGACGGTGCTGCCGCCCAGCCCGAACTTGCGGTTGACCTTAAAGCCCTGGGCCTCGAGGGCCTGGGCCATCATCTCCCCGAGGATGAATTGCTCCGTGAAGTTCTTGGAGCCAATGGTGACGGTGCCCTTTTGCGCGAGCGCCGCGCCTAGCATAAAACCAAGTAGCAACAAGCCGATGGTCTTCCTCATGCGCATACCTCCAAGCAACCCTATCCCCTACGACCGCCATCGGCAGCGTTTTACGGGCTGCTTCCGTACTGTACGAACTCACTGTAACATTCAGTCCGCCCAGGTATGTTCACGAGATTACACTACAACCCGCCCCCGACCATGGTCGGGTGCGGGTTGGGCACGGCGTGCGCTTACTCCGCCTGTTCCTTCTTCTGCTTGGCCGCGGCGTACGCCTGCGCGTCGCGGTTGGTGCGCTTGCGGTCCTGCTTGATGCGGGCGGCTTTGCCCCGGCGCTCGCGCAGGTAGTAGAGCTTCGCCCGGCGCACCTTACCGCGGGCTAGCACGTCGATGCGGTCGATCAAGGGCGAGTGGAGCGGGAAGATGCGCTCCACACCTTCCCCGTGGGAGATCTTGCGCACGGTGAAGGAGGTGTTCAAACCGTTGCGCTTGATCTTGATGACCACCCCTTCGAAAGCCTGGATGCGCTGGCGGTTCCCCTCCACCACCCGGTAGTGCACCCGCAGGGTATCCCCCACGCGGAACTCCGGAAGGTCGTTACGGACGTAGGGCTGTTCTACGATTTTGAGCAGGGCACCTCGGTTCAGCTTCATCGCGTTTCTCCTTTCCAGCGGAGCCGAGAAGGCTCATGGATGCTCACAACGTGCCAGCCAGTGCCGGCCACGCTAACCTTCGTCAGTATAGTCGCCCCCTTCGGCCGCGTCAAACCGCGCTAGGAACTCGAGGTCCTCCGCGGTGAGCGGTGCGCGCTTGAGCAGGTCCGGCCGGCGCTTTAGGGTGCGTTCGAGGGCGCGCTCGCGCCGCCAGCGCTCGATCCGTGCGTGGTGGCCGCTCGTGAGGACCTCCGGCACCTCTAGTCCGCGGAACTCGGGGGGGCGGGTGTACTGGGGGTAGTCGAGTAACCCCCAGGAGAACGAGTCCTTCTGGTGGCTCTCCGGGTCCCCCAACACCCCCGGCACGAGCCGCGCGGTGGCCTCGAGGATCGCGAGGGCCGCGACCTCCCCCCCCATCAAAACGTAGTCCCCGATGGACACCTCCCGCGTCACGAAGTGCTCCACCCGCGCGTCGATCCCCTCGTACCGGCCGGCGAGGAGGACGAGGTGTTGTTTTTGGCTGAGCTCCTCGGCCATCCGTTGGGTGAAGGGATCGCCTGCGGGACTCAAGAGGATGACCTCGTCGGCGGGCAACGCGGCCTCGATCGCCCGGACGACCACGTCCACGCGCATCACCATCCCCGCGCCGCCCCCGTACGGGTAATCGTCCACCTGGCGGTGCTTGTCCGTGGTGTACTCGCGGATGTCGCGTACGTCCACCCGGATCAGGCCGCGGCGGATGGCCTTGGCGATCAGGGCCTCCTCGGTCCAGGGGCGCACCAAGCCGGGAAACAGGGTGAGGATGGTGTAGCGCAGCATGGCGAACCCGCGCGTTCGGCGGTCACTCCTCTAAAAGGCCGGGGATCGGGTCGACGTGAATCCCGTCCGCCCGCACCTCGACATAAGGGGCCTGGAGCGGCACCAGGTACTCGCGAAGGCCCTTGCGGATCACGAGCACGTCCTGCGCACCCGTGTCCCGGACCTCCGCAACCTCACCAAAAGCTTCGCCGCGCACGAAGACCCGCCGCCCCACCAGCTGGAAGTAGTAGTACACCCCCTCCTCCAACGGCGGGAGGGCTGCCTCGTCCGCGTACACCGCGAGACCCACCAGCTCCTCCGCGAGCGTGCGGTTCGTAACGCCCGCGAGGTACAGGATGAGGTCGCCGCCCACCTCCTCCACTCCCTCGATCGAGCGGTACCCTTTGCCCTCGATCCAGACGCGGTCCAGGTGCTCCAAAAGCCCTACCTCCCCCTCGGTGCGGAACCGGATCCCGCCCGAGAGGGCGTAGGGCTTCCCGAGCCGACCAATCAGGATGCGGCTCATCGCACCTCGACCGACGCGCGGCCGCGGGCGAAAGCCCGCACGATGGTGCGGATGCTCTCGATCACCCGCCCCTTGCGCCCGATCAGGCGTCCCTTCTCCTCGGGGGCGACCTCCACGTAGTAGACGGTCCCACGGGGGCCGCGCTTTTCCGTGACCCGCACGGCACCCGGGGTGTCCACCACGGCTTTGGCGAGGTACTCGACGACTTCCCTCATTCGCTCTCGGGTTTGGGCTCGTCCTTCTTGAAGACGCCGGCCATCCGCAGGATGCGGCGGGCGGTGTCGGTCGGCTGCGCGCCGACGCTCAGCCAGTAGCGGGCCCGCTCCACATCCACCTTGTACCAGTTGGGCGTGGTCTTCCGCGGGTCGTAGTACCCGATCTTCTCGATGTACTTCCCGTCGCGCTTGCGGCGCGCGTCGGCGACCACGATGCGGTAGTGCGGGTTGAACTTCGAACCAAAGCGAGCCAGACGAATCTTAACCATGTTCTTACCTCCTAAACCATCCCCTGCGGCGCTGGGTCTTCTGCAGGGTCTTCATCATGGCCTTCGTTTCCTCGAAGGTCTTGATGAGCCGGTTGATCTCCTGAACGCTCGTCCCGCTGCCGCGCGCGATGCGGCGCCGGCGGGAGGCGTTGAGGATCTTGGGGTTGCGGCGCTCCGCGGGCGTCATGGAGAGGATGATCGCCTCCACGCGCTTGAACGCGCGCTCGTCCACCGAAAACTCCGGCGGCAGCATGCGGGACACCCCCGGGATCATCTTCAACAGATCCCCCAACGAGCCCATCTTGCGCACCTGGCGCATCTGGTTCAAGAGGTCGTTCAGGTCGAACTCGTGGGGGGCCTTCTCCGGCGCTTCCAGCTCGGCCTCCTGGGCCTTTTCCAGCAGGGTCTGGATATCCCCCATGCCCAGGATGCGCTGCGCGAGCCGGTCCGGGTAGAAGGGCTCGAGGCCCTCGAGCTTCTCCGAGGTTCCCGCGAAGTAGATGGGTTTTCCGGTGACGAAGCGCGCGCTCAAGGCCGCCCCGCCTCGGGCGTCGCCGTCGAGCTTGGTGAGGACAAGGCCCGTGACGCCGATGCGCTCGTCGAAGGTCTTGGAGACGCCGAGCGCCTCCTGACCGGTCATCGCGTCCACCACCAAGAGGGTCTCGGTGGGGTTGAGCACCGCCTTCTGGCGCGCCAGGGCCTCCATGAGCGGCTCGTCGATCTGAAGGCGCCCTGCGGTGTCCACGATGACGAGGTCGCGGTAGTCCGTCTTGAGGTGGTCTTTGAGGCGCTGAGCGGTCACCTCGGGCGGCTCGTTGTCCGCGACCTCGAGCACCGGCACCCCGACCCGTTCGCCGAGGATCCGGAGCTGTTCGCGGGCCGCGGGCCGCTGGGTGTCCGCCGCGACCAGGAGCGGGCGGCGCCCCTTGCTCTTGTAGTAACGCGCGAGCTTCCCCGCGGTGGTGGTTTTACCCGAGCCCTGCAGGCCCACCAGGAACCACAGGTTTCCCTCGTGGCGCAGCTCGGGCTGCACGGCCTTGCCGCCCAAGAGGTCCGTGAGCTCGTTGTACACGATGGTGTAGACCTGCTCCGCCGGGGTAAGGCTTTCCAGCACCTTTTGGCCGATCGCCTTCTCCTGAACCCGAGCCACGAAGGCCTTGGCGACCTCGAAGTTCACGTCGGCCTCGAGGAGGCTCATGCGGATCTCGCGCATGACCTGCTTGAGGTCCGCTTCGGTGATCCGGCCACGGCCTCGCAGCTTGTCCAGACTCTCGCGCAGTCTTCGGCTTAGGTTCTCGAACATGCCTCACCCCTGGCCCCTCAAGGCCACACGCTAGGATAGCGCGCCCTATTTGAGCGTGTCAACCGCAATTTTTCTTATATTTTAAGCGAGGCATTTCCCCAACCTCCCCCATACGCAAGGGCGATTTCCCCTGTTTAGTTCTGCTTCACACCCCCTGCATGCTAAACTGGGCCTTGGGCTTTGCCCGGAGGTGGTGCCGTGGAAGGTTCGAGTCGAAGACGCAAGATTCCCTGGGGCCCGGCGCCTACCCCCGTGCAAAGCGCCGGCTAACCCCCCAAACCGTAACCCGCCACGGGACCCCTCCGCTCACGTGCGGAGGTGGCAATGCGGACGTTAGAGCGTGAAAACCTCTTCGAACTCCTGCGAACCGCTCTCGAACAAGGCGACATCCCCAAGGTTCGGGCGCTCGCGCAAACGCTCCATCCCCGGGAGATCCTCGATCGGTGGGCAGAGCTGCCCGGCGAGTACCGGTACGTCCTTCTCACCCACCTGCCCCCCGACCACGCCGCCGCGATCTTCGCGAACCTCGAGGCCGCAGACCAAGCGGAGTTCTTGGAAACCCTACCCCCGTGGCGGGTGCAGGAGCTCTTAGAAGCCCTCGACCCCGACGACCTGACCGACGCCCTACAAGCCCTCCAGGAGCAAAACCCCCAGCTCGCTCAGGAACTGATCGCCTCCCTCGAGCCCGAAACCCGCGCCGAGGTCGAGGCCCTCTCCGAGTACGAGGAGGACGAGGCCGGGGGGCTGATGACCCCCGAGTTCATCGCGGTGCGGGCCTCCATGACCGTGGAGGAGGTTCTGCGCTTTTTGCGCCGTACCGCTCCCGACGCAGAAACCGTGTACTACCTTTACGTGATCGATGATGAGCGGCGCCTGGTGGGCGTCCTCTCGCTCCGTGACCTGATCGTGGCCGACCCCCGCACGCGCGTCCAGGAGATCATGCGGCCGGACGTGGTGCACATCACCACCGACACCGACCAGGAGGAGGTCGCGCGCCTCATGGCCGACTACGACTTCAGCGTCCTCCCGGTCGTGGACGACGCCGGCCGCCTCGTGGGCATCGTCACCGTGGACGACGTGCTGGACGTGCTCGAGGAGGAAGCCACCGAGGACATCCACCGCCTAGGCGCCGTGGACGCCCCCGAGCTCGTCTACAGCCGCTCCAGCGTGTGGCACCTGTGGGGCGCGCGCGTGCGCTGGCTTGTCGTGCTAATCCTCACGGGGATGCTCACCTCGAGCATCCTGGCTGGGTTCGAGCGCGTCCTCCAAGCGGCCACGGCTCTCGCCTTTTACATTCCCGTGCTGCTCGGAACCGGGGGGAATACGGGGAACCAGTCCTCCACCCTGATCGTGCGGGCACTCGCCACACGGGACATCAACCTTTCCGACTGGCCCCGCATCCTCCTGAAGGAGCTGGGGGTGGGCGCGCTTTTAGGGCTGACGCTTTCCGCCTTCATCGCCGTGAAGGTCGCGGTGGACGGGTTTGCTGCCATCACACCGGTGGTCGCCCTCTCCCTGTTCCTCCTGGTGGTGGTCGCGAACCTGGCCGGCGCGCTGCTGCCCCTCGTGCTGCGGTCCTTGAAGCTGGACCCCGCCCTGATCTCCAACCCGTTAATCGCAACGGTCTCCGACGTTTCCGGCCTACTCATCTACCTTTCCGTCGCGCGCCTCCTCCTCTCCTAACCGCCGCCCCCGGCCATTGCGCCGGGGGCAAGTGCGCGTTCCAAGGATCGGGATCACAACACCGGGAGTTCCTCGAGCGCTACGACCTCCACCTTCGGGGTACCCTGCCGGAACGCCGCGAGCCGCGCCACAACCTCGGCCCCCGCCCGGTGCACGAGCCGCTCGAGGGCGTGCATCGTGCCGCCGCTCGCCACCACGTCGATCACCAGGGTAGCCTTCTGGTTCAGCAAGCGCTCCACGTAACGCCGGTCCAGCCAAAGGACCTCGTTGGCCCCTAGGGTTAAGGACTCCACCTCCTGGATCAAGGGGTCGTGCATGTACGGGCGGCGGCGCTTGCGCACCACCACGTACGGCTTGCCAAGGAGGGCGGCCATCTCGTGCACCAGCGGGATCGAGGAGGTCTCCGCGGTGACGAGCACGTCCGTTTCGGCCGGTACGTGCTTAACCAAAGCTTCGGCTAAAGCCTTGGCGAGTCCGACATCCCCCAAGAAATCGATGAGCGGAAGCCGAACGCCGGGGAAGGGTTCGTGCAGCGGCACGCGCCGCGTCAGGTTACCGATGGTGATCGGGTAGGTGTCCATGCTTCACCTCAAGCCTCGTCCGTCTTAAACAGGGGGAGGTGCCCCAAGGAGATCACGTCCTCGCGCGGCGTGCCCTCGGTGAACACCGCCAACACCGCGATCACGGTCCCGCCCACGCTCTCAATCAGCTCGCGCAGCCCCTTCAGGGTGCTGCCCGTCGAGACCACGTCGTCCACGATGGCCACCTTCCGGCCTCGAATCCGTTCGATGTCCGCCCCGTCGAGCACCAGCTGTTGCGGCTTCCCCGTCGTGATCGAAAGCACCTCCCGCGAGACCGGGTTGATCATGTACGGCTTCGCGGTCTTCCGCGCGACCACGTACGGCTTGCCCGTCCGCACCGAAAGCGCGTGCGCGAGCGGCACGGCCTTCACCTCGGGGGTCACCAAGACCTCAACCTCCTCTGGCAGTCGTCGCGCGAACTCCGCCGCGACCGCCTCCGTCAGTTCGGTATCCCCCAGGAGGTTCAGCAGGGCTACAGCCACACCTTCGCCCACCTGCACGATCGGCAGTTCGCGGTGGACCCCAGCGATGTCCACAGGGTAAGTCTTCATGCTTTCAGTGTACCGCATGCTGCCTATAATGAAACCATGGTTACGGCAAAAGTCGAGAACCTAGGCGTGGAAGCCTCGAGCGGAAACGTCGTGGTCCTGCTACGCGCGGAAACCGGGAAGCTCCTCCCCATCTGGATCGGCCCGCTCGAAGCGCAAAACATCGCCATCGCCCTTGGGGGCGAAAAACCGCCACGCCCCCTAACCCCGGACCTGATGCTCTCCGTCATGGAGATGCTGGGCGCCACGCTGAAACGCGTCGAGATCACCGAGCTAAAAGAAGGAACGTTCTACGCTCGGCTGATCATCGAACATCGCGGGATCGAGTACGAGATCGACGCCCGCCCCTCCGACAGCCTAGCCCTCGCCCTAAGGGCCCAAGCCCCCATCTGGGTGAACGAGGACGTGCTCGAGGAAGCCAGCATCGACGAGGGCCGGTTCGAACCGCACGGCAGTACCCCCGAGGCGTGACGCTTACCGGCGCCACCCCCCGAGCACGTGCACGTGCACGTGGAAAACCTCCTGTCCGCCCGCCTCCCCCACGTTCACCTGGACGCGGTAGCCTTCGAGCTTCAGCACATCCCGGGCCACGCGGTTCGCAGTGCGGAACAGCTGCCCGAGCGCCCTTTCCCCATCCTCGGTATCCGGGTAGTCGCTGAGCCGAGCCACATGCGCCTTGGGCACGACCAGGACGTGCACGGGCGCCTTCGGGCGAATATCCCGGAACGCCACGAACGCCTCATCCTCATACACCTTCTCCGCGGGCAACTCTCCCTGAACGATACGGCAGAAGACGCAATCCATGCCCTCAATATACGCAGGCGTCCGCCTTCAACCAACCGGGTACAATCAAAGCGTATGTCGCTGGACGCGTATCCTGTGGTCACCCCAATCCAAGTGCGGTTTCGCGACCTGGACTCCTTGGGGCACGTGAACAACGCGGTCTACCTCACGTACCTCGAGCTCGCCCGCATCCAGTACCTGGATCGCCTCAAGCTGGATACCCTCCGGCCCAGCATCGTTGTGGCGCGGATCGAGATCGATTACCTGCGCCCCATCCTCCTTGGGGAGGAGGTCGCGGTGGGTGTGCGCGTGACGAGCATCGGCAACAAGAGCTTCCGCATGGAGTACGGGATCGCCGCGGGCCAGGAGCTCGCCGCCCGCGCGACCTCGGTTCAGGTGTGGCTAGAAGCGGGCCGCCCCGCGCCCGTCCCAACCGCCGTTCGGGAAGCCATTCAACGCCTGGAACGCCTCCCAGTCCAGGGGAGGTAGCGCCCGCCTCACCCCCGCTCGACTCGAAACGGCGTGCGCACCCCCGCGAGCGCGATCTCCCGCGCCGCTTCAGGCGCCCAGGACAAAGCCAGGACCGTGCGGTACGCCCGAAGGGCCGCCTGCCGGTCCCCCAGAAGGTCCTGTACCTGCCCCAGGCGAGCGAGCACGTACCCAGGAAGGTACGCGGGGTGCTGGAACTCCTTGTGGATCAGGTCCTCCAGGATGGCTTGAGCTGCCTCCACCCGGCCCGCGGCCAGGTAGATCTGCGCTGCGAGGTACTGCGCTTCCGCGTTACCCACCTCCTGCAGCTGCGCGACCAGCCCGCCCCAGTCGTCCCCTTCCTCGAGCCGCCACGCCCGGTCCAGCACCGCGCGGTGCCGTTCCGCCTCGGTCGGCTCGTGCCGCCTTGGCCGCTCTGCCTCGGGCAGCAGCCCAGCAAGGACCGGGTAGTCCAGCACGTCCACCCACACCACGTACCGCCCCTCGGGTAGCGCCCGGAGGGCCTTCGCGACCCCGCGCATGCGGGCTTCGCGAAACCCGGTCGCCGGCCCCTCCCCAAACAATCTCGCCACCGCTTCGGTGTACGCCCTGAGCTTGAGGAGCACCGGCTCGCTCCCCAACGCCTCCGGCGTAAGGGGGCGCGTGAGCAAAGCCTGAAGCATCTCATCCAGCCTCGCGGCCTCCTCCAGGTAGGCCTTGCCCTTCTCGAGGCTTCCCAGGTACTCCCGGAATCGTTCGGCCTCCCCCTGCAACGCCTCCGCATCCTGTCCCAGCGCCTCTACCGGAATCCCGTTTGCCTCGGCCCAGGGCAGCAGGTGGAACAACCCCAGCTCATCCTTCGCGCGCCACAGGCCCTCAGCCAGCCCCTCGGGGCTGTACGAGGCGAGCAGCACGCGGTCCGGCGCGAACGCGCGCGTAAGCTCGAGCAGCGTCATCGCGTTGTAGCGCGGGTGGAGCAGGTGCAACGGCCCCAGTGTGGGTACGAGGAGTACGCGCATCGCCCCCATACTACCGGCTTTGGAACCGGGATAGACTGGAAGCGATGCTCTCGATCGTCGTCGTCTCGTACAACACGCGCGACATCCTCAAGGAGTGCCTCACCCGCCTCGAGGCGCACTACCCGGAGGCGGAACGCATCGTAGTGGATTCCAGCTCCACCGACGGGTCCGCCGAGATGGTGGCCCGATCCTTTCCCGACGTGCGCCTGGTCCGTGTGCCCAACCGGGGGTACGCCGCCGCGGTGAACCAGGGGCTCGGCCTCGCCCGGGGCCGGTACGTGGTGGAGATGAACGCGGACGTGTACCTGAACCCCGGGGACCTCGAGGCCCTCATCGCTGCGCTCGAGGCCGACCCCAAGGCGGCCTTCGCCGGCCCGACCCTCGTCACTCCCGAAGGGCGGCTCCAGAGCTTCGGCCCCCTGTACGCCCCGAACTACTGGCGGCTCCTCCGGCCGCGGCCCGTACCCTGGATCTCCGGCGCGCTGATCGTGGCCCGCCGCGAGGCCCTCGAGGCGATCGGCGGCATGGACGAGCGCTTCTTCTTCTATAACGAGGACCTCGAGTGGTGTACGCGCGCCCGGCGCTTGGGATGGCGGGTGCTGCTCGTGCCACGGCGCGTGCTGCACCTGGGGGGCGCCTCAACCCCGGAAGACCCGCGGTTCCTGGCGGAAGGGTACCGCGGCGGGCTCTTGTACACCGCGCTCTACTACCCCTGGCTGCACGGCCTGCACCGCAAGGCGGTGTGGCTCGAGGCACAGCTCCGCCACCGCTGGGACCCCCTGCCCCGGCGTCGGGAGGCGTACCGATTGATCCTGGAACGCTTGGAGCGGGACGATCTACAAGCACCTTTGGTATCATGAAGCTGGTCCGGCAGCCGAGCCGCTATCCTATGGAAAGACGGGAGGTGTTATTACGAGCCTGTTTCTCGCTAGCGCTGTTCTGGGTGTGGTCCTGGCCCTGCTCATCGGCGTCCGAATCCAGGACCTCGGGCGTATCGATCTCCGCGCGCCCTGGGCGTTCATCGCGGCCGCTCTGGCGGAAGGCGGGTTGGCTTACGCCACGTATCAGGGCCTGCTATCCCCCAGCCTCTCCGGGCCGCTCGCTAAAACCCTGGTCGTAGGGTTCGTGGGGTACGGCATCTATGCGAACCGCGGGCTTAAAAGCCTCTGGCTTGTGCTGACTGGGTTGGGCCTGAATCTGGCCGTAATGGCGGCCAACGGCGGGCACATGCCCGTCAGCGCGACCGCGCTTCAGGCCGCGGGCATCGGGCACTGGGTGCCCCTCCTCGAAACCACGCGCGACGGGGTGCACACCCTCCTCACCCCCACCACCCCGCTGGGGTTCCTCGGGGACACCATCCCCCTCTCCTTTATGCGGAAGGTCATCAGCCCGGGGGACGTGTTCATCCTGTTAGGGATTATCGGCGTGGTCGTTGAGGGCGGGCTTCGCGCCAAGAAGACCCGGCTCCAGGCGTAAGCCCCGGTCCCTTAGCGCATACCCCCCATCATCCCCTTAGAATGGGGGGCGGTGATTGCTGATGGGTCAAACCTACCGGATCTGTCTTATCGAAGGTGACGGGATCGGGCACGAGGTCGTCCCCGCCGCGCGTCGGGTGCTCGAGGCCACCGGGCTGAAGTTCGAGTTCACCGAGGCCGAAGCGGGCTGGGAAACCTTCGAGAAGTACGGAACCTCCGTCCCGGAGGAAACCGTGGAGAAGATACGCGCCGCGGACGCCACCCTCTTCGGTGCGGCCACCAGCCCCACCCGCAAGGTCGAGGGGTTCTTCGGCGCGATCCGTTACCTCAGGAAGCGGCTCGACCTCTTCGCGAACGTGCGGCCCGCCAAGTACCACCCCGTCCCCGGTGCGATCCAGGGGACCGACCTCGTGGTGGTGCGGGAGAACACCGAGGGGCTGTACGTGGAGCAGGAGCGGCGCTACGCCCGGGGCCGGATCGCGATCGCGGACCGCGTCATCACCTACGACGCCTCCTACCGGATCGCCGAGTACGCCCTCAAGCTCGCCCAGCGCCGTCGGGGCAAGCTGGCCCTGGTGCACAAGGCCAACGTGCTGCCCCTTTCGGACGGGCTCTTCCTCGAGGCCGCTTACGACGCCGCGAAGCACTACCCGGACGTGGAGATCAGCGAGGTCATCGTGGACGCGTGCGCCATGCGGCTGGTGCGCCGCCCGCAGGACTTCGACGTGCTCGTGATGGAGAACCTCTTCGGCGATATCATCTCCGACCTGACCGCCGGCCTGGTGGGCGGCTTGGGTATCGCGCCGTCCGGAAACATCGGGGAGGAAGCCGCGATCTTCGAGCCCGTGCACGGCAGCGCGCCGGACATCGCCGGTAAGGGCATCGCCAACCCCACGGCCACCATCCTTTCCGCCGCGATGATGCTCGAGCACCTGGGCGAAAAAGAGGCCGCAGAGCGGATCGAGCGAGCGGTGGACCGCGTGCTGGCGGAAGGGCCGCGCACCCCCGATCTGGGCGGCGACGCCACCACCGAGGCGTTCACCGACGCAGTGATTCGGGCGCTGGGCTAGCCCCCGCCCCACGCCGGGCGCGCGAGCACCCCTCGCGCGCCTGCGGCTTTGTATACTGTAATTCGATAGTGAAGCCCAATATGATCGCATTGCCTTACGTATTCTCTAGGGATAGGCGGGGGCCCCTAACGATTCCCGAACGTGCGTGATCCCGAGTGGGATCGAGCGAACGTGCCCGCGTGTTAGACTGACTACCGGCGATGATCGGTATGGCGTAAAGGGGGGAAGTGTGCGGAGGATATTAAGCAACTGGTTGCAGCCCCGTATCGAGGCTTTGGGCCTGGAGATCGGCGCCGCCAACCTCAAGTGCGTCGAGCTGAGCGGCACCCCCCCAGCCCTCAAAGCTTTCGCCATGCGCCCCACCCCTCCCGGCGCTGTACAAGGGGGCAACATCCTCGAGCCGGGCGCACTCGCGGCCGAGATCCGGGAGATGCTGGCCGAGATGCGAACCCGTAAACGCTACGTTGTAGCGGGTCTCTCCAACCTGGCCGTCATCACCCGCATCCTCCAAGTCCCCAAAATGACCGAAAAGGAGTTGGAAGAGGCCATCCAGTGGGAAGCCGAGCGCTACATCCCCTTCCCCATCGACGAGGTAGTGCTCGACTTCGCCCCCCTCACCCCCCCCGAGGAAGTCCCCGACGGGGAACAGCTCGACGTGGTGATCGCCGCGGCCCGGCACGAGATCATCGCGCAGCTCGTCGAAACCCTAAAAGAAGCCTCCCTCGAGCCGGTGGTGCTCGACATCAAGCCCTTTGCTGGTCTCAGGTCCATCGCCGCTCAGCTCGCCCCCAACCAGGACGGGCACGCTCCCGTCTCCATCTACCTAGAGATCGGCGCGGAATCCTCCACCCTGGTCCTCCTCCGAGGCCAACGCCTCCTCATGCACCGCAACATCGGTATCTCCGGCCAGGACTTCACCGAAGCCATCGCTCGGGCCTTCAACCTGGACATGCCCACAGCCGAAACCACCAAGCTCGAGTATGGGTTGGTCACCATCCCCACCGAGGATGAGGAGGCCCTCCTCGACTTTGACGCGGAGCGTGAACGATACAACCCCGCCCGTATGTACGACGCCATTCGGCCGGTGCTGGTGGACCTGACGACCGAACTTCGGCGGAGCCTGGAGTTCTTCCGCGTACAAGCCGGGGACATCGAGATCGAGCAGGGCTTTATCACCGGTGGGGGCAGCAAACTGCGCGGCCTACCAGGCCTGTTGAGCGAAGCCCTGGGCCTGCAACTCACCCCGATAGATCCCTGGGCCTCCATCACGGTCGACGAGCGGCAGTTCGATCCCAACCACCTACGCGCGATCGGGCCGGAGTTCACCGTGCCCGTCGGTCTCGCGCTTCGGGGGGTGGATCCCCTTGATTAAGCTCAACCTGCTCCCTAAAAACCTGCGCAAGCGCGTGGAACCCGGGTGGTGGCGGTTGGTGGCGGTGCTCTTCCCCCTCGCCACCTTCGCCGTCGTGGCCTTGGTGCACACCAGCACCCTCGGCCAGATCCGCACGCTGGAAAGCGAGCGCGACCAGCTCAAGCTCGAGGTCGAGGTGCTGCGCCCCTTCATTCAAAAACAAGCGGAGCTGAACCGCCGCAAGGCGGAGCTCGAGGAGGTCATCGCGGTCGCGCGCCAGATCGAGGAGCGGTTCATCCCCTGGTCGGACCACCTGGCCCGCCTCATCAACCAGATCCCTCGCGAGAACGACCAGTTCCGCGTCGCCCTCGCGACCATCGCCGCACAACCGGTGCCTCCTCAAACCCAAGAGGCGTACATGGCGCAAGGCTTGTACGACCGCAAACCCGTCCGTGTAGAGTTCCGCGTCGAGGGCGAAGCACTAGAAGAAGAGGCGCTGATCCGGTTCGTGCAAGCCTTTGAAACCTCGCCGGCCTTCGGGATCAACTTCCACCGCTCGAGCCGCGACGAGCAAGGCATGCTCAGGTTCAACGCCACCATCGGCCTGGTGGCCCCCACGGAGGAAGGGGGTGAAGCCCGTGCTCAATAGGCTTGGCCAACGGGGGGTCGCCATCCTGGTCATCCTTGTCAGCCTGCTCGCGACCGGAGGGTGGTACCTCCTCTGGTACACCCCAGCCCAGTCGGAGATCCGCGCTTTGGAGGAGGAGATCAGCCGTTTGGAGCTCCAGGCCGAGCGCGGGCGCCGGGCCCAACGCGCCTTGCCACAGCTCGAGGCGACCATCCAGGACCTGGAGGCGCAACGCGCGGAGTTCCTCCAGAAACTGCCGCCCAGGGAGCGTTTCGCCGATGTGCTGGAAGCCCTGAGCAGCCGCGCTGCGGAGACCGGCGTGACCGTACGCGGCCTGGCGCGCAGCCTCGGCGAGGTGCCGGTGGAGGGCGTACGGACGATCAACCTCACCCTTGAGCTGGAGTCCCCCTTCCCGGAACTCTTCGTTTTCCTCAGGGAGATCGAACGCATGCGGCGCTTCAGCACCATCAACGGCCTGACGCTCAGCCTGGGCCAGGAACGCACGCGGAACCCTACGCTTAACGCGAACCTCTCCATGACCGTTTACGTGTTTGAGCGCGCGGCTGAGGCGGAGGTGGAACGGTGAGAGGCAACCCCCGTTTACGCATCCTGATCCTGATCCTCCTGCTGACCGCGGCCCTATCCATCTGGTACACGCTCTTCACCCAAACGCGCCCCGAACTCGCCGCGCCTCCCGTCCCCTCTCCTCCGCCCGCACCTGCTGGCGAGCCCCCCAGCGCGAACCCCTCCCCTACAACCCCCGCGGCCACCAAGCCGCTGGAGGTGCTCCCGGTGCCCTTCCTGATCACCGAAGCGCCCGAGGAAGCTCCACTCGAAACGTCCGCACCGGAGTCCGAAACGATCGTGCTGGGCAGTACCGAGGTGCCCCCGAACCCCTTCGTGCCGCTACAGGTGGAGGAGCCCGCACAAGCGCAGCTCGTGGCGCGCCGCGGGCCTCCCGCTCCCCCCGCCCCCGTCCCCACCGACAACACCCCCATCCCCATCACTCCCCCGGAAGAAGCCCGCCCCCCCAGCATCCCGCTGCCCAAGGTGGTTCTTCCCCAAGGGGGGTCGGCCGCCCCCGTACCGGAGCCCCTCCTGGGCCAGGGCAGCCTACCCATTCGCCTGCACCCCCTCGAGCGTGAGCTGAACCGCGCCGCGCCCCTCGCCGAAGCCATGCCTGCCGTAGTGCCCCCCACTGACCCGACCACGGACCTACAGCTCTCGCTCGGCGCGGTCGGCCTCGAGCCCATTGCGGACACTCCCCCAGAGCCTTTGGATGTTCCCACGGAGGCCGCCCAGCCCGAAAACCCCCTTCTGGAGTGGGCGGCCGCTCAGGAGCTCACGCTCGAGGGCGTCGCGCTTGGCCCTGTCGGCATCGCGATCCTTAAGAGCGCGTACGGCTACCTCACCGTGCCCGTAGGGCAACCCATCCCAGGCACGGACATCCTGGTCAAGACCGTGACGGCCGAACGCGTGTTGCTGGTCCAAGGCCCGTATACGCTTACCCTGGAACACGGAGGCGGTGAGTGAGTATGAAACGTCTGTTAGCGCTCATGGTGACCGTGCTGGGGCTGGCTTTCGCCGGCACCCTGCCCGACGCCCCGCGATTCAGCACCCCGATCACGATCCAGACCGGGCCTGCAGGAGATCCCCTCGAGGTTGTGCTGAGCGCCGCCGCGCAAAGCGTGGGGCTCACCCCCGTGCTGCGCGACGTGCCCACCGTGAACGTGCGGCTCGCTCTGGTGAACAAGCCCTTCCGGCAGGTGTGGAACCTCTTGATCGCAACGTACGGGGAGGGCAAGCTGGACTACCAGCTCCTCGAAAACGACGTGATCCTCGTCGCGCCTACCGAGGTTATTGCGCGCCTCCGTACGCAGGAAACCCCGGACGCCGAAGCGCAGGAGGAGCCCGTCCTCCGCAGGTTCTACCCGGTGCCCACGGGCGACCCCAAACAGATCGCGGACTTCCTCGAGCAGGAGATCAGCGGCCTGAGCGTCTCGGTGGTTCCGGGGCAGAACGTGCTGGTCGTGCGGGGCGCCGAAGCGCAGCAGATCGAAGTGCAAACCCTGCTGAACCAGCTCCAAAAACCCGCGGAGGCCCCGCCTCTGTTGCAGCGCACCTTCCAGCTCTCCTACGCCAAAGCCGGGGAGCTCGCGAAGGTCCTAACCGAAGCCCTCGGCGCACAGGACGTGATCGACCGGCTGGCGGGCCTCGAGAACGTGGACGTGAGCCTCACGCCTCCGGAGGACGGCAGCCCCACGAAACCCATCAACATCGTGGCCGACGAGCGTACGAACACCTTGATCGTCACGGGCACCGCGGAGCAGATCGCGGTGGTCGAGGCGCTCATCCCCAAGCTGGACAAACCCGTGCAGCAGGTACAGCTCAAGGTGCGGGTGCAGGAGGTGGACTCCCAGGTCTTCAACAACCTGGGGCTGAAGTGGGACTCCCTCTCCGGAGGGAACCTCATCGCGAGCGTGCTCGATAACGGCTTGAACCTGATCTTCGACGCGACGCGCAGCCTGGCTTCGCTCAACATCGTCGCGACCCTAGACGCTTTGGAGAAGCAAAACCTGGCGCGTCGGGTGAGCGACGCGAACCTGATCATCGAGGACAATTTCGGCGCGAGCGACGAGGACCTGCGGCAGACCGGCGCGAAAGGTGCGGAACTCAAAGCCGGAGCGAAGCTCCTCCTCCCGATCCGCATCGGCGGTGAGATCGAGGTGCGGGAGTTCGACGTGGGGCTCACCCTGCGCCTTCGGCCGCAGATCACGGCGGACCGGCAGATTCTCCTCGAGGTCTTCACCCAGACCGGCGGCGACCCGCAGTCCGGCCCGGAGGGGAGCATCCTGATCCCGCAGAAGAGCACCCTTTCCAAGCTCCGCATCAAGGACGGACAGACCGTGGTGCTCGGCGGTTTGATCGAGCGCACCGTCAACAAGAGCGAGAACAAGGTTCCGTTCCTGGGTGATATCCCGATCCTGGGGATGCTCTTCCGTCAGACGAGCAACGAGGTGCGCGATACCGAGCTGCTCGTGGTGATCACGGCGAATATCGTGGACAACGCCCCTTCGGCGGAAGCCTCCGCCACCGGTACCCCATAGCTTCCACCTCACCGCCCCGCGCGGGACGGGCGTCCTTCGCCCGTCCCGGTTTTTTCAGCGGGGCACCGCGCCCCTACCCCCACCCGAGGGCACGCCGCGCCTCGGGGCTCATCCGCTCGGGTGTCCAGGGCGGGTCCCAGACCAGCTCCACCTCGACCGCCTCCACCCCCGGCAACCGCTCGAGCGCCCGCTCCACGGCCGGGGCCATGGCGTCGTGCAGGGGGCAGCCGGGCGTGGTGAGGGTCATCCGCACCCGGGCCTTCGGCGGACGGACCTCCACCGCGTACACCAACCCCAGGTTCACGATGTCAAGGCCGAGCTCGGGGTCGTAAACCTGAGCGAGGAGGGCGAAGGCCTGTTCCTCGAGGGGGTTTCGGGGCGACTCACCGTGGATCAGGTTCACCGTCGAACCACCTCCCACAACGCGTAGGTGTAGGGCAGCGTTCCCAGGGCGAAGAGCCAAAGCGCCTGGGGCCAGCCGGGCGCGAGCAGCGCGCCCAGAGCGAACAGCACGCCGGCCAGGTACGCGGCGCGTTCGGGCAGCATCTCCTTGAGCATCGGCACCGGCTCCCGCCCCACCCGGGGCGCGTAGCGGTGCGTCCAGACCAAAAAGGGCAGGATCTTGTAGAGCATGCCGGTGGTGACGAGGCCCACAAACCCCAGGACGAACCAGGTGCCGGCAACCAGCACGTTGCCCACGGCCAGGGCGCCCAGGGTCAACACCAAAAACCCCATCCCCGCCACGTAGTGGCGCACGCCGATATCCAGGGCGCGCCGGGTGCGCCGCTTCAGGATGCGCCACAGGTCCACCCCCCCAAGCCCCACCCCCACCGCGAGGAGCACGCCGCCCGTACGCTCCCCCAACGCGAGCCCCAGTAGCCCCAGGTTCACCGTCCAGAGCACAAGGCCCAGCACCTCCTCCCTCACCCCGTGCGCCAGGGTGAACATGGCGACGAGCTTGTGCCCCACCCCAAGGATCGCGAGAAGGAAAATCCCGCCTAGCCCCGCCAGAACGTGCCAAACGAGCCGTTCCGGGTCGTAAAACCCGTAGCGGGGGGCAAGGGCCTGCACCAGGCCCAGGACAGGGGTGAGCACGAGGTAGAAGGTGACCCAGGCCAGCGCCGTGGCCACCCGGTTCCACCGGGGGGCGCTAAGGAAAGTGAGGCCCATCTGGACCCCGAAGGTGAAGAGCGCCAGCAGCACGAGCCCGCCCCCAACGGCTACCCATTCCGGCCGCCCCGCGAGAAACCCCGCGGCCTCGAGGGGCACCCCCACGCCCCAAAGGAGCATCACCCCATACCCCAACCCCGGGCGGTACAAGGGCGCCTCGACGATCACAGGCACCAGCTGGTGCATGGCCCCCACGAGCACGCCTACCCCGAACCCCAGGAGCAGGAGGTGCGCTGCCGCGAGCACAACGGGGTGGCGGTACGCGGAAAGCGCCTCGGGATTCAGGGCGAGCAGGGCCGCCCCCCACGCGAGCGCTAGGCTGGCTAAAAGGAAGAACCCGCCGGGAAGGGTGAGGGGCACCACGCGCGCCTGGGATGGGGTCGCGGCAAGCATCACCCGGACCGTAAACCCAGGCTCTCCGGTCGGGCTATGACCTAGGTCATGGCGCACCGCCCCCCCAGCCCGGCATCCTGGGGCGCGGGAGGTGACCGAATGACGCGCGAAACGGTGCTCGACGTTCGCAAGATCCCGCCGCCCCAGCGGCACCCGCTCATCTTCGAGACCTTCGACGCCCTCGAGGCCGGCCAAGCCTTCGAGCTGGTGAACGACCACGACCCCAAACCCCTCTACTACCAGTTCCAGGCCGAGCGCCCTGGCCGGTTCTCCTGGACCTACCTCGAGGCAGGCCCCACGGTCTGGCGGGCCCGCATCGAGAAGCGGTAAGGGAGGCCCCCGTGGTCCGGCCCGAGATGAAGGTCAGCGAGGTGCTCCAGCGGTGGCCCGAACTCCTCGAGGTCCTCGTAGAGGCCAGCCCCGCCTTTCGGCGGCTCCATAACCCCTTGTTGCGCCGGACCATGCCCCGCCTCGTGACCGTGGCCCAGGCCGCGCGCATCGCCGGGATGCCCCCCGAGACCCTCGTCTCCCAGCTGAACGCCGCCCTGGGCGTGGAGACCAAACCCATGGAGATGCCGATCGCAAGCGATTCCAAGCTCCACACCCCCCCACCCCCCTGGCTCCAAACCCCTGTGGGCGCGCACCTCGACGTGCGCCCCATCCTCGAGGCCGGCGAGGAACCCTTCCCCAAGATCATGGCCGCGGCCCGCACGGTGAAGCCGGGAGGACGGCTGGTGCTCGAGGCGCCCTTCGAGCCCCTGCCGCTCTACCGCGTGCTGGCCAAGCAAGGGTTCAGCGCTTGGTGCGAGCAGCTCGGGGCGCAGCACTACCGGGTGCACTTCTACCGAGAACCCCTTCCAACACAACCCGAACCCACGAGCTCCTCCTCCGAACCGCTCACCGAAGCGGACTGGCAGGCCCACCACGCCGAGCTCACCGTGGACGCGTCCTGGGAACCGCCCCTGCCCATGCAGCGCATCCTGGAGGCCCTCGCGGCGCTCGAGCCGGGCCAGCGCCTTCTCGTCCATCACGTCCGCCGGCCCATTCACTTGCTCGCGCGGCTCGAGGCAGAGGGGTACCGGTACGCCCTGCGCGACCTTGGCCCTGGCCGGGTCGATCTCCTCATCGAGAAGCCCCGGTAAAACAGCTTCCCTCGCCTGGCCCAGGGGTGTGCTAGGCTTTCCCTATGCGGTTCTTGACGGCAGGGGAGTCCCACGGTCCACAACTCACCGGTGTCATTGAAGGCCTACCCGCCGGGCTTCCGCTCACCCCGGACGAGATCAACCCCTGGCTGGCCCGGCGGCAGGGCGGGTACGGGCGTGGCCGGCGCATGGTGATCGAGACCGACCGGGTGGAGATCCTGTCCGGCGTGCGGAACGGACGGACCACCGGCGCGCCGGTCACGCTCGTGATCCACAACGCCGACCACCGGAACTGGCAGGACATCATGGACCCCGCCCCAGGGTCCTGGCCCAGAAAACGCGCCCTGACCGCAGCCCGTCCTGGCCATGCGGACCTCGCGGGCGGTATCAAGTACGGACACAAGGACCTCCGGGACGTGCTCGAGCGCGCCTCCGCCCGGGAGACCGCGATGCGCGTCGCGGTGGGCGCGGTGGCGCACCAACTCCTCGCGGCCTTCGGCGTGGAGAGCGCCGCGCACGTGGTGGGCCTCGGCGGGGTGTGGAGCCAGACCCCCTTCGACTGGTCGCGCACAGCGGAGATCGAGGCAAGTCCCGTACGGGTCCTGGACAAGGAGGCCGAGGCCCGGATGATCGAGGCCATCGACCGCGCCAAAACAGCGGGGGACACGCTCGGCGGGGTGATCGAGGCCCGCTTCCGCGGCCTCGTGCCCGGCCTGGGCAGCCACGTGCACTGGGACCGGAAGCTCGACGGGCGCATCGCGCAGATGGTGATGTCCATCCCCGCGATCAAGGGCGTGGAGATCGGTACGGGGTTCGCGAACGCCATGCGGCCGGGCTCTGAGGTGCACGACCCCATCTACCGGGATGAGGCGCGGGGGTACTACCGCAAGACGAACCGCGCGGGCGGCCTCGAGGGCGGCATGACCAACGGGGAGGAGCTCGTGGTGCGGGCCGCGCTCAAACCCATCGCGACCCTGATGCGCCCCCTGCCCACGGTGGACGTCGTGACCCATGAGCCCGCCGACGCGGCCCGCGAGCGGTCCGACACCACCGCGGTGCCCGCCGCAAGCGTGATCCTACAAGCGTGCGTGGGGATCGTCCTCGCCCAAGCGTACCTGGAGAAGTTCGGCGGGGACACCCTGGACGAGCTGGTCGAGCGGGTGGAGCGCTACAAAGCGCACGTGCGGGCGTTCTGATGCGCATCGAGGTGCCTCGTCCCACCACGTGGGTGGCCCTCACCGGGTTCATGGGTGTGGGCAAGACGCGCATCGGACGCGAGCTCGCCCAGGAGTTGATGCTGCACTTCATCGATCTGGACCGGTACATTGAGCGCGAAACCGGCCTCAGCATCCCCGACATCTTCCGGTACCTGGGGGAGGCCACCTTCCGCCGCCTGGAGGCGGAGGCCGTCGCGGAGGTCGCGTCCAAACCCTACCTGGTGGTCGCGCTGGGGGGCGGGACCTTCGTGAACCCGGAAAACCGCCGCATCCTCCTGGCTCGAGGCCCGGTGGTCGCCCTCTGGGCCAGCCCGGAGACCATCTACGAGCGGGTGCGCCGCCGCCCCGGCAAGCGCCCGCTGCTCGCGGGCGAAGCGCCCCTCGAACGCATCCGGAAGCTGCTCGCGGAGCGTGAGGCCGCCTACCGCGAAGCGCCCATCCACGCCTCGACGGACCAGCGCGCCTCGCGCGAGGTGGTCCAGGAGATCATCGAGAAGCTCTGGAGGTGGCGTGAAGCTCAAGGTACGTGAACCGCCCTACACCGTACACATCGGCCGCGACCTCCTGCGCGAAGCGCAAATCTCGGCCCGGCCCGGCCCCAAGGCGCTGCTGTATGACCGCGCGGTCGAGGCCTTCGCACTCAAGGTCGCCGCCGCCCTCGAGATCCCCCACCGTCTCGGCATCCCGGGCGGGGAGGCGGCCAAGACCCTGGAAGGCTACCGCGCCGTCCTCTCGTGGCTCGCTGGGCTCGGCGTGCCGCGCGACGCGACGCTGTACGTCGTGGGGGGCGGCACGCTCACCGACCTGGGGGGGTTCGTCGCCGCCACCTACCTGCGGGGCATTGCGTACGTCTCGTGGCCCACCACCACCCTCGCCGTGGTGGACGCCAGCGTGGGCGGCAAGACCGGGATCAACCTCCCCGAGGGCAAGAACCTCGTCGGCGCGTTCCACGCCCCCGCCGCCGTGTACGCCGACCTCGAGGCCCTCCGCACCCTGCCCCCCCACACCTTCAAGGAAGGCCTGGTCGAGGCCTTCAAGCACGGCCTGATCGCGGGGGAGCGGGCCCTCCTCGAGCCCTTCGCCCTCTCCCCCACCCACCCCGAGCTCGGGGCCTACCTGGCGCGAGCCGTCGCGGTCAAGATCCGGGTAGTGGAGGCGGACTACGCCGAGCGCGGCGAACGGCGGAAGCTGAACCTGGGGCACACCCTGGCCCACGCCCTCGAGGCCGCCACCCAACACGCCTTCTCCCACGGGGAGGCCGTGGCGTACGGCCTCCTGTACGCCGCCCTGCTGGGGCGCGCGCTGGGCGGCGCGGACCTGACCGGTGCGGCCGCGCGGCTTCTGGCGTGGCTCGAGCCGCGGCCCTTCCCGGACCTCGCCTGGGAGGCGCTCGAGCCCTTCCTGGCGCGGGACAAAAAGAAGCGGGGTGGGGAGGTGCACTGGGTGGTGCCCCTCGCATTGGGTAAGCTGGTGGTGCGTCCGGTAGAACGCCGTGTGCTCGAGAGGACCTACCGCGAGTTTTTGGAGGTGGTGCGGTGATTCTCGTGTTGAACGGACCGAACCTGAACCTGCTGGGCACCCGGGAACCCGAGGTGTACGGGCGCCTCACACTGGAGGAGCTCGAGGACCGGATCGAGGCGTGGGGGGCGGAGCTGGGGTTGAGCGTCGTGTGCCGCCAATCCAACCACGAGGGCACCCTGATCGAGTGGGTGCAGCGGGCCGAAGGGGAGGGGTTTTTGGGGATCGTGATGAACCCGGGGGCGTTGACGCACTACTCGTACGCCCTCTACGACGCGATCCGTGCCCAGCCGCTGCCGGTGGTGGAGGTGCACCTCTCGAACATCCACGCGCGCGAGGCGTTCCGGCGCACCTCGGTGACGGCCGCGGCGTGCGTGGGGTCCATCAGCGGGTTGGGGCCCCTGGGGTACCGGTACGCCCTGGAGTTCCTCGCGGAACGCGTCGGAGCCCAGCAGCCGTGAAGGCCCGGAGCGACGCCCTCCTCAAGCCCGCGCAGGCCCGCTACCTGGAGGGCCTGTTGCCCGAGCGGGACCCGGTAGCTCGCGCGATCGAGGCGCACGCCCGCGCGCACGGCGTGCCCATCGTGGACCCTGAGGTCGGGGTGTTCCTCTACATCGCGGCCCGCAGCGCGGGGGTTCGGCGGGCCCTGGAGATCGGTACCGCCACCGGGTACTCCGCCCTATGGATCGCGCGGGCGCTGCCCCCCGAGGGACGGCTCGTCACGATCGATATCGACCCTGAGCGTCAGGCCTTCGCCCGGGAACGTTGGCAGGAGGCCGGGGTCTCGGAGCGGGTCGAGACCCGGCTGGGCCCGGCCCTCGAGGTCCTCCCCACGCTCCAGGGGCCGTTCGACCTGCTCTTTATCGACGCGGTGAAGCAGGAGTACCGCGCGTACCTCGAGCGGGCGCTGCCCTTGTTGCAGCCGGGCGCGGTGGTGCTGGCGGACAACGTGCTTTGGAAGGGCCGGATCGCCGAGGGGCGGCGCGACGCGGAGACGGAGGCCTTGCGGGCGTTCAACGCCTTCGTAACCCGCCACCCGCGGCTGACCGCCCTCCTGCTTCCGATCGGGGACGGGCTCCTCTACGCCATAGTCCACTAGCGCGGATCGCACGACCGAGGCCCAACCCGGTATGAACCCGGACAGACACATGTGAGACCGAATCGATAAGAATGTGGGGACCACTCCAGGAGAGAGGAGGTCCCCACGGATGCAGCTTACCACGGTTGGCCGAGAGGTGTGGAGAGGGGCGAGGAAGGCCCAACAACTCACCGAAGCAGGGGCCGGCGACCCCAGGGTCCAGGCCCGCGTGCGAAAGCTCAAACAGGTCGCGGCGTTCAGGGAACACGGGGTGGACCGGCCCGAAATCCAGGAGCTGGTGGGGATCAGCCGGGCCACCTACTACCGTTGGAGAAAGAGGCTCAAGGCGGAGGGGCTCAAAGGGCTGGCCCCGAAACCCAAGAGGCCCAAGCGTCTACGACAGAAGGTTTACTGGACCCCAACGCTGCTGATCGAGATTGAAGCCCTGAGGAAACAAAACCCCACCTGGGGGCGCTGGCCGATCTGGCTGAGCTTGAGGAGGCAAGGCTTTGAGGTCAGCGAGCGCACCGTGGGGCGGATCCTGGCCTACCTGGAGGCGCACGGCCGGGTGGAAAGGGTAGCCGCCTTTCTGGCGCGGGCCCGGCGGGGAAAGGTAAAGAGGAAGACCCGGCGCCCCTACGCCCAGAAAAAGCCCAAGGGGTACGAGGTCCACCACCCTGGGGACCTTATCCAGGTAGATACCCTGACCGTGACCTTGGGCCCTGGGGAGACGATCAAGCACTTCTCGGCCGTCGACCTCTTCACACGTTTCTCCCTTGCGGAACTCCACACCAAAGCCACGGCCAACCTGGCGGCCAGCTTCCTGGCTCACCGGGTTGCGCAAGCCCCCTTCCCCGTCAAAGCCATTCAGGTTGACGGCGGAAGTGAGTTCATGGCCGAGTTTGAAGAGACCTGCCAACGCCTGGGCCTGCAGCTTTTCGTGCTGCCGCCCAAAAGCCCCAAGCTGAACGGGCACGTGGAGCGGATGCAGCGGACCTTTAGGGATGAGTTCTACACCCGACCCCTGCCGTCGAAGATCCCCGAGCTTCAACAAAAACTCGACGCCTACCTGGACCACTACAACCGAAGGAGACCGCACCGGGCCCTAAACGGTCTGGCTCCCCTGGAGTTCCTGGCTATGATGCAAGAGGAGCCGGTCCCCAGGGAGTCTCAGATGTGTTGGCCGACCACACGGTATTGACGCGAGGCGGGGGCACGCCCTATACTTCCCTCGGTGGCAGGGCCCCGTGGTGTAGTTGGTTAACACACCCGCCTGTCACGTGGGAGATCGCGGGTTCAAGTCCCGTCGGGGCCGCCAATCCACCCCCCTCCCTAGCGGAGGGGGGTCGCTATTTTTCGGAACGCTGTTCCTGAAGCGCCGCCCACACCACCTCCGAAAGGTGGCGCACCTTCAGGCCGGGCGCGTGCCGGCGCGCGCCCAGGTCCAGCTGCAACAAGCACCCCGGGTTCTCCACCGTGAGCACCTCGGCCCCACTCTCCTTGACCCGCTGCATCTTAGCCTCGAGCAACCGCATGGAGGTCTCGGTGTGCGTCAGGTTATACACGCCCGCCGAACCGCAGCAGTCCATCTCCCCCACAAGGGGCCGGTAGTCCGCGATCTCGGCCAGGACCGCGCGGGGCTCGCGGTACACTCCCTGGGCGTGGCAGGCGTGGCAGGCCTGCTGGTGCGTGGTGGCGAAGGGAAAGCGCACCCCTTCGGGCAGCCCCGCGCGCCGCAGGAACTCACTGAACATCACGGTGCGCGCCCGCACCCGCTCGGCGAGCGGCCCGTAGACCGGGTCGTCCTTGAAGTGCCGCGCGTACTTCTTGAGCTCCGCGCCGCACGCGGCGCAGTCCGTGAGGATGTAGTCCACCTCGAGGCGGCCGTAGTACTCGAGGTTCCGCTTCGCGAGGGCCTCGAACCCCTCGAGGTCGCCCTCCTCGATGTGGGGCGCGCCGCAGCAGGTGGTCTCGCGGGGGATCTCTACCGCGTACCCCGCGCGCCGTACGACCTCGACCGTGGCCCGCGAGGCCTCGGAGAAGACCAGGTTCATGACGCAGCCCAGGAAGAACGCTACGGTACCCCGCTCCTCCCCCACCGCCGGGAGGCGGCGCGGGTAGGTGAGGCGGAGCGCCAGGTGGATCGGGCGTTCCGGGAGGAGGGCCTCGGCGAACTGCAACTTTCCCAGGCCCAGCCGCTCGAGCAGGCGCGTGCGGCGCACGAGGCGCTGCAGGCCGAGCCGCTGGTACAGCACGAGCAGGAGGTTCGCGAGGTCCACGAGCCACGGGTAGTGGAAGAAAGCGAGGGCCCACTTGACGAGGGGGTTCGCGGGCCGGCCCGCCTGCAGGGTGACGCGCGCATCGAGGGCCGCCTCACCAGGCCGGACCCCCATGGGGCAGACGCTCTGGCAGGCGCGGCAATCCAGGCAGTCGTACGCGGCCTCGAGGACCGCCGCCCGGTCGTTCACCTGCCCCTGGGCGTAGGCCGCGTACAGCATGACGCGGCCGCGCGGGCTTTGAATCTCGAGGCCGGTCTCGCGGTACGTGGGGCACACGGAAAGACAGAGGCCGCAGCGCACGCAAGCCTCCGCGTCCCGTACCAACTGCTCGGGGTCGAGGCGGGGCATGGTAGACCCAAGTATACCGGTTAGAAAAGGCCCAGCGCGTCCAACCCCCCCGCCAGGTTGTAGACCTCGGTGTACCCCTCGGCCTCGAGGTACAGCGCGGCGAGCTCGCTCATGCGGCCGATCTGGCAGACGAGGAGGAGGGGGCGGTCCTTAGGGAGGTCGTGATCCCCCTGTTGGATGCGCTCTAGGGGCAGGTTCACCGCCCCGTCCAGGCTCCCGTGCGCGAAACGTTCAGGGGGACGCACATCCACGATCACGGGGTTCAGGGCCAGCACCTCGGGTAGGGTCTCCGGGGTCACGGTCTTCATCAGGGACCAGTCTACCAACGCCTGCCGCGGGCAGGCCGGCGGTTAGACTAAGGGCATGCTCGAGCGCCTCGAGGTGAAGAACCTCGCCGTTCTCGAAGCCGCCACGCTGGAGTTCGGTCCGGGCCTGACCGTACTCACGGGGGAAACGGGGGCTGGAAAGTCCATCCTGGTGGACGCGCTCAGCCTGCTCCTCGGCGTCCGGGCGGACCCGGGGCTGATCCGGCCTGGCGCTGAGCACCTGTTGGTCACCGCGTGGTTCGACGGGAGGCCGTTCAGCCGCCGGGTGGGCCCGGCGCGCAGCGTCCCCCGGATCGACGGGGAGGTGGTGACCTTGCGCGAGCTGGCCGAGGCTACCGCGGCGCGCCTCGCCATCCACGCGCAGCACGCGGCCCTCACCCTCGCCACGCCCAGAAGCCACCGGGCGCTGCTCGACGCCACCGTGCCCTCCCCGACACGGGCGGCCTACCGCAAAGCGTACGCGACCTACCGGGCGCTCCTGGAGGAGGAAGCCCGGCTGCACGAAGCGGCCCGGGAGCGCGAGCGGCGGCTCGACGTGTTGCGTTTCCAGCTCGAGGAGATCCAGAAAGCCAACCCCACGCCTGGGGAGGACGAGGCGCTGGCCGCCGAGGCCGAAAAACTCCGGCACCTGGAGGTGCTCCGGGAGCGGGTCGCCCTCGCCCTCCAGCGGCTCAGTGGGGAGGAAGCCGATGCGCTTGGCCTCGTCGGAGAAGCTGTGCGCGCTCTGCGCAGCGCAGCCCGACACGACCCAGCCCTGACGCCCCTCGGGGAGGACCTCGAGGCCGCCGCCAGCACCCTGTACGCCATCGTGCAGGAGCTGGAGCAGTACCTGGAGGACCTCGAGGCGGATCCCGCGCGGCTAGAGGCGGTTGAGGCGCGCCTGGCCTTGCTCGAGCGCCTGAAACGCAAGTACGGGGACTCCCTCGAGGAGGTGCGGGCCTTCGCGGAAGCAACGCAGCGCGAGATCGAACACCTCGAGACGGCCGAAACCCGCTTGGGGGAGGTGCGCCAGGCCCTCGCCGAGGCGGAGGAGGCCGTCTGGCAGGCTGGACAAGCCTTGAGCACCGCGCGACGCCAAGCGGCGCAAGCCCTCGAGGCCGCAGCGACGCGGGAACTCCGGGCGCTCGGCATGCCGGAGGCGCGCCTCGAGGTGCGGCTCGAGGCCCAGGAAGCCCCGGGACCGGAGGGGCTGGAGGAGGTGCGGTTCCTGTTCAGCGCGAATCCGAACCTTCCCCCAGCCCCGCTCGAGCGGGCCGCGTCGGGCGGCGAGATGAGCCGGGTGATGCTCGCGCTCGCGCTTTTAACAGGCTCCGAGGCGGAAACGGTCGTGTTTGACGAGGTGGACGCGGGGATCGGGGGCGAGGCGGCGTGGGCGGTCGCGCAGCGGCTCGACCGGCTGGCGGCCGAACGCCAGGTCCTGGTCGTGACGCACCTGGCGCAGATCGCGGCCCGGGCCGCCACGCACTACCGGGTGGTGAAGGAAGAGGGTCGGGTGCGCGTCGAGCGCGTCGAGGGGGAGGCGCGGGTACGCGAGATCGCGCGGATGCTTTCGGGCTCGTACTCCGAGGCGGCCCTCCGGCACGCCCGGGAGCTGCTCGAGGGGCGCCGGGCGGACGTGTAGCCCCGCCCCTCACGCTTTTTAGCGTAGGGGCCGGGTAGACTGGGGACGTGTACGCGCTGGCCCAGGCCCTTCGTGCGTTTAAGCGACACCCTACGAGCGCTTTAGCAACGTTCACCACCGCTACGGTCTCCTTCGCGTTGTTGTTCCTGGTGGGGTTGGTGTTGTGGAACCTGGACCGCGTCATCGCCACAATCCAAAGCGAGGTTGAGGTGGTGGCCTTCCTGCAGGACGGCACCGCCCCCGAAGCCCTGCTCGCCGAGGTTCGCCGCTGGCCCGAGGTGCGCGAGGCGCGGTTTGTGAGCAAGGAGGAAGCGCTCGCTACGCTGCAACTGGACTACCCGTACCTCGCGCAGGCAAGCAGCCTCATCGAGAACCCGTTACCCCACACGCTGCACCTGCAACTCACAGATCCCGCGCAGGTGCGTCAGGTCGCCGAGCGGCTCGCCCGCATGCCCGGCGTGGCGGACGTGGAGTACGGCGGCGAGATCACCGAGCGTCTCATCCGCTTGCTGCACGGACTCCGGGTCGGAGCGAACGTTTTGATGTTGCTCCTCGTCCTCGACACCTTCTTCAGCGTGATGGGCACGATCCGCCTCTCGATCGAGAACCGCCGGGAGGAGCTGCGCATCATGCTGCTCGTGGGCGCCACCCGGCAGTTCGTGCAAGCGCCGTTTCTCCTCGAGGGGCTGCTCCTCACCTTGTCCGCGGCCCTGATCGCGCTCGCGCTTGGGAATCTCGCCTACCGCGCGGTCTCGGAAGCGGTTCAGGAACTCCTGCCTTTCGTCCCGGTCCTGTCCCGCGAGGACCTTCTCGCCGCCTCCGCCAGCCTGCTGCTCCTCTCAACGTTCATCGGGTACTTCGGTGCGTGGCTCTCCAGCCGCAGCCACATGCAGGACTCGGAGATATGAAGCGCCTCATCCTCGCCCTATTCCTCCTCCTCCCAGGCCTCGGCCTCGGTCAGAGCCTGGAGGCCTTGCAACGCGCCCTCCAGGAAGCCGAGCAACTCAAGCAACAACGCCTCCATGAGACACGAGCCTTGGAGGAGGCGCTTGCCCAGCTCGACGCCGAAAGCCGCGCTCTCGCTGAACGGCTCGCCCAGACCGAGGCGGAGGTCACGCGGCTCGAGCGAGAACGCAAGACGCTCGAGCGCGAAATCGCCGCGCTCGAGCAGCAGGTGGCGCGGGTGGAGGGGCAGATCGCCGCCGCGGAGACGCGCTTGCAAACCCTCAAGGCGCGCATGCAGCAACTGGTCCTCACGCTACACCGCGAGCGGGCCGGCCGGTACCTGCCTCTTTTGCAGGCGCGTTCGTTCACCGACCTGATCGTACGGGCCCGCTGGATTCAGTACCTGGGGCAGCGCGACGTGGAGCTGGTCGAGGAGTTAAAGGCGCTGATCGCGCAGCTCGAGGCCTCGCGGAAGCGGCTGGTGGCGCTCGTGCAGGAGTTGAACGCCAAGCAAGCCGAGCATACTCAACAGCTCCGCGCCCTCGAGGCTAAGCGCGGCGAGTATCAGGCCACCCTCCAGGCCCTTAATCAACGGAAAGAGGCGCAGCAGGTGCGGCTTGCCGAGCTCCTAAAAGCCCAGGAGCAGCTGGACCAGGAACTCGCCCGGCTGCAGCAACAGATCCAAGCGGAGCGGCGCCGCCTCGAGGCCGAGCGCCAAAAGCGCCAGGAGTCCGCGCGGCCCGTGGCCGCGGTATTTAAACCGCCGCAGGCGCTCGTTGGGCGTTTGTTATTCCCGGTTGCAGGGGGACGCATCGCGCGCGCTTACGGCACCGACGGGCAGGATTACGAGGAGATTCAAGCACCCAAGCCCGCCGCGCCGGTGCGCGCCGCGGCCGACGGGCAGGTCTTCGTGACGTTCTATTACGGGAACCTGGGGTGGCTGGTCATGATCCAGCACACGGACAACCTGTACACCCTGTACCACAACCTCCAGGACCCCCTCGTGGAGATCGGGGAGCGGGTTGAGCAGGGACAGCTGATCGGGTACCTGGGTGGAGGTGCCCTGATTCCTCCGGACGTGCTGTGGTTCCGGGTAGCGCTCGAGCAGGACGGGGCCTTCCGGTACGTGGACCCGGCGCTGTACTACTAACCCCACCCCGCGAAAGCACGTGGGGGTTAAACCGAAGGCCGGGCCGAAGCCGGCCCGGCGCTGGTGCAGGTCTCACGGTCACGGCCCAGGCTCGATCAAGCCGTAGTTGCCGTCCCGACGACGGTAGATCACGTTGATCTCATCGGTTTCCGCGTTGCGGAAGACGAAGAAGTCGTGCCCCAGAGCCTCCATCTGGATCGCGGCATCCTCGGGCGTCATGGGCTTCATCTCGAAGCGCTTGACCCGCACGATCTCCGGAGCCGGCTCTTCCTCCGTCTCGCTAGAAGGGACGGGCGGTACCGCAGCTTTCGCGTTCGTGGCACGCCGCCGATTCATCAAGCGTCCCTTAAAGCGCTTCAGTTGCTTCTCCAGGATCTCCACCCCGCGGTCAATCGCGGCGTACATATCCGCGTCGGACTCCTCAACCCGAATAATCCCCCCGGGCACGTTCAGTTGAAACTCCGCCTTGGCGCGGCGTTCGACGTGCGGGCTCCCGGCAACGGAGAGCACCACCTTAGCGTCAACAATGTGATCAAAATACCGGTCCAAGCGCGCGACTTTCTTATCGATGTAGTTCTTCAGGGCCTCGGTAACCTCGACGTTACGGCCAACGAGTTTGTAGATGTTCATGCTACCTCCCTTACCCGACTGTGCCTTAGCCCTATTGCCTCACCCCCATCTTAGCACCCCCACCCGGGACACTCCGCCCTACAGGTTGTACCGTGCTCCCTTCTCATCACGCACGATCTGCCCGCTCCGCAGCACGATCGTCCGCTGGGGGTACGCCTCCACCAGCTCCCGGGAGTGGGTGGCCACCACGACCGTCGCGCCTCGAGCGTGGATCGCCTTAAAGACCTCGAGGATCGCCAGGGCGTTATCCGGGTCGAGGTTCCCGGTCGGCTCGTCCGCCAGCACGATCGAGGGGTTCCCGATGATCGCCCGCGCGATCGCGACCCGTTGCGCCTCCCCTACGGAAAGCTGGTACGGGTACGCCCGCTTCTTGTGCACCAGCCCCACGGTGCGCAGCACGCGGGTGATGCGGTCTCGCCACTCGCCCTTCGGCACGCCCAGCACCCGCAACACGAAGGCCAGGTTCTCCTCAACCGTTAGACCGGCGAGCAACCGATGGTCCTGGAACACCATCCCGATCCGCCGGCGGTGCTGCGCGATGCGGTTCCCCTTGAGCGTCTTGAGGTTCTGGCCGTTCACGTACACCGCCCCTGAGGTGGGATCAAAGCGCTTGAGTATCAGGGAGAGCAAGGAGGATTTCCCGGCTCCTGAATGGCCTACCAGAAAGACGAACTCGCCTTTTTTAACCTCGAGGTTGATGTTGTACAGCGCCAGGGTCTTCGTGCTGGGGTACTCGAGCGAGACCCGGTGGAAGTGGATCATGGCAACAAGTATAGAGGACAACCCTCTTCTCATGGGAAGCGGGTAAAATGCGCTTATGACAAAGCGTAGAGGTCTGCTTCTCATCGTCCTCGGAGTCTTTACCGCGCTGGTATACGCGCAGTTCAGCAGGCCCTCCGCCCCGGACCTGACGAGCAATCCTCACGGGCGGGCTCTGCTGGAAACGTTTGAGTTGATCAGTCAACAATACCTGCAACGCTTATCGGGTGAGGAGCTCGATAAGATCATTCAAGGCGGCATTCAGGGCATGGTGGAGGCCCTCGAGGATCCCTTCACCAGCTACAGTTCCCCCCGCATCGCGCAAACCCGGGAGGAGGACCTCCGCGGGGAGTTCTTCGGGATTGGCGTGGAGATCACCGCCGCGCGCGGGGACGGTACCGGTGCGCGCATCGTGAACGTCTTCCGCTCTGGACCCGCCTTCCGCGCAGGGTTGCGCGTTGGCGACGAGATCGTCGAGGTGGACGGCGAGGACGTCACATCCCTGCAGCTTTTGGACATCGTCGCTCGGATCCGCGGCCCACGGGGCACGACCGTGCAGCTCGGGGTCAAGCGCGGGGATAGCAACGCCACGCTCGTCTTCGATATCGTGCGGGAAAAGATCGAGATCGTCTCGGTAAGCAAGGCCATGCTGCCGGAGGGGGTGGGGTACGTCGCGATCGAGACCTTCGGCAACCTCAAGGTCACCGACCAGCTCGCGGACGCCATCCGCGCCCTGGAGGAAGAAGGAGCGACCAAGCTCGTTCTGGACCTTCGCGACAACGGTGGGGGCCTCCTCGACCAAGGCTGCAGCGTGGCCGACGCCTTCCTGGACTCGGGCGTGATCGTCTACACCCGCATGCGAGACACCACCCGCGCCTGGTGCGAGGCCTCACGGCGCACCCTCTGGGAGGGCCCCATGGTCGTTCTGGTGAACGGGAACTCCGCCTCCGCCTCGGAGATCGTGGCCGGGGCTCTACAGGACTATGACCGCGCCACGGTTATCGGCGAAAAAACCTTCGGTAAGGGCGTGGGGCAGAGCGTGTTCACCCTGGCCAACGGCGGCAAGCTCACCCTGGTGACCTTCGAGTGGCTCACCCCCCAGCGGCGTGGCATCAACCAGGAGGGAATCACCCCGGACCTCGTGGTGCGCGACACCCGCTTCCCCAACCCGATCGCGTTTGAGGGCACCGGTGCACCGCCCGGCGCGACCGTCACCCTAACGGTGGACGGCCGCACCTTCACCGCCGTCGCGGACGAGGAAGGCGCCTTCAGCTTCAGCGAAACCCTTCCCCCACGCCCCCGCTCCGACATCCAGGGCGAGGCAGCGCTCGACCTTGAGCGCGACGCGATCCTGAAGAAAGCCCTCGAGGTGCTCAAGGACCAGTAACCCCAAATCTTCCTCCAGGCCCCGCGCCTCGATCGAGGCGCGGGGCCTGGGCGTGGACGTAAAATACGGGTATGGAGATCATCGGGTTTCGTGGCGCTCCAGAGATGACGCTCAAGGCTCTGCAAGACGCGCTGAAGAATACGCACTTCCCCTCCTTGATCGTCACGCTCGTGACCGACTGGCAGGACCAGCGGGACCGCGCCCGGTACGCCCTGTTCATCCGCGGGGCCAAGACCCCCATCCTTACCGAGGATGCGTTCGGTCCGGCCTTCGGTGAACCCGGGCGTCGCGCCCTCGCGGAAGCGGTGGCGTGGCTCGAGCAAAAAGGCGTTCGCAAGTTCTACGAGGCCGTGCTTCCCCCCTCGGAGTACCAGGGGTTATTCGACCTCGAGCCGGAGACGGCCTACCGACGGTTGGTCGCGTCGGCGAACCCGACAGACACCGCGATCTACAGCGTGGCTTAGCTTCTGGCCCCCTTTTGGAAGGGGGGCCAGGGGCACCTCATTCCTTCAGGTAGCGTTCAAACCACGCCAGGATCTCCTCCAGGCGCTTCACGCGTCGGTCGGGCCGGCCCGCGCGGGAAAGTTCGTGTCCTTCCTCAGGTACGCGCAGGAAGCGGACAGGCACGCCGCGCTCCCACAAGGCGGTAAACCAGGTCTCGCCCTGGTCCACCGGGCAGCGGTGGTCTGCTTCCGCGTGCACCACGAGCGTCGGAGCCTGGACCCGGTGCACCAGGCGCAGCGGGCTCTTGTTCCAAAGCACCTCCGGGTCCTCCCAGGGGCTGGCCTCGAGCTGCAGCTCCGTAAAGCGCGGCCCGATGTCGGAAGCGCCCCAGAAGCTCGTCCAGTTGCAGATCGAGCGTTGCGTTACCGCTGCCTTGAAGCGCTCCGGATAGCGGGCGGTGAGCCAGTTCGTCATGTATCCACCGTACGAACCGCCCGCGATGCCTACGCGCTCCGGATCCACGGGGAAACGCGCCAGCACCGCTTCTAAAAACCCCATGAGGTCCGCCTCGTCCACCTCTCCCCAGCGGCCCGCTAGGTCGGCGTACTCCTGGCCGTACCCGGTCGAACCCCGGGGGTTCGCGTAGGCCACCGCGATGCCGCGGGCGCGAAGGAGGTAGAACTCGAGCATGAACGCGTGTCCGTACGCGGTGTGGGGCCCGCCGTGAATGTAGAGCACGAGGGGGTGGGGGCCCGCTCCTTCCGGGAGGAGGACCCATCCCTCGACCGTGTGCCCTTCGGGGCTCGTCCAGCGGAGCGGTTCCGGCGGAGGAAGGGTCCCGAGCGCTTCACGGTTCGGGTCAAAGAGCACCTCGTCCCCTAACGCCAGCACTGGGGGGTGCACCTGGCGTTCGCGCAGGGTGTACACCCGGTCCGCGTCTAGCGCGAAGGCCGCGATGTTCACCCCTTCAGGCGTGAGGGCGCGGGCCTCGGCGGAGGCCAGATCCAGGCGAATGAGGCGGCTGGCACCTTGAACCGTCGCGGTGAAGTAGACCGCGTCCCCTTGCGGGCTGAGGGCGAGGCGGTTCGGGTAGGCTCCGTAACGCGCGTCGCTGTTGACGGTGTTTCCGATCCACAGGTCAAGGCTTTCGGTGAGGGAACGGGCCGATCCGCCCGCCAGAGGCTGCCTGTACAGGGCGGGTTGGGTACCGCCTTTACGTTCCCATCCGTGCCCTATGAACAGCACGGCCTCCTCGTCCGGCGTGACCAGAGGGCTCAGGATCGGACCACGCCCCCCGCCGATCTCCTCCACCCGCCCCTCGCTGGGGTCCAGCCGGTAGAGCCGCGTCCGCCAACGCGCGCGTTCCCGAGCGTCTCCCGGAGCGGTGAAGACAATGAACCGCCCCGTGGGAGCCCAGGCGAGCTCCTGAACGTCCTGGGGGTGCTGGGTGAGGCGGCGCGGCGTTCGCTCCGCCTCGCTCCACAACCAGATCTGGCGTGGCGTTTCCGGAAGGAGGCCGGCCCCGTCGAACTTGAAGGGGAGGGTTTCGTACACCCGGGGCGCGTCCCGCTTGGGCGCCTCCCAGTCCCCCCGCGAAAGAAAAGCGATCCGCTTTCCGTCGGGACTGGGCCAGTACGCCTCCACCCCGGCCTTGAGGTGCGTGAGTTGTTCGGCCTCCCCGCCCCTGAGGTCCAGGCGGAACAGTTGGGGAACGTTCTTAACTCGCCTCAGGAAGTACACGTACCGCTCACCGTCGTACCGCGGGCTATAGGCTTCCTCCTGGGTGAGCAGGCGCAGGGCTCCGTCCCAAAGCGCGAGACGGCGCCGGTAGGCGGGAGGGCCATCCCCGTCTTGGTCCGGTCGGTGGATCTCGGTCAGCACGAAGAGGGGACGCCCCCCAGGGCCGAGGGTCAGATCCGATAAAAAGCGCAACCTGTACAGCACATCCGGACGGAGTTCGCTCATGCCTCCATCCTACCTGACCCGCGGGTCAGTCAGGAAGGGCGTGGGGCCACGGTGCCCCCGTGGCCCCGACGCAAGACAAGCAGTGGGGTTAAAGGATGTCGTCGCGGATGCAGGCCTTGTAGTGCCCAGGCGAGACCTCGCGCAGCTCAGGCACCACCTCGGCGCACTCGGGGATCGCGTAGCGGCAACGGGTACGGAACACGCAGCCCGAAGGCGGGTTGATCGGGCTCGGGATATCGCCCTCGAGCACGATCCGCTCGCGTTTGATCGTGGGGTCCGGCACCGGCACCGCGGAGAGGAGGGCCTCGGTATAGGGGTGCTTGGGGTTCCGGTACAGCTCGCGGCTGTTCGCGAGCTCCATCACCTTACCGAGGTACATCACCGCCACGCGGTCCGAGATGTACTCCACTACGGCGAGGTCGTGCGCGATGAAGAGCAGGGTCAGCCCGAGCTGCTCCTTCAGGTCCTGGAGGAGGTTCACGACCTGCGCCTGGATCGAGACGTCCAGCGCCGAGACCGGCTCGTCCGCCACGATGAACTCGGGATCCACCGCGAGCGCCCGCGCGATGCCGATACGCTGCCGCTGCCCCCCGGAGAACTCGTGCGGGTACCGCCGCATATGGTCCGGCGACAACCCCACCATCTTCAACAGTTCCGCGACCCGCTCGGTCCGCTCGCGCGGCGAGTTATACAGGCTGTGGATCACGAGCGGCTCCGCGATGATATCCCCCACGGTCATGCGCGGGTTCAGCGAAGCAAACGGGTCCTGGAAGATGATCTGCATCTTCCGGCGGAACGGACGGAGCTTCGCCTTGGGAAGCTTGGCCACGTCCGTGCCAGCAAAACGCACCTCACCCGAGGTCGGTTCGATCAAGCGCAGGATGGTGCGCCCGACGGTGGTCTTGCCCGAGCCCGACTCCCCCACCAGGCCGAGCACCTCTCCCTTCCGCACAGTGAAGGAGACGTCGTTCACTGCCTTGACGTGCCCTACCGTCCGGGAAAGGATCCCGCCCCGGATGGGGAACCATTTTTTCAGGTTCTTGACCTCAAGCAACGGGCTGCCGTTCGCGTTTGTCATCGTACGACTTCCTCCTGAATCTCACGCCAACGCACGCAGCGTACCATATGCCCGTCACCCGCGTCCTCCAGCGGGGGGATCTCGGTGTTGCACCGGCCGTCCACCATGTACTTGCACCGCGGGTGGAACGCGCAACCCGGCGGCATAAAGAGTGGGTTCGGCACGTTCCCCGGGATCGCCTCGAGGCGCTGTTTGTGCTCCGAAGCGAGGTCCAGGCGCGGCACGGAGTTCAACAGGCCCATCGTGTACGGCATCAGGGGGCGCTTGAAGATCGAGACGACATCCGCCTCCTCCACCGCGCGGCCGGAGTACATCACCACCACGCGGTCCGCCATCTCCGCCACCACACCGAGGTTGTGCGTGATGAACAGGATGGACATACCGATCTCTTCCTGGAGCTTCTTCATTAGCTCCAGGATCTGCGCCTGGATGGTCACGTCCAACGCTGTGGTCGGCTCGTCCGCGATCAAGAGGCTAGGGTTACACGAGAGGGCCATCGCGATCATCACGCGCTGGCGCATCCCGCCGGACATCTGGTGGGGGTAGTTCGAAAGGCGTTTCTTCGGCTCGGGAATTCCCACGAGGTCCAGCATCTCCGCGGCCAGTTCCAGGGCTTCCTTCTTGGTCTTCCCCTGGTGGAGCATGATAGCCTCCGCGATCTGATCCCCCACGGTGTACACGGGGTTCAAGGAGGTCATCGGCTCCTGGAAGATCATCGCGATGTCGTTGCCCCGGATCCGGCGCATCTCCGCCTCGGATAGCTTGGTCAGGTCCTTGACCTGCCCGTCCTTACCCCGGAACAAGATCTCCCCACCGACGATCTTTCCCGGCGGGTACGGGATGAGCCGCATGATGGAGAGCGAGGTCACGGACTTTCCCGAGCCCGACTCCCCCACGACCGCCAGCGTCTCCCCCTTGTCGATGTGGAACGAAACCCCATCGACGGCCTTAACGACCCCCTCGTCGGTGTAGAAGTGCACCTTCAGGTCGCGTACCTCGAGCAAGCGTTTTTCGTCCATTTCCATGCGCGCTCCTTACAGCTTAGCGTTTCGCACGTGGATCCAAGGCGTCCCGCAGGCCGTCACCTAGAAAGTTATACGCCAAAATGCTCACGAAAATAAAGAACCCCGGCAACAGCAGCCACGGCCGCGTATTGATCGCCGCGATCCCCTCGGCTTGCGCCTTGGAGAGGAGCAGCCCCCAGGACGAGGCAGGCTCCTGGATTCCAAGCCCCAGGAAGGAGAGCGCGGACTCTCCCAGGATGAAGCCCGGAATCGCCAAGGTCATCACCACGATCAGGTACGTGAAGGTCCCCGGTAGGATATGGCGGATCAGCACGCGTGCCTCGGAGGCCCCGAGCGCTGTCGCGGCCTGCGCGTACTCCATCTCGCGCAACTGCAACACCATGCTCCGGATCGTGCGCGCCAACCCTCCCCACCCCACGAAGGACAGGATCGTGATCACCAGGTAGAACGTAAAGACCGGGGGTAGGTTCAACGCGCGCATCACCCCCGCCAGGGAGATCAGGAGGTACAGGCCGGGAATCGCCGCGAGGACCTCGGTCGTGCGCATGATCACGTCGTCCAGGTCCACCCGCAAGCTGCCAAAAAGGAGCGCCCACACGATCCACAGGATGGCGCCCCCACCGATCACCGTAGCGATCCAGCGCTCCAGCCCCGCGGAGACCTGCCAAAACCCGGCGAGGGTCACGGCGAGCACCGCGATCGCCCCGCCCCAGAACAGGATCTGGAGCAGCAAGGTTACCCCGAAGAGCCACGGGCGGCCGTTCTCCAAGCTCTCCAACCACCCCTTCCTGAACGACGGGTGGAAGAAACCGCGGATGGCGTATAACGGCCTCCCGGCGTATAGGCCCGCTAACCCCCCGAAGAACACGCCGAGCACCAGGGCTAGGATCGTGGCGAAGATCCCAACGGTCAGGCTGACCCGCGCCCCGAACCAGATGCGACTGAACAGGTCGCGCCCGAAATCGTCAGAGCCCCAAAGGAAGATCTGTGCCTTCTCCTCGGTCACCCAAGGCCCGCCGAACAGGTGGAGGTCCATGGGGATCAACCCGAGGAACTTGTACTCGTACCCCCGCACGAAGAAGTAGATGGGGTACTTCTCGCTGCAGTCCTCCTTAAAAACGAGCTTAAAGGTCCTAAGGTCCCGGGTGCGCGTGACCTTACACACGTACGGGCGGGTTAGCCGGCCGTCCTCGGTACGCCAGTGAATCGGTGTGGGAGGCGCGAACTGCATCTTCCGGAAGCTTTTCACCTCCGGGTACGGCGCGATAAAGTCCGCGAACAGCGCCCCTAGGTACAAGAAGAGCAGCACCCAACCCCCAAGGCGCGCCAGGGGGTGGCGGCGGAACCGGATCCAAGCCATCTGCCAAAAGCTCCGGCTCTCCTCCCCAAGACCTTCACGAAGATGGGTGTTTACCTCCGCCATACCCCCTCCTAGCTATACCGGATCCTGGGATCCACCCAGGCCAAAAGCAAGTCGGAAAGCAGGTTCCCCAACATCAACAGGATGCTGCTGATCGCGATCAAGCCCATGATGACGTACTGGTCAATGCTAAACAACGCCTCGAGCAGCATCGGCGTGAGCCCCGGCCAGGCCATCACCACCTCGACCAGCCCCGCCCCGCCGATCAGGTCCGGAAGCAGGAAACCGATCTGCGCGACCAGGGGGATGATCGCGTTCCGCAGAGTGTGCTTATAGATCACCACCCGTTCCGAGAGGCCCTTGGCCCGCGCGGTGCGCACGTAGTCTTGGCTTAGGGTCTCGAGCATCTGGCCGCGCATCACGCGCACCAGCCCAGCCATACCCGCTGTGGCCGCCACGATCACCGGAGGAATGGCGTGCCAAAGGATGTCCAGCCACTGCCGCCACTTGGGGGCCTCAAAGAAATCCACCCCCCCGATCATCTGAGAGCGCATCCCACCGATCGGTAGGATCTGACTCCCGGAAACGTCCTGCAGCCACAGCGCGAAGTACAACATGAGGAGGGCAAAAAAGAAGTTCGGGACGGCCAGACCGAAAAACGCCAGGAAGGTGAGCACCCGATCCCCCAGCGAGTACTGGCGCAACGCGGAGTAGATCCCCACGGGGATCGAGACCGCGTAAATGAGGATCACGGACAGGACGACCAGGACCATGGAGTTCAGGATGCGGGGCTTCAGGACCGTCCACACGTCCGTCTGGTACGAGAGCGAAACCCCCAGGTACCCCTTCATGAGGCCCGAGAGCCACTTCGCGTACTGCACGGTGAAGGGCTGGTCCAGGCCGAACTGCGCGCGTAACTGCGCGATCTGCTCGCGCTCGTAGGAGGGGTCGAGCTCGAGACGGGTGACGAAGTCCCCCGGGGCCAGTTGGATCACGAGAAACGCCAAAAACGTTGCCCCGAAGAAGGTTGGGATCAACTGTAGCAAACGCCGTACCAGGTACGCTGCCATCGCCTCACCATAGCACGAGGGGAAGGCCATATGGCCTTCCCCTCGTTGTTTCGCGTTACTGATCGATGAAGACGGTCTCGATGTAGGGGAACTGACCCACGAAGCTGTTCAGGTCCTCCTCACCGAACACGCCGCCCAAGCGCTTCAGCCGCGCGGGGTTGTACGCACCGGCCACCGTGTAGATGAGGGGCAGGTTCTCCGCCACCACCTTCTGGAACTGCACGTAGATCTCACGGCGCTTCTCCTGATCGAGGGTGGTCGCGCCTTGCTTCATGAGCTTGTCGATCAGGATCTCGAAGCTCTCGAACTCGGGGCCGTAGTTCCACATGTGCAGCGCCCCGTCAAGTTCCCAGACGTTGCGGCTAAAGGCCGGTTCGATACCGTCCGTCAGACCAACCAGGATCGCGTCGAAGTCGCGGGTGTTCAGGATCTTGCGCACCAGCTCATTGAAGTCGATCGGCGTGAAGTTGACCTTGACCCCGATCGCGCGGGCGTCCTCGGCGAAGATCTGCGCGATCTTCTCGCGAACGTTGTTCCCTTGGTTGGTGAAGAGGGTGAACTCGAGCACCCGGCCCGAAGCGTCCACGAGCCAGCCGTCCTCGTTCTTGGTGCGGAAGCCGATCTCGGCGAGCAGCTCGGCGGCCCGCTCGGGGTTGAACTCGAACTTCGGCACGTCGTCGGTGAAGAACTGCTTCGCGGGGATGGAGATGGGGCTCCACTGCGGCTGGCCCAGCCCGCCCAGGGCGAGTTCGATCATGGACTCCTTGTCCATCAGGTGGGCCATGGCCTGGCGGAACTTCTTGTTCCGGAAGAGCTGGGCCTTCCAGGGATCCTCGTTGTTCCAGTTGAAGAAGATGAAGTTGGTGCCGAAGTTCACGTCCGCGTTGGGGAAGATCTCGGCGTCGAGGCGGCCGGAATCGATCCGCTCGATGATCTGCGCGACCTGGTCCGCGTCCGAGGCGGTGTAGATGTCCGTCTCGCCTGCGAGGAACTTCGCGAGGCTCGCGTTCAGGTCAGGCACCACCGTGAAGATGTAGCGGTCCAGATACGGCACCGCCCGCCCCTCCGGGTCCACGCCCCAGTAGTTGGGGTTGCGCTTCAGGACGATACGCTCACCCGGAACGAACTGCTCGAGCATGAACGGACCGCCGGAAACGATCTCGGAGGGATCCGTGCCCACATCCCACAGCTCGGTCACCCGGCCTTCCTTGTAGGCGGGCTCGAAGATGTGCTTGGGCACGATCGACCAGCCCTGGAGCAAGGCCGGAGCGAAGGGCTTGGGGAAGTCGGCCTGGACGGTGTAGTCGTCGATCTTGGTCCAGATGACCGGCGAGCCGTCGATGAAGAAGCTCGAGCGGGAGTTGGAGTTCACCTCCTCGTCGGCGTGCACTTGGGCGCTGAAGATCACGTCGTCCGCGGTGATCGGGGTGCCGTCGGACCACTTGGCGTCCTTACGGAGGCGGAAGACGATGGTCAGGCCGTTGTTCTTAACCTCGAAGGACTCGGCCAGCATCCCGTCAGGCTCGATGGTGTAGGGGTTGTAGCCCGTGAGCGAGGGGAGGAAGAGGTCGATGACGTTCGTCGAGGACGTTTCCTTGGCCACAAAGGGGTTGAAGGTTTTGGGATCCGAGATCGAGTTGACCCGGAAGTCGCCCCCCATCTTGGGGGTCGCGTCCGGGTCCGGACCCTGGAACACTTTCGGCTGCGCGAGCGCCGCGCCACCCAAGGCGAGTGCAGCCAGCAAGAGTACCGTCTTTTTCATGTTGCGTGCCCTCCTCATAACGCGTTAGTGTGCGTGCCCAAACCAAGGGTACAGGCCAGCCAGCGCGTGCCACGTAGCGCACCGCACCTCTTCCCCGGTTTGGACTCACTGCTAAGTTACCGATGATTGCCTTTAATGTCAAGCGATTATGCCGGGTTCAACAGAGGACCTCGCCGTGCATCCAGAGCAAGGCCGGGGGCGCCGCGGCGCCCCCGGCCCTCATCTCTCCCGGGTTAGCGGGGCAATAAACCGATGAGCAAGGCCAACACAGCGAAGGCCGCGCCCATCCAGACCGTGAGCCGGTACATCCCCCCGGTCACCCCGCGCGCCGCAAACAGGTCCGTCTGCCCCCCGAGCAGGTCTCCCCCGCCCGTCTTGGGTTCCTGCGCCAGCACCAGCGCCACCAGCCCAATCGCGATACCCAGGTAAACCAGAATCAGCAGCACGTACAGGATGTCCATTATTGTTCCTCCCCTATCGCGTCCTACTGGACGCTCCGCGCACCAACCAGGACTTTACCACGGGGCCCCACCCCGCACAACCGACTCCCTTCCCATAAAACGGCGCGCCCCGACCGCGTCAAGCTCAGGGCGCGCACCTAGTCCTGGTGCCGGGAGAGGGACTCGAACCCTCACGGCCTTGCGGCCAGCAGATTTTGAGTCTGCCGCGTCTACCAATTCCGCCATCCCGGCGGGAAGGCGGGCGAACCGCGCCCTCTACTATAGGGCGGACCCCCGCCAGGCGTCAACCGTCCCCTAAGACCTCGAGCGCCTTCCGGCCGATATCCTTGCGGTACTGTGCGTGGGGAAACTCGACCGCCTCTACCCCCCGGTAGGCCACCGCCAGCGCCTCCCTCAAATCACGCCCACGCCCCACCACCGTGAGCACGCGGCCGCCGGCCGTCACCAGCCCCGCGTCCGTGCGCCGCGTACCCGCCTGGAAGTACAACACCCCCTCAGGCGGCGCTTCGGGAAGCCGCACCGGCAACCCCCGGTGGGGATCCTGCGGGTACCCAGGCGCGGCCATCACCACCCCCGCTGCCGCGCCTTCCTCCCACTCCAACCGGCACTCGGCCAACCGCCCCTCGACCACGGCCTGAGCGAGTTCCACGAGGTCCGACTTCAACAAGGGCAGCACCACCTGCGCCTCCGGATCCCCAAACCGCGCGTTGAACTCGAGCACCTTCGGCCCGTCCGCGGTCAGCATGAGGCCGGCGTAGATCACGCCCTTGTACACCACCCCTTCCTCGCGCAGCCCGTTGAGGAGGGGCCGGAGGATCTCCCGCTCGATCCGGTCCAGGGTGGCCGCGTCCAAGGGGTACGGGCAGACCGCGCCCATCCCGCCGGTGTTCGGTCCCTGATCTCGGTCCAACAGGCGCTTGTGGTCCTGCGAGGGCAGCAGGGGCTTGATCGTCTCGCCGTCGGTGAGCGCGAGCACGGTCACCTCGGTGCCCTCGAGGTACTCCTCCACCACCACCTCGCCGCGCCCGGCCTCGTCCGGGTGCCCCAGGATGTTCGCCACGGCCTGCTTGGCCTGGTGCAGGTCGGTCGCGACCGTGACGCCCTTCCCGGCGGCGAGGCCGGAGTCCTTCACCACGATGGGCACACCGACGGCCTCGATGTACTCGAGCGCCTCGAGGGGTTCATGAAAGACCCGGTACCGGGCCGTGGGGATCCCGTACCGCTCCATGAGCGTCTTGGCGTAGGCCTTGGACCCCTCGATCATCGCCGCGCGCTGGAGCGGGCCGAACACCGGGATGCCGCGCGCGCTGAACACGTCCGCGATCCCCTCCACAAGCGGCGCTTCCGGACCGACCAGGACGAGGTCGATCCCCTCCCGCTCGGCCCAGTCGGCCAGCGTGTGGATCGTGCCGTCCCACGGCACGATCTCCGCGAGCTCGGCGATCCCGGGGTTGCCCGGCGCCGCGTACAGGCGCGTGACGCGCGGGGACTGCGCGGCCTTCCAGGCCAGGGCGTGCTCCCGTCCACCTCCACCAACCACGAGGACCTTCATGGTGGGGATTATACCCGTTCCAGCAGGGTGCGCACCGCCGGGGGCAGCTCGGCCTTTAGGGCCTCCAGCTCCTGCCGCACCGCGGCCGCACCCGGCCGGTACGCCTCGAGCTTTAGGGTCTCCCAGGCCCACGCGGCGCGTTCCACGGGCCCGCCCGTGCCCTTCCAGGCCGCCAGGACCCGGTCCGGGTACCCGACCCGCTCGAGGAAGCGGGCCACGCGCAAATACTGTACCTTCCGGGGGGCTCCTTCGGGAGTGCGCCCCTCCAGCGCCGCGTAGATCGCCGCGGCCTCCGGCCCGTACCGCTCCCGCACGAAGCCTGCGTCGGGCGGCGGGAAGGCCCACCCCTCCAGTACGAGCCGCACCGCGTCCGGGTAGGCCCGGTGCTCCTCGTAAAGGATCCGCGCCGCGAGGGTCTCCTCCGTATCCCCTGGAAACACGGGCACGCGCCGCTGCAGCACCACAGGTCCCGAGTCCACCCCGGCGTCCACGAAGTGCACGCTACACCCCGCCTCGCGCGCCCCGGCCTCGAGGGCCTGCCGCTGGGCGTGCAACCCAGGGAAGTCGGGGAGGAGGGAGGGGTGGATGTTCAGGATGCGGCCCGCCCAGGCCTCCACGAACACGGGCGAAAGGATGCGCATGAACCCCGCGAGACACACCAGGTCGATCCCGCGCGCTTCGAGCGCCGCTTGCGCCTGGGCCTCGAACGCGGCGCGCCCCCCGCGGGGCCAGGGGATGTGAAGGGCCTCCACCCCGGCTGAGCGCGCGCGGGCAAGGGCGGGCGCATCCTCGCGGTCCGAGACCACCAGCACCACCGACCCCAAGGCGTCCCCTTGGGGGAAGGTCCGGAGGAGACTCGCCAGGTTGGTGCCGCGCCCCGAAGCGAAGACGGCGAGGCGGGCCGGACGGTCAAGGGGAAACGCGTCCATGCCCCACCTCACCCGAGGGCTTCCGGCCGGTGCTTGCGCCAGTACCGCACCAGCCCCATCACGCTCATCCACGCCGGGTCGGCCAGCTCGTACTCCCGCACCTCCGCGGGCGAGAGGCCGGCGGCCTCGAGCGTCTCCCGCACCAGCGCCTCGAACTCCGGCACGATGGCTTCCGCCTCCATCCCCTGCGCAAGCCGCGCGCGGATCCAGTCCGCCCAGTGAACCAGCCGCGCCTCCAGCGCGTCCAGGTGCGCGGCCACGTCCGTGAACCGCCCGAAGTGGGTCAGGTAGAGGGCCTCGAGGCCCTCCCGGCGCAGCCGGTCCAAGGAGGCCCGCCACGCCTCCACGTGGATGTCCGGGGGCGGGCACGGGGGGAGGACCGGCCCGTTACCGATCCGGACCCCGCCCACGTCCCCCGTGAAGGCCACGCCCTCCACGCGGTAGGCGTGGTGGTGCGGCGCGTGGCCGGGGGTCTCCAGCGCCTGGAAGGCCACCCCGCCGATCCGGAGCACCTCCCCGCTCTCCACGGGGCGGACCTGTTCCGCCGGGATGCCCTCCACGCGCCCCCACAGGCGCTCCATCGCCTCGCGGTAGATCCGCCGGGCCGAGTCCAAGAGCCGGCTGGGATCCACGAGGTGCTTCGCGCCGCGGGGGTGCACGTACACCCGGGCCCCGTGGTGCGCAAACCGCCAGGCCGCCCCCGCATGATCCAGGTGGATGTGGGTGACCAGCACGTGGCGCACGTCCTCAGGCGCGTACCCCAGCGCCTCGAGCCCCTCCGCTAAGCGGGCGTACGCCGACTCGGGTCCGGTCTCGATGAGGACCGGCCCGTCTTGGGTCTCCACCACGAAGCTCGCGATGATGCGGGGCACCCCGGCGTGGTGCACGTCGATCGTGTGGATCACCGGGCCTCCTCCACGATCTGCGTCCTAAGCGCCCCGATGCCTTCGATCTCGACCACGACCTCGTCCCCCGGACGGAGGGGCCCCACCCCTTCCGGCGTGCCGGTGAGGACCACGTCGCCCGGCCGCAGGGTCATGAAGGTGGAGATGTAGCTGAGGACGCGGGCGACCGGGAAGATCATCTGGCGGGTGGAGGCCTCTTGCCGCACTGTGCCGTTCACGCGCGTGCGGAGGGTGACGGCCTGCGGGTCGAGGGCCGTCTCGAGCCACGGCCCAAGGGGGCAGAACCCGTCCGCGGACTTCGCGCGGGTCCACTGCAGGTCCGTGCGCTGCTTGTCCCGCGCCGTCAGGTCCAGCGCGCACGTGTACCCCAGCACGTGCTCGAGCGCCGCCTCCTCCGAAACGTTGCGGAGCGGCTTCCCGATGACCAGCGCGAGCTCCCCCTCGTAGTGCAGTTCCTTCGTCCAGCTGGGGTAGGCCACCCGCGCGTCCGGGTCCGCGAGCGCGTTGGGGGCCTTCAGGAAGAGCCCCGGCTCCTGCGGGAGGTCCTTCCCGAAGTCGTGCCCCATCTCCCGGATGTGGTCCAGGTAGTTGCGCCCCACGCAGACGATCGCTCCGGGCGTGGCCGGCGCGCGGAGCCGCACTTCCTCTAGCGCGAAGGTGCGGCCGGTCGTAGCGCCGGCCGGCCCCTCGGTCTCCTGGATCGTGCGGCCTTCCAGCACCCCCCAGCGCCCCTCGTTGAACCGAACCAGCTTCATGGGAAAAAGTATACCCTCACCCCTCGAGCTCCGCCGCGAGCGCCTCCCACCGGGCGTATCGCTCCGCCAGCGCGCGCTCCAGCTCCGCTTGCTCGCGCGCGATGCGGGCGTAAGCCTCGGGGGAAAGGCCGGGGGTGTTCGCCTCCTGGGCGAGGGCCTGCCCGCGCGCCTCGAGCGCGGCAATCTCGGCCTCGAGCCGCTCCAGGGCGCGCTCGGTGTGCCAGCGGCTCTTGCCCCGACGGCGCGCGGGTCGGGGTTTTTGCGGCGCGGTGGGGGGAGTCTGGGGCGTGGAGCGCAGGCGCGCCAGGGCCTCGGAGGGCGGGGCGGGGTGGTCGTCGAACCGCCCCTCCCCCAGCCGCCAGGTGCGCGTCGCGACCCGGTCCAGGAAGGCCCGGTCGTGGCTCACCACGATCAGGGTGCCCGCGTACGCCGCTAGGGCCGCCTCCAACGCCTCGATCGTCTCGAGGTCCAAATGGTTCGTGGGCTCGTCCAGCACCAAGAGGTTGGCTTCTTTGAGGGCGAGCAGCAAGAGCATGAGCCGGGCCCGCTCCCCGCCGGAAAGGTCCCGCACCTTCTTGAACTGCGCGGCGTACGGGAAGCGCCACGCCCCCAACAGGTCGTGCGCCTTGCGTTCACCCACCAGGTCGTAGAGCGTCTCGAACAGTGTGCGCTCCGGGTCCACCCCGCTGAGCCGCTGGTCGTAATACCCCAGCACCACCCGCGCACCGAAACGCACCGTGCCCCTAGGATCGTCCGAAGCCAAGAGGCCCAGGAGCACCTTGAGGAAGGTGGTCTTCCCCGCCCCGTTCGGCCCCACGAGGGCCACGCGTTCCCCCCGCCGAAGCACGAGGTGCTCCACGGAGAATAACCGCCGCGCCCCGAAGGCCTTCACGAGCCAACGTGCCTCCAAGACCCGCTCCCCCGAGGGAGTCGCGGGAAACCGGATCCGAAGGCCGGCCGCCTTGCGCGGCGGCTCGGGCGGAGCCGCGGCCAGGTGGCGCTCGAGACGCGCCTCGAGCGCGTCCTTCCGCGCGGCCTGCTTGGCGCTGGTGGCCGCCCAGCGCCGGGTGCGCTCGAGGCTAGCCTCTAAACGGGCTTTTTCCCGCGCCCAGTGCTTCCACGCAGCGACCTCGGCCTCGAGCTCCCGCGCGCGCGCCGCCCGGAAGGCGGTATACCCGCCCTCGTACACCTGGAGCCGTCCGTTTTGGAGCAGGGCGGTCTTTTGAGCGACGCGGTCCATGAACGCGCGGTCGTGCGAGACGAAGAGGAGCGCGCCGCCATACCCCCGCAGGAACTCCGCGAGCCAGTCGCGCATCTCGAGGTCCAGGTGGTTTGTGGGCTCGTCGAGCAACAGCGCGTCCGCTCCCGAGAGCAAGGCCGCACCGAGCGCCAGTCGGCGGGCCTCCCCCCCGGAAAGGCGCGCCGCTTCCTCCTCCTCCCGGCCCGCAAACCCCAGCCCTTTGAGGACCGCCTCGTACCGGGCGCGGCGGGTGTACCCCCCACCGGCCTCGAACCGGGCGTGCAGCGCCTCCCAACGCGCGTACACCTCGGGGTCCGCGAGGCGGGGCTCGAGGGTGGCGAGTTCCTTTTCCATGGCTTCCAGCCGGGCGAAGCCTTGCTTGAGCACGGCCGCGACCGTCTGTCCCGGCAGGAAGATGGGGTCCTGGGCCAGTGCGGCGAGGTGCGCCTGGGGCGCGCGGATCACGCGGCCCGCGCTGGGCTCGAGCTCCCCCAGGAGGATCCGGAGGAGCGTGGTCTTTCCTGCGCCATTCGGCCCCACGAGGGCCACGCGCTCCCCCGTGCGCAGCTCAAAGCGCACGTCCTGGAACAGGTCGCGCCCGCCTACCGTGTAGGTGATGGCTTCCAGCGTAACGATCCGCATTAGCGTCGCCTCATCAGGATCTGCAATCCTCGAGCCAGCACCGCGAGGGCCACGAGCAGCACGGCGCTTAGGGCCTTGGGGTCCGTGCGCAGGGCGTAGAGCAGGTAGGCGTACCCCCAGATCGCCCCGAAGGGGATGGGGTAGATCCCGCGTCGGGTGTGCCGCCAGTACGCCAGGTAGTAAAGAAGCACGCCGAGAAGCCCCACCCCGAGCGCCGCCAGGGTGGGTCCGGGACGCAGGTACAGGAAGAACCCCAAGGTGGGCGCGATACCGCCGCCGCCGCGGAAACCGAAGTAGAGGGGCCAGGTGTGCCCCGCCACCACCCCGAGGGCCATGAGCGGCACCGTCCAAGGATGCTCAGCGAAGACGCTCAGGTACGCGACCACCGCGCCTTTTGCCATGTCCAGCAGGGCGACCGCCACCCCCCAGGCCGGCCCGAGCTGCCGGAACACCCCTGAGCCGCCGGGAAGGTCAGCACGCCGGATGTCCGTTCCACGTAGCAACCCGGCGATCACCCCGAAGGCGAGCGAGCCCACCAGGTAGCTCAGCGCCACGAGTAGCCCATCCATCGCTTTCGTAGGTTAGCATCTTGCGTGTGTTAGACTGTATTTGGAAATTAACGAGAAGCGTTTCCACGGGTTGCCATGAGGAAAAAATCACCATCCATGAGGTCGCCAAGCACGCCGGAGTCGGGATCGGCACCGTCAGCCGCGTGATCAACAACCACCCTTCCGTCCGGCCGGAGACCCGCGCGCGCGTCCTCGCGGCCATGGAAGCGCTGGGCTACACCCCCAACCCGCACGCGCGCCGCATCGCGGGAGGGCGCAGCTACACCGTCTCCGTCATGCTGCCCTTCATCGCCACCGAGTTCTACACCCGGCTCGTGGAGGGCATCGAACGCGTGCTTTCCGAGCAGCGCTACGACCTCGCCCTCTTCCCCATCCTGACCAAGCGGCGGCTCGAGCGCTTCCTCACCAGCCACACCCTCGCCTACCAGACCGACGGCTTGATCGTCGCCTCGTACAACCTCGCCGAGCTCTTCCCCGGCGGGCATCTCCCCACCGACCGCCCGGTGGTCTTCGTGGACGCGCAAAGCCCCCGGCACGACTCGGTCTACCTGGATAACCGCCTGGGCGGGCGGATCGCCGCGGAGTACCTGATGCGCTTCCCCGGTGGCCTGTACGCGATCGGGGTGGAGGAGGAGCTCGATCAGGCCTTCAAGAACACGGGGTTCGCCGAGCGGATCCAAGGATTCCAGGAGACCCTCGCCCAACACAACCGCCCCTTGCCGCCCCGCCACGTTTTCAAAACCCGCTTCAGCGCTGAAGGCGGACGCCTCGCCCTACAGCACTTCCTGCGCCAGGGCAGCCCCCCCTTCAACATCTTCGCCACCGCGGACCTCGTCGCGCTCGGCGTGATCGAGGAGGCCCAGCGCCTCAAGCTCAACATCGGCCAGGACGTTCGCGTCCTGGGGTTTGACGGCCAGCCCTGGACCGAAGCTAAAGGCATCTCCACCCTGATGCAACCGGTCGAAGCCATGGGAGAACGCGCCGCGACACTATTGCTCGAACGCATGGAAGGGCATAAGGGCCGACCGCGTTCGGTGCGGTTCGAGCCCATCCTGATCGAGCGCACCTCGACCGGGTACCCGCCGGACGCGGTGTACGTCCCCTAGGCGTGGGCGTACTGCAGCTCGTACAACTTCGCGTAGTACCCGCCGGCCTCGAGCAACTCCGCGTGCGTGCCCTCCTCGACGATGCGGCCCTTCTTGAAGACCAGGATCCGGTCCACGTGCTGAATCGTTGAGAGGCGGTGCGCGATGATCACCGAGGTGCGCCCCTCCATCACGCGCTCCATCGCGGCCTGGATCTTGCGCTCGGTCTCGGTATCTACGCTCGCCGTGGCCTCATCGAGGATCAGGAGGATGTCCGGGTTGTGCAGTACCGCGCGAGCCAGGGCGAGGAGTTGCTTCTGCCCGGTGCTGAGCCCGCCCCCGCGCTCGTGAAGCACCGTCTGGTACCCTTGGGGCAGCCGCTCGATGAACTCGTCTACCCCCACGAAACGGCACACCTCGCGGATGCGTTCCATCGGGATGCGCTCGTCCCCAAGGCGCAGGTTGTCCTCGATGGTGCCGGAGAAGAGGAAGGGGTCTTGAAGCACCAGCACCAGCCCAACCGCCCGCCGCAGGTCCTGCTGGCAGTACTCGCGCACATCCCGCCCGTCGATCAGCACGCGGCCCTTCTGGGGGTCGTAGAAACGAGTGATGAGGCTGATCGTGCTGGTCTTCCCTGCGCCGGTCGCTCCCACCAGGGCCACCTTCTCCCCCGGGCGGATCTGGAAGGACACGTCCTTGAGGACCCACTCGTCCTCCGCGGGTTCCCGGCCCGCCGGGGTGTAGGCGAACCACACGTGCTCGAAGCGGATCTCGCCCTTAAAGCGCGTGACCGGCAGGGCGTCGGGCTTATCGGTGACCTCCTCCGGGGTGTCCAGCAGGTTAAAGATCCGCTCGGCCGAGGCCATCGCGGCTTGGAAGATGTTGAACTTGTCGGACATGTCCTGAAGGGGCTGGAAGAAGTTGCGCGCGTAATCCAGGAAGGCCACGAGCACCCCAAACGTGATCGCCCCGCGCAGCACCTCTCCCCCACCGTACCAGATGAGCAAGGCCACCGTGATCTCGCCCAGCACCCCCACGATGGGGAAGAAGATCGCGAACCAGCGGATCACCTCGATCCAAGCGTCCCGCAGGCTTCGGTTCAGCGCGTCAAAACGCTCCGCCTGCCGGGCCTCCTTCACGAAAAGCTGCGTGGTCAAGACGCCGGAGAGGTTCTCCTGAAGGGCGGCGTTCACCCGCGCCAGCCTTAGGCGCATCTCCCGGTACGCCTCGCGCATGTGCACGCGGATCCAGGTCGTGACCCCCAGCAAGGCCGGCATCACCGCGAACGCGACCAAGGCCAGCTTCCAGTTCAGGGCGAGCATGAAGGCCATGATCCCCACCAGCATGAAGAGGTCGGCCAACAACCCGACCAGCCCTGCGGTGATGAACTGGTTGATCGCGTCCACATCCGAGGTAATGCGGGTCAGCAAACGCCCCACCGGGGTGCGGTCGAAATACCCCACGTGCAGCCGCTGGATCTTGCGGAAGATGTCCGAACGGAGGTCGTAGAGCACGCGCTGCCCGATCCAGGCGAGAAGGTAGGTTTCCGCGTAACGGGCCGCGAAATCCAAGGCACGCACCCCGAGAAACACCAGGCTCGCCCAGAGCAAGATCCGGTAGCGTTCGGCCACGGCGCGGGCCTCCTGCGGCACGATGGCCTCGTCGATCGCGTACCGCAGGATCAAGGGAAACACGTTCGCGGTCAAGGTAGAGATCAACAAAACGACGAGTGCAAGGACGACCTGCCGCCAGTAAGGCCGCACGTACTGCAGGATGCGGCGCGCAAGCCGCGGGTCGAAGGACTTCTTGTACGCCTCGTCTTCGCTATGCATCACTCCACCTCAGCCTCGAGCCGCTGCATGCGGTCCAGCTCCGCGTAAATCCCGCCCGCCTCGAGCAACGACTCGTGCGTGCCCTCCTCGACCACCCGGCCTTCGTCCAGGACCACGATCCAGTCCGCGTGGCGGAGCGTGCTGGTGCGGTGCCCGATCAGGATCGTGGTCTGCCGTCCCAGGACCTGCTTCAAGCCGTTCAGGATGCGCGACTCGGTCTCGGTGTCCACCGCGCTCATCGCGTCGTCCAGGATGAGGATCCGCGGCTGCTTCGCGAGCGCGCGGGCCAACGCGGTGCGCTGGCGCTGCCCGCCCGAAAGCGTTACGCCCCGCTCCCCGAGCGGCGTCCGGTACTGTTTGGGGAAGTCCAGGATGTCCTCGTGCACGCCCGCGAGTTTCGCGGCCCACACCACGCGCTCCATATCCACCTCGTCCAGCCCGAACGCGATGTTCTCCGCGATCTCCTCGGAGAAAAGGAACGGCTCCTGCGGCACCATGCCTACCGCGCCGCGCAGCACCGCGAGGGGGATCGTGCGCACCTCGTGCCCCCCCACGTAGACCCGGCCCCGCGTGGGTTCAAACAGGCGCGGGATGAGGCTGACCAGCATCGTCTTGCCGCTCCCCGTCCGGCCGGTGATCCCGAGGGTGGCGCCTTCCGGGATGGTCAGGGTGATCCCCTGCAAAATGGTCCGCCCCCCCAGCTCGAGCCAGACGTCCTCGAACCGCACCTCGCCGCCAAGCGTGCGGATCGCGGGGTTCACCTCGGGACCGTCCTGGATGCGCGGCTTCGCCTCGAAAACCTCCTTGAGGCGCGCCCAGCTGGTGGCGGCGCGCTGGAAGATGCCCATCACCCACCCAAGGCCCAGGAGAGGCCAGGAGAGCTGGAGCAGGTACGCGTTGAACTGGACGAGCTCGCCGAGGCTCATCGCGCCGCGGATCACGTCCTGGCCGCCGAACCACAGGACCGTGACCACGGTGAGGCCCGTGAGGAGGCTCATTAATGCGTGCAGCGGCCCCTCCACGCGGGCCAGGGCCAGGCTGCGCTCGATGTAGGCCTGGTTGAGCTTCTGGAAGCGCTCGAGCTCGCGTTCCTCGAGGGCGAACCCCTTGACCACGCGGATGCCGGAGAAGTTCTCCTGGGCGTGGGTGCTGATCCGGTCGAAGACCTCCTGCGCTTCGCGGTAGCGGCGGTGCACCAGGCGCAGCAGGACGCGCAGCGCGATGAACACAGGAGGCACCAGGAGGGTGATGAGGAAGGCCAGCCGGGCGTTGACCAGGTACATGGAGGCGAAGGCCATGAGCAGGAAGAGCACGATCCGCCAACCTATGTTGATGCCCGGGCCCAGCACGTCCCGCACGGCGGAGAGGTCGGTGTTGAGTTTGTTCATCAGGTCCCCCACCCGGGTCTTGCCGTAGTAGTAGGCATCCATGGTGAGGAGCTTCTCGAACAGCGCCCGGCGGATCCCGTACTCGACCTCACGGCTCGCGACGATGGAAAGTCTGCGCTGGGCCCAGGAGAAAAGCCCGGCGATCACCCCCGCGAGGACGACCAGGCCCGCGTACGTCACGTACGCGTCGGTGCCCTGACCGATCGCGTCGATGGCTTTTCGGAGGAAGTACGGGGCAATGATCACCGCGCCCAGGCTGAGCAGCCCGAAGGTAAGCCCCAGGGCGTACTTCCAGGCGAAGGGGCGCACGAAGCGCCACACGTCACGGACCAGCGTTAGAACTGACCGGTCAGTTTCCATCATCTCGATAATACTCCTTCATCCAATCCACCCAAACGCAACATACGCCCTCCGGCGAAGCGCGCCGCAGGGCTTATCCTAGCTCAGGCTAAGCGTCAAAAACGTGCGGCAAGGCGCGCAACCGCCTCGTCCGCCCGCTGCCCCAGGACGAGCACCTCGCTGGGCTTACGCAACCTCCGGGCAATCTTCCGGGCCAGGGAGGCCACCGCAGGGTTCTCGTCCTCCACCAGAAGCAGCACGCCCTTCACCCGGCCCAACCGGTCCAGGTACCGCGCCGCCCCGGCAAACTCCAGGTCCGTGGGCAGGTCCAGCTTCAACCCCATCCGCGCGCCTTCCTCGCGCAGGAAGGCCGGCGACCGGTCCGGATAATACGGGGCCAGATCCTCTTCCCGCAGCGCCTCCAGCACCTCCGGGTATAGCCGCGCGTCCTCCAAGAGGTACGGCTCGGCCGCAAGCCCCACCAAAGGACGCGAGGCGTCCAGCGAACCCCCCGGCGTGTAGGGACGGATCAAGTGCTGGGTGCGCTCGAGGGCCCGACGCACAATCTGGGGGTTGCGCACCAGCACCTGCCCAACCTCTGCGGCGGTGCCTTTGGTGTGCTCGGTCAGCTCCGCGGGTACCCGCAACACGGGCGGCAACCCAGGCACCACGCGGACCAGCATGCTCACCAAGTCCGCCGTCCAAGGGTTCTGCCCCCCGCCGCGCTCGCTCTCCACGCCGAACTGAGCGTCCGGGAGGAGCAGGTGGTCCACCCCCCTCTCCTTCAGCTCCAGCACCCGCGCCACCACAAGCCGTACGGGCCGCCCTCCCTCCAACCCCGCCAGGTCCGCACGCGCCAAAGCCGCGTCCACCGCCTCCGCGGGGCGCACGACCTCCACGCCCAATTCACGCAGGTACGCTTCCCAAAACGGGAGGTACCGCCGGTCCAGCCACGTGTCGAGAACACCAACGCGCATCAAGCCCCCATCTTACTCCCAACAAAACCCTTTAGCGCAAACCCCGCCCCACCCCGGCGGCCGTCAACTCCCGCACAAAGCGCAGCAACACCCGACGCCCCACGCGCAACGACGCTGGATCCACCCACTCCCCCGGCGTGTGCGCCCCGCCGCCGCGGTACACGCCGATCCCCAAAGCAGGAATCCCCGCCTCAACCGCCGCGCTCGCATCCGTCGAGCCCGCCTGGCGCAGCACCCTGACCCCCTCCGCCCAACACGCGGCCTCCGCCAGTGCCAGCAACCCCTCCGGCGCGGTGCGCCCCACCGGTCGGCGGCCCAACACCTCCACCTCGAGCCGTACCCCCACCCGTTGCGCAGCCGCCATCAGCGCCTGCCGCACCCCCCCCTCAAGGGCCCGCAACTCGCCCGGCTCGAGCGCCCTCAGGTCCAGCTCGCACCCCGCCTCGCGAGGCAGGGCGTTGATCGCCTCTCCTCCCCACACCCGCCCCGCGTTCACGGCCGTGTCCGCCCCCCGCGCCAGCGCGTACGCCTCCGCGAGCGCTTCCCCAAGAGCCCGGACCGGGTTCGGTGCCTTTCGGTCCCCCCAGGCATGCCCGCCCGGCCCTAAAAACCGCGCCCGCAACCGCACCGAACCCAGCGCTCGCTCCACCAGACTGCCCAGGTATCCATCCACCGCAACGAAAACCTCGGGCTTAAGGGCCCGCACCAAGGCCCGCGCGCCCTTAAGGTTCCCAAGCCCCTCCTCCCCCACGGTGAAGGCCAACACCACGCCCTCCGGGACCTCCCCCGCGAGGCTCGCCAGCACCGCGACGCCGCTCGAGTTATCCCCCACCCCCGGTCCCCACCACGCCCCTTCCGCCTCGCGGAGCGGGGTGGGCTCGAGGACCGTGTCGATGTGGGCGGCCAGCACCACCGTACCACGACCCACCCAGAGGTTTCCGAGAGCGTCCCGGCGCGGCTCCATCCCGCGTTGGCGGAAGTAAACCTCGAGGAAGTGGGCGCGTTCGGCTTCGGTGCGTAAGGGCGCGAAGGCGCGCAGAAGGTCCAGCACCGCGTGCGGCATGTCTCGGGGTTACTCCTCTGCGTCGGCCAGCCCTTCGCGGATGGCGTACAGGGCGGCCTGGGTGCGGTTGTTGAGGTGCAGCTTCGCGAAGATCTCGGAGAGCCGGTTGCGCACCGTCTTCTCCGAAAGCCCCAGCTCGTCCGCGATCTCCTGGTTCGTCGCCCCCTGCGCCAACAGCCGCAGGATCTGCACCTCCCGCTCCGTCAACTCCGCCGCCGGCGCCGTCGTCAGGGCCTCCCGCTTCGCCCGAAAATCCTGGATGATCTGCTCCGCCAGCTCCCCGTCCAAGAGCACCTCCCCCTGGTGCACCCGGCGGATCGCGTCGATCAGCTCCTCGGCCTGCGCGTCCTTGAGCAAATACCCCCGCGCCCCGGCCTTGACCGCCTCGAAGACGTACGCGTCCTGCCGGTACATGGTGAGCATGATCACCCGGGCCTCCGGGAACTCCCGCAGGATCTCCTGCGTGGCCTGCACCCCGTCCAGCTCCGGCATCTGGATGTCCATCAGAATCACGTCGGGACGCGTGGCGAGCGCCGTGCGCAGCGCCTCCCGCCCGTTCCCCGCCTCCCCGATCACCCGGAACTCCGGCTCGGCCTCCAGCAGCGTCCTGAGCCCCTGCCGGAACAGGGCGTGATCGTCCGCAAGCAGAATCCGGATCATGCTCCCTCAATTCTAAGCGAAACCGCCGAACTAGAGCCGGCCCGTGTTACAATAATTCAGCCCCCTAGGGTGGGGGTACGAGACCACACACAACGAGGGAGAACATGACCCATCCGAAGAGTGCGCTGATCGCCTACTGCCGCACCAAGGGGCTGGCAGGGCCCGAGTTCGACACCCGCGGCACCGGCCCCGAGCACGACCCCCTCTTCATCAGCGACGTCATGGTGAACGGCACCGTGGTCGCGACCGGCCAGGGCCGCACCAAACGCGAGGCCGAACGCATCGCCGCGGAACTCGCCTACGAAGCCCTGAAAAGCACCCACGGCGAGATCGAACGGAAAAGCGGCAGCGGGGGACGCAAGAAGAAGCGCAAATCCAGCGAACCCAGCAACAACGAGTCTTCCCCCGCGCTCACCTCCTGGCCGATCTTCCCCGAGGTGCTGGCCGAAGCGCTCCGGATCGCGAACCAACGCCTCCCCAACGGCCTGAAAGGACTCGAGGCCGCCGAGCAGGTCACGCGCCTCACCGCGGAGATCTACAAGGGACTGCTGGAGGACCTGACGGCCGAAGCAACGGAGTAGGCCGAGATCAGTTCAGTACACGAACTCACGGATGTCGTAACGGCTCGCCCGCACCCCCAAGCGGCGCACGGCGGCCGCGAGGCGCGCCAGTTCCGCCTCCACCTCCTCAGGGAGCATCGGTTCCAGGCCCGCCGCTTCGCGCAGCCGGGCGTATGCCGAGGTGGGGTGCTCCACAAACGGCGAGACGTAAACCAGGTCCTTCGCGTCCAGCGGCATCTCGCGTAACGCCTCGAGCGTGGCCTGGGCGTGCCGTTCGCGGTACGCCCGCCCCCCCACGCCTACCATCACGATCAGGCCCACGCCGAGCCCCGCTTGCTTTAGTTCCCCCACGAAGCGCACGAGCTCGGCCCGCGAGCCGGGCTTGTTGAGGAAGGCCAGCAGCGCGTCCAGGCCGGTCTCCATCCCGACGTACACCCGCTCGAGGCCCATCGTCTTGAGGGCCCGCCACTCCTCCAGGGTGTGCCGCTCCCCGGTGAAGACGTCGATAAAGCCGTACACCGGCCGGTCCGGAAAGGTCGCACGGGCCGCTTCCACGAGCGGAGCAAGCCGGTTCAACGAAAGCGCCAGGGCGTTCCCGTCCGCAAGGAAGATCCCTTTACGCAAGGCGAGGCCGCGCCCCAAAAACGCCCGGACCGCCTCCGCGTGCGCCGTGAACTCCGGGAGGTTGCGGGCACGGAACGGGCGGTCTGCGTAGAAGGTGCAGAAGGTACAGCGGTTCCAGGTGCACCCCTCGGTGGCCTGGAGGACGACCGCGAAATACTGGTCCGGCGGCAGGATCGAGATGGGCTTGTACACCTTAAGGAACCGCTCGCGTTCCGCCCACAAGCGCTCGGGTGTCCACCGGAGGACCTCCGCCTCCAGCCGCGCCCGCAACGCCGGGCCGGCCTCTCGCCACGCACGCTCGGCGAGTGCGTAGGCCTCGCGAAAGACCGCGAGGGCCTCCTCCACGTCCAAAACCCGCCGCACCCGCCGCCCCCCCTCCCGCACGCGCAGGTGCACCTCCGAGGCCAGACTGCGCTTATAGGTGCGCCCTGCCGCAAAGTAGGTGAGGAGACGCCCCTCCCGATCGAAACTCACGACGTGCGCACGGTCGGGGCTCACAACCGTCGCTTCGGGCCGAAGTTCGGCCAATAGCACGCTCATATTCTATGATGGGCGCGTGGCGCAGCGTTCGGTCCCCCTCACCGTCGTTCGGATGCTCGAGGCCCGCTTCGGCTTCCCCCTCACCCTGGTCGGGGACGGCCTCGAGGCCCGCGTGTTGCGCGGAGGGCCTTACGTCTTCAAGGTGTACGCCCCTCCCGAACGCGCCCTCGTCCGCCGGGAAGCGCGTAACATGGCCCGGGCTGGACTCAGCGAACGCGTGGTGGAGGTGCTGGACGATGCGACGCTGGACGGGTACGGTGCACTCATCATGCAAGCGTTCGAAGGGCAACCGCTCACCGCCGCGCGCTTTAACGACCGGGTCCTCGCGTACCTCTCCGGGTTCTTGCAACGCCTGCACACCCTGCCCGAGGCGGGGCGCACCTCGAGCACCGAGCTCGCCGCGCGGCTGGACGCTTTCGCTCAGGCGCTGCGCGACCTACCCGAGGCCACGGAGCTGATCCAGCAACTCAAGGGGCACCTCGCTCAAGTGGGCGGGGTGACGCACCGCTTTAGCCACCGGGACCTTTGGGCTGGGAACATCCTGGTGCGCGAAGGGGGAGAGATCCTGATCGTGGACTGGGCCCGCGCGGGTGGGGAGGACCCCGCCCGGGACCTGGCCATCCTGAAGACCGGCACGCTGGATCTCTTGGGCGAAGCGGCCGCTACCCACACCCTGCGGCGCATCGTGCGGCAGTACCCGGAGCCCCAAGCCCTCTGGGCGCGCCTGCGGTTCTACGTGCCGCTAACCTACTTGCACGACCTATACTGGTTCCGCACCAAGCACCCCGAGGGGTTCGCGGAGGCCGTGCGGGACAAGCTCCCACGCGCCCGGCGTTTTTACGAAGCGTTCACCCCGCTGTGATAGCCTTTGAGGGATGAAGGTCACGGTTGTGGATCACCCCCTTATTCAACACAAGCTGGCCCTTCTTCGGGACGAACGCACCGGAAGCAAGGACTTCCGAGAGCTCATGGCCGAGGTCTCGATGCTCATGGCGTACGAGGCCATGCGCGATCTGGAGCTCGAGGAGATCACCGTCAAGACCCCAGTCGCCTACGCGCGGGCGTACACCCTCTCGGGGAAGAAGCTCGCCCTGGTCGCGGTACTTCGGGCGGGGCTGGTGATGGTGGAGGGCATCGTGCGCCTGGTGCCGGCCGCCAAGGTAGGGCACATCGGGTTGTACCGCGATCCAGAGTCGCTCGCACCCGTCGAGTACTACGCGAAACTCCCGCAGGACATCCACGAGCGCCGGGTCTTCCTCACCGACCCCATGCTCGCCACCGGGGGCAGCGCCGCGCGGGCCCTTCAGATTCTGAAGGATAAAGGCGCGACCTCCATCAAGCTCATGAGCATCCTCGCGGCCCCCGAGGGCATCGAGCGGGTGCAGCGAGAACACCCGGACGTGGAGATCGTGACCGCGGCGGTGGACGAACGGCTGAACGAGAAAGGGTACATCGTGCCGGGCCTGGGCGACGCCGGGGACCGGATCTACGGAACGAAGTGACCCCGTACCGTTCCTAAAGGAGCTTATGCCCGAACCCCTCGAGCGTTTCCTGTGGAGCCTGGGCGTCGCGGACCCCACCGGTCCCGGGTGGCTGGCCGTGGTGGGCACCTTCGTACTCGCCGCGGTCGCCACCTGGCGGTTCATCCCCACGGTGCGGGCCTTCGCTTTGAAGGTAGGGTGGGCCGACCCGCCCTCCCCGCGCCGCCTGAACCGCACCCCGCTCCCTAACGCCGGGGGGCTCGCGATCTATGGGGGGGTGTGGGTCGCGCTGGTGCTGGCGTTTCTCTTGCGCCCCAACGTCCTGGTGGACGTCCAGCTCCAGGTGTTCGCGATCATGCTCGGGGGAGCGGTGCTCGTCCTCACGGGATTCGTGGACGACCAGTTCGGGCTGCCGCCCCTGTTTCGCCTGGGCGTGCAGGTCCTCACCGCGCTGTTGCTCTACGCGACCGGGATCCGCATCGAAGCCGCGTTCGGCTCGCCGATTGATCCCGCTCTTTCCTTCCTCCTCACGATCCTCTGGATCGTGGGCGTCACCAACGCGATGAACTTGATCGACGGGGTGGACGGCCTTGCGGGCGGTGTGGGGTTCATCACCGCGATGAGCCTCCTCGCGGCCTCCGCCCAGTTCGAAACCCGGGCGGCGGCCACCCTGGTCCTCGCCGCCTTGGGCGGGGCCGCGCTCGGTTTCCTCCGGCACAACCTGCACCCCTCGCGGATCATCATGGGGGACGCCGGCGCGTACTTTTTCGGGTACGTCCTCGCCGCGAGCAGCATCCTCGGTAACCTCAAGATCACCACCGTCTTCGCCCTCTTCCCCCCCCTCCTCTTCCTCCTCATCCCGGTCGTGGACACGGCCCAGGTCATCGTGCGCCGCCTTTTGGCGGGCAAGAACCCCCTCTCCACACCGGGCAAGGACCACCTGCACCACCGCCTTTTGGCCCGCGGGCTCTCGCAACACCAGGTGGCCTACCTCCTCTGGGGCGCCACGCTCCTCGCGAACCTCGCTGCGATGCTCGTGCAGGGCATGAACTACCCGACCGTCCTCACCACGGCTGGCGGCACGACCCTCCTGCTCGGTTTCGCCGTCTGGCGCCGCAGGCGCGCCGCGCAGCGCGAAGCCCAAACACCAGATCCCAACTCCACCGATCCCGAGGCGCAAACCCGATGAGCACCGTTGTACTCGCGTTCGGCACCCGCCCCGAAGCCACCAAGATGGCCCCTGTCTACCGTGCCCTCCGGCAGGTCCAGGGGCTCACCCCCCGGGTGCTCCTCACCGGGCAGCACAAGGAGCAGCTCGAGCAAGCCCTCTCGCTCTTCGAGGTGCCCGTCGCGGCCAACCTCGAGGTCATGACCGAGCGCCAGGCGCTTCCCGACCTCGCGGCCCGCATCCTGCCCCAGGCCGCGCGGAAGCTCCGGGAGCTCGAGGCGGAGTACGTGCTGGTGCACGGGGACACCCTCACGACCTTCGCGGTGGCCTGGGCAGCGTTCTTGGAGGGGCTGCCGGTGGGGCACGTGGAGGCCGGGCTACGCAGCCATAACCTTAGGGAGCCCTTCCCCGAGGAGGCCAACCGCCGGCTGACCGACGTGCTCACCGATCTGGACCTCGCCCCTACCCCGGGCGCGAAAGCAAACCTGATCCGCGAGGGCAAGCCGGCCGAACGCATCGTGGTGACCGGCCAGACCGGGATCGACGCGATCCAGTACGCCGCGCGGGTGGGGCGGCTGCCCGCGGGGTTGCCGCCCGGCCCTTACGTGACGGTCACGATGCACCGGCGGGAGAACTGGCCGCGGCTCGGCCATCTGGCCCATGCGCTGGCCGAGCTGGCGCGGGCGCACCCCCGGTACACCTTCGTCTACCCCGTGCACCTGAACCCCGTGGTCCGCGAGGCGGTCTGGCCGGTGCTGGAGGGGGTGCCGAACTTCGTGCTGCTCGACCCCTTGGAGTACGGGGCGATGGCCGCGCTGCTCCGCGAAAGCACGTTGATCGTGACCGACTCGGGAGGGCTGCAGGAGGAAGGAGCGGCCCTTGGGGTTCCGGTCGTGGTGCTCCGGAACGTGACCGAGCGGCCGGAGGGGCTCGAGGCCGGCATCCTCACGCTTGCGGGCACCGACCCCGCGCGGGTCTACGCCGTGGTGGACGGCCTGCTCACGGATCCCGAGGCGCGGGCGCGGATGCGGCGCGCCAAGAACCCGTACGGGGACGGCCGCGCCGCCCTGCGCGTCGCGCAGGCCGTGGCCTGGCGGCTGGGGCTCGGGACGCGCCCTGCGGACTGGCGGGCCTAAAGCCCAGGCCCCTGAGGGGCTTCGTATGTGGGGCGGGGGTACGTCCCCGCCCCACACGCCTCATTCGCCGAACTCCACCTTGGGCCGCAGCTTCAGCACCTCCTGCGGCTTAAGGTCCTCCACCCGCGCGGCCTGGACCTCCTCGGGGGCGATGGCCTCCCACCCCTTGGGCAAGAGCGCGTCGTTGCCCCACGCGGTCAGCACGTAGTTCAGCACCGCGGCGATCTGCGCGTCGTCGAAGCTGCCCCCCCAGGCCGGCATCTGTCCGTTGTAGCTACCGTTCACGGACTCGATTGGGCCCATCATGCCGAACAGCACCACCCGGATCAGGTAGTCGCGCCCTCCCTCAGCCGCGGCGATCCTAGGCAGCGTGCCCGCGAGCGGCGGGAAGATGCCGGGAAGCCCCATCCCGCTTTCCTGGTGGCACCCGGCGCACTGCTGGTACACCTGTGCTCCCAACCCATCCTGCGCCAGGGCAAGGCCTCCTAACAACAGGGCAACTAGCAGGGTGCGACCCCACACGCGCATATCGAGTCCCCCTTTCCACGTGACGCCCTTAGTATACAAAACCCGGCCGGGTACCCCGGCTACACCGCCTCCGGCCGCGCCGCATCCAGCCGCCGGGGCCAGGGGCGACGCAGGAAGAAGACCCACCCCGCGAGGGTGCAGGCTCCGAGCACCCCCGCGGCCATGCGCCCCCCTAGCGCCTCGAACAAGAGGCCCGTGAGGTAGGCGCCAAGCGGCCCCGTCCCCAACAGCACCAAAGAGTAGATGGACATCACCCGCCCCCTTAGCCGGTCGGGCACGATCGTCTGGACGGTGGTGTTCGCGCTGATCAGCGTGGTTACCATCGCGAACCCCGCCGCGATAAGAACGATGGCCACCCCCCACGCCGGAAGGCGCGCCAAGAGCAGCAGGTGCACCCCCCCCAACAACCCCGCCCCCAACAGCAGACGCGCCGGGCGTACGCTCGAGGCCCACGCCTGCCAGAGCGCTCCGCCGAGCGCCCCCAACCCCAGCGCTGAGAGCAGGAACCCGTACCCACCAGCCTCGAGGCCCAGCTCGAGCCGGGCGTACGCGGGGATGAGGGTCTGGAAGTTGATCCCGAAGATCCCCACCCAGAGCATGAGGAGGACGACGGTGCGCACGAGGGGGGTGGCCCAGACGTACCGCAGACCCTCCAGCGCTTGGGCGATGGGGTTGCCGCGCCGCTCCCCCGCGGCGTTCCCGACCGAGAGGCCGCGCAACACCAGGATTAGGGGGATGAAGGAGAGGGCGTTGAGGAGGAAGGTCCAGCCCATCCCGTACCGCGCGATCACCAGTCCGGCAACCGCCGGGCCCACCAGGCGCGAGAGGTTGAACCCGAAGGAGTTGAGGGAGATCGCGCCGGGGTAGCGCGCCCGCCCAGCGAGCTCCACGGTGAAGGCCTGGCGCGTGGGCAGGTCGAAGACGTTCGCGGTGCCGTAGAGCGCGGCAAAGATCAGGACGTGCCAGTACTGGACGGCCCCGGCAAAGATGAGGAGGCTCATCCCCAAAGCCAGCAGCATGAGGCTGGTCTGCGTAAGGAGCAACAGCCGGCGCTTGGGCGTCCGGTCGGCCACCACGCCCGCGAGGAGCGAGAAGAAGAGGGAGGGGGCAAACTGCAGCGCCACGACCAAGCCCAGCCGTTCGGCTGAGCCGGTGAGGACGAGGACCAGCCAGGCCTGGGTCGCGGCTTGCATCCAGGTCCCGAGCTGGCTGATGAAGAGGCTGATCCAGTAACGCCGATATAGGGGGTCGCGTAGGAGCTCGAGGGCCAACACCCCCCATCATATTACGCATCTGACTGACCGGTCAGCCTATTCTTGTGATTCCCGATCCTGTGCGGGCCCAAGCCCGCCGCGCGCCTGCAAGAACCCCACGCCCACCCCCACGAGCACCGCCGCGAGCCCTAGAAGATCCAGGGTCCTTTCCGGCACGAACAATGCCACCCCACCCCCTAAAAGCAAGGCCCGTTCCCAGGCCCGCAACGGACGGAACCCGTACCCTTCAAGAGCCATGGCGAAGGCGCACAAGGCCAGCGCGGCCCGCAACAGGTCCCACAAGACCTCAGGGGGCGAGCCCATCAAGAGCACCCCCGGCGCGTACACCATCAACAAGGGCACGAGGTACAACCCCTTCGCGAACTTCCAGGCTTGGAAGGCCGCGCGCATGGGGCTCGTTCCGGCCAACCCCGCCGCGGCGTAGGCCGCGAGGGCCACCGGCGGGGTGACGTTCGAGTCCTGGCTGAACCAGAAGACCACCAGGTGGGCCACGATCAAGGCGATCCCCAGCTCCTCCAGCGCCGGTCCGGCGAGGACCACCAGCACGATATAGGAGGCCGTGACCGGAAGCCCCATCCCCAACACTAAGCTCGCCAGCGCCACCAAAAGCAGCGCCAGCAAGGGGACCCCGCCGGAAAACCCGATCACCAGATCGCTGAACTTCAGCCCGAGGCCCGTAAGGCCCACCACCCCCACCACGATGCCCGCGGCGGCCGTAGCTACGCTCACGGGAACCGCGGCTCGCGCTCCCTTTTCAAAAGCCGCGATGATCTGTCCCAAACGCGGCCGGGAGGAACGGCGTACAAGCGCGGCGGCAAGCACGGTCAATACCGCGATGAACCCCACCCGCATAGGGCTCACCCCGGCGATCAGGTAGTACACCAGCACCCCCACCGGCAACAGGAAGTGCCAGCCCTCGAGGAGCACGCGCTTTAAGGGAGGCAGCTCCTCTGGGGGCAGCCCCCGCATGCCCCGCTTGGCCGCGATCAGATCCACGAAGAGGTAGACGGTGAGGAAGTACAAGAGCGCCGGGATCAAGGAGAGCTTCACGATCTCCAGGTACGGCACGCCGGTGAACTCCGCGATGAGAAAAGCCCCGGCCCCCATGATGGGCGGCATGATCTGTCCCCCGGTGCTCGCGGCGGACTCCACCCCCGCCGCCTCCTCAGGCCGGTACCCCAGCCGCTTCATGAGCGGGATGGTGAACGCGCCCGTCGTTACCACGTTTGCGATCGCGCTGCCCGAAACGGACCCCATGAAAGCCGAAGCGATCACGCTGGCCTTCGCCGGCCCGCCACGGCTCCGCCCCGCGAGGGCGTAGGCTAGGTCGATGAAGAACCGGCCCGCCCCGGTCGCCTCGAGCAGCGCCCCGAACAAGATAAAGATGAAGACGAAGGTCGCCGCCACCCCGAGCGGCAGGCCGTAAATCCCCTCGGTGGTCAGGTACAGCTGCCCCACCAAGCGCTGGAGGGAGTACCCCTTGTGCGCCAGGACCCCCGGCATGTACGGCCCCAAGAACGCGTAGGCCAGGAAGGCCGCGGCGATGAGGGTCATCGGCCAGCCGATCGCGCGGCGGGTGGCCTCGAGGGTAAGGAGGACCAGCGTGCTCCCCAGCCAGATGTCCTGCGGTTCCCACCACCCAAATCGCTCGATGATCGCGTCGTACCCGAAGTAGATGTACCCGCCCGTCACAAGGGCCAGCAGGACCAGCGGGCCGTCCACCATCCACCGCACGGCCGGGGAAGCCCGCCGGGAGACCGGCACCGTCAAAAAAAGCAGGGCGAGCACCAGCGCGAAATGCGCAGAGCGCTGGAAGATCGCGGGCATGGGGGACACGCCCGCAGTGTAGAGTTGAAACGCCACGAGCCCCAGCGCGAGCAGCGTCACCACGTAGCGCATGCCTCACCTCGTCCCAACCCCAAGCGCACGCCCGGACGGAAGGTGAGCCGCCGGTGCGCATAACGGGCGCTCAGGTCGTAGGCGCACCCACGGTGGTGGAGCGTATGGCGTACCTCGGGACTGCCGATGCGGAGCACCCACCCCTCGAGCGGCTCATCGATTCCCACGATCGCCAAGGCGTGCCCCGCCATCCCCACCACACGCCCCCTCCCGGGCACCTCACCCAACCCAGCCGCGAAGTAGGGAGTGCGCGTCTCCACCAGGTAAACGCGCCCCTCGCGGTACTCGAACACGTCCCACACCCGGATGCCGTCCACGGAGTGGACCCACGAGAGCGCGAACCGCTCCTCCTCCTTTAGCGGCAGGAACAGCACTCCCCTCCCGTCCACCTCGACCCAAACCCCCCGCTGCACCCCCAGGAAGAAGGCGAGGGCCCCCAGGCCTAACAACAGGCCGACGCCCAGGAGCCCCCGCATGGCCTACCGCTCGGGCTTCAGCGCTGCCGGCACCTCGAGGCCGAGCTCCTCGTAGTAGCGGAGCGCCCCCGGGTGGAAGGGGATCGGGGTGGAGTTCAAGGCGTACTCGGGGCTGATGATCTGCGCCACGGGGTGGATCTGCTCGAGCGCGTCCTTGTGCTCGTAAAGCGCCCGGGTGAGTTGGTAGACGAGCTCGGGGTCCGCGTCCCGGTGCACGAAGAGAACGTTCGCCACCTGGACGGTAGGACAGTCGTAATCCACGCCGGGATAGGTGCCGGCGGGAATGGTGAAGGGCGCGTAGTAACTAAACGCCTCCTGCACCTTTTGCTGCTCCTCCGGAGTCATGCACACCAGCTCCATATCCCGCGTGGTGGCCAGATCCACCAGGGAGCTGGCCCCCAGCCCCACCGACCAGCTGCCCGCGTCGATCGCCCCGTCCTTGAGCGCGTTCACGTTCTCCGCAAAGGAAAGGCGCTGAAGCTGCGCGAAGTCCGCGTAGGTCACCCCGAGCACCTCGAGGACGCTCTTGGTCATCACCTCGGTCCCCGAACCAGGCGCGCCCACCGAGACCCGCTTGCCCTTGAGATCCGCGATGCGGCGGATCCCGGTACTGCTCAGGGTCGCGATCTGCAGGGCGTTCGGGTACATCGCTCCGATCGCGAGGATCGGTTGGGGCTTGCCCTCGAACCGTCCGGTGCCCGCGTAGGCCTGGAAGACCACGTTCCCGGTGCCCAAGGCCACCTGGGCCTCGTCCAGCACCACCAGCCGCACGTTCTCCACCGAAGCGCCCGTGACCTCGGCGGTGGCCTCCACGCCCTCGACGAAGTCCGTCCAGACCTTGGCCATCCCCCCGCCCAGCGGGAAGTAGATCCCGCCGGTGCCGCCGGTCGCGATGGAGATCCGCGTCACCTGAGCCCCCGCAACGCCCCCCAGCAAGAGGAGCCCAAGGGCCACAACAGACCGCATGCCAAGCTTCATAACCCACCTCCCACGCTGTGTTGCGCCCAGATTCTACCCCGAAAACGCGGAACGTTGCAAAGGTTGCCGCCGCCTTCACCCGGGGGGTATCTTAGGCGCGAGAGCGAGGGAAACCATGCTGGACTACTACCAGGTCGCAGAGCTCTTCACCCCGGAAGAACGCCAGGTCCAGGCCGCCGCACGGAAGTTCCTCGAGGCCGAGGCCCTGCCCCACATCGCCCAGTGGTGGGAGGAGGGCGTCTTCCCCAAGCACCTCATCCCCCGGTTCGGGGAGATGGGGTTTTTGGGGGCGAACCTCCCCAGCGCGTACGGCGCGGCCGAGGTCAGCAACGTCGCGTACGGCCTGATCATGTACGAGCTCGAGCGCGTGGACTCCGGGCTGCGGAGCTTCGCCTCGGTCCAGGGCGCGCTCGTGATGTACCCCATCTACGCCTTCGGGTCCGAGGAGCAAAAACAGCGGTACCTGCCCGAGCTCGCCGCGGGCCGGCTCGTCGGCTGCTTCGGCCTCACCGAGCCCGACGGCGGGTCCGACCCGGACGCGAACATGAAGACCCGCGCCCGCAGGGACGGCGATCACTACGTCCTCTCAGGCACGAAGATGTGGATCACCAACGGGAACATCGCGGACATCGCCATCATCTGGGCCAAGGACGAGGAGGGCGTGGTGCGGGGCTTCATCGTGCCCACCGACGCGCCAGGCTTCACCGCGAACGAGGTCAAGCACAAGATGAGCCTCCGGGCCTCGGTGACGAGCGAGCTCGTCCTCGATGAGGTGCGCGTGCACAAGGACCAGATGCTCCCCAAGGCCCAGGGGCTGCGCGCGCCTCTCGCCTGCCTCACCCAGGCCCGCTACGGGATCGCCTGGGGCGCGATGGGGGCCCTCGAGGCCGTGTACACTGAAGCCCTCGAGTTCGCCTCGAGCCGCGTCACCTTCGGCCGCCCGATCGCCGCCCGTCAGATGGTGCAGCACAAGCTGGTGGAGATGCTCACCGCGCACACCCAAGGCCTCCTCCTCGCCTGGCGGCTCGGGCGCTTGAAGGACGCGGGCCGCCTCACCTACACCCAGGTCTCCCTCGCCAAGCGCCAGAACGTGCGCGCCGCGTTGCAGGCCGCCCGCACCGCGCGCGAGATCCTCGGGGGGAACGGGATCACCCTCGAGTACCACGCGATCCGGCACATGCTGAACCTAGAGACGGTGGACACCTACGAGGGCACCCACGACATCCACACCTTCATCGTGGGCCGGGACATCACCGGCAAGAACGCGCTGGGGTAGCGTGATCGTTGCCTTCACCGGCGACCCGTACCTGGCCCGGCAGGCGTTGTTACGGGAGGCCGAATTGAAGGGGCTCGCCCCGCGCCTCCTGCCCCCGGATCCCGCCCGGCTCCAGCAGGCAGCCGCAGGCGGGTTGTTCGGCCCCTCCGGGGCCCTCGTGGACCTCAGGGAGGCCGCCGAGGCCGAGTGGAAGGCCCTCCGGCCCGTCCTCGAAGCCCTTCCCGCGGACGCGCTCGTTCTGCTCCTGGATCCCAAACCCCCCGCGGCGCGGAGCCGCTGGTACAAGGCGCGCGCCGAGGTGCGGGACCACCCCACCCCGAGGTGGAAGGACCGGGTGCGCTGGGTGGAGAACGAGCTCAAATCCCGCGGCATCAAAGCCCCCAGCGCGGTCGCGCAGTACCTCGCGGGCCTCGAGGGCGACCTGGAGGCCCTGGCGATGGAGCTGGAGAAGCTCGAGCTCCTCTCCCCCCCGCTCAGCGTGGAGAAGGTGCGGGCGGTGGTGGCCCTCGAAGCGCCCTTGAGCGCGTTTGATCTGGTGCGCGCGGTGACGGAAGGACGGTTCCGCGAGGCGCTCCAGCACCTCCGCACCCTCCTGGCGCGCGGCGAGGAACCCTTGCGCATCCTGGGGGCCTTGAGCTGGCAGTACACGACCCTAGCCAAGGCCTGGGCCCTCCTCGCGGAGAACCCCTTGCTTGGGGAGAAGGAGGCCGCGGGGCTGCTAGGGGTGCACCCGTACGCGGCGCGCCAGGCCCTCCTGCTCGCGAAGCGGCTCGACGAAGCGCGCCTACGCCAGGCGCTGGAGGCGCTCGTCGTGGCGGAACGCCGGGCGAAGGAGGCCGGGAACCCGGTCCGAGCGCTTGAAGAAGCCTTGTGGCGTCTGACCCGACTGTTTTCGAAACCGAAATAACGCGGCGAACGCGGACGGTCACCCAGGTTACTGACCCGCCGGTCACTCGCCGGGTTAGAATACGCGCATGCTACAACCCGAACTCGTTTCGAAACTCCTAACGACCGCACATCAGTACGGTGCCGACTTCGCCGAGGTCTACGTCGAGCGCTGGCGGCGGCGCCACCTGCGCGTGCTAAACCGCGAGGTCAAGGAAGCCCTCTCCGGCCTCGAGTACGGGGCCGGGGTGCGATTGTTCTTTGGGACGGAGGTGGTGTACGCCTACACCAACGACCTCTCCGAAGCGAACCTCCTCGAAGTCACCGAGACGCTCGCCCGGCTCAAGGGCGAGAAAGGCCGCGTGGACGCCCGCGGCGCGGGAGGGCTGGATTTCCGAAAGCAGACCGCCACGGGGCTGCACGCCCCCAAGATGCCCCTCGAATCCCAGGACAAGCGCTACCGCCTCGAGCGCCTCCTCGAGGCGGAGGCCGCGGCCCGCGTCGCTCCGGAGATCAAGCGAGTGGAGACGCGCTTGCTGGAGTGGGACCAGGAGGTGCTCGTCGCCAACAGCGAGGGGGCGTGGGTGGAGGACCGCCGGGTGCGCACGCGCCTGGTCGTGGTGGCCATCGCCGAGGACGAACGCGGCGCCCAGACCGGCTCGGCCGGGCCGGGCTTGAGCGCGGGCCTCGAGCTCTTCGAGCGTTTCCCGCCCGCCGAGGTGGGCCGGCGCGCCGGCATGCAAGCCCTCACGAACCTGCGGGCACGCCCCGCCCCCGCGGGCACGATGCCGGTAGTGATCGGCAACGCCTTCGGCGGCGTGATCTTCCACGAGGCCCTGGGGCACCTCTTGGAGACCACCTCGGTGGCCAAAAAGGCCTCGGTCCTCTCGGACAAACTAGGGGAACCGGTGGCGAGCCCGGTCGTGACCTACATCGATGACGGCACGCTGGCGCACGGGTGGGGGTCCTCGGAGTACGACGACGAAGGCCACCCCACGGAGCGCACCGTCCTGATCGAGAACGGCGTGCTCAAGAGCTACATGGTGGACCGGCTCGGCAGCCTCAAAACAGGGTACCGTCCCACCGGCTCGGGCCGCCGGCAGGACTACACCTTCGCCCCCACGAGCCGCATGCGCAACACCTTCATCGCCCCCGGCGACACCCCGAAAGAAGCGCTGTTCGAGGGGATCGAGTTCGGCCTGTACGCCGCCGACATGGGGGGCGGGCAGGTCCGCCCCGGCTCGGGCGAGTACAACTTCGCGGTCAAGGAAGGGTACATCATTCGCAAGGGCCGCATCGAGGAGCCCGTGCGCGGCGCGATGCTTGTCGGCAAAGGCCCGGAAACCATCCAGAGGATCGTGGCGGTCTCGGACGACCTCGCGAACGCCCCCGGCATGTGCGGTTCGCTCTCCGGCTCGATCCCCGTAGAGGTCGGGCAACCGCACCTATTGGTGAGCGAACTCGTGGTCGGCGGGCAGGCGTAACCGGAGGGAACGATGACCTTTGAAGAAGCGAAAACCTACCTGCTCGAGCGCGCCCAGGCACTCAGGGTGCAGCTCGAGGTGTTCGGCAGTCACCAGCGCGAGCTCAGCCTCAAGGCGCACGAGGGCCGGCTCGAGGAGGTCAAGCAGGCCCAGCGCGGCGGGATCGGGTTGCGCTTGGTTGAAAACGGCCGGGTCGGCTACGCCTACACGGAGGACCTGACCCCCCCAAGCCTCGACTGGGCGCTGGAAGAAGCCCGGCAGAACGCCGCTTTGCAGTCCGAAACCGGGGGGTTCCTCCCCAAAGGTCACGCCCTCGGCCACCAGGACACGCTCGGCGAGGGCCTGTCCGCTCCGCTCGAAGCGAAACAACGCGCGGCCCTCGAGTTTGAGGCCAACCTCCGGAAGGACCCGCGCGTGGGGCAGGTCATGTTCGCCGGGTACACCGAGCGCGAGGTGGCGGTCCACCTGGGCTCCACCGAGGGGGCCTCCGGAACCTACCGCGCGGGGCTGGCCGGCCTTATGGGCTCGATGGTGATGCGTGAAGGCACGAGCCTCAAGCAGGGCTGGGGCGCGGACTGGGCCGGTGAGTTCCACGTCCTCGACCCTGGACGCACCGCCCACACCCTCCTGGAGCGTACGGGGCGGCTTCTGGGGGCGCGTCCCCTCAAGACCGGCCGGTACACCGCGTACCTCGAGCCGCGGGCCTTCGCGCACCTGCTCCTCGCCTTTTGGAGCTTATGGAGCGGTAAAGCCGTCCTCGAGGGGAAGAGCCGGCTCGCGGGCAAGCTCGGCACGCGCATCGCGAGCCCGGCGGTTACGCTGGTGGACGACCCCACGTTCCCGCAGGGCCTCGTGCGCAGGCCCTTCGACGCGGAAGGCACCCCTGCCCGCCGCACCGTGCTGGTGGAGGCGGGAGTGCTGCGGAACTACCTGACGAACAGCGAGGCGGCGCTGCGGCTCGGCGTGGCGAACACCGGGCACGCCGCGCGCGACTACCGGGGCACCCTCGGGGTGGCCCCCACGAACCTCGTGGTCGAACCCGGAGCGGGCGTGACCTTCGAGACGGGCGTGATCGTCAGCGAGGTGATGGGGGTGCACGCCGGGGCCAACCCCATCTCGGGGGAGTTCTCCCTGCAGGCGCTCGGGCTTTGGGTGGAAGATGGGGAAATACGCCATCCCGTGGAAAACTTTGCGATTAGCGGGAACTTCCTCGAGCTTCTCGAGCGCGTAGTTGCGGTAGGGGCGGAGCTCGAGTGGACGTTCATGGGCGTGGCGGTTGGGACGCCTGTTGTGGCGGTAGCGGACCTTTCCTTCGCGGGAGCGTAGGGACACCTATCCCGATGGGGCGGCCACAGGCCGCCCCATTTTTACTCGGTCCAAAACTTTACGCAGGCTTGACTCGAGGCCTCGAATTATGAATAATTCATCCTGACCGACCGAGATACCGCGTAACCGACGGCTTGACATCGTGGCATACATCTATTTTTTTGTGGGGAGGTTAGAACCTTGCAGCGAGAAACTTGGGCTACCCGTACCGGATTCGTGTTGGCCGCGGTAGGTTCGGCCATCGGGTTGGGGAACATCTGGCGGTTCCCCTACGTCACGTACGAGAACGGCGGCGGCGCGTTCTTGCTACCCTACCTCATCGCCCTGTTCACCGCCGGCATTCCCCTACTGATCTTTGAGTTCGCCATCGGGCACAAGTACCGGGGATCGGCTCCCCTAGCGCTGCGCCGCATCTCGGAGAAGTGGGAGTGGCTCGGGTGGTGGCCGGTCCTGGTCTCCTTCGTCATCACGCTGTACTACACGGTGGTCATCGCCTGGGCGGTGAGCTACGCGTGGTTCGCGCTCACGCAGGCCTGGGGCGCGGACACCAAGGGTTTCTTCTTCGGCTCGTACCTGGGCCTCCCGGATACCTTCTGGCCCACGGGCGGGCTGCAGCCCTCGGTTGCCATCGCCCTCATCCTGGTGTGGATCGCCTCCTTCCTCATCATGGTGCGAGGGGTGAGTGAGGGTATCGAACGCGCCAATAAGATCTTCATGCCCTTGTTGCTGGTGCTGATGCTCATCATCACCCTGCGCGGCATCACGCTGCCCGGTGCGGTCGAGGGGCTGAACCACCTCTTCACCCCGGACTGGAGCAAGCTCTTCGACGGCAAGGTCTGGCTCGCCGCGTACGGCCAGATCTTCTTCAGCCTGAGCGTCGGGCTCGGCGTGATGATCACCTACGCGAGCTACCTGCCGAAGAAGGCCGACCTCACCAACAACGCCTTCATCACTGCGCTCGCCAACAGCGGGTTCAGCCTGCTTGCCGCGCTCGGCGTGTTCGGCGCGATCGGCTTCATGGCCCAGGCCCAGGGGGTGCCGGTCAACGAGGTCGCCGCGGGCGGCGTGGGTCTCGCCTTCATCGTCTTCCCGCAGATCCTCAACTCCTTCCCGGCCTTGGGGGGCCTGTTCGGCTTCCTCTTCTTCGTCGCGCTCGTGGTTGCGGGCATGTCCTCCCTGATCTCCCTGGTGAACGTGGTCGCCCAGTCCGTGGCGGACAAGTTTGGCATCTCCTACAAGCAGGCCGTCATTGGCGTGCACGTGGTGGCCTTCCTGGGCAGCCTGCTCTTTGCCACCAAGGCCGGCCTCATCTACCTGGACATCGTGGACCACTTCATCAACAACTACGGCATCGCCCTGATCGGGCTGGCCGAGGTGGTTGCGGTGTTCTGGATCTGGAAGATCTTCGGGCCGCTGGCGGATCACGCTGACAGCGTCTCCGACTTCCGCGTGAGCCGTCCCTGGCTCCTCCTCTCCGCGGGGATCCTCACCCCGATCCTGCTCACCGTCATGGCCTGGAAGGCCCTCGCCGCCGACCTCGCCCAGCCGTACGGGGGCTACCCCATGGGCCTGCTGATCGGTTTCGGCTGGCTGACGGTCCTCCTCGTGATCGTGGCCGCCTTCCTGATTCAGCGGCTGCCCTGGGGCCGCAGCGTCGCGGTTGAGATGGAAAGGAGGGAAGCATGAAACCCATCGCGCTTCTGATGTTCCTCATCGCCGCCACCCTCCTTTGGGGCGGACTCGCGGTCTGCCTGCGCATCGCCCTGCGCCGCGAGCAAGAGCACAACACCTAACCCCTACTCCCAAGCGTCACCTAACGCTGCCCCTCCCGGACTTTAGGCCGGGAGGGGCACGGTGTTATGGTGGGCCAGGACCGCGAGGCGAACCCCAAGCGCAAGGTGGGGGCCTCCATCCTCCGCACCCTTACCCCTCACTCCCAACGCGCAGGACGAACCCGCCTGTGGGCGCGCTCTTCACCCACCAGGTGTACCCCCCGAACAGGCGACGTGCGAGGCCCTCGGCTTCCGCGACGCGCGCGTAGAGGCGGGCGGTGATGCGGTAGTCGGGCTCGAGCCCGTACGCGCGGCGCTCCTCGAGGTCCGCTTCCGTCACGGACCGCGCGCGGATCGTGATCACGTCCCCCTCCCGCTCCAGCTGGAGGAGGTCCAGGTCGTACCTCCAGTGGGTCTCGCTCGCAGGGAACTCCAGGGCGTGCACGACCTCAAAGCGCCCGTTCTCGAGGGGCTGGATCCGCTCGCTCCCCTATGTTTTGGAGGATCTCGAGGCCCTCCTGAAGAATCACGGCGGTTCCTCGGGGCTGACCCCGGGGTCGAGGAGCAACAGGTCCGCCACGCGCAGCGTGACGCGCCCGTCCGGGTGGATCTCGAGCTGGTAATCTTCCCGCTCAGGGACGGGCAAGCACCCCCGAGCAGGAACAGGAGCGCGAAGAGGAGCGGCGCGCGTGCCTAGGTCCGCATCACGTCCTTGATGCGCGGCGCGGCCGCGCGCGCGTCCAGGGCCAGGCAGCGGCCCCGGTTCAGGAGAAACCTTCGAAGGGCCTCCACGAAAAACGGTGCGCGGAGTTGCTGGGTGAGGGGCGGAGCGGCTTCCTTTTCCATGCTTACCTCCTCCTTTCCTCTGGTTTCAGCTTGTGATCTTCGGGCCGGGCGGCGGCACCTGCGCGAGGACGCGCTCCAGGTCCGCGGTCGCCTGGTACGCGCCGCGGGGCAGCTCGAGGCGCTTATCCTCCCCCATCGCGGCCAGGACGACCTCTTCCCCGGGCTTGAGGGGCGCGTCCAGGTGCGGGGGGTACGCCTCCGGGTAGAGCTCGAGGGCCCGCTCGACGCGCCGCCGTTGGGCGGTCTCGAGGGCCCGCGTGGCTGCGTCCGGTAATAGCTCCGGCTCGAGGACGCGGATGGGTGCGCCTAGCTGGGGGAGTCCGCTGTACGCGGCGCGGACCGCCTCGAGGACCCGGGGGTCCGGCCGGTCCAGGTACAGGTTCAGGGGCACCACGGCGGGGGCGGGCTCGAGGAGGGGTTTCCGCGCCGGCGTCCAGTCCAGGGGGGCGTCCCCCCGGAGCCGGGGGAGGAGGGCGAGGGGCGGGTGGAAGTCCTCGGCGGGGTGCAGCACGCGGCTCACGGCGCCCTCGAGGCCCGCCTCCCCCAGCGGTCGCGTGAAGCCCCGGTGGACGCCCTCGGGCAGGGCGGTGCGCCACGCGGCGAGGGCCGGGACGCAGAGGGGCAGGCCGAGCCGCACGACCCACCTCCCGTCGGGCCGTCGCTCGACCGCGTAGGCGCGCGCGACCTGGCGCAGGACGCGGTAGGGCGCGTCGGGGTCGTCGGGGAAGGCCGCGTGCAGGTCGGCCTCGAGGGTGCTCGCTTCGACGGGCTCACGCATCCAGGCGCGCTCAAAGCGCGCGCGGAGCGGCTCGAGGGCGAACGGGTCGTCCTCGGGGAGTTCGGCGCACAGGGCAAGGATGTCTTCAAGTAGGCTCATCAGATGACCTCCTCTGGGGAACGCAGCGCGTCCAGCGCCCATCATCGAAACGCCAGAGCTCGGCGAAGTGCACGCGCGGTCGCCGCTACCACCGCCGAGTTGGGGAGCGCAGGATGTACACGAGGATTTTTCTGCGCTGCTCACACTCGAAGTAGATGTTGTGGTGGCTTTTAAGTTCAGTAATCGTCTCACTGACCTCGTACATGCCGCTGCTCCTACACTGCGTGGGCCTGCTCCGGCGCTTTCCGTGTGCGTCCCGTTCGGGGTGGCGCGGCGGGGTTCGCGTCGCTCCCTGACCCGCGGTATCGTATAGGATCTACTTAGCAAGTAGTATAGCGTTCTGCGCGTAAAAATCAAGCAGCGGTTCCCGATCCCTCCGCATAAAAAGCCCGGCCCGCTTATTGCGGGCCGGGCCGAACCAACCACCAACGGCTAGGCTTTGGCCTCTGCCTCCTCGCGCGCTTCGATCTTGCCCTTAATCCGCTTGAGGCGGAAGATGTCCTCACGCTCCCGCTGCTCGAGCACCTGCTGGATGAAGCGGATCTGTCCCTGAATGCCGGGGATAACCACCTGCTCGAGCGCGTTCACGCGGCGCGTGGTCTTCTTGATCTCCTCACCGATCCGCCGCAAGCGCGTCTCGGTGTTCGCGACCGCCACCAAAGCCTCCGCGAACTGCCGAAAGGCCTCCTGCGCCTTCAGGGTCTGCCCGCCGGTAGCGATGGGGCTGCCCGCCAACCCCTCGGGCCACGCGACCTCGAGGCGCGGCACTCGAGTGCCCCAAACGTTCTCCACCTGGGCCTCCACGCCGGAGAGCAACGGCACGCCCAGCGTCGCGGCCTCCACCGCCTCCGGACCGTCAAACGCCTTGGCCAGGAACAAGGCCATGTACGCCTCGCGCGCCGCCGCGTTCAAGCGCTTGCGGGCCTCGAGGGTGTCGCGCACCAGGGCGAAGAACTCCCCCACCAACGCGTCGCGTTTCTTCTTGAGGAGGTCCACCCCGCGCTGCGCGAGCCGCAACTGGCCGCGGCGCTGCAGGAGGGCCATTCGGGTGGGGCTGATCTGGCTCATACGACCTCCCTAAGCGCGACTAGACCTGCGACGGCGCACCCCACAGCTCCTCGAGCTTCTTGCCGTAGTACTTGTCGATATGGTCCCGCGATACGCGCTTCAGCTCGGACTGCGGCAGCATCGAGAGCAACGCCCAGGCGAGCTCGAGGGACTCCTCCAAGCTCCGGTTCTGGTCGCCCTGGTTGATGAAGTGCTTCTCGAACGCCTCGGCGAACTCGAGGTAACGGCGGTCGTTTTCGGTCAGGGCGTCCTCACCGATGATCGCCACGAGGCGCCGGATGTCCTCGCCGTTGGCGTAGGCCGAGTACAGCTGGTCGGAGACCTGCTTGTGGTCCTCGCGGGTCTTGCCTTTCCCGATCCCGTTGTTCGCGAGACGGGAGAGGGAGGGCAGCGGGTTGATCGGCGGGAAGATGCCCTTGCGGTGCAGCTCGCGCGAGAGCTGGATCTGCCCTTCGGTGATGTACCCCGTGAGGTCCGGGATGGGGTGGGTGCGGTCGTCGTCCGGCATCGAGAGGATCGGGATCTGGGTGACCGACCCCTTCTTGCCCTCAACCACACCCGCCCGCTCGTAGATGCTCGCGAGGTCGGTGTACATGTACCCGGGGTAACCGCGCCGGCCGGGGATCTCCTCGCGCGAAGCCCCGATCTCGCGCAGCGCCTCGCAGTAGTTGGTCATGTCGGTCAGGATGACCAGCACGTGGTAGTCGTGCTCGAACGCGAGGTACTCCGCGGTGGTGAGGGCCATGCGCGGGGTTAGGATCCGCTCGATCGTGGGGTCGTCCGCGCGGTTGAGGAAGAGGACCGAGCGGGAGAGCGCCCCGGTGCGCTCGAACTCCTGCACGAAGTAGGCCAGCTCGCGCTGGGTGATCCCCATCGCGGCGAAGACCACCGCGAACTGCACGTCCTCGCCGGGCACGGTGGCCTGACGCGCGATCTGCGCGGCGAGTTCGTTCGCGGGCAGGCCCGACCCGGAGAAGATCGGGAGCTTCTGCCCGCGGATCAGGGTGTTCATCACGTCGATGGTGGAGATGCCCGTCTGGATGAACTCCTCGGGCTTCCGGCGCGCCACCGGGTTGATCGGCGAACCCACGATGGGAAGGCGTTTCTCCGGCGTCACGGGGGGCAGGCCGTCGATGGGCTTCCCGATCCCGTTGAACCGGCGGCCGAGCATCTCCTTGGAGACCCCAAGGCGCGCGACGTCCTCCACCAGGCTCACCGAGGTCGTGGCCAGGTCCAGGCCGGTGGTTTCCTCGAACACCTGGATGACCGCGTACTCCTCGGAGACCTCGATCACCTGGCCGCCGCGCACCCGCCCGGTGGCGTCCTTGATCTCCACGATCGCGCCGTAGGCGAGGTCCTTGGCGTTCTCCACGAAGAGCAGCGGCCCGGAAATGTAGGTCAGCGAGGTGTATTCCTTCTTCAGAAGATCCATAACTCCCCCCTCAGGCCACCTGCTTGAACGCAGAGGCGATCTCCTTCAAGACCTCCTCGAGGTAGGCCGGGAACTTATCCTCGGAGACGTACCGCGCTCGCCCGATCCGCTCCACAACCGGGTGCTGGATGATCTCGTCGATGGAAACGCCCCGCTTGATGGCGGCCTCGGCCTCGGTGTAGAAGTCCAGGATCATGCGCATGATGCCGTAGGCCTTCTTCATGGAGCAGTAGGCGTCGATCTCATCGAAGGCGTTCTGCTGCAGGAAGTCCTCCCGGATGATGCGGCCCACCTCGATCACCAGGCGCTCCGCGTCCTGAAGCGCGTCCGGACCCACGAGCTGCACCACCTCGGCGAGCGAAGCCTCGCGCTGCAGCAGCTCGCTGATCGCGTTGCGCACCTCCGGGTAGTCCTCCGCCACGTTCTCGCGGTACCAGGGCTCGAGGATCCCCGTGAACAGCGAGTACGAGCCGTTCCAGTTGATCGCGGGGAAGTGCCGGCGGAAGGCGAGCGAGGCGTCGAGCCGCCAGAACGCCCCCACGATGCGCAGCGTGGACTGGGTGACCGGCTCGCTCATGTCACCGCCCGCGGGGCTCACCGCCCCGACGATCGAGACCGCTCCGGGTTCCCCGGCGAGCGTCACCACCTTACCGGCCCGCTCGTAGAAGGCCGCGAGGCGGGCGGCCAGGTACGGCGGGTACCCTTCCTCCGCGGGCATCTCCTCGAGGCGGCTGCTGATCTCACGCAACGCCTCGGCCCAGCGGGAGGTCGAGTCGGCCATCAACGCGACCGAGTACCCCTGGTCGCGGAAGTATTCCGCGAGGGTCACGCCGACGTAGATCGAGGCTTCGCGCGCCGCCACCGGCATGTTCGAGGTGTTCGCGATCAAGACGGTGCGGTGCATCAGGGGCCCGCCGGTCTTGGGGTCCTCGAGCTCGGGGAACTCCACCAACACGTCGGTCATCTCGTTCCCGCGCTCCCCGCACCCCACGTAGACCACGATGTCGGCGTTGGACCACTTCGCGAGGGACTGCTGCGTCACGGTCTTCCCCGAACCGAAGGGCCCCGGGATCGCGGCCGCGCCGCCCATCGCGATGGGGAAGAGCACGTCCAGAATGCGCATCCCGGTGAGGAAGGGCTCGTTCGGGTCCAGCTTCCGCTGCACGGGGCGCGGGCGGCGCACCGGCCAGCGGTGGTACATCTTCAGCTCGGTGCCGTCCTCGAGGATGACCACCGGCTCCTCGACGGTGTACTCGCCCTCGGGCTTGACCTCCTTGACCCGGCCCTTCACGTCCGGCGGCACCAGGATCTTGTGGGTGAACTGGTACTCCGGAACGGTGCCGAGGACCATGCCGCCCGTCACCTCGTCGCCGGGCTGGACGCGCGGGGTCCATTTCCACTTGCGCTCGCGGTCCAAAGCGAGCACTTCCACACCGCGGGCGATGAAGGCCCCGGTCTTCTCCCGGATCTTGTCCAGCGGGCGCTGAATCCCGTCGTAAATCGAGTTCAGCATGCCCGGCCCCAGCTCGACCGCCAGCGGCTCCCCGGTCGAGATCACCGGCTCGCCCACGGTCAGCCCGGAGGTGTCCTCGTACACCTGCACGAAGGCCGTGTCCCCATCGAGGCGGATGATCTCACCCACCAGGGCCTCACGGCCGACCTTGACGATATCGTACATTCGCGCGCCCAGCATGCCCTTGGCGATCACCGCCGGGCCCGCGATCTTTTGGATGGTTCCTTGGATCATCGTGCCTCCCTCATTTCGCTGAAAGCCTACCGCCAGCGCTGAAGGTATCACACCATTCTACTGCCCTCAGCGCCCGGCGCTCACAGCTTGATCTCGTACCCGATCGTTTCCCGCACCAAACGGCGCATGTACGCCTCCACCTCGTCGCCTTCCGCCTCCCCGAAAGCGAAGCGCAGCGACGGGAAAGGCAACAGCACCGGCAGGTCACGCCCACGCATCGCGCGCGCCACCGCCTTGTGCGGGTCCGGCAACAGGGCCTCGTTCACCGCGACCAGAGCGTAGGCGTCCTGCTCGATGAGGCCCGTCAAGACCTGGGTGGCTTCCTCAGCGGTACTCGCAACGGCCACCTCGAGTCCCGCCATCCGGAAGCCCGTGGCGGTCTCCGGGTCGGTCAGTACCGCGATCTTCATGCGCAGAACACCTCCCGCTCCACGGCTTCCACCGGAAGCTCGTAGTACGCGCGGCGGGCCAGAAGCCGGATGCGGGCCGCCTCCCACTCCTTAGCGCGGATGTAGCTCAGCACCAGCCCGGCTCCCAGGGGATCGTTCGCGCCTTGACGCGCCTTGTCCAAAAGGGCGCAGCGCAGGCCGCGCTCGAGCGCCCCCAGGTCCCGCGCTTCCACGACCGGCGCCAACGGCGTGCTTACTAGCTCATCCAGCGCGGTGAGCTCGGCGGCGGCCAAGCGGTTGAACAAGGCCAGCGTCACGTACCGGCCTCCAGCCACGAAGTACCGGTCCGCCTGCCCCGAGGCCCCGCTGGCCTGGAGTTTGAACGCGGTAGCCAGGTTCACCGCGTCGATCTCCAACGCCAAATACCCCGCCAGGAAGACGTCGTCCAGGCGTTTCGCCTGCCGCAACAACCCCTCGTAGAAGGTGCGGTCCAGCTCGACCTCGAGCTCAAAGGGGTCCTGCGTCTTCTGCAGCGCCTCGCGCACGGCGCGGGCGAGGGGGTGGCCGGGCAGCAGGAGGATCTGGGCCATCGAAGCCGCGTCGGGCGCCTCGAGGAGGGCGTTCAGGATCCCCTCAGGCAACGTGCCGCCCGCCAGGCGCCCCTTGATCTCCTCCGCGGGCTGCCCAGCCGCCTTGCCGCGCAGGATGGCCTTGACGTTCACGAGGTCCGCGCGCACCAAGAGGAGCTGCAGCGCCTCCCGCGCCGCTCCCGTGACGAGGCGGGGCAGGTCCCCGACGCGGCGCGCCAGGTGCTGCGCCACCGCGCGGTCCACGCTCTCCAGGTCCTCGCCCGCCAGGTCCGGCGCGTACGCGGTCTCCCCGAGTAGCCGCAGGAAGTCCGCGAAGGAAAGGTGCAGCGCCTCCTGGAAAAACCCCTCGGGAAGGAGCTCACCTCGGCGCGCGCGCACCCGAGCGTTCAGGTAACCGAAATCGTCCGCCACCCTACCTCCTCACCCCCAGAGGATCTGGGCGACCCGGGCGGAGAGCGTCTCCCAAGCGCGCTCGAGGCGTTCGGGAAGCGTGTTCTCCACCTGGCTCTTGCCGCCCTTCGCCACGACCCGCACCCCAAGCCGCAGCTGGGCGTCGGTGCGGAGCTCGAGCCCGCGCTCCTGCGCCCAGGTCTGGAGGTGCGCGGCGTCCTCCGGGTTGACCACGACGGCTTCAGCCTCACCCAAGGCCCCGACCGCCTCCTCGGCCAGCTTCTGCAGGACCTCGGCGTACTCCGGCTTGGCCGCTAAGCCCTCGAGGGCCTCGAGGACCTTGGCGTACACCTGGTCCACCACCTCGCCCTTGGCCTTCATGCGGGCCGTGGCCACTTGTAGCTCCGCCGCGCTTTTAGCGCGCTTGAGCGCCGCGGCTCGCTCCGCTTCGAGGGCCCGCTGCCGGGAGGCCTTGAGGGCCTCGGCCTGCTCTTGGGCCTCGCGAAGGAGGGTCCCGGCCTTGGCTTCCGCCTCGGCCAGGAGCCCGTTGATCTCCGCGAGAACCTCCTCTTGGAGGATGTTCTCGAGCTTGGGCATTAGAGGTTCCCGTTCAGCAGAATGAACGCCACGAAGCCGAAGATCACCAGGGTCTCAGGCAGGAGGAGGAAGACCAGCGCGATACCGAACATGCTGGGTTTCTCAGCCACGGCCCCCACGCCAGCCGCACCGATTCGGGCCTGCGCGATACCGGTGCCGAGCGCGCCGAGACCGATGGCGAGGCCCATGCCCACCGCGATCAAGCCACGCCCGACATCCCCAGCGGCCGCCGCCGCTTCCTCCGCCGCGAAAGCCAGAGCGCTGAGAGCCACCATAGCTAGCAGAGTGAGAACCTTCTTCATCATCCTTACCTCCCTACACCTATAACTCACTAATTCCCAAACGCTATACCGCGTCACTGCGGACCGACTTGAAGGGCCGGTACGGACGGCCGCTCTCCTCGTAGAAGCCGAACTTGGTGAAGAACTCCACCCAAACCAGACGGATGGGCTGCAGCACGTGCCCCAGCGTGGTGAGCAGCAGGATGAGCCCGTGCACCAACAGCCCCGCGACCAGCCCGACCAAAAGGCCCAGCAACCCCAGGCGTTCCGCGATCGCGAATCCCAGGTCGGTCGCGAGGTTGGCCATCAGGGCCCCCGCGATGCCCACCGCGTAGATACGAATGTAGCTCAGCACGTGCCCGCCGATCGTGGCGAGCTCGGGCAGCATCAGCCATACCCGACTCAGCACGATCCCCAGGAAGAAGAGCACAAAACCCGCCACGGTCAGCGCGGTCAGGAAGCCGTTCGAGGCCCCGGTCAGGAAGCTGTAGGCGACCAGGATCAGCCCGAACAGGCCGCCCATATACCCCACCGCCTCCCAGAAGTGCTTGGTGTGGTGATGGGCCAGCGCCAACCGCGCGCGGACGTAGAACCCGTGGAAGACCTGGAGCACCCCGAAGGCGATCGAGACCAGGATCAGGGTGTTCGCGGTCGCGACGGTATCGGCTCGAGGGATCAGGATGGGGATGAGCCCCCCCGCCTCGTGGCCCGGGATGTAGAAGACCTTTAGGTGCTCGAGGAAGTTCCCGAAGAACTCCCCGTACGCAACACCCCACAGCGCAGCCCAGACCCACATCGGCCTGAGGATCTTGACCACGCCGTCCAGCACTTGGGGGGAGAGGGTCATGCCGAAGAAGTCGATGACGAGCGGCTCGCCCCGCTTCACGTACCCGTTCAGGAAACGCGCGAGGAGAAGGAACAACAGGGCGTAACCGATATCCCCCACGATCATCCCGAACCAGAAGGGGAAGAAGACCGCGATCACCCAGCTGGGATCGTAGTGGCCATACTTGGGGGTGTTCAAGAAGGAGATCAGCAGTTCAAAGGGCCGGACCCACGGCGGGTTCTCCAGGGTCACCGGCACCCGGTCGGCCTCGTGGTGCGCGTCCACCGGCTCGAAAGCGTACACCACCTGGTCCTTAAAGCGGGCCATGGCCTCCTCAACGCGCACCTTCAGCTTCACGGGCACCCAGCCAAACAGCGCGAACCCGTAGCGCCCCGAGGCCAGCTGGCGCAGGGTCGCGAGGCGCTCCACCTCGTCCCGCGCCCGGGTCCACAAGGCCCTAAGAGGCTCCGTCGCCTCGCCCGCCAAGCGGCGCAACCCGTCCTCCACGCCCGCGAGTTCCTCCGGCGCGAGCCGGGCCCGCTCGGCCATCTTGGCCTTGGCCTGCCCCAAGCTCAGGCCCGCGTAAGGCCCCGACAACCGGAGCTCCCCGATCCCCAAGCGGGACAGCGCGCTGCGCGCCGCCTCGAGGTCGCGCTTCAGCACCACGACGACCACCGCGAGCCGCCCCGCCACGGGCTCCGCCGCGACCACCGCGCGGCCCTCGAGGGCCTCCTCCAGGGCCCGCTCCACCGCGCCGAGCTCCTCCTCCTTCTCCAGCTGGAAGGGGATCACGGCGAGCCAACGGCTCTCATCCAGCCCGTGCGCCAGCTCGGCCAGGGCTTCGACCGGTTTTTGGAACTGGTCGATCGTCTCGAGCTCCTCCCGGAGCTGGTCCCGTTCCTTCGCCAGGACCGTGGCGCGGTGCGCCCAGGGCTCGACCGCGGCCTCGGCTTCCTCGAGGCTGCCGGTAAAAGGTTTCGCCGGCGTCACCTCGTGCCCGAGCAAGCGCAGGGCGTGCTCGGCTGAGGCGGCCACCGCCTCCCAGCGACGCAGCTGGTCCTCCTCGTCCTTGGAGAGGCGATACGCGGAAAGCTCCTCCACCTCGAGGGGGTCCAGGTGCACCACCCCGACGCGCTGGAGTTCCGCGAGAAGCTCGCGGGCCAGGCGTTTCGGCCCCGCGACCACGAGCTTCTCCATAGGTGCGATCACGGCAAGACCTCCTGCAGCGCGGCCTGAACGGCCTCATCCAGACGGGCGGCCGCAGCCTGCTTCACTTGTTCCGCCTCCGTCTTGGCCCGGGCGTCCGCCTCCTCCTGGATCCGCCGCACCTCATCCGCGATCTTTTGCGTGTACGCTTCCGTAAGCTGACGTACTTCTTCTTCTGCCTCGGTCAGGATACGTTTGGCCTCGGCTTCTGCTTCTTTGATCTTAGCCTCGGTTGTGCGGCGGGCCTCCTCGAGCTTTTGGGCTAGCTCCCGCTCGCGCTCCGCGAGGCTTTTCACAAGTCCCAGGCCCTGCATAGCGCCTCCCTTCCCGTCACTACCGATAACATGCGTCCTGGACGCATCCCGGGGCATAATACCCCAGCCCCTAGGGGGTGTCAACGCCCCAGGTCGAACTCCATCATACGGACGGCATGCGCGAAAATGCTAGACTTCCAAGGATGAAGGTACACGTTCGTGAACGCGGCGCGCAGCGGCTCCTCGCACGGCATCCCTGGGTGTACCGGAGTGACGTGCGGGAAGCCCCCGACCGCCCCGGCCTCTACCCCGTCGTGAGCCGCGACCAGCCGATCGCATGGGCTCTGGTCAACCCCCGTTCGGAGATCACGGTGCGGGCGTTCTCCTTCGACCCGAAACGCGACCCGCAAGAAGCCCTGATCGAGAACCTCAAGCGGGCCCTCGCCCAGCGTGCCGAAGCCCTACGGCGTGACCCGCTGGGGGGGTACCGGCTGGTGCACGCGGAAGGCGACTTCCTCCCGGCCTTCGTGGCGGACTACTACGCGGGGTACGTCGTGATCCAGGTAGGCTCCGCCGCCCTCGAGCCCCTCACCCCGCGCCTCCTCGAGGTCCTGATAGCGCAGGTGCGTCCTAAAGGCGTCCTCGCCAAGAACAACCACCGGGCCCGCCGGCTCGAGGGTCTTGCCGAGGAGGTGCGCGTCCTGCACGGCGAGGTGCCTGAACGGATCCTGGTGCACGAGGGGCCATTGCGGTACTGGGTGGACCCGTACCGCGGCCAAAAGACGGGGGCCTTCCTCGACCAGCGCGACAACCGCCTGGCCCTGGCGCGCCACCTCGAACACCGCGTTCTGACGCGCGCCCTGGACGTCTTCAGCTATCACGGCTCCTTTGCGCTGCACCTCGCGCGGTTCGCGCAGCAGGTGGAGGCGGTAGACACCTCGGCCGACGCGCTGGCACGCGCCGAAGCCAACGCCCGGGAAAACCAGCTCGTGAACCTCGAGTTTATTGAGGCGAACGCCTTCGACTTCCTGCGCCATAAGGCGCGCGCCGGCGAACGGTACGACTGCATCGTGCTGGACCCGCCGGCCTTCGCGAAAAAACGCGCGGACCTCGAGCGGGCGTACGCGGCGTACAAGGAGGTGAACCTGCGTGCGATGAAGCTCCTTAGGCCGGGGGGTGTGCTCGCCACCGCCTCGTGCAGCTACCATCTGACCGAGCCGCTGTTCTACGAGATGCTGCGGGAAGCCGCGGCCGACGCGCACCGGAGCGTGCGGGTGCTGGAGCGCCGCGGGCAGGGCTGGGACCACCCGGTCTTGCTCAACGTGCCCGAGACGCATTACCTGAAGTTCGCCTTGCTGGAGGTGTGGTGATGGAGGTGGATCCCGACGCGTTGACCGAGCTGGGGCGTCACCTGGTGTGGCGCATCGGCAAGAGCGAGGATGAGGAGGTCCTGGTGGTTCGTGTGGGGTTGGCCTCGGCCACGCCCCGGTTCGCGCAGCTGCCCCGGCTGCGCAACGTGAGCGAAGCCGAGATCGAGGCCCTGGTCAAGGCCGGCAAGGTCAAGGTGGAGTGGGTGGAGTAAATGGTTTTGGAACGCGAGATCGAGCTGAACGTGCCCTTTAACGGTCCTCTGCAGGAGGCCAAAGCCCGGTTGCTTGCGCCGGAGGTGGTGTTCGCCCCGGTCAGCGTGCTCAAGGACCTGCGCCGAGAAGGCACGGTGGTGGAGGGGCGGCTCAGCACTTCTATCGCCTTATTCGGCGAGGTCAGCTTCCCCTTCCGCTCCCAACTCCGAGCGGAGGGGGAGGCCGCCGTGCTCGAGGCCCTCCCGCTGGAAGCGCCCTTTTGGGCCGAGCTCTCCGGGCGGGGTGAGGCGCGCGGCTCACACCTGCACTACCGCGTCCGCTTGAGGGTGCACGCGGAGATCCCTGAAGGGGAGAAGTGGGGGGGACGGGCGTTCAGGCGCCTTGCAGAGGCCACCTTCCAGCGGACCCTTGAGCGGGTGCTGGCCCAGCTCGCCGCGGAGCTGGCCGCTGGATAGTCCTAGGCTCGGGAAGGGAGTTTGTTAGACTTGTCGTGAGGGTGCTTGCACAGCACGAGAAGGAGGAGTCGGTATGGTGGAAGTGCACTACCTAGGGCATTCGGCGGTCTACCTGACCGACGGCAAGACCCGGATCGTGATCGATCCCTTCCTGAGCGGTAACCCCACCGCCAGCGCAGGGCCGGACGAGATCGAGGCCGACCTCATCGTGGTCACGCACGCGCACGGGGACCACTGGGGGGACAGCGTCGCCCTCTCGAAGAAAGGCGGGCTGCTCGTCTCCACCTACGAGATCGCGGTCTACTCCGAGCAACGGGGCGCGAACGTCCACCCGATGAACATCGGGGGGAGTTACGCCTTCGAGGGAGGGCGGCTCAAGTTCTTCCCCGCGTGGCACTCCTCTTCCTTCCCCGACGGAACTTACGGCGGCATGCCCATGGGGGTGGTGATCGAGCTCGGCGGGCAGCGCATCTACCACGCGGGGGATACCGCGTTGTTTAGCGACATGCGGCTGATCGGCGAGCTGGGGCTGGACCTCGCGCTCCTCCCCATCGGGGATACCTTTACCATGGGACCGGACGACGCCCTCAAAGCGCTGGAGTACCTGAAGCCCAAGCGGGTGGTCCCCATCCACTACAACACCTTCCCCGTCATCGAGCAGGACGGGCCGGCGTTCGTGGAACGCGCCGCGCTGCTCGGCGTGGACGGTCAGGCCCTCCGCCCTGGAGACACGCTTAAGCTGTGAACCCTCGGCTCACGCGCGCGGACTTTAAGCTCGTCATGCTCCTGGGCCTCGGGAAGACAGCCCAGGTGTACCTGGCCCGCGCCCCGGACGGGCGGGAGGTGGCCCTCAAACTCCCCCGAAAAGAGGTCCGAACCAACCCGCGCCAAGCCCGGATGTTCGCCCAAGAGGTCCTACTCTCCCTCGGCCTCACCCACCCCAACCTGGTGCGCGGTCTGGCAGGCAAGCCCTACGGGGAGGACGCCTTCCTCGCGCTGGAGTACTTCGCCGAAGGTTCGCTCCAGCAACGGTTGGCCCAAGGCCCCCTCGAGGTGGGGGAAGGGCTGGGTTACATCCAGCAAGTGGCCCAGGCCCTGATCTACCTGCACAACCGAGGCATCGTGCATCAGGACGTCAAGCCCGCCAACGTCTTCATCAGCGGGACGGTCGCCAAACTCGGGGATTTCGGGGTGGCCAAAACCCCGAACGACACCCACCCCTTCGAGCGGGCCGGAAGCCCTTACTACATGGCACCCGAGCTCTTCAAGGGCGAGGCGGCCACTCCCGCTGCGGACGCGTACTCCCTAGGGGTGCTCGCGTACGAGCTCTTCTCGGGGCGACGGCCGTTCGAGTGCGAGAGTTACGACGCCCTGATAACCGCGCACCTGACCCAGCCTCCCCCGCCCCTAACCGGCGTGGACCGCCCCCTCGCCCAAGCGATCCTCGGCCTTTTGGCCAAACATCCACGCGATCGCTTGAGCCTCACGGAGTTCGTGCAGGTCCTCAAAGGAGAATCCCCGTCCCCCACCCCCAAGGATGAACAACCCACGACCCCACGCCCCTCGTTGTTGCGCCGTTTGTTCCGGAGGAAACCATGAACGCCGTTTGGTACCCTAGCCCAAGCTACACCCAAGGCAGCCACCTCGAGCGTCTCATGCAGGCGCTAGGCCTCGAGGACTACGATGCCCTGTACCGGTTTAGTGTCGAGTCCCCCGAGGCGTTCTGGAGCAAAACCCTCGAGCTGCTCGGCATCGAGTGGTTCCAGCCGTACGAGCGCGTGGTGGACCTCTCAAACGGCCCCCAGTGGCCCCGCTGGTTCGTAGGGGGAAGGTTGAACCTGGCGCATAACGCCACCACCCGCCACGCGCAAGGCCCCAAAGCCCAACAGCTCGCCCTCATCTGGGAGGGGGAGGACGGCGCGCTTGTGCGCCTCACCTACCGCGAGCTCGAGCGTCAGGTCGCGCAGACCGCGAACGCCCTGCGACGGCTCGGCGTGAGGAAGGGCGACCGGGTGGGGATCTTTCTGCCCATGCTGCCCGAGACCGCGATCAGCGCGCTGGCGGTCGCGCGGATCGGCGCGATCTTCATCCCGATCTTCTCCGGGTACGGCGCGGAGGCTGCGGCTACGCGGCTCAAGGACGCTGGAGCCAAGCTCCTCATCACCGCGGACGGGTTCTTCCGTCGGGGGCGCGCGGTGCCCATGAAACCCACCGCGGACGAAGCCGTTCGGCTCTCCGGCACCGTGGAGAAGGTGCTGGTGGTCCGGCGGCTGGGCACGAACGTCGCGATGGAGGAAGGGCGCGATTACGTCTGGCAGGAGGTCGTGCCCCAAGAAGCTCCTACCGCGCACACCGAGGCGATGGACAGCATGGATCCCTTCATGCTGATCTACACCTCGGGCACCACGGGCCGCCCCAAAGGCACGGTGCACTACCACGCGGGCTTTCCCCTCAAGGCCGCGCAGGACATGGCGCACCTCTTCGACCTGCGCTCTGGGGAGGTCCTGTTCTGGTTCACGGACATGGGCTGGATGATGGGCCCCTGGGCGATCCTGGGTGCCCTCATCCTCGGGGCGACGGTGTTTTTGTACGAGGGGGCGCCGGACTACCCGGGACCGGACCGGCTCTGGGCCATGGTGGAACGCCACGGGATCACGCACCTCGGGATCTCCCCCACCCTGGTGCGCGCCCTGATCCCGCACGGCACCGAGCCCATCCAAAAACACGACCTCTCCTCCCTCCGCATCCTGGGCTCGACCGGCGAGCCGTGGAACCCCGAGCCGTACCTGTGGTTTTTTGAGCAGGTGGGGGGCGGCCGCTGTCCCATCATCAACTACTCGGGAGGCACTGAGGTCTCGGGCGGCATCCTGGGGTGCACCGTCTACCGTCCGATCAAACCCACCGGATTTAACACCGCGGTTCCCGGGATCAAGGCCGCGGTCCTTAACGAGGCAGGTCAACCGGTCACCGGCCAGGTCGGGGAGCTCGCGGTCCTCGCCCCGTGGCCCGGGATGACCAAGGGGTTCTGGCAGGACCCCGAGCGCTACCAGCGCACCTACTGGAGCCGGTTCGAGAACGTCTGGGTGCACGGGGACTGGGCCATGGTGGACGAGGAAGGGCACTGGTTTATCCTGGGCCGCTCCGACGATACCCTCAAGATCGCGGGCAAGCGCGTAGGCCCTGCCGAGCTCGAGTCCGCCGCTACCGCGCACCCCGCGGTGCGGGAGGCCGGCGCGATCGGTGTGCCGCACGAGGTGAAGGGCGAGACCGCGGTGCTCTTCGTGGTCCTCCGGCCCGAGTTCACCCCCTCCGAATCCCTCGCCGCCGAGATCGCCGACGCGGTCGCCGAAGCCCTCGGCAAACCCATGCGGCCCGAGCGGGTGCACTTCGTGCCCGACCTGCCCAAGACGCGGAACGCCAAGGTCATGCGCCGCCTGATCAAGGCCGCGTACCTGGGCGAACCCACGGGGGACACCTCGGCGCTGGAGAACCCGGAGGCCCTCGAGCCGATCCGCGCGCTCGCCCAGGGTGATGCTTGAGCCGCAACTTCAGACCCTCGCCCAGGAGGTGCGGGACCTGCTGGGGCGCGCCGTGGAGGCCCTCGCGCAAAGCGGGGCGGACGCCGCCCCGCTCCGGCAGGCCCTACTGGACCTCGAGGGGCCGTTCTTGCTGGCGGTCGTCGGGGAGTTCAACAGCGGCAAGTCCAGCCTCTTGAACGCCCTGCTGGGCCGGGAATTGCTCGAGGTCGGGGTCACGCCCACCACGAACCGCATCCAGCTCATCGGGTACGGGCCCGAGCCGCGCGTCGAGGTGCGCGGCCCCGACCTCGCCGAGGTGTGGCTGCCCCACCCCCTCCTGCGCGAGGTGCGGCTGGTGGACACGCCCGGCACGAACGCGGTCCTGGAGCGCCACCAGCTCCTCACCGAGCGGTTCCTGCCGCGCGCCGACCTCATCCTGTTCGTCACCAGCGCGGACCGGCCCTTCACCGAGAGCGAGCGGCGGTTCCTCGAGCTGGTGCGGGGGTGGGGGAAGAAGCTGGTGCTGGTGGTGAACAAGCTGGACCTCCTCACCCCGGCGGAAGCGGAGGAGGTGCTGGGGTACGTACGCACCCACGTGCAGCGGGCCCTCGAGGATCCGGTGCCGCTGTTCGGAACCTCCGCCCGAAACGGGCAGGGCGTGCCGGCCCTCGAGGCCCACATCCGCGACACCCTCGCGTACCAGGCCGCGCGCCTCAAGCTGGGCGCGCCCTTAGGCGTGGCGCGGAAGCTCGTGGAACGCGCACGTGCGAGGCTGGACGAGGAGGCCGCGCGCTTGGCGCGCGAAGAGGAGGTGTGCCGCTCTCTGGAGGCCCTCCTCGAACGGCACGCGGCAGGGGTAAGGGAGGCGTTTCGCGGTCAGGTCGCGCAGCTCGAGGGGGTGTTCGCCCAGGCCGTGCGCCGCGGGGAGGCCTGGCTGGACGAAACAGTCCGGCTCGGGAGGGTGTTGGACCTGCTGAACGCGGCCAAGGTGCAGGCGGGATTCGAGCGGGAGGTGCTGGTCCCGGCGCGCGCTCAGCTCGAGCAGCGCATCCAGGAGGCGCTGGCCTGGCTCGCGCGGCGCGAGGGGGACCTGCTCGAGACCGCTTTGGAACTCCTCAAGCAAACGGCGGGACCGGCGCGCCCCGCACCCTCCCCCGCCGGGCCGCCCCTCGAGCGGACGGTCCGGGCGGCCCTCGAGCGCTACCGCCCCGAGGAGGAGGCGCAGGAGGTGCAGCGCCTGCTGCAGGGAGCGTTGCAGCAGACCGCGCTCGCGGAGGCGGGTGCCGTGGGGTTGGGGGCGGGGCTCACGCTAGCCCTTCACGGCCTGGCTGCCGACGTCACGGGGGTTGTGGCGGGGCTTGTCGCGGCGCTCTTGGGTCTTTCGATCCTCCCTCGCCGCAAAGAAGCTGCGAAGCGCCGCCTCCGGCAGCGCAGCGAGGGTATGCAGCGGGAACTCGCCGCGGCCCTCGAGGCGACGCTTGAAGGAGAACTCCTCCGGATCCACGAGCGGTTCCGGCGGCTGTACCGGCCGCACTGCGCACAGGTGGAAGCCCAAACGGCGCGACTCAGCGCGGCGCGGGAAACGCTCGAAGCCCTCCGCAAAGAAACGGAGCGACTCGAAGCCCGTATTGAGGCGCTTTAAACGTCGTCGGTGTCGCTGCCCTCGGCGGGGTCTTCGCCGCAGCAGGGGTCCGCGTGGTAGGCGTACTCCATCGCCCATTCGTCGGTTACTTCCCAAACGGTTGCTTCCATTCGGGACCACCTCCACCCCCACCCTAGTGGAAATTTCCAGAGAGTTACAGGGGGCGTGTACGCAAACGCCAAGCCCCACGTGGAATCTTCCACGTGGGGCTCGAGTGCGCGGTCGGTTTTTAGAACTGGTGGTAGACCATCGCCCGCTTGACCTCTTGGATGGCCTGGGTGACCCGGATTTCCTTCGGGCAGGCCTCGGTGCAGTTGTACGCGGTGCGGCACCGCCAGGCGCCCGTCGAAGCGCCCAGCACCTTGAACCGCTCCGCCGCCCCTTGGTCACGCGAGTCGAAGATGAAGCGGTGGGCCTGGACGATCGCGGCCGGCCCGATGTAGGTCCCGTTCACCCAGAAGACCGGGCAGCTCGTGGTGCAGCAGGCGCACAGGATGCACTTCGTCGTGTCATCGAAGCGCGCGCGTTCCTCCGGGGACTGCAACCGCTCACGCTCGGGCGGCGGGTCGTCGTTGATCAGGTAGGGTTTGACCGCCTTATAGGCGTCGAAGAAGGGCTCCATGTCCACGATCAGGTCCTTCTTCACCGGGAGCCCCCGGATCGGCGCGACCGTGATCTCCTCTCCCAGGTCCCGCACCAGCACCTTGCAGGCCAGGCGGTTCTTTCCGTTGATCAGCATCGCGTCCGAACCGCAGATGCCGTGCGCGCAACTGCGGCGGAAGGCCAGGGTGCCGTCAATCTCCCACTTCACCTTGTGCAACAAGTCCAGCACCCGATCCTTGGGATCGGCCTCGATCCGGTAGGTTTCCCACCGGGGCTGCGAATCCACCTCAGGGTTGTACCGCTGAATCTTCAGGGTAACCTGCATCTCCCCTCCCTAGTAGGTGCGCGGCTTGGGCTCGAAACGCCCCAACACCACCGGCTTGTAGCGGAAAGAGACCTTGCCCGGCGCTTCCCGGTAGATCAGGGTGTGCTTGAGCCAGTTCTCGTCGTCCCGCTCCGGGTAGTCCTCGCGGGCGTGCGCGCCGCGGGACTCGGTACGGTTCAGGGCCGAGTGCACCGTCGCTTCGGCCACGTCGAGCAGGAAGCCCAGCTCGATGGCCTCCACCAGCTCGGTGTTATACCGGTCGCCTTTGTCCTGAATCCCCACCTGCTGGTAGCGCTCGTGAAGCTCCTTAAGGATCTGCACCTGCTTCGTCAAGAGCTCCTCGGTACGGAAAACCGAGGCGTTATCCATCATGGTGCTCTGCAGCTCGGCGCGCAGCTGGGCCACCGACTCCTTACCGCCGGAGTGCTTGATCCGCTCGACGAGCTCGCGGGCCGGCCCCGCCGCGTCCCGACCGAGCTCCGGCATCTCCGCGGTCTTCGCGAACCGCGCCGCCGCGATCCCCGCGCGCCGCCCGAAGACCACCAGGTCCCCGAGCGAGTTCGTGCCGAGCCGGTTCGCGCCGTGCAGGCTCACGCAGGCCGCCTCCCCGGCCGCGTACAACCCGTGCACCACGGTGTTGTGCTCGTCCGAGATCACCTCGCCCCAGGTGGTGGTGGGGATCCCACCCATCGCGTAGTGCGCGGTCGGCAGCACCGGGATCGGCTCCTTCACCGGATCCACGCCGAGGTAGGTGCGGCTGAACTCGGCGATCTCCGGGAGCTTCTTCTCGATCACCTCAGCGGGCAGGTGGGTCAGATCAAGAAGGATGTAGTCCTTGTTCGGACCGCACCCCCGCCCCTCGCGCACCTCGAGGTACATCGCGCGCGCCACCATGTCGCGCGGCGCGAGGTCCTTGATGGTGGGGGCGTAGCGCTCCATGAAACGCTCGCCTTCGGCGTTGCGGAGGATTCCCCCCTCACCGCGCGCCCCCTCGGTCACCAGGATTCCCAAGCGGTACAGGCCGGTGGGGTGGAACTGGTAGAACTCCATGTCCTCCAGCGGCAGCCCCCGGCGATACAGGATGGCCTGCAGGTCCCCGGTGAGGGTGTGGGCGTTCGAGGTGACCTTGAAGATACGCCCGAACCCGCCCGAGGCGATCACGATCGCTTTAGCGCGGAAGACGTGCAGCTCACCGGTCGCGAGCTCGTAGGCCACCAGCCCCTTCGCAACCCCGTCCTCCACGATCACGTCCAGGACGTGGAACTCGTTGTAGAAGGTGATCCCGTGCTTGATGGACTGCTGGTACAGCGTCTGGAGGATCATGTGGCCGGTGCGGTCCGCCGCGTGGCACGCCCGGTGCACCGGCGCCTTGCCGAACTCCTTGGTGTGCCCCCCGAAGCGCCGCTGGGAGATCTTACCGCTCGGCAAACGGTCGAAGGGCAGGCCCATATGCTCGAGCTCGATCACCGCCTCGATCACTTCCTTGGCGAAGATCTCGGCGGCGTCCTGGTCGGTCAGGTAGTCGCCCCCCTTGACCGTGTCAAACATGTGCCATTCCCAGTGGTCCTCTTCCACGTTGCCCAGCGCCGCGCCGATCCCGCCTTGGGCCGCGCCGGTGTGGCTGCGGGTCGGGTACAGCTTAGAGATCACCGCGACATCCGCGCCGTGCTTTGCCGCGTACAGCGCCGCGGTCAGGCCGGCCCCGCCGGCCCCCACCACGATCACATCATGCTGGTGCGCCATCTCGCCTCCTTACGAAATCTGGAAGTCGTAATTGAAGAGCACCAGGCTCCCCAGGAAGAACAGGATCGCCACCACCGTGTAGAACACCGTCTTCACCCAAAAACGCACGGCCGGGTTCCGCACCAGGTCGTCGATCACGTACCGCATACCGTTCGTACCGTGCAGCAACGCCAGCGCGAGGAGCAACCAGTCGTACACCTTCCAGGTGGTCTGGCTCAGCCGCTTCGCCACGTAGTCGTAATCGATCTCTCCCGCGTTGATCAGGATGTTTTGGATGTACAGGTGTCCCAGGGCCAAGAAAACGAGCAAGAGGCCCGATATCCGCATGAACACCCACCAGGCCAGCTCGAGGTTCGTGCCGGCCTGCTGCTTCGCGTCCTCGTAGCGCCGCGCTCGAATCGCCATTACTTACCTCCGAAGATCTCCGGCAGGATCTTAAAGAGCGCCGGGAGGTACATCACCACAAACAGCACCCACACCCCGTACCAGAGCTGCCGCTGCACCCGGACTCCCCAGGAGGTAAAGTCCATCAGGATGATGCGCAGCCCGTTCAACGCGTGGTAGAGCACGCCCGCGATGACAAGGAGCAGGCCGATCCGGAAGATCGTCTGGTGGTAGAACGCGAGGAGCCTGTTGAAGACCTCCGGCCCCCACATCGCGAGGGAGATGTCCAGGACGTGGAGCAATAAAAAGGCCAGGATCGCCACGCCCGAGATCCGGTGCAGGAAGAAAGCCCATTGTCCTTCTCTTCCGCGGTACATATCCCCTCCTTTTCCAGAGATAACTTTACCACCCCTCCACCCGTGCCACATGCGTTCCTGCCGCCCTCAGCCCGAAGGCCTCTACAAATTTTGACCGCTGCCCTTCAAAAAGTGCAACATCAACCTTACCCATCGGATTTCCTGTGTTCATGGGGAAAACGCGCTCTTCACTCCGCGGGACGGTAGGCAAAACCGGACAAAGCGCCGAAGAATTCTTGACACAGCACCCCCCCCGTTCCATAATGGAGGCTTAGAGCGGGGAGATACCCCGCGCGCAAACCCTGCTCAGCCTAAGGGCTAGCGTTCGAGGAGGTACACCCGTTGGAGCTGTTCGGTTTTGGACCCCACCTGATGATTGACGGTTACCAGGCCAACCCGGAAAAGTTGGCCGATGCGGAGATGGTCAAGCGCGTCCTCGACGAGATGCCTGAGGCCATGGAGATGACGAAGGTCCTACCGCCCTTCGTCTTCGAGTACACGGGTGCGCGCGCGGAGGACGCCGGGGTCACCGGAGTGGTGATCATCGCGGAAAGCCACATCGCCATCCACACCTTCCCTGAAAAACGGTTCATCAGCGTGGACATCTTCTCCTGTAAGGAGTTCGACCTCCGCAAGGCGGTCGAGTACCTGGTGGAAACCTTCGAGATCGGCCGGTACGACACCTACCTGATCAATCGCGGCAAAGAGTACCCCAAGGATCCGGAGCTCGCCCGTCGGATCGTCGAAGGCGAGCGCGAGTACCTGGAAAGCCGCATCGCCTAAAAACCGGCCGGACCATTCGCCCCCCGCCCATCTGGGCGGGGGATGGTTATTCCGCGAGGAGCAACACCCGCACCCCGTCCCCCACGAACTGCACCGCAAGCGCCGAGAGCAACACCCCCAGGATGCGGGTCACCACGTTGACGCCGGTCCGCCCCAAAAGCCGCGCCAAGTACCCCGCGAGCCGCAGCGAGTAGTAGCACAACCCCAGCACCAGCCCCGCCGTGCCCAGCACCAGGGCCACCCCTAGCGGTTCTCCCCGCGCTTCCCCCGCGAGGATCATCACGCTGGCCAGCGCGCCTGGCCCCGCGATCAGGGGGATCGCCAAGGGGAAGACGCTGATGTCCTCCCGGTGGACGGCCTCCTCCTTTTCCTCCTCCGTCTCCCGCTCCCGGTGGGCGAAGATCATGTCAAAACCAATCTTAAAGAGCAGGATACCCCCCGCGATGCGGAACGCGGCGAGGCTAATGCCCAGGTGCTCGAGCAGCCAAGCCCCCCCCAGGGCAAACGCGAAGAGCACCGCCCCGGCCACCAGCACCGCCCGCAGGGCGATTCGGCGCTGCTCGAAGGGCGGGCGCGTCCCCGCAAGCGCCACGAACACCGGCGCGAGCCCCACGGGGTCCATCACCACGAACAGGGTGAGGAAGGCCTTGATGAACAGCGCGCTCACGCCAGGAAGCCCTCGAGTTCTTCCAGCAGGTTTTTCGCGTCCTCCACCGTGCGGGCCACCACGAGGATCGTGTCCTCACCGGCAAGGGTCCCCACGATATCGTCCCGGCGCAGCTTGTCGATCAACAGGGCAATCCCGGAGGCGTGCCCCTCCGCCGTCTTCACGACCAGAACGTTTTCGCCCCGGTCCACGTCGCGCACGAACTCCCGAAACCGGTGCTTCAGCTCCTCGAGCACGTCCTCCTCGAGCTCGATCGGGGCCAGGGCGTACTTGTGCCGGCCGCGCCCCATGGGGACCCGCACCAGCCGGAGCTCGTTGATGTCGCGGCTGACGGTGGCCTGCGTGACGTTGAACCCCTCGCGGCGCAGGCGGTCCACGAGCTCGGCCTGGGTAGAGATCTCCTCGCGCGCAACGATCTCCTGGATTTTCTTGTGACGCAGTTCCTTGCTCGGCATACCACTCCTCCCGCGGCCCAACCGGACCGTCACATCCGCCGATTATACGCGACGATGCAGGATACGGTGAACCCGGTCCAAAATCTCGTCCGCGAGGGCCCGCTTGGACATCCGCGGCAAGGCTTCGGAGGTTCCTTCAGGGGTTACGATCGTGACCTCGTTGTGCGTGCTGCCGAAAGCGGAGCCTTCCCGCGTGGGGTAGTTGAGGCAGATGAAGTCCAGGTTCTTCCGCCGCGCCTTCTCCGCCGCGCGGTCCACCCCCGCGTGGGTTTCCATCGCGAACCCCACGAGGACCCGGTCGCCCTTGGCCTCCCCGAGGCTTTTCAAGATGTCCGGGTTCGGCACCAACGGCACGACCTTCTCCCCCGCGGTTTTGGGTTCTTTCTCCGCCTTAACCTCCGCGGGCCGGTAGTCCGCGACCGCCGCGGTCATCACCACCACGTCGGCCTCCGCGAAGTGCGCGTGCATCGCCTCGTACATCTCCAGGGCCGAGGTGACCCGGACACACTCCACCCCCCAAGGGGCGGGCAGGGTGGTCGGCCCCGAGACCAGAACCACCCGCGCACCCCGGTCCCGCGCGGCCTCCGCTACCGCGTACCCCATCCGGCCCGAGGAGGGATTGGAGATGAACCGCACCGGGTCCAGGTACTCCCGGGTCGGCCCGGCGCTCACCAGGACGGTCACGCCCTCGAGGTCTTTGGGAGTGAGGAGGTACCGCACGCGCTCTACGATCACCTCGGGCTCGCTCATACGGCCCAGGCCCTCCCCCTCCCCCACCGCGGCCAACGCCCCGTGCTCCGGCCCCACGAAGGCGTGCCCCCAGGCCTCGAGCTTCGCGACGTTCGCGCGCGTCGCGGGGTGTTGCCACATCTCCGGATTCATCGCCGGGGCCCAGAGCACCCGGCGCGCGCCCGCAAGCAACGTCGCGGAGAGCAGGTCGTCCGCCAGGCCCGCGGCGGCCTTGGCGAGCTGGTCGGCCGTAGCCGGCGCGACCACCACCAGGTCCGCCCAGCGGGCAAGCTCAATATGCAGCGCGTTGCCGTACGCGCTGAACCACCGCGCTTCGGTCGCCACCTCCCCCCCTGCGGCCACCGCCAGGGAGAGCTCGGTCACGAACTCGAGCGCGCGCGGCGTGGCCAACGCCCGCACCTCGTGCCCCGCTTCGCGCAAGCGGCGCAGAAGGCTCGGGGTCTTGATCGCGGCGATACCGCCGCCGGCAGCGACCAAAACGCGGGCCAAGCTACTCCTCCACGGGCTCTTGGGGGTACAGCTGGTCCATCACCCGCGCCAGCCGGTCCTCGGGCACGAGATCCTCCCCGATGCGGAGGCGTCCCGTGCGCAGCTCGCGCATCGCCCAGGTGACCGGGTTCGGGTCCGGGTACTCCCCATCAATGGTCCGCATCTTGGGGCGCTCGCGCGGCTCGAGCACCGTGTTGGAGAAGTTGTATCGCAGCAACTGTTGCGCCCGCCGCGCCACGACCACCGTGAGGCGATACTTGGAGTCCGTTAGGGTGAGCAGTTGGTCAATGCCGGGTTCCGCCATGGTCAATCCTCCTTGAGCTTGCGGGTGATTCGATCCAGTTCGGCTTCCAACAGCGGGTCGCGGGCCTTGGCGCGCTCGATGGCGTGCCGCATGCGCGCGCTCTTGCTCCGCTCGGCCCACACGATATGCTCGATGGCCGTTACGGCCTGTTCGAGCAGGTCGTTCACCACCACATAGTGGAAGGCCTCGGCCTGCTCGAGCTCCTCTTCTGCGCGTTTGAGGCGTTTCTCGATCTTTTCTAGGGAGTCCTTGCCGCGCCGGAGGAGGCGGCTGCGCAGCTCGCTGAGGGAGGGCGGCACCACGAAGATCAGGACCGCTTCCGGCACCTGCTGGGCCACCTGCAACGCCCCCTGCACCTCGATCTCCAGGAGGACGTCCTCCCCGCGCGCCAAGGCCCGCTCCACGGGTTCGCGGGGGGTGCCGTAGTAGTGGTCCACGTACCGGCACCACTCGAGCAGGCCGCCGCGCTCGATCTCGGCCTCGAACTCCTCGGGGGTGACGAACCAGTAGTCCACCCCGTGCCGCTCTCCTTCGCGGGGCGGGCGGGTCGTCATGGAGATCGAGTAGTGGAAGGCGACGCGCTCCATGAGGCGGGCGCGGATGGTGCCTTTGCCCACCCCTGAAGCTCCGGTCATCACGAACAGGTTGCCTCTCGCCATAGCCATACGAGCATACCCCGCTCCGCGAGGCGTACGCATCCTATCAAGAGCATTCTACGCGGGACAAGCAGCCTCCCGCAGGCCCTGGGGGTTGGGTATAGTCTAGGTGAAGCGGCGTAACATTAAGGCGCCCCCCTTGCCCTCGAGGCACAACCTGTAGTATCATCCTCGCGTCAGAGGCCCAATATATTGTGCAAGGGCCGCTATGGAGCGGCTGGGGCCTGGTGTGGAGGGAGGTCGTTCGCTGTATGAAGATGGTTCCGTTTGACGAGCACGCCCAAGCCATCGCCCGAAGGCAGTACATGCAGGAAGGCGACGGGGATGTATTCGGCATGTTCCGCCGCGTGGCGAACTGGGTCGCGCTTCCCGAGAAGGAAGCGGAGCGCGAGCGTTGGGCCCAGCGCTTCTACGAGCTGATGGCCACGAAGCGCTTCTGCCCCGGCGGCCGCGTCCTCGCCGGTGCCGGCACCGCCCACGGCAACGTGCTCAACTGCTTCGTGCAGGGCGCCACCCAACACCCCCCGGCCTCCTTCGAAGGCATCATGGAGGTGGCCGAAAAACTCGCCCTAGTCACCAAAGTTGGGGGCGGCAACGGCGTGAACCTAGACCCCTACGTCTCCCGCGGCGCCACCAAACGCACCGGAACCGTCCGCGGCTGGGCGTACCTCCGGGCCGACCACCCCGACGTAGAGGATTTCATCAAGGGCCTCATGCGCCCCCCCACCAACCCCGACGGAGACAAGGAACAGATCACCGTCCGTAACTGGACCCGCGTGGTCTACGGCCTCCTTCCCCCCGAGCACGCCGCCCTCGCCCGCCGCCACGGTGTCCTCACCGTCCGCGAACGCCCCGCGGACGCCCTCGAGGTACCCGACGATATGGGGGGCATCATCCGATCCGCCGCGCAAGCCGTCGCCCAGGCCAAGGAAGGCTACGAGCCTCACGTGGACTTCTCCCAGCTCCGCCCCGAAGGCGCCCCTATCAAAGGCTCAGGCGGTACCTCGAGCGGCCCCGTCAGCTTCCTCCTCGAGATCTTCGACAACTTCCTCGAGTGGGCCAACCTCGGCGCGGAAGCCGCGGGGCCCGTCGCCACGCTGCGCTACGTGTACGCCCCCGTCCTGCGCGTGGTGCGCCAAGGCGGCACCCGCCGCGGCGCGGGCATGGCGACCCTGTCCATCGACCACCCCGACCTCCTAGACTTCCTCACCGCCAAGGACCTCGACCGGGAAGCCGCCGAGGGGGATATCAGCACCTTCAACATCAGCATCCTCGTCACGGACACGTTCTGGAAGGCCCTCGAGGCGGACGCCCTCTGGCCCGTCACCCCCGTGGAGGTGCCCGGCAAGTACTACCCGTACCCCCTCGAGGAGCCCTACACCGGCACCCTCCCCGAGTTGCCCGACCGCGAGGCGGACGGCGCGCGCGCCATCCCGCTCTATGACGGCAAGGTGCCCGCCAAGTGGTTGTGGCACGAGATCGCCTGGCACGCCTGGGCTACGGGCGAACCCGGGCTGATCTTCATCGACCGGGTGAACGACCTCTCCGCCCTAAAAGGCCTCGGGGAACGCTACCGGATCCGCTCGACCAACCCGTGCGGTGAAATCCCGCTAACCGTCGGGGAGCCCTGCGACCTCGGCGCGATGAACCTCGCGGCGTACGTACGGGAAGGCGCGTTCGATTTCGAAGCCTTCCGCCGGGACGTGCGGATCGCGGTGCGGTTCTTGGACAACGTCCTCGACGTGAACAAGTTCGCCCTCGAGGACAACCGCGCGGCAAGCCAAAAGCTGCGCCGCTTGGGCCTGGGCGTGATGGGTCTCGCCGATGCCCTCATCAAGATGGGCCTGCCCTACGACTCCGAGGCCGCGCGCGAGCAGGTCTACGAGATCATGAGCGTCCTGCGGGAGGAAGCGATCCGGGCCTCGGAGGCGCTCGCCGAGGAGCGCGGCGTCTTCCCCCTCTACGCTGAGGAGCAGGCCTACTTTGAGAAGCTCGGCATTCGCCCCCGCCGGAACGTCGCGCTGCTCACCGTGGCCCCCACCGGCACGACCAGCATGCTCATGGGGGTCTCCTCGGGGATCGAGCCGGTCTACAGCCCCTTCGTCTGGCGGCGCATCGGCTCGGAGTACAAGCCCCTCCTCCACCCCCTGTTCCAGGAGCTGATGGCGCAGTTCCCCCCGCACCCCGAGTACGCCAAGGACGGCGGGTGGGACTGGGACAAGCTCATCGAGGCCATCCAGGAGAACCACGGCTCCGTGGAGGGGCTGGAGATGATCCCCGAAGCGATCCGCCGGGTCTTCCGCTGCGCGCACGACGTCGCTCCCCTGGACCACGTGCGGATGCAGGGCGTGGTGCAACGCGCCTTTGACGCCGAAGGGTACGCGGGGAACTCGCTCTCCAAGACAATCAACCTTCCGAACGAGGCGAGCGTCGCCGACGTGGAGGCCGCCTACACCGAGGCCTACCGCACCGGCTGCAAGGGCATCACCGTGTACCGCGACGGAAGCCGCGAGTTCCAGGTGCTCAGCGTGAAGAAAGAAGAGAAGGAAGCAAAAACGCCCCAGCCCGCATCGGCATCCTCCGAACCCGCCGCGCCCACGTCCCGCCCTGGAAAACCCCTCTACGAGCGCACCGGGCGGCTGGTGGGCTTCACGGACATGGTCAAGCTCACCGCCGCGGACGGCACGCGCCGCAGCTTCCTCGTCACGATCAACATGCAGGGCGAGCACCCCATCGAGGTCATCGTGACCTCCGGCAAGGCCGGGGACGAAGCCAACGCGGACTCGGAAGCCCTCGGGCGCGTGGTCTCCATCGCCCTCCAGTACGGCGTGCCGCCCGAAGCGATCATCAAAACCCTGCGCGGCATCAACGGCGGCCTGTACGGCAGCTACCAGGGGCGGCTCGTGGCCTCCAAGGCCGACCTGATCGCGGTCGCCCTCGAGACCGCCTCCGGCGTGTCCCTCGAGCTGCAACCGCAACCCCAGACCCCCAAGGCGCAGCCCGTCCCGGTGCCCGCAACGGGCAAGTCCAGCGCGTGCCCGGAGTGCGGCAGCGAGAGCCTCGTGCGGGAGGAAGGGTGCGTGAAGTGCCCAGCGTGCGGGTACAGTAAGTGCGGGTAACGCCTCCCCTCTTCGCAAAGGCCCCCCGGCTCGGGGGGCCTTTCCGCGCACCTCCCCAGGGTGTATCCTGAGGCGCGATAGAGGCATGAGCGCGGAGAAAGAGCACACCACACCCAAGAAGGACGAGCACCGCCACGTCAGTCCCAACTTCATCACCGAGATCATCGACGAGGACCTGCGGCAAGGGCGGTACAAAAAGATCGTGACGCGCTTCCCGCCCGAGCCCAACGGGTACCTGCACATCGGGCACGCTAAGAGCATCTGCCTGAACTTCGGCATCGCTCTGGACTACGGCGGGGAGTGCAACCTGCGCTTCGACGACACCAACCCCGAGACCGAGAACGAGGAGTACGTCGAGGCCATCAAGCGCGACGTGGAGTGGCTCGGGTTCAAGTGGGCCAAGGAGTGCTACGCCTCCGATTACTTCGAGAAGCTCTACGAGTGCGCGGTGGAGCTCATCAAGGCCGGCAAGGCCTACGTGGACTCCCTCTCCGAGGAGGAGATGCGCGCCTACCGCGGCACCGTGGACACCCCGGGCCGCCCCAGCCCCTACCGCGACCGCAGCGTCGAGGAGAACCTCGAGCTCTTCGAACGGATGCGCCGGGGGGAGTTCCCGAACGGGGCGCACGTGCTCCGCGCCAAGATCGACCTCGCGAGCCCCAACATGAAGCTCCGCGACCCGGTCCTCTACCGCATCGTGCACGCCCCCCACTACCGCACCGGGGACCGGTGGTGCATCTACCCCATGTACGACTTCGCGCATCCCCTCTCCGACTTCATCGAGGGCGTCACGCACAGCCTGTGCACTCTCGAGTTCGAGAACAACCGCGCGATCTACGACTGGCTCGTGGAGAACCTCAAGGGCAAGTGCGGCCTGCCCCAAAGCCCGCGCCCGCACCAGTACGAGTTCGCGCGGCTCAACATGGACTACACCGTCCTCTCCAAGCGCAAGCTCATCCGGCTGGTGGAGGGCGGGTACGTCCAGGGCTGGGACGACCCCCGCATGCCCACGATCTCCGGGCTGCGGCGGCGCGGCGTCACCCCCGAAGCGATCCGGGACTTCGCGAACCGCATCGGGGTCGCCAAAGCCAACAGCCGCGTGGACATCCGCATCTTCGAAGCCGCGATCCGCGACGACCTCAACCACCGCGCGCCCCGCGTGCTCGCGGTGCTCCGCCCCCTCAAGGTCGTGATCACGAACTACCCCGAAGACCAGGAGGAGTGGCTCGAGGCCCCCTACTGGCCGCACGACGTGCCGAAGGAAGGCACGCGAAAACTCCCGTTCTCGCGCGAGCTGTTCATTGAGCGGGACGACTTCATGGAGGACCCGCCCAAGGGCTTCCGCCGCCTCACGCCGGGCGGAAGGGTGCGCCTACGGCACGCGTACGTGATCCGCTGCGACGAGGTCGTGAAGAACGCACGCGGGGAGGTGGTGGAGCTGCGCTGCACCTACGACCCGGACACCCTGGGCAAAAACCCCGCGGACGGCCCGGTCAAAGGGACGATTCACTGGGTCTCCGCGCGCCACGCCATCCGAGCCGAGATGCGCCTGTACGACCGGCTCTTCACCGTGCCCAACCCCGAGGAGGGCGGGGAGGACTTCACGCGCCACATCAACCCCGACTCCCTCGTCGTGGTGGAAGGGTACGTGGAGCCCAGCGTCCGGCACGACCCCCCGGACACGCGCTACCAGTTCGAGCGGCTCGGGTACTTCTGGCAGGACCCGGCGGACTCGAGCCCCGAACGCCTGGTCTTTAACCGCATCGTGACGCTGCGGGACGCGCGCACCAAACCCACGCCGCGCCCCGCCAAACCTCAGCCCAAGCCCGCCCCCGCCCCTCCCAAGGAGCAACCTGCCCTGACCCCCGAGCAGCAAGCGGCGCTCGAGCGCTTCAAGCGCCAAGGGATCGGGAAGGCCGAGGCCCTCGTGCTCGCGCGGGAGCCGAAGCTCGCCGCGTACCTCGAGGCGGCCGGCCGCCACGCCTCCCCCGCGGCTCTGGCGAGCTGGGTGGTGCACGAGCTGGGGCCAGCGATCCGTGCGGACGCGGTGCGGGTCACGCCCGAGCAGCTCGCCGAACTAGTGCGCCTCCTCGAAGAAGGCACGATCCACACCCGCATCGCCAAGAGCGTCCTGGCCGAGGCGCAGGCGAGCGGCGAGGCCCCGGCCGCGATCGTGGAGAAGAAAGGCCTCCGCCAGCTCGCGGACGAGGCGGCGCTCGAGCCGGTCGTGGACCGGGTGCTCGCAGCGTACCCGGACAAGGTCGAGGCCTTCCGGAAGGGGAAGACGGGCTTGATGGGGTTTTTCGTGGGGCAGGTGATGCGGGCGACCGAGGGGCGCGCGAACCCCCGGGTCGTGCAGGCGCTGGTGGCGCGGAAGCTCGGAGGCTAGCGGGGCTTGCCCGAAAGGGCCTTTTTTGCTAGAATCTCCGAGGCGTAGGGGCCGTTAGCTCAATTGGTAGAGCACCGGTCTCCAAAACCGGGGGTTGGAGGTTCGAGTCCTTCACGGCCCGCCACCCACAGCCCGTATCCCTCCAGCGGCTTAGTAGTCGCTGGAGGTTTTTGCTTGGGGGTCAACCTTAAACCGCGCGCCCAGCGGCTTCCGGGCGCGCGGTCGAGACGGAACAGGAGTTACAGGCGGCTGCGCGGGTCGAGCGCGTCCCTGAGCCCGTCCCCCACGTAGTTAAAGGCCAGCACCGTAAGCACGATCATCACGCCCGGGAAGATCGCCAGGGTCGGGGCGAAGAAGATGAAGTCCTGCGCCCCGGTCAGCATGTTCCCCCAGGTGGCCACGGGCGGTTGGATCCCAAAGCCGAGGAAGGACAGCGCGGCCTCCACCAGGATCGCGGTGCCCACCTGCAGGGTGGCCTCCACGATGATGGGCGCGAGGGTGTTCGGCACCAGGTGCCGGAACAAGATCCGGCCCTCCGAGGCCCCAAGCGCCGTCGCCGCGAGGGCGTACTCCTGTTCGCGAATCGAGAGGATCTGGCCGCGCACGAGGCGGGCGGTGGTGATCCAACCGAAGATCACCAGGATGAAGATGATGATGAAGACCGAGGCCGATTCACCAAAGGTGTTCTGGGCGAAGGCCCCCAGGGGCGAGTCCGGGTTCCGCATGAAAGCCGAAAGGACCAGGAGGATCGGGAAGCTGGGAATGGAGAGCATGAAGTCGATGATCCGGCTGATGATCGTGTCCAGGTCCAGGTACAGCACCCCCCGCACCCCCCAGACCGCGATCCCTAGCCCCACCAACCCCGTAAGGCCGAGGCCGACGGCGGAGAGCGTGCCGTTCAGACCCCCTTCCTTCAGGGCCGGCGCGGCGAGGGTGTACGCGAGGTCCCACACGCCCCACACCACGGCGAGCAGCAACCCCCAGCTGACGAAAGCCCAGGCGATCCGGGCCAGTTGCGCCGCCATACCGCCCAGGGCTTGAAGGATCAACAACCCCGCGAAAAAGGCCAGGGCGTACAGGGCGAACCCCCCCGCGCCGCCTCCAGCGTAGATCCACGCCCCCAGGAGGCCCGCCACGAGGAACGCGCCCACCCCAGCAGCACGCACCCCGGGAGCCGCCGCGCGCCAGGCGGCCTGAAAACGGTCCGAGAAGGGCCCCGTGTAGAACTGGAAGGGGCGTCCGGAAAAATACCCGGCCAGCGCACCGATCAGCGTACCGATGAACACGCTGGAGATCGCAACGGAAAACCCTACGAGGAGGGAGATCCGCCCCCCGTAGAGGATGCGCGAAAGCACGTCCCGACCGAGCTCGTCCGTTCCGAGGAGGTGCCCTTCGCTCAAGGGGGGAAGGAAGTACTTCGAGGCCAGATCCGGCCCTGTGGGTTGGGCGTTCGGGTCGTAAGGCGCGATCTGCGGGGCGAACACCGCCGAGAGCACGAGGAGGAAGATCACGCCGAGCGAGAACATGGCCATGCGGTGCTTGCGGAACCGCCGCCAGGCCAAGGCCCAAGTGGATTCGCCGCGCACGGGCTTTGCGTTTGCTGCACTCGCCATGCCCTACCCCCTAGCTGTACCGGATGCGCGGATCCACCACCGCGTACATCAGGTCCGCGATCAGGTTAAACAGCGCCGTCAAAAAGGCCAAAAACACGATCGCCGCCATGGCCACGTTGTAGTCCTTCTCCACCAGGGCGTCGAACAACGCGCGCCCCATCCCCGGCCAGGAGAAGATCGTCTCCGTGATCACCGCGCCGCTAAACAACCCCGGAACCGCGAGGCCCACGAGCGTCACAATGGGGATCAAGGCATTCCGGAGCGCGTGCTTGTAGATCACCACCCGTTCCGAAAGGCCTTTGGCCCGCGCCGTGCGCACGTAATCCTGCCCCAAAACCTCGAGCATCGCGGCGCGCATGAAGCGCGTCCAGGCCGCCATGCTGATCGCGGAGAGCGTGAAGGCAGGCAAGACCAGGTACCACGCCCGGTCCTTCAGGTACGCCCACCAGCCCACCGTCTCCGGCGAAACCCCCGGACTCACGAACCCGCCCGGCGGGAAGATCGGACTGAACGGCCGCCCCAAGAGCTCCGGCAGCCACACCGCGAAGACGAGGAGGAGCATGATCCCCAACCAGAACACGGGCGTGGAAAAGCCCAGAAAAGCCAAAAAGGTGATCACGTAATCCGCCATGGAGTACTGGCGCACCGCAGAGAAGATCCCCACGGGAATCGCGACGACCAACGCCAGCACAAAGGCTGTTCCGGAGAGCAAGAGGGTCATGGGCATGCGCTGCACGAAGATGTACTCCGTGGCCGGAATCGCGTAGGTGCGGGAGAAGCCCATATCCCCCTGCAAGGCGCGCCCCAACCACTTGAAGTACCGGATATGAATGGGTTGATCCAGGCCGTAGGCCGCCTTCAGCGCGGCGATGTCCTCCTGAGTGAGCTTCGGGTTCTGGAAGATGAGCCCCTCGAGCGGATCCCCCGGCTGCAGCGCCACGAGCGCGAAGGCCACCAGGGAAACAAAAAAGAGCAAGGGGATCATCTGCAACAGACGACGAACCGTGTACGCAAACATTGCTCTGGTGTTCCTCCGTCCGTGTTTTACCTTTAGAATCCGTGGCCGCGGTTACCCGCGGCCACGGTTTGGACGCGATTCGGTTACTCGAGCACCGAGGAGGCGTACTTCGCCTGGTCGTACACCTTCTCCGCGCCGTTCGACTCCCAACCGATCAACCACGCCTGGGTGGAGGGGTAGCCGAAGCTGCCGTGGAAGGTGGAGGCCAGGTAGTTCACCAGGCCCTTACGCACCACCATCGGGGTGGAGCGCCAGTACAGGGGCAGCGCGGGCAGCTCCTCCGCCCAGATCTCCTGCATGCGGGCGAAGAGCTGCTGGCGCTTGGCCTCGTCAAAGGTCACCATCGCCTCCGCCCGGAGCCGGTCGAACTCCTCGTTGCACCAGTTGAAGTTCACGCCCGAGAAGTTGTTCTCCGGCCGCGGCACGAAGGACTCGCCGGTAATCAGGTCATTGCAGGTGAAGGTCGAGGCGTCCTCCACGATGCCGAAGAGCCAGGCGAACTCGAAGAGGCCCTTCCAGCTTCCCTCGATGGGCTTGGAGAAGAAGTCGTTCGAGAACACCACGGCGCTCGGCGCGTTGTTGATCTTGACCTTGATGCCCACCTGCTTGAGGTTCTCCTGGAAGAAGACCTGCGTGCGCTCGCGGATGCGGTTACCCGCGGTGGTCACGTACTCGAGCTCAAACTCGACGATGCGGCCGTCCTCGGTCTTGCGCTCGAGGATCCCGTCCCCGTCCAGGTCGCTCCAGCCGAGCTCGGCGAGGATCTGCTTGGCCTTCTCGGGGTCGTAGGGGTACTTGGCCACACCCTCGTCGTTGTTGAGGGGGTTCTGCGGGTGCACCCAGGTGTTCGCGACCGGCTGGAGCCCGTCGAAGAAGGCCTGCACCAGCCCCTCGCGGTTCATCGCGTAGAGGAGGGCCTGGCGGGTGCGCGGGTCATCCAGCATCAGGTCGCGCACCTCCTGCACCTCGGTGAACTTGTTGACCTCGAGGTGCTCCCAGATCACGCCGGGCACCATCCAGATGTCGAACCGGCCGGGCGCGCGACGCACGAGCTGGGGCGCGCGGGCCTGGTCAAAGGTCAGCGCGACGCTGGAGGTGGCGTCGATGCTTCCGCCGAGGATCGCGACGAGGAGGGCGTTCGTGTCCTGGATGAAGCGGTAGACGACCTTCTGGACGTACTTGTCCGCGCCGCCGGGCGGGGTGATGTGGAACTTGTCGTTCCGCACCATCTCGATGGTGCTGCCCGGCACCCACTTCACGAGCTTGAAGGGCCCGGAGAAGACCAGCGCCCCGTTGTTGAGCGCCTTGGGGGTGGCGAACTTGGAGACGAAGCCCTGGAAGAGCTCGGTGATCTTCGCCGCGTCCTTCTCGGGGTCGAGCTTGGCGATCTCGGCCTTGGTCTTTTCCCACTCGGGGCGCATCACGTGCGCGGGCGCGATCCCGATCGCCGAACCCACCAGGTCGTAGAAGAAGGCCGGCTCAAAGGTGACCGTGAAGTTCTTCTCGTCCTGAACCGTGAGGTTCACGCGCTGCCAGTACGAGGGGTCCTGCACGGGCGCGCCGGGGTACTTGCCCACCTCGAAGTAGAAGGCCACGTCGTCGGAGGTGATCGGCGTGCCGTCGGACCAGAAGATGTCGTCGCGCAGCGTGTACTTGATGTCGATGCGCTTCTTGCCGTCCCCGATGTCCGTGACGATCACGCGGCCGTTCTCGACCGTCGGGACCTCGGTGACCAGGTAGGGCTGGTCGTTGCCGTCCTGGTCAATGAACTCGAGGCCAGCCCAGAGGTAGTTCTCGATCTCGCTGGCGATCGCCTGGCTGGTGACGAAGGCCCAGAAGTCCCCGAGCACGCGGGGCTCCTGGGAAGCGCCCACCACCAAGCTGTTGTCCCGGGGGCCAGCGAGGGCCAGCCCGGCACTCAGTGCAAGGCTTGCCGCTAACACTTTACCCAGTCGCTTCATAGATCCTCCCTTCCAAGGCCAGCACGTGGCCCTAGCACGACGGCATTTTCGCTGCCGCTATCATTATAGCCAGAGCAAAACGGGTGTCAACACATAATCCTGCACTCCCGCGCGGATATTCTTCGCCGCCCCCCTCGGCAGAAAGGCGGACGGGCATAAAAAAACGCCGGGAAACCCCGGCGCGCAATGTGCATCTGGAGCGTTAACAGCAACCGCAGCCCGCTGGCCCGTCCGGGGCCTTCGCCCCGTCCGTGCGGAAGGAGTGCCCGCACCCACAGGTGGAGGTCGCGTTCGGGTTGTGCACGGTAAACCCGCCGCCCATCATGCTCTCCACCCAGTCGATCGTCGAGCCCACCAAAAGGGGCAAGGACATCCGGTCCACGACCAGCTTCACCCCGTGCATCTCCACGAAGGTATCGCCCTCAAGCTCGCGCTCGTCGATCGCCATGCCGTACTGGTACCCGCTGCACCCCCCGGACTTGATGAAGACGCGGATCGCGGCGTTCGGCTTGTTGTGCCGCTCGAGGATCTCGCGGGCCCGGGCGGCCGCGGTCTCGGTGATGCTGATCACGGTCTGCTCCTCAACCATGAGACGCCCTCCTATCCTCGAATCTAACACACCAAGGGGGAGAGAACGTAAGCCGATCCACGCGCCCGTGCTAGCGTAAAAGCATGGATCTTCCTCGCGTGCAACGCATCCTAAAGGAGCATGCGCTACCCGCCTGGCTCCTCTACAGCTTCGGGACGCACAACCCCCTGGCCCTCGAGGCGCTGGGGCTCCGGGGCCAGCACCTCACGCGGCGGTTTGCTTACCTCATCCCAGCCTCCGGAACCCCCATCCGCCTCGTGCACCGCATCGAAACCGCGCCGTTCGCGCACCTCCCCGGTGAGCAGCGCACGTACCACAGCTGGGATAGCTTCGTGGAAGCGCTTAGGGAGATGCTCATCCCCTACCGGCGAGTCGCGATGGACTACGTGCCCGGCGGGCAGATCCCCTACCTCTCCCGCGTGGACGCGGGCACGATCGAGCTCATCCGCGGCCTGGGGGTCGAGGTCGTGAGCGCCGCCGAGCTTCTATTGCACTTCCAAACCTGGGGCGTAGCCGAGCTCGAGCGCCACCGCCGCGCCGTAGCCGGCGTTGAGGCCGCGCGGGACGCGGCGCTCGAGTTCATCCGTGCCCGCCTTCCGGAAGCCCCTCCGACCGAGCTCGAGGTGCAGGCCGTGATGATGCAGGCCCTCCAGGACCGGGGGCTCGTCACGGACCATCCGCCGATCGTAGCCTTCGGCCTGAACGCGGCCCTGCCGCACTACGCGCCGAGCACGGAGAGGACGCGGCAGCTCGAGCCGGGGGACGTGGTCTTGCTCGACGTGTGGGCCAAGGAACCGGACGGGGTGTACGCGGACATCACCTGGATGGCCGGGTGGCAAGCCGCGGAGGCGGTGCACCGGGCTTTTGAGGCGGTGCGGGCGGCGCGGGACCGCGCGGTCGCGTTCGTGCGCGAGGCGTACCGGGCGGGCCGGCACCCCGCGGGGTTCGAGGTGGACCGCGCCGCGCGGGCGGTGCTCGAGACCGCGGGGTACGGGGCGTTCGTGCTGCACCGCACGGGGCACCACCTGGGCGCGGACGCGCCGCACGGGAACGGCACGCACCTGGACGACCTCGAGACGCACGACACGCGCCCCTTGATTCCGGGGCTGGCCTTCACGGTGGAGCCCGGCGTGTACCCGGGGCCGTTTGGGGTGCGCAGCGAGATCAACGTTTTTCTGCGGGAGGACGGGCCGGTGGTCACGACCGAAGCGCAAACGGCGCTCGCGGCGCTCTAAAAAGGCGCGGAGCCGGGCTTTGCCCGGCTCTTTTGGTGGAGGCGGCGGGACTCGAACCCGCGTCCGAGAGCCCATCGGGTGGGCGTCTACGAGCGTAGTCCGTGTTTCAAGTGTCGCCTAAGCTTACCCCACGGACAGGGGGCTTAGGCCAAGCCCCGGAAGCGGTTCGCCGGGCGGCTACGGGGCCTTGCCCCCGGCTAGCCGGTTTTGTGTCGTCCGCCGCTCGAGCCACCGGCGGGGCTTAGCGGGGACGTGGCGGGATTAAGCCGCCAAAGCGTAACGGTTGTTGCCAGTTATGGCGTTGCCGGTGTTTTACGAGGCCTCCGGCACCTCGGCTCGCAGCCTCACCGTCAGCGACCCCCGTCGAACCCAGGATCGCCCCCACGAGGCCACTTCTATTTTAGCACACCTCCATCCAAACGGTATGCTGAAACCATGCGCGAGGTCGCCCCTGGCATCCACCATATCCCCATCCCCATCCCCTACCCCATGAAGTACGTGAACTGTTACCTCCTCAAGGGCGACGGGCACGCCCTCATCGACACCGGCCTCGACACCCCCGAGGCCCGCCGCGCCCTCACCGAAGCCCTCGCGCACTTCGGGCTCGACCTCGCCGACCTCGACGAGGTCCTCCTCACCCACCACCACCCCGACCACTACGGCCTCGCCGGCCTCCTCGAGGCCGCCGGCGCGCGCGTGCGCATGCTCGACGTGGAGTACCAGCGCGGCCACGCCCAGTGGACGCGCTTCGAGGCGCACCTGCCCCAAACCCTCCAGGCCTTCGCCCAACACGGCATGCCCGAACCGGTCCGCGCCGGCATCCTGGAAACCATGCGCGCCACGCGCCGCCGTCTCCACCCGCCCCAACACCCCGAAACCTTCCCGGACGGCGCGGTCCTCGAGGTCGCCGGCATGACCCTCCAGGCCTTCTGGACCCCCGGGCACGCCGACGGGCACGCGGTCTTCCTCCGCCCCGCAGACGGCACGCTCCTCGCCGGCGACCACATCCTGGAGCGCATCACCCCCAACATCAGCCTCTGGCCCCACAGCCGCCCCAACCCCCTCAAGGACTACCTCGAGGCCCTCGAGCGCGTGCGCGCTCTGGCGCCCGAACGCGCCCTCGTCGGGCATTACGGCCCCGTCATCCCCGACGTTCCCCGCCGCATCGCCGAGATCCAAGCCCACCACCAGGCGCGCCTCGAGCACCTCAAGACCCTCCTGGCCCGAGGCCCACAGACCGCGTGGGACCTCTCCCTGGCCCTCTTCCCCGGAGAACTCACCCTCGCCCAGCGGCGCTTCGCCTGGGCGGAGACGCTCGCGCACCTGGAGTACCTGGTCGCTGTGGGCCTGGCAGCGCGGCTCGAGGGGCGCACGATCCGGTACGCGCCCGCCTAACGCGTATACTGGGGCGCGTGGACCCCGTGTTCCTCATACTCTTGATGCTGCTCTCCTTTCTCATCGCCCTCAGGGGCTGGCTCGAGGGAAGGCGGTGGGCCGTGGTTTTCCTTGTGCTTCCGGGGCTCTACCTCGTGCCGGGCGGGGAGCGGTTCGGGTGGGCGTACCTACTGGGGCTTGCGGCCGGGTGGTTGCTCCTGCGCTTTGGACGTCGGTAACCTCACCCACACCGCAAACGAGATGCGGTATCCTAAGTGGTACAGTGAACCTTGACGCGCCCAGAATCTTGGTTCTGAACGCGGGGTATGAACCGCTCGGACTGACCTCGATCAAACGCGGGGTCATCCTCGTCATGAACGGCACCGCGGAGGTCGTGGAGGACTCGGGAGCCTTCCTGCGCACGCCCTCTAGACCCTACCCCGTTCCCAGCGTGATCCGCCTCAAGCGCATGGTTCGCCGCCCTCCGGGGCGGCTCACCTTGTCCCGACGCAACATCTTCCGCCGGGACCGGCACACCTGCCAGTACTGCGGCCGCACCGGTGGGGAGCTCACCGTGGATCACGTGATCCCCAAAAGCCGTGGGGGCCGCACCAGCTGGGACAACCTCGTCACCGCCTGTCGCAGCTGCAACACCAAAAAACGCAACCGCACCCCCGAGGAGGCCGGCATGCGCCTGCTCTCCCGGCCCCGGGCCCCGCACTTCGCGGAGTTCCTCGTGTTCCACCTGCCCGAGGTACCCGAGTCCTGGAGGGTCTTCCTGTCCTACGCCCGCTAGCGCGCCCCTCGCTCCGTCCGGGGACTCACGCGCCCCCCCTGCACCGCCACCACGACCGCCGCAAGAATCAACCCCGCTCCCACGTACTGCAACGGCCCAAACCGCTCGCCCCACCACACGTAAGCCAAAACCGCGGCCACCACGGGCTCCAGGGTCGCCACGATGCTGGCCCGCGTGGCCTCCACCCGCTTCAACCCCTCGGCGTACAGCAGGTACGCGAGGTAGGTGGAGACCCCCACGAGGCCCAACAACGCCCCCCATGCTACCGGCGTTTTCGCGCTAAAACTCACCCACGGCAACAGCCCCACCGCGCCCACCGGCAGCGCGTACGCGTAGAGCAGCGCGGGATCGTACCGCTCGAAGTAACGCTTCCCAAAGAGGTAGTACAGGGCGTACGCCAGCCCCGACACGAGCCCCCACCCCACCGCGCTCACCGAGGGGCGGACCTCCGCCGACCCCCCAAGCGCCACGCCCACCACCCCCAAAACCGTCATCCCCAAAGCCACAAGCTTCGCGGGGGTCAACCGCTCCCCCAGCCACAGCACGCCCATCCCCGCCACCCAGGCCGGGGCCGTGTACAGTAGGACCGAGGCCAAGGCCGCCCCGCCCTGCTCCACCGCGAGCTGGTACGCGCCGTAAAACAACGTCACCCCCACGAGCCCAAACGCCACGAGCACCCCCAGGTGCTCGCGCGCCACGCGCCCCGAGCGCCGCCAAGCCGCGTGCGCCCCGAACAAGACCCCGCCCAGCGCCGCGCGCCAGAAAGCGACCTCGAGGGGTTCCATCCCCTCCCGGAACGCGAGCTTCGCCACCGGCCCGATCAACCCCCAGCACACCGCGGCGAGCAGGATCAGGACGTACCCCATAGGGGTCATTCTACCGGCCTGCTGCTCGAGGCCCCTTGGAAACACTCCCCTGCCCGCGTCGTCTTCCGCTCCTCGCGGGGGTACCCCCGTTTTGGGGTATTGCCTAAAAGGAGGGGAGTCGTTAGACTGTGCCTAGCGTAGAGAGGAGGTGAAAGCGAGAAAGTCCGTAACGGTAGGCTTTCATAAGCTGGCGGATCCCTTAGGCCCTAGGTTTTACCTGCACTCATACCAAGAACCGCACCGTATCATACCTTTTCATCATCGGTGCGGCCAAAGTTGAGGAGGAAGCGTATGCGGAAGACCGGCGGTTTCACCCTGATCGAGCTCCTGATCGTGATCGCGATCATCGGCATCTTGGCTGCGGTGCTGGTGCCCAACCTGCTGGGGGCGCGCCGCACCGCCACGGAACGGGCGGCCCAATCCTACGCCCAAAACGTATACAAGGCAGCCTTCGCCTACGTTGCCGACAACCCGAACAACGTTGTGGTCCAAGACAACGACTGCACGGATGGCTACACGGCCGGCTCGTACTCCGTGCCCGCGCCTGGGCAGGGCGTGGTGACGGGCTGCACGGTGGCTGACAGCAATTCGGACAACGTCCCCGAGGTTGAGGTAACGAGCAAGTTCAACACCACCTACACCTTCCCGTAAAAAGCGCCCGAGCGCTGAACTGGGGGGAGCGATCCAGGGATTCAGCTCCCCCCTTAAACGTTTCGGAGGCTCCCGATGCGGCGCAGCGCCCAGAATATAATTGAGCTGAAGGTACCGAGGTCGTGCAGGTGCAAGTCCTTCGCGCTCCGAAAATCTCACCTCGCGCTCCGAAGTCCCGGTTCCTGTCCCGAAAGGAGGGGGTGTTTGGGTTCTTTACGCCTGCGCTCATCCGGAGCTCCTCGCTACCTCCGATTCCCCAGATCAAGCCCTGCCGCGTACACCCGATCGCCGCAAAGGAGGCCCCGTGACGCAACGGATCCCTAGCCTAGCGATACTCCTTCTCCTCTACACCCTCTGGCAACGCCCCTACTTCCTCTATAGCGACCCGCCCCTATGGCCCCTCGCGCTGGGCGGGCTCAGCCTGGTCTTCCTCGCCGCCCGCATCCCGGTCTGGGGGTGGGCCTGGTGGGGGGCTGGAGCGCTCACCCTTCTCTGGAGCCTCGCGCCGGGCAACACCCTCGCCGCAAGCCTCTGGGAGGCCCTGTACCTCGCGGCCCTCGGCGCGGGCCAGTGGGCCCTGGGGGTGTGGGGGTTGAACCTCGTCCTGCTCCTGGACAACCTCTACACCAGCCTCGCCCTTCAGTGGTACGGCCTCACCCAGTACTTCTCCGGCTCCCACCACTACGTGGCCGGAGCCCAGGCCCTCGTCCTCATCCCGCCGCTCGCCGCGGCGTTCTACCGTCCCTCGCGCTGGGCGCTCCCCGCCGGGGTGCTGCTCGTGTTGGCCTTGTACGCGGCCCTGATCTCCGGAGCGCGCGCGGTGTACCTGCCGCTGTTGCTCATGCTGCCCCTCATGGCGTGGCGGCTCCTGCGCAAAGGTGTGCGCCCCGCGCAGCTCGCGCTCGGCGGGGCGACCGTCGCGGCAATGCTGGTGGTGCTGGACGTTGCGAACCCCACGCACCCAGCCTGGAGCGCCCTCTCCCGCAAGGCCTCCCTCGAGGCCCAGGCCAGCGCGGTCACGGACGGGGGGAGTTTCGACGCGCGGCTTAAGATGTGGGCGCAAAGCCTCCGGATCCTTCGGGACTACCCCCTAGGGAGCGGGAACGGAAGTTACCCGTTCGTTTTCGAGGCGTACCAGGAGGACCCCCGGGCGTTCTCGCGCAGCGCGCACAACTACTTCATCGAGACCCTCGCCACCGGCGGGGCGCTCCGTCTTGTGCTTCTCCTGGCCCTGCTCCTCCCCGCCCTGTGGCGCGGCTGGCGGGGCCCGGACTGGCCCTGGGCCGTGGGCGCGGCAGGGCTTTGGCTCAGCACGGCCTTCGACGTGACCGGGTACTACCCGAGCTTCATGATGCTGGCCTTCCTGTTGATCGGGCGGCTCTCCCCCACCCCCGCCCCTGCGCCGCGCTGGGCTCGAGCCGGCGGCCTTATGGCCCTCGCGGCCCTCGCGCTTTGGTGGTATGTGCCCTGCAGCGCGCCGGACTGCGCGATCACGCGCTACCGGGCCTTCCAGCCCAAGCTCGCCGCAGCCCTCGAATCCCTTCCCGCCGAGGCGCAACGGCAGCTCCTCGAAGAAGCCCGCAGGCTGTACCCCAAGGACGCGTGGGTGGTGCGCAGCATGCTCGAGCGCGCCCGCACCCCGGAGGAGCGGCTGCAGCTCGCCCGTACGCTGGTGCGGGAGTTCCCGGGGGCCAACGTCAGTTACTACCTCGCGTGGGCGAACGCAGCGCGGGCCGCGGGGCGGGCGCTGGAGGCGGAGGAAGCGATCCAGACGGCGCGGGAGCGGTTCCCCTGGTGGAATCCGGACCGATCGCCGCGGGATGAGGACCTCCTCTCCTACCCCTAGCGCAGGGCCTCCAGCACCCGCACCATCTCCACCGCACCCATTACGGCCTCGGCCCCTTTATTCCCGGCCTTGGTGCCGGCGCGCTCGAGGGCCTGCTCGATCGTGTCCGGGGTGAGGATCCCGAAGATCACGGGTTTTTCGGTCTCGAGCATCGCGTGCATCACGCCGCTCGCGGCCTGGCCAGCCACGAAGTCAAAGTGCGCGGTCGCTCCGCGGATCACGGCCCCGAGGGCCACGACCGCGTCGATATCCTCCCGGCGGGCGAGGGCCTTGGCCGCGAGGGGGATCTCGTAGCTCCCGGGCACCCAGACGACCGTCACGTCGTCCGAGCTCCCTCCCAGGCGCTGGTACATCTCGAGCGCGCCGGCGAGGAGGTTCTTCGTGACGAGTTCGTTAAAACGCGCGACGACGATCCCGAGCCGCACGCCGTCAGCGGAAAGGGTTCCGGTGATCTCACGCATACTCGCTCCTTCTCAGTCCATCCAGTGCCCGAGCTTCTCCTTCTTCGCCTTCAGGTAGCGTTCGTTGTACCCGTTCTCCTCCACGCGCAAAGGCACGCGCTCCACGACCTCGAGGCCGAACCCGGAAAGGGCCCGGATCTTGCGGGGGTTGTTGGTGAGGAGGCGCAGCTTGCGCACCCCGAGGTCGTGCAGGATTTGCGCGCCCACGCCGTACTCCCTGAGGTCCGGGGGGAAGCCCAGGGCGAGGTTGGCCTGGACCGTGTCGAGCCCCTCGTCCTGCAGGGCGTACGCCCGGATCTTGTTCACGAGCCCGATCCCGCGCCCCTCCTGGTTGCGCAGGTACACGAGGACCCCTCGGCCTTCCTCCGCGATCTTCTGGAGGGCCAGGTCGCGCTGGAAGCCGCAGTCGCACCTCAGGGAGTGCAGCGCGTCCCCGGTGAGGCACTCGGAGTGCATGCGCACCAGGACCGGCGCGTCCCCCGCCACCTCCCCCATCACGAGGGCGGCGTGCTCCTGGCCGGTGAGCCGGTCCCGGTACGCCACGATGCGGAAGACCCCGTGCTCGGTGGGGAGGGTGGCCTCCGCCTCGCGCGTGACGAACCCGTCCCCGTGCTCGAGCCGGTAGCGGATTAGGTCCGCGATCGTGCCGATCTTGAGGCCGTGCCGTTCGGCGAAGGCCTCGAGGTCCGGGAGGCGCGCCATCTCCCCGTCGTCCCGCAGGATCTCGATGAGCGCCCCGACCGGCTCGAGGCCCGCGAGGCGCATGAGGTCCACCGTGGCCTCGGTGTGCCCCGCGCGACGCAGCACCCCCCCGGGCCGCGCCACGAGGGGGAAGACGTGTCCGGGCCGGCGCAGGTCCTGGGGCCGGGTCTGGGGGTCCACGAGAAGCCGGATCGTTAGGGCACGGTCGTGCGCGGAGATGCCGGTGCCGCCACGGGCGGCGTCCACGCTCACGGTGAAGGCCGTGCCGTGCGGGTCCTCATTCTTCGCCACCATGGGGCCGAGCTCGAGGGCCTCGGCGCGCTCGGGGGTGAGGGCCACGCAGAGGAGGCCCCGGCCCTCCCGGATCATGAAGTTCACCCACTCGGGGGTCGCGTGCTGGGCGGGAAGGATCAGGTCCCCTTCGTTCTCGCGGTCCTCGTCGTCTACCATGATGACCGGGCGGCCGGCCTTGAGCTCTTCGAGAATCTCCGGGATCGTGTGGATCATGGTTGAGCCTCCGCGGGTGGGGTGGGCTGAAGGAGGCGCTCCAAGTACCGGGCGATGAGGTCCACCTCGAGGTTGACCGCGTCGCCTTCCTGGAGCTCCCCGAGGGTGGTGGCCTTGAGGGTGTGGGGAATCAGGGTGACGGAGAAGGTCGCGCCCTCCACCTGCACCACGGTGAGGGAGACGCCGTCTATGGCGATCGAGCCTTTGCGGGCGATGTACCGAGCGAGTTCGGGGGGGGCCTGGATCACCAGGTCGTACGCGCCGGGCACGTTACGCCTGGCCTGGACGCGGCCCACACCGTCCACGTGCCCCGTGACGAAGTGGCCGCCGAGCCGGTCCCCGAGGGCGAGGGCCCGCTCGAGGTTCACGCGCCGCCCCGCCGCCCAGCGGGGGGCGGTGCGCTCGAGGGTCTCCCGGGCGAGTTCGACGGCGAACCCGTGGGGCTCGCGCGCGACGACGGTGAGGCAGACGCCGTTTACGGCGATGGAGTCCCCGATCCGTGCGTCCTGGGTGACGGTGTGGGCCTCGATCCAAAGGCGGAGGTTCCCGTTGGAGGGGGTGGCCTCGCGGATCGTGCCGACTTCCTCAACGATTCCCGTGAACATACGTCCTCCTACGCGGAGCCTGGCCCGCGATGCGTCCTTCCAGCCACAACTCCTCCCCCACCCACTCGCGCCGGGTGAGGGTCACGCCGAGCGCCTCGTCCATGCGCGCCGCGCCAAGGCCCGCGAGCAGGGGCCGGCCCTCCCCCACGAGCTTGGGGGCGAGGAAGAGGGCGAGCTTGTCCACGAGGCCCGCCCGCACGAACGCGCCCGCGAGGGTGGGGCCGCCCTCGAGGAGCAGGCCGTCGATCCCTTCGTTCCAGAGCCACTCGAGGGCCGCCCGGAGGCTCGGGCGCCCTTCCTCGTCCGGGAGGGGCACCACGCGCGCCCCGGCGGCCTCCAAGGCCCGCGTGCGCTCGAGGGGCGCGGCCGCTCCCACGAAGACCACCACGCGGGCCGGCTCGCCGCGGGGGCCCGGCGCGAAGAGGCGGGCCTGCGGCGGGGTGCGGGCCTGGGTGTCGAAGACGACCTTCAAGGGGTCGCGCAAGGGGGGCGGCTCGAGCATCCAGGGGTAAGGCCGGAACTCCGGGTCGCGCACCGTGAGGGCGGGATCGTCGGCGAGTACGGTGCCCACCCCCACCGCGATGGCCGCGAGGCTTTGGCGGTAGGCGTGCGCGATGCGGCGGCTCTGGGGGCCGGTGACCCACTGGGCGTGCCCCGTGCGGGTCGCGACCCGCCCGTCGAGGGTCGTTGCGGCCTTCCACAAGACGAACGGCCGGTTCTGCTCGAGGCCGTGGAAGAAGACCTCGTTCTGCGCGCGGGCCTCGGCCTCGAGCACCCCCCACTGGACCGCGACGCCCGCCTGCGCGAGCCGCTCGAGGCCGCCCTGGGCCTTGGGGTTCGGGTCGCGCGCCGCGACCACCACCCGCGCCACGCCCGCCTCGAGCAGCGCGGTGGTGCAGGGGGGGGTGCGGCCGTGGTGGTTGCAGGGCTCGAGGGTGACGTAGACCGTGGCGCCGCGGGCGGCCTCCCCGGCCTGGCGTAGCGCGAAGACCTCGGCGTGCGGCAGGCCGGCTCTTGGGTGGTACCCTTCCCCCACGATGCGGCCGTCCTTGACCACGACCGCACCCACCAGGGGGTTGGGGTGGGTGTGCCCTCGAGCGCGTTCGGCCAGCTGGAGCGCCCGGCGCATGTAGCGCTCGTCCAGGTGGCTCAAGCTGGCCTCCTTTTGCGTGGGGATGGTGTGTGTGTGTACGTCACAGCTTCGCCTAGGGGCTTGGGCCCCAAAGGCTTCACCTCCTTCTCCCATCCGGACTGTCACCGTCGGCCCCGGAGTTCCACCGGGTCGGGCCTTAGGCCGGGCCTAAGGCTTCGCGGGCTGTCACCGCCGGTCGGGAATTCCACCCTGCCCCGAAGGAGCTGTGTTGTGGGCGCGTACCGCGCCTATGTCCAAAATAGCACAAGGTCCGCGCCGGATTGTAGCGTGAACGGGAAACCGGGCCGTGTGGCCCGGTTTCCCGGCTAGAGCGGCTCGAACCGCGCGGTGAAGTGCCGGAGGAAGGGCGGTTCCTCCACGATGCGGTAGCCGCGAATCTCCTCCCGGCGCGCCCAGACGCGCTCGACAGCCTCCACCACGTAGTCCATGTGGCTTTGGGTGTAGGCCCGCCGCGGGATCGCGAGGCGCACCAGGTCCCACTGCGCGGGGCGTTCCTCTCCAGTGTGCGGGTCCTTGCCGAACATCACGGTGCCGATCTCCACCCCACGGATGCCGGCCTCGAGGTACAGCTCGACCGCGAGCGCCTGGCCGGGGTACTCGAGGGGGTCGAGGTGCGGCAGGAAACGCCGGGCGTCCAGGTAGACCGCGTGCCCCCCCGCGGGGCGCACCACGGGGATGCCGCGCTCGGTGAGGTGGTCCGCCACGTACCGGGTGGAGACCAGGCGGTAGCGGAGGTAGTCCTCCTCGAGGACCTCGCGTAGCCCCACCGCGATCGCCTCCAGGTCCCGGCCCGCGAGCCCCCCGTAGGTGGGGAAGCCTTCGGTGAGGATGAGGAGGTCCCGCTCCTGCTGGGCGAGGCTGGCGTCGTTGGTGCAGAGGAAGCCACCGATGTTGGCGAAGGCGTCCTTTTTAGCGGACATGGTGCACCCGTCCGCGTAGCTGAACATCTCCGCGACGATCTCACGCACGCTTTTGTTTTGGTAGCCTTCCTCGCGCAGCTTGATGAAGTAAGCGTTCTCCGCGAAGCGGCAGGCGTCGATGTAGAAGGGGATCCCGTGTTTGCGCGCGATCCGGGAGACCTCGCGGATGTTCGCCATGGAGACGGGCTGCCCCCCGCCGGAGTTGTTGGTCACGGTGATCATGATGAGGGGGATGCGTTCCGGCCCTACCTCCTCGATGAGGGCCTCGAGGGCCTGGGTGTCCATGTTGCCCTTGAAGGGGGCCTCGAGGGCGGGGTCCTTGGCTTCGGGGCAGGGGAGGTCCACGGCCCGGCCGCCCAGGTACTCGATGTTGGCGCGGGTGGTGTCGAAGTGCGTGTTGTTCGGCACGACCATACCGGGCTTGACCATGACGCTGAAGAGGATGCGTTCCGCCGCGCGGCCCTGGTGGGTGGGGATCACGTGCTCGAAGCCGAAGATCTCCCGCACGGTCGCCTCGAAGCGGTACCAGCTGCGGGCTCCGGCGTAGGACTCGTCCCCTCGCATCAAGGCGCTCCACTGGGCGGCGGACATGGCGCTCGTTCCGGAGTCGGTGAGGAGGTCGATGATCACGTCCTCGGCCCGGAGCAGGAAGAGGTTGTACCCGGCCTCTTGGATGTAGCGTTCGCGCTCGGCGCGGGTCGTGAGCTTGATCGGTTCGACCATCTTGATCTTGAAGGGTTCGATAATGGTGTTCACCGCTGCCTCCTTTTCGCGTGTTGTATGTCGTCCCCACTATAGCGTGTGCGCGCGCGGCATTCCCGAACGTTTCTAACGCTTTCTCGTCACCGAAGGCGTGATACGATATGCTTTGGGTGGCTTGCGTAGGCCGGAGGAAGATATTTAGACTTAGTCAAAGGAGGTAGCGTTGCGCACGGTGCTATGGGATAAACACGGCGAACCGGTCCTCTACCTGACCGGCAGCGGCGTCCTCTACGCCCTCACCAACGACCCCCTAGGGATGCTCACCACCCCCAGCGCGGGCGGCTGGCGCGCCGCCTTGGACTTCCAAAGCCGCCCCAAAGGCTGGTACAAGGACGGCCTCCTCTACGACCTCGAGGGCCGCCTCCTCGCCTTCACCAAAGGCGCGCAGGCTCCCCTCGAGCTGCCCCGTGCCCAACCCCTCCGCACCCCCCTCAAACCCCGTCCCGCCCCCGGCCTCGCCCTCGAGGGACCCCTCCCGCCCCTCCCCACCTTCCGCGCCGAGTGGAGTCCCCACCCCCTCCCCAGCCTCTTCGCCTCGAGGGAATAAAGGAGGTTCGAGATGCCGATAGACTTCAGCTTGACCGAGGAACAAAAGCAGCTCCAAGCCCTCGCGCGGCGGTTCGCCCGCGAGCAGATCGCCCCCATCGCCGCCGAGTACGACCAGAAGGAGGAGGTTCCCTGGCAGATCGTGGAGAAGCTCCACGAGGTCGGCCTCCTCAACGCGATCATCCCCGAGGAGTACGGCGGCCTCGGGATCGGCATGCTCGAGGAGGTCATCATCGGCGAGGAGCTCGCCTGGGGCTGCATGGGGATCTACACCATCCCCATGGCCAGCGACCTCGGGATCACCCCGATCCTGCTCGCCGGCACGCACGAGCAAAAGGAGCGCTTCCTCCGCCCCCTCACCGAGAAACCCGCCCTCGCTGCGTTCGCCCTCTCCGAGCCCGGGAACGGCTCGGACGCCGCGGCCCTCCGCACCCGCGCGGAACGCGACGGGGACTACTACATCCTCAACGGCACCAAGATGTGGATCTCCAACGGCGGCGAGGCCGACGTCATCGTGGTCTTCGCCACCGTGGACCCCGCCAAGCGCCACAAGGGCGTGGTGGCCCTCGTGGTGGAGAAGGGCACGCCCGGCCTCAGCGCGCACAAGCTCCACGGCAAGATGGGCCAGCGCGCCTCCGGCACGTACGAGCTCGTCTTCGAGAACGTGCGCGTCCCCGTGGCGAACCGGTTGGGCGAGGAGGGCGAGGGGTTCAAGATCGCCATGAACACCCTCAACAAAACCCGCATCCCCGTCGCCGCCGGCAGCGTGGGCGTGGCCCGCCGCGCCCTAGAAGAGGCCACCAAGTACGCTAAGGAGCGCGAGGCGTTCGGCCGGCCCATCGCCGACTTCCAGGCCATCCAGTTCAAGCTGGCCGACATGTACATCGGCCTCGAGACCGCCCGCATGTACACCTACTACGCGGCCTGGCTGTGCGACCAAGGCCTGCCGCACGCCCAAGCCTCCGCGGTCGCGAAGGCCTACGCTTCGGAGATCGCCTTCAAGGCCGCGAACGAGGCCATCCAGATCCACGGGGGGTACGGGTACATGCACGAGTACCCCGTGGAAAAACTCCTGCGCGACGTGAAGCTCAACCAGATCTACGAGGGCACCAACGAGATTCAGCGCGTGATCATCGCGCGGAATCTCCTCAAGGAGTAAAGGGAGTAAAGGAGGAGCGATGAAGTTCGTAGCGATCATCCGACAGGTTCCCGACGGCGAGTCCAAACTCAAGATCGAAAGCGGCCGCGTGGACCTCTCCACCGCGACGATGATCCTCGACCAGATGGACGAGTACGCGGTCGAGGAGATCATCCGACTCAAGGAGCAGCACGGCGGCGAAGCGGTCGTGGTGGCCTTCGGCCCCGAGCGCACCGAGGAAGCCGTGCGCACCGCGCTCGCCATGGGCGCGGACCGCGGCGTGCTCATCGTGCACGAGGGGTACGTGGACCCCGTCACGCAGGCCCAGGCCCTCGCCAAGGTCCTCGCCGAGGAGAAGCCCACCGTGGTCTTCACCGGCGGGCAGCAGGCCGACTGGGACTCCCAGGCGCTCGGCAGCGCCGTCGCCGAAGCCCTCGGCTGGCCGGTCCTCAGCTGGACGACCGCCTTCGAGCTCGAGGGCGAGACCACCGCCAAGGCCCGCCACGACCTGGACGAGGGCGCCGCGGTGGTCAAGGTGCAGCTCCCCGCGGTCTTCACCACACAGCAGGGCCTGAACGAACCGCGCTACCCCACCCTGCCCGGCATCATGAAGGCCAAGCGGAAGGAGATCAAGAAGCTCAGCGCCGCGGACCTCGGCGTCACGGGCAGCAAGGTGGAGGTCCTCGAGCAGAGCATCCAGGAGCGCCAGCGCCTCGGTAAGATCCTCGACGGCACCAAGGACCCCGCCCAGGCGGCGGAGGAGCTCGTCAAGCTCCTGACGGAGGAAGCCAAGGTTATCTAACGGAGGTGGCCATGATCCTCGCTGTACTCGAACACGACGGCAACACCCTCAAAAAAGGCGCCCTCGAGGCCGTGACCCGCGCCCGTCAGCTCAAGGAAGCCCTGGGCGGCGAGGTCATCGGTCTGGTTATCGGCCACGGCCTGGACGCCGTAGCCGCGGAGGCCAAGAAGTTCGTGGACCGACTCTACGTCGCGGACGACGCGGCCTTCGCGCAGTACAACGCCGAGAAATGGACCGCCGCGGCGGCGGCCGCGGTGCAGGCCAGCGACGCGCGGGTCGTGGTGGCCAGCGCTTCGCGCACCGGCCGCACCTGGACCGCGCGGCTCGCGGCCCGGCTCAACGCCGCGCTCCTCGAGGACACCCTCGAATCCTGGGCCGAGGAGGGCAAGATCCTCGCCAAGCGGTACAGCTTCCTCAACCGCGTGACGGAAACGCAGGCTGCGGCGCTGCCCGTGGTGCTCTCGGTCAAGCCCAACACCACCCCGCTCGCGGAACCCGCCGGGGAGGGCAGCCTCCAGCCCCTCTCGGTCGAGCTCGGTGACCTGGAAGCGCGGGTGGAGGTGCTCGAGGTCGTCAAGGAGGAGGCCAAACGCGTCTCGCTCACCGAGGCGGACGTGGTGGTCTCCGGAGGCCGCGGCCTGGGGAGCCCCGAGGCCTTCAAGCAGGTTGAGGAGCTCGCGGACCTCCTGGGCGGCGCGGTGGGCGCGACGCGCGCAGTGGTGGACGCGGGCTGGCGCCCGTACGCCGAGCAGGTCGGCCAGACCGGGAAGACCGTCCAGCCCAACCTGTACATCGCCCTGGGCATCTCCGGCGCGGTGCAGCACCAGGCGGGCATGAACAAGTCCAAGTACATCGTCGCGGTGAACAAGGACGCGGAAGCCCCGATCTTTAAGATCACCGACTACGGGATCGTGGGGGACGTGAACCAGGTGCTGCCCGCCCTGATCGAGGCGGTGCGCAAACGCAAAGCCTAGCCTGTCGGCTCCCAAAGGGCGGAGGGGCCACCCCTCCGCCTCTTCTTTTTCCCTAGGTATGATGGTCCTGCTATGGCGGACAACACCCATGCCTGGATGGACGAGCTCATCGCGGAAATGGAGGAACGCCGCAAAAAGATCGAGCAAGGCGGCGGCCCCAAACGCATCGAGAAGCAGCACGCGGCGGGCAAGCTCACCGCGCGCGAACGCATCCAGAAGCTCCTAGACCCGGACAGCTTTGTGGAGATCGGACCGTTCGTCGAACACCTCGAGACCGGTCTGATGGAGGGGATCGAAGCGCCGGGGGAAGGCGTCGTGACCGGGTACGGCACGATCAACGGCCGCAAGGTCTTCGTCTTCAGCCAGGACTTCACCGTGCTGGGCGGCAGCCTCGGGAAGATGCACGGCCGGAAGATCGCGCAGCTCATGGACCTGGCCGCCAAGGTCGGCGCGCCGGTCATCGGGCTGAACGACTCCGCCGGCGCGCGCATCCAGGAAGGGGTGGACAGCCTCTCAGGGTACGGGGAGGTCTTCTACCGCAACGCGATCTACTCCGGGGTCATCCCCCAGATCAGCGCGATCCTCGGCCCGTGCGCGGGCGGCGCGGTGTACAGCCCCGCGATGACCGACTTCATCCTGATGAGCCGCGGCACGAGCTACATGTTCATCACCGGCCCCGAGGTGATCAAGTCCGTCACGCGCGAAGAAGTCACCTTCGAGGAGTTGGGCGGGGCGGACGTACACGCCCAAAAATCCGGGGTGGCCCACCTCGAGGCGGACGGGGACGAGGCGGTGCTCGAGCTCATCCGCGAGCTGCTCTCGTACCTACCGCAGAACAACCGGGAAAAACCACCGGTCCTGGAAACCCAGGACCCCGCGGACCGCACCACCCCGGAGCTCGTGGATCTTGTGCACCCGGACCCGCGCCGGCCGTACAACATGCACCAGGTCATCCGCACGCTGGTGGACGACGGCCGGTTCCTCGAGATCCAGCCGGGCTGGGCGCGCAACATCATCATCGGGTTCGCCCGGCTTGGAGGGATGCCGGTCGGGATCGTAGCGAACAACCCGCGCTTCATGGCAGGCGCACTGGACATCAACGCCGCGGACAAGGCCGCGCGGTTCATCCGCACCTGCGACGCCTTCAACGTCCCCCTCCTGACCCTGGTGGACGTGACGGGGTTCCTGCCCGGCGTGCTCCAGGAGCACCAAGGCATCATCCGGCACGGCGCGAAGATGCTGTACGCCTACGCGGAAGCTACGGTGCCCAAGATCACCCTCATCACCCGCAAAGCCTACGGCGGGGCGTACCTCGCGATGAACTCCAAGGACATGGGGGCGGACGTGGTGCTCGCCTGGCCCACCGCGGCCGTGGCGGTCATGGGCGCGGAAGGCGCGGCGAACATCATCTACCGCAAGGAGATCCAAAACGCCCCCAACCCCGAGGAGGCCCTGCGCCGCAAGATCGAGGAGTACAAGCGCGCCTTCGACAACCCCTACGTCGCCGCCGCGCGCGGGTACGTGGACGACGTGATCAACCCCGAGCTCACGCGGCTCTACCTGATCCGGCACCTGCGGATGCTCTGGGACAAGCAGGAAGAACGGCCGTGGAAAAAGCACGGGAACATCCCCCTCTAACCCCATGAACGCCTTCATCGCCCACCTCAAGGCCCAGGGCTTCGCGCTCGCCCGCGGGGAGGAGCACCTCCTCATCTACCGGCCCGACCTCGAGGAACGCACCCTCCCCCTGGTGCGCCTGGGCAAAGCACGCGTGCGCCTCGAGCTGCGGGGGCAGTCCTGGATGGAGCGGCTTTGCTTCCACTTCTTCGAGGACTGGGAGGTCGAGGTGCGCCGCTTCCTGGCCACCACCCCCCTCCACGACCCCGAGGGCCACCTGGACCGCATCCGCACCTGCCTCGCGGCCTACCCCGAGCCCCAACGCCACTTCGCGCTGCTCGTCGCCTGGGCCCACGCCGTGCACGCCCTCGGCCAGAACCAGGACCACGCCGCTCTAGACTACGCCTGGCGCGCGCGCTGCGCCCTAGAGGGTCGGTTCGACCTCCCCCACCCCGCCGTGGGCCAGGCGCACCCCTACCTCGCCGAGCTCGCCCCTCGGATCAACACGGCCGTTCTCACCGCGTTCAAGCTGGTTCTCGAGGGCGAAGCCCTTACGGAGGAGGAGATCCGGGAAAAACTCGCCGCCCCCAGCGTGCCGCTGGGGCCATTGCTCGAGCACCTGCCGCCCTTAAAGCCCGTTGCACGGGTGGAGCGCGTGGCGGAGCTCGAGACGGACCTCGAGGTCGTCGCGTGGACGCTGGAGGAGTGAAGACGCGCGAAGTCCTACACGCGGAGCTGGAGCGCTGCGCGCGCTGCCCACGGCTCGTGGCGTGGCGGGAAGCAGTAGGCCGCGCGAAGCGCCGAGCCTTCCGGGACTGGACCTACTGGGCGCGGCCGGTCCCGGGGTTCGGGGACCCCAACGCCCGCATCCTGATCTTCGGCCTGGCCCCCGGCGCGCACGGCTCGAACCGCACGGGCCGGCCCTTCACCGGGGACGCCTCGGGAGCGTTCCTGTACCCGGCCTTGTGGCGCGCGGGCCTCGCGAACCAGCCCCGGGCCACCCACCGGGGGGACGGGCTCGAGCTTTATGGGGTGTACGTCACCGCCGCCGTGCGGTGCGTGCCCCCGCAGAACCGGCCTACCCAGGCCGAGCTCCGGGCGTGCGCGGACTGGACCCGGCGGGAGCTCGAGCTGCTCCCCAAAGTGCGGGTGGTGGTGGCGCTGGGACGGATCGCGCACGACGCGATGCTGGCGCACTTTGGCCTCAAGAAGCGCGCCCATCCCTTCGCGCACGGCACGGAGCACCGGTTGCCGAACGGGTGGGTGCTGTTGGACAGCTACCACGTCTCGCGGCAGAACACGAACACCGGGCGGCTCACCGTGGAGATGTTCGACCGCGTCCTGGCGCGCGCGAAACGCCTTGCGGGGCTGGAATAGCACCGGGGCGGGCTTTAGCCCGCCCCGGTGCTGCGTTATTGGGGTTACTTCTCGTAGAACCAGCGGGCCGCGAGGGCCGCGAGCGCGCCCCCCACGAGGGGCCCCACCCAGTAGGCGAGGTGCCCTGCCCAAACCCCGGAGAGCACCGCCGGTCCGAAGGCCCGCGCGGGGTTCATGGCCGCGCCCGTCAGGGGCCCGCCCGCGAAGATGTCCATCACGATGGCGAGGCCGATCGCGAAGGGGGCGAGGGCGCTTTTCTGGTACACCGCGACCGTGGCGATCACGAAGACCAGGAAGAAGGTCAGCACCGCTTCGATCGCGATCCCCGCCCCGAGGCCGACGCCCTCCCCGAGGACGGGGGTGCCGTACGCCACGGCCTCCAAGAGGTCTGCACCGTACAGCACGCCGAGCAGACCCGCCGCCACCAGACCGCCCAGCAACTGCGCGATCCAGTACCCCACGGCCGTGCCCAGCTCGATCTTCCCGATGCTCCAAAGCCCGAAGGTCACGGCGGGGTTGAAGTGCGCCCCGGAGACCGCGCCTAACGCCGCGATCATCAACGCGATCGCCAGACCGTGGGCGAAGGCGATGCCCACGAGGCCCACCGCCCCGTCGGTCGCGTAGTTCGCGGCGATCGCGCCCACGCCAGCGAATACCAGGGCAAACGTCCCTATAAACTCCGCCATATATGCCCGCATCACACACCTCCCGGGAATGCATCCTAACGCATCCCCCCGGGGAGCGTGTATCTTAAGGGCCGATGCGTAAGCGGATCGAGCGGCTCTTGAAGGCCTTCTTCCCCCACCTGGCCCGCCCAGACGACGCGTGGGCGCTGGGGTGGCTTAAAGAGGACGAGCGGGGCCTGTACCTGGCCATGGACGTGCGGGACCGCGAGCACGCCGTGCAGGTCGCGCGCCGCCTCCTGGAGCGCTACCCTCAAGCCCCAGACTACGCGGTGCGCGCCGCGCTTCTCCACGACGCGGGCAAGGCCCTCAGGCCCTACCGGCCGCTCGAGCGCATCCTCACCGGCCTGGTTGCGTTGCCCGTGCCGCCTCATCCCCTGCGCCGGGGGCTGATGGGCGCGTTTCAGGTACGCCGTTACCACGCCGAGTACGCCGCGTCACGAATCCAGGACCGGCTGGTCGCGGAGATCGTACGCCTCCACCACGTCGGCGGCTCGCCCTGGGCTGAACGCCTTCGCGCGGTGGACGGAGAGTTCTAACTCGAACAATCCGGCCTCGCTCAGGCTCTGCACGCGCAGGCTGCGGCTTTGTGGGAGGTAGAGCCAGTAATCCATGTCCTCGCGCACCGGAAGCAAGAGCGTGCCGTCCCCAAGCCAACGCGGCGTCCGTACCCCCGCAAAGACCACGCGCGCGGGACGTTCGCCCGTCACCCGAACCTCAAGGGGTGCCGCCTCCCCGGAAAGCCCCACCCCCAAGGCGTTCTCCTGGTACCCCCGGCCGCGTATACGGAGCAGGCACGGCTCCTCCGGGAGTTGCCATTCCGCACCGCTCGGCGCCTCCTTTCCCGGCACCCGCACCCACGTGCAGTGTGCTCCCTGAAGCTCAAACCCCTCCCCAAAGCGGCTGGCCTCCAGCAAGGCGAGCTCCTGCCCCACCCGGAAGGCCGCGCGCGCGAGGGGCTCCCCCTCCGGCTCGAACCCCAGCCAGGCCTCGAGGGTCACCTGCGCCCACTCCGGTAGCCCAGGAAGCAGCGCCTCCCAGTCCACCGGCTCGCCTGCGCGCAGGAGGTGGTACGCCTCCGCCAGGCGGTGCCCTTTCATCGCGAAGTACTCCGCTGCCGTACGGTGATACCGCTGGTGGCGTCCCTGCTGCAGGGAGGCGTAGATCACCCGGCGTGCCGTCTCATCGGCGAAACGCCATTGCCGGTCGAAGACCAACCACCCGCGCCGCTCGAGCTCCTCCAGGTGCGCGCGGGCCCCGAACGCTTCCAAAAGCCCGTCATCCAGGGCGCCGGGGTGCACGCTCAATCGCTCCAAGGCCAGCCGCGCCTCCAGGCTGAGGTAACGCGTCTCGAGCTGGAAGGCCGCGCGTACCCGCTGCGGCACCGGGAGCTCCGGCCCGAAGCCTTCGCTCGGCCTGAGCGACAATAACTCCCGCAGGTATCCGGGGTTGCCCGCAGTCGCGAGGTACAGCCGCGCCGCTTCGCTAAACGGCAGCCCCCGCAACAAACTACCGAACGCCTCGTTCCAGGTCAGGGGCGGCAGTACCACGTACCGCACCCGGTCGGGCGGCCAGGTTTCCCGAAGCTGAAGCACCACCCGAGGATCCTCCCCGTAACTGGAGCGCTCCACCACCCACACGCCCTCCCGGTCGCTCAACGCATGGGCCGGCAAGGTGCTCGGGTACGGTGGGCGAAGGTAATGCAGGACCTTGCCCTGCCCCGAATCCCCCTCCCGGTACGGCAGGCCCAGCTCGCGCGCGAGCGCCTGAGCAAACGCCTGGTGCTCAGCCCCCGGCCCGCCCTCGAGGATGATTAGGTACGGCGGGCGCACCTGGGCCGCTAGTTCACGCACCAGGTCTTGCCGCGTCGCGAACTCCGTGCTCACGGAAGCGATGATCTCTCGCCGGACCTCGAGCCACTGCTGGAACTCAGGGGAGAGGTCATCCAGCCCCTCCAAGGGCAGGCCTTCCGAGGGCGTGCGGTCGATCTCGATGTAGTCCGGCAACCGCAGGGGGTCCTCCCCCGAGGCGAACAGGTTGAACCCCAGGGGCATCAGGGCCTGGCGCAGCCGGTGCAGCTCCACCCTAAGGTTCTGCGAGGCCGCGTTGTGCCCCCACAAGAGGTCCGCGAGCACCTCGCGGCGCGTGGGCCCCTCGAGGGCGAGGTAATACAAAAGCGCTAACCCCTTGCGGCGCAGCTTCACCGGCTTGCCGCGGTACTCGAGCCTCGCCTGCCCCCAGAAGGGGAGTTTTAATGGCGCGCTTCCTCTGGATGTGCTCACGGAAACCTCCAGATACAAACCAATACCCAACAATTGGCTACGCTCAAGCCTAGCCTAACATTACGGAAGGCCGGTAACTTTAGTTTATCAGTCTACGCCTATGATCTGCGGGAAGCTACCCCCAAATGAGGGGGGTGAATACGAGGGGGCGAACCCCTACCACCATTTCAACTCAACCGCACCCTTTGCGCTCGGCCCTCCTGAAGTTCACCATAGCATACCCTTCACCGAAACCCTCGGTTATACACCGCCCTGTTACCCAGCGCGTTATCCCCGCGTTTCCCCCCCAGCCCCTGGCGTGACACACCCCCTCCTACCCGGACGATAGGGTGTACGCGTCCTCCTCTCCTCGCATAACGGGCAGGTTACGCCGCGTTCCCTAGCCTAGGAATACGAACGCCCACGCCTAAGGAAACACGTGAACCTGCGTAAGGCCCATTGGGAGGAACCCGTCATGATAGTGCGTGCACGAGCTCCACTGCGCGTGAGCTTCGGCGGCGGCGGTACCGACGTCCCCCCCTACTGCGATGAACGCGGCGGTGCCGTACTAAGCGCGACCATCAACCGTTACGCCTACGCCACCCTCGTCCCCGGTGGCGGACGCCTCGAGGTGCGCAGCCTGGATTACGACGCAAGCATCTCCTACAACTTGGACGACCCCTTCCTCTACGACGGGCAGCTGGACCTCGTCAAGGCCGTTCTGGACCATTTCCGCAAGCACAAGCGGTTCACCCAAGGCCTCGAGATCGCCCTGCACAACGACGCCCCGCCCGGCTCCGGTCTGGGGTCCTCCTCCGCGATCACGGTGGCCTTGGTGCGGGCGCTGGCGGAGTACCTGCACACCCCCCTCGACCCGTACCAGCTCGCCGAGCTGGCCTACAAGATCGAACGCGTCGATGTCGGCATCAAAGGCGGCAAGCAAGACCAGTACGCCGCGGCCTTCGGGGGGTTTAACTTCATCGAGTTCAAGGAAGGCGTGAGCATCGTGAATCCCTTGCGGCTGAACCAGGAGACCTTATATGAGCTCGAGTACAGCCTGGTGTTCGCGTACGTGGGCGGGCAGCACTTTTCCGGAAAGATCATCGAGAAGCAGGTCACGAACTACCAAAAGCGCAAGACCGACGCGGTGGCGTCCATGGACCGGCTGCGTGAGCTGGCCTACGAGATGAAGCGCGCCTTGCTCCTCGGGCGGCTGGGTGAGTTCGGCGAGCTGTTGGACGCGGCCTGGGAGAGCAAGAAGAAGATGGCGGAGGGCATCAGCACCCCCCACATCGACGAGCTGTACCACGAGGCTCGGCAAGCCGGCGCGCTGGGCGGCAAGATCAGCGGAGCGGGTGGCGGGGGATTCATGTTCTTCCTCTGCGCTCCCCGCCGCGCCTACGCGGTTCAAGAGACCCTGCGGCGGATGGGGGCCCAACCGGTGCACTTCAGCTTTGTGGACGAGGGGGTACGGGCGTGGCGGCTCGGGTGAACGGCCAGGCGGCATCGCGGCTGATGGAGGAGCACCTGGAGGTGGTGCAGGCCGCACGCTCACTCGCGCAGGAAGTCGAACGGGCGGCGGAACGCATCGCCAGGTCCCTGGAAGCGGGCGGAAAGGTCCTCCTGTGCGGCAACGGAGGTTCCGCTGCGGACGCGCAGCACATCGCGGCGGAGCTGGTGGGGCGTTTCCTCAAGGAGCGCCGCGCCCTACCCGCGTTGGCCCTCAACACGAACACCTCCATCGTGAGCGCAATCGGCAACGACTACGGCTTCGCGGAGGTCTTCGCCCGCCAGGTCGCGGCCATGGGCCACGCGGGCGACGTACTGGTCGCGATCTCCACCAGCGGGAACAGCGCTAACGTACTGCGCGCTGCCGAGACCGCCCGGGCCAAAGGCCTCGAGGTCATCGGTCTCACCGGCGCGGGCGGAGGACGCCTGGCCGAACTGTGCGACCTGTGCCTGCGCGTTCCCTCCACCAGCACCCCAAGGATTCAAGAGGTCCACATACTGATTGGGCACATCATTAGCCAGCTGATTGAGGAGCACGTATGTTAAAACAAGCCGTCATTCTCGCTGGAGGTTTAGGCACCCGCCTGGGTCCCCTCACCCGGGACACCCCCAAGCCCCTCCTGCCCGTAGGCGACGCGCCCTTCCTCGAGCACGTGGTCTGGAACCTGAAGCGCTTCGGGATCGAGCGCTTCCTCTTCTCCGTGGGGTACCGGGCCGAGAAGATCATGGCCCACTTCGGCAACGGACGACGGCTCGGCGTCCAGATCGAGTACGTCTTCGAGAAAACCCCGGCGGGCACCGGAGGCGCCTTGGTCCTCGCGCAGCAGCTGGGACGACTCGACGAGTGGTTTCTCGTGGTGAACGGGGACACGCTCTTCGACATCAACTTCCTGGACCTCAGCGTGCTCACCCAGTCCCAACGCGCCCTGGCCGGCCTGGCCCTGCGCCAGATCCCCGACGCGAGCCGGTACGGCCGGGTGCGCCTCAACGGCGTTCACATCACCGGGTTCGACGAGAAATCCGGGAAAGGCCCCGGCCTGATCAACGGCGGAGTGTACACGATGCACCGCAAGGCGCTCGAGCACCTCCCCCCCGGCCCCAGCTCCCTCGAGCGCGACCTCTTCCCCAAGCTCGCCGCCCACGGAAAACTGGTGGGCCGGGTGTACGCTGGGTTCTTCATTGACATCGGGGTGCCTGAGGCGCTCCAGGCCGCCCAGGTCCTGGTGCCCCGCTGGCGCCAGCGCCCTGCGGTGCTCCTAGACCGGGACGGGGTGCTGAACCAGGACCTCGGGCACGTGCACCGCCCTGAGGAGTTCACCTGGATGCCCGGCGCGCCCGAAACGGTGAAGTGGCTGAACGACCAGGGGTACCTGGTCATCGTGGTCACGAACCAGTCCGGCATCGCGCGCGGGTACTACACGGAGGAGGCCTTCCACGCCTTCACCGCCTGGATCAACCAGGAACTCAACAAGATCGGCGCGCACCTCGACGCCACGTACTACTGCCCGCACCACCCCACCGAAGGGTACGGACCGTACCTGCGGACCTGCAACTGCCGCAAGCCCGCGCCGGGCATGATCCAACGCGCGATCCGGGACTGGGGGATCGACGTACCCCATAGCCTCCTCGTAGGGGACCAGGAGACCGACCTCCTCGCCGCGCAAGCCGCCGGGGTGCACGCCGCCCTGTACTACGGAGGACCGCTCCTGCCCTTCGTGCAACACACCCTCACCGCCCTCACCACCCCCCCGCCCATCTCAACGCCACACAAGGAACGACGCCCATGAAGGTCGCCGTCATCGGAACCGGGTACGTAGGCCTCACGACCGCCGTGGCCCTCGCCTACCTCGGGCACGAGGTCTGGGGCGTGGACGTGGACGCTACCAAGATCCGCGACCTCGCGCGAGGCCACCCGCCCATCCATGAGCCGGGCCTCGAGGCTCTGCTCCCTCTGGTCCAACCCCGGCTGCACTTCACCACCGCGTACGCCGACGCGATCCCGGGCGCGGAGGTAATCCTGATCGCGGTCGGCACCCCCCCAGGCGCGGACGGCGCGCCCGACCTCCGCTACGTGCGCCAGGCGGTCGAAGCGCTCGCTCTGCACCTGGATGGCGCGCACCCCGTGGTCGCCATTAAATCCACCGTCCCCATGGGGACCGGCCGCTGGGTGCGCGCCCGGATCCAAGAAATCCGCGCCGAAGCTTACGAGGTGGCCTCGAACCCCGAGTTTTTGCGGCAAGGCTCCGCCCTGCACGACACCTTCTACCCCAACCGCATCGTCATCGGGGCCGACACGCCCCGGGCCGTCGCGGTGCTAGAGGCGCTCTACCGCCCCCTTCTGGAACAATCCTTCCCGCCCCCCAAGGGGCTGCCCCGGCCCTCGGGCCTCGAGGCCGTCCCTCTGGTCGCCACAGACCTGACCTCCGCGGAGTTAATCAAGTACGCGGCGAACGCCTTCCTCGCGCTCAAGATCAGCTTCATCAACGAGATCGCGGCGCTCGCCGAACAGGTCGGGGCCGACGCCACCCACGTCGCTCGAGGTATCGGATTGGATGCCCGGATCGGTCCGCAGTTCCTCCGGCCTGGCATCGGCTGGGGCGGGAGTTGCTTCGACAAGGACACCGCCGCGCTGCTCGCCCTTGGGCGCGCCCATGGAACCGAGATGCGCATCGTCCAAGCGGCCCGCGCGGTCAACCACCACCAACGCGAACGCATCATCGAAAAACTCACTCGGGAGTTGACCACCCTGCGCGGCCGTACCGTCGGCCTGCTTGGCATCGCGTTCAAGCCTCACACGGACGACCTCCGCGACGCGCCCGCCCTCGCGATCGCGCATCGCCTGATCCAGTGCGGCGCGCACGTCCGGCTCCACGATCCCGTCGCCCTCGCGCGCGCGCGGCGCGAGCACCCCGAGCTCGAGCGGGCCTACCGGGAACACCCAACCGAGGTCTTCGAGGAGGCCGACGCGGTGGTGTTGGTCACGGAATGGCCCCAGTACCTCGAGCTGCCCTGGGAAACCCTCGCCCCCAGGATGCGTTTCCCTCTCGTCCTGGACGGGAGAAACGTGCTGGACGCCGCGCGCCTTACCGCCGCGGGGTTTCGTTACTTGGGGACCGGCCGCTGCATCGCCCACACCGCCCCGGCCCCGACCCCACCCCGCTAACCGCGTGTTACCCGGGCCGTTATCCTCCCGTTCCCCGGGCTTTTCGCGCCGTTACACCCCCGCCGTCCATGAGGCCTGGCCCCTCCCCTCACTCTTTCCCTGCGTAACGAGCCGGTCACGCCCCAAAGGGTAGGGTGCAGAGAACGGACGAACGGCGCGTGTACGCCCCCCTTTGGGGAAAGGAGACGAAGTGCGCGTAGGTGTGTTCACATACGGGCTGGAGGCCCGCCTCACCGGGATCGGACGGTACACGGTCGAACTGACCCGAGCCCTTAAACGGCTCGACGCGAGCCTCGAGATCATCCTGCTCAACCCCTACCCCAACTCCAAGCTCGGCTGGTACCAGGAGTTCGAAACCTACCCCGTCCCCGAGCTGCGCCGGGTGCCGCTGGCCGCCAGCCTGGGGAACTGGACGCTGCACCGCGCGGCGCTCCGGCTGGGCCTCGACGTGCTGCACGACCCTTGCGGGATCGCTCCGTTCCTAGCCCCCACCCGGCGGTACCGGCGGGCCACCACCGTGCACGACGCCATCCCCTTGATGAACCCCCAGGTGCAGCCCCTCGCGACCCGTCTGATCTTCCGCACCCTCATCCCCCTCGCACGGCACACCGCGGACCTGGTGCTCACCGTGAGCTGCGCTTCGGCCCAAGACCTCGAGCGCTACGCCGGTATCCCCGCCCACAAGTTATGCGTGACCCCGCTTGGGGTCACGCCGCCCCCGCACATGCGCTCGGAGGAGGTCCAGCAAGCCTTAGCCTCACTGAACCTCGAGCCCCCGTACTTCCTGTACGTGGGAGCGCTCCACCCCCGGAAGAACCTGTGGCGGGTGCTCGAGGCCTTCGCCGAGGTGCGCCGGGAGGCCCCGGCGCTGCGCCTGGTCATCGTGGGGCCTGCAAGCTGGCGGGCGCACGAGGTGTTCCGCAGCGCCCGGCACCTTGAGGGCGTGGTGTTCACGGGGTACGTGAGCGAGCCTACCCTGCACGCGCTGTACTACGGCGCGCTCGCCCTCGTCTTCCCCTCCCTGTACGAGGGGTTCGGCCTGCCGGCGCTGGAGGCCATGGCGCACGGCACCCCGGTCATCGCCGCCAACACCAGCGCCTTCCCCGAGGTGGTCGCGGACGCCGGGATCCTGGTCAACCCTACCGACACCCGGGCCATCGGCGCGGCCATGCGGCAGGTGCTCGCGGACGCGCAGCTACGGGCCCGCCTAGGCGAGGTGGGGCGGTTGCGTGCCCAAGCTTTTACCTGGACCCGCACCGCCCGCGCGACGCTGGAGGCGTACCGCGCCCTGCTCGAAGCCCCAGCCCCGTCCGGGACGGGAGGTTAAGATGCGCAAACGCACGCGGATCCTGCTCGGCCTGCTCGGCCTCGCCCTCCTCGCCGCCTTCGCGGTCCCCTACGGTCTCGAGCTCGTCCGGAGCGCGCAGCGCCCCGCCACCCCCGCGCGCGACTTCGTCGGCGTGGGGCAGGTCACGCACCTCCAGCGGTTGTGGCCCACGAGCCGTTGCCGCATCACGCTGGAGTTGGTGCAGTGGAGCTCGCTCGGCTCGGGCTTCACCCTGGCGGACCTGCCGCAAGCCGGGGAGCGCTACGTGATGTACGCCGACGCACCCGCGTGCGGCTGCCTGACCCCCGAAACCAGCCTGAACCAGGCGTTCCGGGCCGTGCAGTCCTCGGAGGGGCGCTGGTACCTCGAGCTCTACCGTCCCGCTGCCGCCTGCCAGGAGGTCACGTCCCATGAGTAAAGGCACAGTGTTTTGGTTGATGGGTCTCGTCAGTCTGCTTCTAGGCGTTGTCGCTGCGCCTCCTGTCGGAGCGCGGGTGGAGACGCCCACCCGGCTGTTGAAGGCGTACTGGTACACCAAGATCCTCGGCGGGGCGCTGCACCGGGAAACCCAGGGCATGGTGTACCGCCCTGGGCAGTTCGACGCGGGCCTGGTCCTGGATCCCGAGGACGGCCTGACCGTAGAGGACCCAGGTCCTTACCGCGGGGTGGACGTGCTGCTCACCGTGAACTGGGGCACGGGCACCACCTACACGCGCCCCGACTACCACCGCATCGTCCTGAACCGCGAAGCCCGCGTAGGCGTGATCTGGTACGGTACCCCAGAGGAGCGACCGGAGTGGCTCTCAGGATGGGAGCGCGGCCAGGACATCGTCGTGAACGGAACCCCCGTACCGACCTTCTGGACCCAGCTCCCCGCAGGCCCGCACGACCTGGGCTCGGTCGAGAGCAAGGCCCCGCGCATCTACACCATCCTCCTCGCGGAAGCCGACGGCTCCCCCTCCCCCGTCCCGCCGGCACCCGTGGGCCTCGAGCCGCCCAAGCCGAACGCCACCTGCCCTAGCTGGGTGCACGACCAGTACACCGTCCAGGGGCCGGATGGGCGCGTCTACCGTACTTGGCACCCGCAGATCGATCCGGTCTACTGGTGTTACTTCCGTCACGAGCACGGCTCCGACCCCTCCCGGTTCGCGGGGTACCCTCAGGTACAGCCGCTGTTTAACTACACCAGCCCCGCCGAGTCGCACGCGGGCTTCAAGGTTCTCGTCACGGAGAAGGACGGGGTCTCCCTCATGATCACCTGGCACGCGGACACCAGCAGCGCTCAACGCGTCTGCCTGCGCTACCACACGCTGGACATCGCCCTGGCTGACGCCGCCACCGGAGAGGTCCTGGCCCACACCCATCAGGAAGCCGATTTCGGAATCGCTTACATCGTGAAACCCGGCACCGCAGCCCTCCAGCCGTTACGTCCCCGCAACTGCCCGGAGAACGCCGCGCTGGATCCCGGCACGGTCCCGGGCCGGCGCAACCTCACGCCGGCAACGGCCGGGGCGGGGCATGAGGCGTGGCAAGCGGTTCCCGGCCCCGCGCTCCCCCTCCTGGGCTCGCTCGTGCTTGTGGTCGACAACCCCATCACTCGCTGCGCAGACCCCGCCACCTGCGACACGCTGATCCCCGGGGGACCCAACGACGGCACCCGCCGCTGGTTCACCATCTCCGGGAGCACGCAGGGCTTGATCCTGGATGGAACCCGGGTGCTCGAGGCCCGGTTCTGTACGGATCCTCGAGGCCAGGTGCTCCGCGACTGCAACGCTCCGGATGCCGTCACGCAGTACGTGAAGCCCGGCGTGCGCGTGGAGATCGCTACCCCAAGGAACGCGCAGGGCGTTACGCCTAAGTTCTGGGTTGAGGACCCTTGGAGCGCGTTTTACGAGTTCCACGAGGCCAACGAGCCCATGCTTCGGATGAATCAGAACCTGGAGTTGCAGATCCGTCCGGGCACGGATGCCAACTAACGGTCTTGGCCCACGTTACCTTAACGATTTTGTGGCAGAATCCCTTTATAGCCGCTTCTTGTGGAGTGTAGGATGATGCAAATGCGTCCAAGTCATTGGACTTACTGGAATAATGCGGACCTTGTGTTTGCATTGCTCGTAGCACTTATAGCGGAGGTTATCGCCTTAGGGTTTCCCGAGGCCTACTCCCCCTTCCGCGTAATCGTCGGCGGAGCGCTGGTGCTGTTCGTCCCCGGGTACGTCCTGATGGTTGCCCTGTTCCCTCGGCATCACGACCTCAACGGAGCCGAGCGCCTTGCCGTCAGCCTGGGTCTCTCCGCAGCGCTCGTTCCCATGGCAGGCCTCATCCTAAACTACACCCCCGCAGGGATCCGCTTGGAAAGCCTCACGATGGCGCTCTCCCTGCTCGCTGCTCTCGGCGCGCTGGCGGCGTACTTGCGCCGCGCTCGCATCCCCGAGGAGGAGCGCTTCGTCTTCCTGAAAGACCCCCAACTCACCCGAGGCGCGCTGTTTGGCGCGGTAGGGATCGCCCTTATCGTCGGCGCAACCTACCTCACGCGCCCTGAAACGCGCTTTACCGCGTTCTACCTGTTAGGTGAGAACGAACGCATGGAGAACTACCCCACGCATCTACGTCCAGGAGAGTCCTTTACCGTCACGGTAGTGGTGGAGAACCGCGAGGGGCAACGCATGGCTTACCGTATCCGGGCGCCATTCGATCCCGAAACCCCCCCCATCGAGGTGCCGCCCCTCCCCCCTGGAGCCTCCTGGCGCCAGACCCTGACTCTGAAAGCCCCCTCCACCCTCGGCGTAACCCCGCTGGTGCTCGAGCTATACCGGGCCGGCGATGTAGAAGCGTACCGGGAGATCCACCTGTTCGTCAGTATTCGTCAGGAAGGCGCAGCGCCGGCTCCTTCCCTCTATCTAAGGGGGGTTTATGTTTGAGGAAAGCCCCCGTACCGAGTCCCCGCCCACACCGGAGCCCCCCCCTACAGGGGACAACGCGCCGCCCGTACCTCCGCGCCCCCCCAGGGTGATCTGGGCGTACCCCGCACTCTTCGCCCTGGCCGGGGTTTGGCTCGCCCAAGGGGAGGGGGCGCGCGGGGCTGGGCTGCTGGCCGGAGTGTTCCTCATCCTGCTGGTGCACGCGGCCTGGATGCACCGCACGCACCCGGTCAGCGAATTGTGCACCGCGCTGGCAGTCCTGCCCCTGGTGCACCTCGTGCCCGTGTTGTTGGGGCCGTGGATCGCCGCGGGCTCCCCGTGGCACCTCGGGCTTGCCAGCGCGCTGCTCGCGTTGGCTGCCTTAACCGCCGCCCGCGTCTTGGGTTATACCCCCCGCGATCTTGGGCTTGCGCTTGGCCCTTGGAGGCAGCGCGGAAGGAACGGGGCGGCCTCCGTCTTCTCCGCAGCGGTTGCGCTACCTTTGGTGAACATGGCCGCGCACACCTTCGTCCAAGCCGGCATCGCGGTAAGCGGTGTGGGGATCGGAACCCTTATGCTGGCCTTGTTTCCCACTCCCGGTCTTGTGCTTCCATCCCCTGCCTCACCCCTACCGGCCATGGCTGCGCTGGGGCTCGCCGGACTCACGGAGGAGCTCGTGTACCGAGGAGTGCTCCAGCACGCCGCGGTTCGGGCATTAGGCGGCACGCAAGGCGTCGTGTACACCGCGGTCACTTTCGGTGCGATGTACATCGGCTTTTACCCCCTAGAGTACGCCCTGGCCATGGGGATCCTGGGCCTCGGGTTCGGCTTCCTCGCACTCCGCACCGGCTCCATTCTGGGCATCGGAACCGCCCATGCCCTGGCGAACCTGGTGGTGCTGGGCTACCTCCCCCCGGCCTTCCTGGGGGTGAGGTAACCGAAGGAGGATGCCGATGAGTTCCATACTAAACGTATTTTCCACGGATCCCTTGATGCACACCCGCTACGGCGAAGGCCTTGAAGTGCTAACGGTCGTGGCACTCTTAGGATTGCGCATCGCTCGGGACTTGGCCCTCGGCTCGGACAACCCTAAGATCCGGCACTTCGCTGAGGTTGCGGATATCGGCGCCTCCCCCCTCCTTCTGGTCTTTTTGGGCCTGGTCGTCTCCAAGCTCATGGCCGTTCTGGGCCTCACGGGGTAGGCCATGACCGAACTCGCGATTGACGTGACGCCCCTACAGTCCGAGCACCGTTGGCGCGGCGTCGGGGTGTACGTGCGCGAGCTGGTCTCGTGGATCGAGCGGGAAGCTCCCCTCAAGCCCGTGTACCTCGCCTCCACGGTCGCACGCGACGCGCTGGAGGGCCTCGTGCCGCCCGAACGCACCGTGTACCTTTACCGCCCCCACCGGCCAGCTCAGGTGTACTGGGTGTACAACGAAGCCTTCTTGCGCCAGGGCCTCCGGAAAACCCGCCCCAAGGTCTTCTTCGCGCCGGACTTCAACGGGCTCGTCCTCAACCCCCACGGCAAAACCGTCGCGGCACTCCACGACCTGAGCGCCCTCAAGCTCGCCCGGGAGAACGGGCACCGCCCCTTCCCCCCAAGCCTCAGCGAAGGCCTCAGCGCCCTCCGGTGGCGCGTCTATTACCGCAAGCTCGCCCGCGTCGACCACATCATCGCCCGCAGCGAAACGGTCAAGGCGGACGCCATGCAGCTGCTCGGCATCCCCCCTGAAAAGCTCAGCGTCGTCTGCCAAGGCCTCAACCGCGCGCTCTTCACCCCCAGCACCGGCAAGGGCCCCTACGCCACGCACCCCCCTTACTTCGTCCACCTCGGGGGACGCAACGCGAACAAGAACCAAGCGCGCATCCTCGAGGCCTTCGCCCGGATCGCTCTGGAGTTCCCCGAGGTGCACCTGTACTTCGCCGGGCCCTGGAACCCCAGCGACCTGCGATGGCTCGAGGCGGAACGCCAGCGGCTCGGCCTCGCCGATCGGGTGCGGCACCTGGGGTACGTTCGGGACGAAGAGGTCTCCAGCCTGTACGGGAACGCCGTCGCCCTGGTGTTTCCCTCCCTCGAGGAGGGGTATGGTCTCCCGGTTCTGGAGGCCATGGCTAGCGGCGGCCCGGTGATCACCTCGAACCGCTCCTCCATGCCGGAGCTGGCGGGCGAGGCCGCGATGCTGGTGGATCCCCTGTCGGTCACGGAGATCGCCCGCGCGATGCGCGCGCTTCTCGTTGATCCGGCCTTGCGGGAGCGCTACCGGCAGCTGGGCCTCCGCCGCGCTGCCGCGTACTCTTGGCAGGCGTTCGCGGAGGAAACCCTTAGGGTGCTGGTGGGCCTGCTTTAAGGATCACCGCTCGTAGAGCGTCTGGGAGACCCGGCGGTAGATCTGGGCCACGCCGTTGTCGTAGATGCGGTCGCCGATCAACCGCGGGGGGATCCGAACGCCTAGAGCGATCATGTTGGCTTGGTTGAGCGTGGAGTTGATCGCGTACGTGGCCCGCGGTTTCGGCCCTCCACGGATCGTGCCGTCCATGAGGTTATCGCCCGGCAGCACCTCGGAGTAGCTCTGCACCCAAGCGTACGCCAAGCGGTGTTTGGCCCCCACCCAAAGCACCTTGTGGTTGACGTTCGTGGCCCAGGTGCGCATCGCCTCCACCTCCGCCGGGTGGTATACCAGCCAGTGGTTGCTTACCAGGGGGTCCAGCGTCGCCTTGAGCAAGCTACTCACCGCGAAGAAGGCGATCACGAGCCCCACCGCCCCCTGCAGGAGCGGCCTGGGCACCCAGCGCGCCAGGTACTGCACGAAGCTCGTCGCCCCGATGACCCAAAGCGGTACCGCCACCAGCACGAAGTAACTGAACACCCGAACCTGCAGGTTGCTCCCCGGGGTGAGGCCCGCCAGGTCCGCCAGCACCGCGCCCACCATCTCGAGGCCGAACGCTACGTACAGGGCGAGCAGCAGGGATTGCGGCAGCCGCAGGGTGCTCCGCCGTAAGAGCGCGCGGCTCAGCATGACGAGCGCGGTGATTCCGGAGCCCGCGAAGAGCACCCAACGAAACGCGGTAATGAGGCTGTACGCTTGTACGCTCACCCAGTCCTCCTCGATCGCCGCGTAGGGGTTGGGGAGTGGCTCCTGGAGCGTCCCGGCCTCCGCGGGGCTGAACCGCGCCTCGAACGCATCCCGAACCAGGCTCAGGTCCACCTGCGCCAAGGGGTACACGTGCCACACCACGGCGTACCCCATGATCCACGCCGTGCCGATCACCAGGGCGATGCGCTGAGCGGTAGGCCCCACCCACCGGTGCCGGGGCCCCAACCCCCAGGCGTACCCTCTCAGGAAGAGGTAGGCCAGCGACCAGGCCAGCACGAACAAGAACCCAAACACCAGGTTCACGGTGATCAGCACGAAGGCGAGGAGGTGGTAGATCAGGGACCACGCCACGAACACCCCCCACCGCCGCGGCCCCATCATCTCCACAAACCCGCGGTACAAGGCCAGCGAGGCGAGAAGGGCGAAGACCACCGTGAGCTTCTCGTGATTGCCTCGCGACACGGTAAACACAAGCTCCGGAACCAGGAACAACGCCATCGTCGCCACGAGCCCCAGGCGGTCAGAGCCCAGCAGGTTCCGGAAAAACACAAACCCCATCAACGCCAGGAAGACGTTCCCCAGCAAGGGGGTGTACACGCGCAGCATCTCCCCCACGTCCAGGCCCGTTAGCAAGCTCAAAGTGCTGGCCCAAAGCGGGTACGCGAACCCGTGCGTGTACGCCTCGGGGTAAAAGATCCGCCCCGCGTCGATCATCCAGGCCACGCGCAGCACGAAGAACTGGGAGTCCTGCTCCGCCCAGTACCCCCCATAGCGCAGCACGAAGTACCCCCCAAAGGCCAGCCCGATCCCCAAGGCGAGCAGCAGGTACCGGACCTCCAGCGCCCCGGCCGTGATCCAACGCCACCCCTTCATGCCGCCTCCCAAATCCCCCGCAGCACCACGACCGCCAAACCCACCGCGAGGATCACCAAAACCCCCGCGAGCACCCCTCCACCGGCGAGCCCTAGCGCGTTCCATCCTTGGGGGCGCGCGGCCGCCTCGACCGCCACCTCGCCCAAGCTAAACACCTTCGTTCCCATCAAGAGGCGGACCTCGTACCTCCCCGGGGCCTCCGGCGCCCAGGGCACCTCCCACCCCACCTCCGTAAGCCCCGGCACCACCACCTCGCGCCCCACCGGAACCCCTTCACCCCCCACGTACAGCACCGCGCTGCCCGACCAATCCACGGTACCCGCGTTCCGCACGCGCAGCGAGATCCGCCCGGGAACGTACTGCACCATCTCCGGAATACGGGCGGTCACTTCGAGGCGCGGTTCGGTCGCGACCTGGCGGCGCCACGTGCCCGTCCTCGCGTCGTAACTCAAGACGTACCGCCCCGGCTCCAATCCCCTAAGCACCGGCACCAGCCCCAAATCCCCCCGCAGCTGTGGCTGGGAAGATAGGCTCAGTACGAACCGAAACCCTTCCGGGGTGGCGCGGACCTCGCTCAAGCGCGCCCCCGCCACGCGCACCGCCGGACCGGGGAAGGCCTCGAGCCACGCACGGAGATCGAAGGGATCCCGCGCCTGCGCTTCGTAAGGCGCAAGCCTCGAACGGAAGGCTTCCCAGGAGGTCCGGTCCTCAGGTGGGGTCAGCGTGAAGGCCTCGAGGGCGTAATCGGCCTGGCGGAGCTCGAAGCCGTCCTCGCCGGCGTACACCAGGTAACCGTGCAGGGCGTACAGGGCTTCTTGTACCGTTCCAGTGAAGGCCTGGGGCATCGAGACGCCGAGCTGTTCAGGCACGCGCTCTCGCGTCCATCCCTCGATGTGCGGCCCGCCGGTCAGGTTGAGGGTGCGGAGCACCCACCCGTTCCCCAGGTTCCACACCCCCCCTTGGGCGTAGCGCAGGTGCAGCCGGTTGTCGATCGGGCTCAGGTACAGCCGGGGCTTGCGCGGGGTGCCCGCGTGGTACTCGCCGCGAAACGCCGGGGGAAGGCTCGCACCGGCCACCTCCACCAACCGGTCGTCGGGCTGCAGGTAGGGGTAGGCGAGCGCGTCCGGCGGGTAGTCCGTCGCGCCGCTTAGCCAGGCCCAGAGCCGCGCCTGGGACTGGTAGCCCGGCGCGTAGAAGTAAATCCCCTCCGAACCCGGATACCCGTTCACCGCCTCCACGAAGGTCACAACCTCCCACGCGCGTTCGTTGATCCAGCGGGGAAAGTCCTCGGCGGAGATGAGCTCGACCCGCACGCCCCCCGCCCCGACCCTTCCGATCTCGACCTCCTGATCGAAGGCGTGCGTGCCGTTGATCTGCAGCCCGTACCGCCAGCGGGTCTCGTCGAAGAGTTTCCACGAGTAACGGATCTCGTTTCGCTGCACGCTCTTGGGCTCCGGCCCGAACGGGTCCCCTTCGCGGTACCCGCCGCTGCGGATCACCATGTGCGCGTACCGCGTCCGGGGATCGAAGCTGTAGAACACGAAGGGGCTCTCAAAATCCGGGTGGGGCGCGGGGCGCAGGGAGTTGATCGTGTACACCCCGCCGATCTGAAACCCCACGAAGGGGTAGAGGCGCAGCCGGTACGCGAAGGGATCCTGCCCCGTCTTATCCGGCAGGTCGAAGAAGATCGGGTGGGGGTTCTCCACGAAGCGGTCGCTGGGCTTTTGCGCGATCCCCAAGTAGGGGAAGGAGGGCATGAGGGGAGCGGCGGCCTTAAACGGGGGGGCTTCCGGCAAGCGCACGGTCGCCGCAAGCCGCCGGCAGCTCCGGTTCGGGAAGGGGTCGTACATCCTGCGCTGCACCTCCCAAACGGGCACGCCCGTTCCCTCGCTCCGCACCCACATCTGCCAGTCCAGCCGGCCATCCGGGAACTGCTCCCCGCCGCAATCGTCGTAGTCCTGCCACAGGTTCAGGTCGTAGTTGGGGCGTCCGTCCACCAGCCAAGCGCCCTCCTCCGGCCGCACCCGCAAGAGCGGGTGCCCGCCGTGAGAGAACACCCGCAGGGCCTCCCCCTCCAAGGTGTACTCGAGCGGGAGGCGCCCCCCCTCGTTCACGTACACCCGCGCCTCAGGGCGGCCGTCCTCGAGCAGGACGAACTCGAGGATCAAGCGCACCTCGTCCGGGCGTTCAAAAGCGAACAGGTACGCGTCCGTCCGGGTGTTCCCCCAGCGCCACCACGGCTCGTTTTGCCGCACCGCTTCGGGGATCTCGTGGCCCCTAGGCACGACCGTGACCCACGCGGGCACCCCGTCGATCTGGCCCTGCCACGTGACTGGCGCGCCGGCTAGGGCCACCCCCAGCGCGACCCAAAGACTACTTATGCTCGTGCTTAGGCGCAAGAACCTCACCCCCACCCAGGATCCGCCCGTACAAAGCCGCTAAGGTCTCGCTCGCGCGGACCCAGGAGAACCGCTCCGCCCACCGCAAGGCTTCCCGACCCATGGCTTCACGACGCGCGCGGTCCCGAGAGAAACGCCACATGGCCTCCTCGAGGGCCGGCTCATCCCCCGGCGGCACCAGCACCCCCCCATCCGGGGCGACCATCTCCGGAAGCCCCCCGATCCGGGAGGCGATCACGGGCCGGCCCGAGGCCTGCGCCTCGAGGGCCACCAGTCCCGCAGGCTCCCGGAAGACGGAGGGGGTCACGCCGACGTCTGCCGCGGCGTACACGGCGGGCAGGGTGGTGGGGGGCACCACCCCTAGGAACCGCACGCGTCCCTCCTTTTGAAGTGAAGCCAGGGTATGACGCACCTCCTCTTCGTAGGTCCTGCCTTCGCTCGAGCGCCCGAACTCAGAGCGCCATAGCGCACTTCCCCCCGCAAGCACCAGGTACACGTCGCGCGTGCGCTGCGCGAGCCGTTCAAACGCGCGCGCCAGGTGGAGCACGCCCTTCTGCGGGATGATGCCGCCCACGTACGCGAAGACCGTGGCCTCGTCGGGCACTCCCCACTCCCGGCGCAACCGCACGCGCGCCTCCGCCCAACGCTCCGGAAAGAAGCGTTCTAGATCTACTCCATTGTACACCACAACCACATACCCTTCCGTGCGCGCCTGACGCAGGCCGCGCTCGAGCTCGTCGGCCACGAAGCGGCTTACGGCTACCAGCGCGTCACCATACCGCGCGATCACCTTGAGGTCGTCCGCGCTGAGGGCCCGCGCGTGATCGAAGCGCGGGGGGCACGGGTCGTTGTGAAAATGCAGCACGCGCCCTCCGGCCCGCAACCACCGCGCGTAGTAGTACTGGTGGCCGTGCACGATATCGAAGCGGTGCCTCCAGGTCAGGAACACGTACGGGAGGTGCATCTGGAAGGCGAGGCGCCGCCCTTTAAGGGGCAGGGGGGGGAGCGGCGCGAATCGTAAGGACACGAGGCGCACCCCCCGCCACTCTCCTTGCCAGCGGCGCGCCCCTACAGTCACGACCCAGACCTCGTGCCCGTCCCGCCGCTGCCGCCACGCCAGCTCGAGGGCCACGCGGGTCAGGCCTCCGGTCGCTTCCGCATCAGGGTCCTTCGGTAGGTAGCGGTCACCCAGGATGTGGAGGATGCGGTAGCGTAAGGCCGTGTCCCCAGCCGGCGGGGTCCGTAACGCTCGGTAGTACCCCAGCCGCCAGATGACCAGGAGGTAAAGCAGGGTGGCCAGAGGCACCGCGAGGCCCACCCCGACGCCGCCGGGCAGCTGGGCTTGAATCCAGTACGGCCCTAGGTACGCGCTCCCCAAGCCCACCGCCCAAACCCCGGCCAGCGCACGCCACGGCACGATCGGTAGCGGGCGCGACGCCCCAAGCGTACGACGGAGCACCCGTTGCAGCACAAAGTACGCGCCCAGGGCAAAGGTCGCTTGCGCCAGGGTGTTGGCCATCGCCCCCCCCACCGCTCCCCTCGAGGGGATGAGGAGCAGGTCCAGACCGAGGTTAAGCACCGAGGTAGCCACCCCTAGGGGAATCAGGGCCCAGGGCCGGTTGATGGCGCTGAGTGCAAGCCCGAACACGCTGAGCGTCATGGCGGGCACCAGGCCCGCGAAGAGGATGTAAGCCGCAGGAACGGCCGGGAGCATCTTCGCACCGAAGAGGAGGAGCACCACCCCCTGGAGGGTCGCTAACGCTCCCAGGCTGAGGGGCACCGCGTACAGGTTTGCGAGCAGGATCCCCTGCCGGATCTGCTCCTGGACGCGCGTCCACTGCTTCGCGCCGTAGTTTCGGGAGATCGAGGGGAAGTACCCGTTCATAAGGGCAACCCCCAACCCGATGCACAAGGCGTAGACGGTGAAGGCCAGGTTGTAGTACCCGATCTGAGCGGCGGTGCTGAAACGCTCGAGGAAGAAGACCTCCGAGCGCTGCCACACGATCATCTCGATGACGGCGAGAATGGTGATGGGCGCGGCAAACACCCAGAAACGCCTTCGGGTTCCAGGGCTGGGGTGGAGGGCGGTTCTCGCGCGGACGAGAGGGGGGCGTATCCGGGCGTAGAGCGCGAGCACCCCGAGCGCAACGAGGTGCACGGACAGCATGGCGACGAAAAACCCGCGGATTCCCCATCCCTGGGTGTAGGCCAGGAAGGTTAGGAGTAGCTGCGTTAGGGCGGCGACCCCCAGCGCAAAGGCCGTGGGCTTGTACCGCTCGTGTCCCCAGAACGAGGAAAAGAGAAGGCGTCCAAGCGCGTTGATAACGGGAAGGATCGCGATAATCCATAGGAAGAAACGCGCCTGAGGCGGGGCTTGAAGGGCCCACACCGCGATGAGCAGCCCGAGGAGGAAGTTGGCCCCTAAAAGCCCCTTCGCCACCCAGCGGATGAGGGCCTGCCCCTCCTCTAGGCGCTCGCGCCCCCGCAGCTCCGCGGTGAGCTTGGTTAAGGCGACCGGGAAGGAAAGCACTCCCAGGCTGCTCAGTAACCCCGCGAGCCAGATGTAGTAGCTCAGCCGACCGTACTCCTCAGGGGTCAGGCTGCGGATGATCAGGATGGAGGCCAGGATCCCCGCGATCGAGGAGGCGGCGGTGCCCATCAGGTTCCAGATTCCGTTTCGCAGCGCGAGACTAAAACCGCGCATCGAGACCTTCACTCAAGCTCCCCCTCACCGCCACGCTTTGCCATCCCCACCCGCTTCCGTATAAACGCGTTCGCTATACGCTATTACGGCCAGCGTGATTACCGCGTTACCCTCGACGTGACGGCTTAAACCGCCCCCCTGGGGCCGCGTTACCCTGGGCTCTTGCCGCGTTCTTTCCTGTCACGATGCGATAACGCCCCCGGTAACAAGCCCCTTTCCCGCCCTACCACGAGAGAACACCCCCGGGGTTCAACCGGGGCGTTCTCCAGGAGAGGCACGTTACAGCATAAGCATAGCCTCGCTTCCGTTACGCTCGCGTTACCCCCGGCTTTCCGTTACGCCGCGAGGGGGGAGCATGCACCTGAGCATCCCGTAGCCGAACCGCCTGGTTTGAACACGGGTGATTCACGCGCAGGGTAACGCCTGGGCGTAAGATGAGGGTGTCATGCCGATCCTCGCCGTGGGTACGGACCTCGTCTCTATCCCGCGCATTCGCGGAGTGTACACCCGGCATCCGGTGCGCTTCCTCGAGCGGCACTTCACCGCTGTGGAGCGCGCGTACTGCTTGAGCAAGCCCGACCCGGCCCCTTCACTCGCCGCCCGGTTCGCCGCAAAGGAGGCGTTCCAAAAGTGCTGGCCGGAACCGCACGGGTGGCGAGAGGTGTGGGTAGAGATGGAGGGCCGACGGCCCGTGCTGCGTTTCGCGCCACGCATCCAAGCGCGGATGCGGGAAGCGGGCTGGGTGGCGCACCTGAGCCTCGCGCACGAGCGGGAGCACGCCCTGGCGGTGGTAGTGATCGAGCAGGTGGACGCGCGGGAAAAGACGTGATAAAATCCAGGAATCCAGGGTAAATCGAGGTGGCCCACCGGCGGGCAGTTCCACGCCTCGTCCCTGGAGGGGCCAAGGCCCTTTGAGAGGGAGCAGTATGCAAAGAGGCCGAGTCAAGTGGTTCAATGCAACCAAGGGGTACGGGTTCATCGAACGCGAAGGGGACAGCGACGTGTTCGTCCACTACACCGCGATTAACGGCACCGGGTTCCGCACCCTGAACGAGGGGGACATCGTTACGTTCGAGGTCGAACCGGGCCGTCCTGGCAAAGGACCGCAAGCCACGAACGTGACGGTCGTCGAGCCGGCGGAGCACTAACGCTCGTCTTCTCGAGACGCCCCCGGGCTTCCGGGGGCGGTTTTCCTGCCTCGAACCCTCACACCCCCTCCGATGCGCAACCGGTAAAATAGGGTGAGAGCCTATGCCTGTGGTGAGCCACCTGGAATACCAACCGGTAACCGCCGCCGACGCCCCTATCGTCCAGGCGCTGTATCAATTAAGCCCAACCTACTTCCACCTCATCGCCATGGAGATCCCCGACCTGTCCGACGTGGAACGCGAGGTTGAAACCCTTCTCCAGGACGAGCGACGACGCGCCTACCTGATCTACGCCGGAAACACCCCGGTCGGGTACCTTGACTACAAGGTGCACTACCCCGAGGAAGGCGAGGCCACCATCAGTCTGTTGCTGATCGCGGAACCCTACCAAAAACGCGGGTACGGCACCCAAGCCGTGGCCGACCTCGAGGTCCTCCTCAAAGGCCAGGTGCGCCGCTTGTACGCGGTCGTGTACGGGAACAACCCACCGGCCCGCCGCTTCTGGGAACGCCAGGGGTTCCGGTACCTTAAGGACGGCGGGGTCACCCTCACCTGGTTCGCCAAGGAGCTCTGACGCCTCCAGAGTCGGTACAATAACCGTATGGACCTCGGATTAAAGGGAAAAACCGCACTCGTTACCGGCGCCTCCCAGGGCATCGGGAAAGGCGTGGCGCTGGCCCTCGCCCGGGAAGGCGCGCGGGTCATGGTCACCGCCCGAAACGCTGAACGGCTCGAGGCCCTCGTCGAGGAGATCCGCGCGGCCGGCGGGGAAGCCGCTTACTTTGCCGGGGACCTCTCCGCCCCTGAGACCGTGGACGCGTTGTACCAGGCCACACTCGAGCGCTTCGGTCCGGTGGAGGTCCTGCTTGGCAACACGGGTGGCCCAGCTCCAGGCCCTGCGGAAGCCCTAGAGGAGGCGGCGTGGCGTGAGGCGGCCGAGCTGCTGTTTTACCCGATGGTGCGGCTCGTGCGCAGGGTGCTTCCCGAGATGAAGGCGCGCCAGTGGGGGCGCATTCTCTTCATCACCTCCCTCTCCGTGAAGGAACCTATCCCGAACCTGGCGTTATCCAACGCGCTTCGCGCCGCAGTGACCGGTTTCGCGAAGACCTTGAGTACCGAGGTCGCTCCGTACGGGATCACGGTGAACTGTCTGGGACCGGGGTACACCCGGACGGAACGCCTGGTGCACCTCTTCGAGGACCGGGCCCAACGGCAAGGCATCCCGGTGGAGGAAGCCTACCGCGCGCAGGAAGCCCAAATCCCGATGCGGCGGCTCGCGCGCGTCGAGGAGATCGCGGACGTCGCCGCGTTCCTGCTCTCGGAGCGCGCCAGCTACGTGACCGGCCAAACCCTCGTGGTGGACGGCGGCGCTACGCACGCCCTACTCTAAAGGCTATGGACAAGAAAAAGCTGATCGTGCACCACATCACGGGACACCGGTTCCTCGGCATCAACGAAAACGGCGATAAGGTCGTGATCGACGGGGACCAACCCGCCATGGGCTTACGCCCTATGGAGCTCCTCCTCGCCGCGCTCGCCGGATGCACCGCCTACGACGTGGTGGACATCATGCAAAAAAAACGCCAACCGCTCGCGCGCTACCGCGTCGAGGTCGAAGGCGAACGGGCCGAGACTCACCCCCGCCGCTACACCCGCATCACCCTCACGCACTACGGGGCCGGGCCGAACGTGACGGAAGAAGCCCTCTGGCGCGCGGCGACCCTCTCTCACGAAAAGTACTGCTCGGTCTCCGCCAGCCTGAACGCCGAGATCGAGGTGCGGGTGGTGGTCGAGCCCTGGAACGAGGAAGCCTAGCCCGCACCATCCACGCGCTGCTCGCCCAGGGCCTCGAGCGCGAAGCCATCGCGCACCTACGCCGCGCCCTCGAGGAAAGCGACCGCCTCGAGGTCCGCGCGGCGCTCGAACGTGTTTTGGGGCTCCTCCTGATCCGCGTGGGGCGCGAGGTCGAGGGCACACACGCGATCGAACGCGCGGAAGCCGTGCTAGATCGGCTCGGCCTCCCCTACCCCACGCTGGAAAGCTTCTTCCAGGAGGCGGGGCTCGAGGCAGACGACCTCCCGGGTCCGTAAAAACACCAGGCGCACCTCGGGCTCGATCCCCCACGCTTCCCGAACCCCCCGGCGGTACAGGGCGAGCTGGAACGCGTACCGTTCGGGACGGGGGGTGCGGTCGGTCTTGTAATCCTCCAGGTACCACCGGTCCCCCACCCGGTACAACCGGTCGATCACCCCCTCCCAGACCGTGCCCGCGTGCGGCAGGGCTAGGGGCAGTTCGGGGTAATCCTCGTCGCGGGGCCAGGGAAGTTCGCGCCCTAAAAGGGCGCGGTACGCTCGGAGCAGTTCACGTACCTCGGCGAGGAGGCGCTCCTGCTCCTCAGGCGCGTAAGCGAGCATCACTTCCTGAGCGCGCAGGTTCTCGAAGTGCTCAGGGTCGTCGGGCCCCCAGTTCTGGGCGATCGCGTAGTGCGTGAGGATGCCCACCGCGCGGGCGTCCCCCCCAGCGGAGGCTTCGGGATCCACGCAGTCCACCTCGAGAGCCTCTGCACGCTCGGCCTTGAGGGCTGAGGGGGAGTACACGGGCGGGTAGCGGCCCGGCCGGACCGGGCGCATCAATGCCGGCACCCCCGCGGGCGGTTGGACCTCCTTGCGTTGAACGCGCGGCGCGGCGGGAACCTCCTTCAGCTCCCAGCGCCGGGCCCGCACCTCAGGCCACGCGTCCACCTCCAGCGCCCAAAGCGTCCGCGCCCAGCTTTCCCCGTAAAACCGGGCCGCCAACCGCCCCTCTTGATCCGGTTTGAGGGCGACGCTCCCGGTCAGGATCAGGTGTTCCGCCGCTCGGGAGGCCGCGACGTAAAAGAGGCGGTAGGCCTCCTCCGCCTCGCGGGCCTCCCAAGCCTTTTGGTACTCGGTGAAGTCCGGATCCTCCCTGGTCGCAAATCGACCGTCCTCAGGGCGCACGAACACAGGCGCGCCCGGATGCGCGCGCTTGCGGCTCAGGTCGAACACCGCGACCACCGGCCACTCCAACCCCTTCGCCGCGTGCACCGTCACAACGCGCACCGCGTCCTCACCACCCGCGGGCACCTCCCCCGCCTCGTCCGCCCACCGCAACTCCTCGAGGCGGGCCAACAGCGCCTCGATACGCGCCGGAGGGTTCCGGGAAAACTCCAGCAGCAAGGCGTCCACGTTCGCTCGAGCCGCGGGGCTCAACCACTCCAGGTAGCTCTTCCCCCCCAAAAACCGGGTGCGCACCAAGCGCTTAAGGGCCTCAAACGGCGCGGTCTGCCGCACCCAGGTGCGGATCTCCGCCACACGCGCGGCCACCTCGGGGTAGGCCTCGAGGGCGGCCAAGGGGTCCTCCGCGGCGAGGATCGCATCCACCGCGCGGGGGCTCAGTCCCCCAAACGGCCCCCGTAAGAAGGCCGCAAGGGAGAGGTGGGCGCGCGCGTCGAATCCCACGCGGAGGGCGTGGTACAGGTCCCGCACCTCCAGCAGGCCGTAGAACCCCCGGGCCTGCGCGGTCACGAAGGGCACGCCCCACGCCTCGAAGGCGGCCTCGAGGGCGGGGAGGCTGCCGCGGCTTTGGATCAGGACGGCCATCTCGCGCCAGGGACGCCCCGCGTCGTGCAGGGCCCGCAGGCGCGCGGCGAGCACCCGGGCCTCCCCCTGGCGCAGCTCGGCAAGCGCGGCCTCGCCCGTAACCCAGTGCAGCTCGATCCGTCCCCCTTCCGAGCGGGCAGAGCGCACCTCAGGGGCCTCCTCCGGCCCAAACCCCCAGCCGCGCTCAGCGAAAGCCTGGGTGAGGCGGTTGAGGAAGCTCACGAGGCCCGGAGCGTGCCGGTAGCTGACGGCCAAGGGCGCCTCAACCACGCCGCGGCGCAGGGCCCGGCGAAAGACGGCGACGTCCGCGTTGCGGAAAGCGTAGATGGACTGCTTCGGGTCCCCCACCACCTCGATCGAAACCCCGGCGGCCTCGAGGGCCTCGAAGGCCTGGCCTTGCAAGGGGTTCGTGTCCTGGTACTCGTCCACCAGGACGTGCGCGTACCGGCCCCGGATGCGTTCAAGCGCGCCGTTTGGGGGTTCGGTCAGCATCTGTACGGCCCGGAGCTCGACATCCGCCGGCCCCAAAGCCCGCCCGCCGAGACGGGCCAGGTACCGGCGTTCCGCGGCGCGGAACAGCGCCCACAGCCGTTCCGCCCCCGGTCCTGCAGGGCGGAGTTCTCGCGCTAAGGCGCGCTTTTCGTAGAGGTGCATCAAGGGCGCCTCGAGGCCCGGATCCTCCCCTCGCAGGTAGAGCAGGGCGCGGACCTCCTCGCGGAACACGCCGGTCGCGTCCCCCGCGGAAAGCACTTGGAAGTCCGGGTCCAGTCCCATAGCGGGCGCGACCAGGCGCAACAGCTCAGCGAAAAAACCGTGGATCGTGTGGATGGGCGCGGCGAGCACCGCCTCCTTCAGGCTGAAAAGGCGGGGAAGACGCTCGGGGGGCGGGACGTACCCGTAATACGCCCCCTCGCGCTCCAACACCGAAAACCCCGCGTAGATCCGGCTCTTAAGCTGCGCGGCCGCCGCGCGGGTGAAGGTCACCGCGGCCACCCGGTGGGGGGGGTGCGCCTCCAGCAACTCGAGGTACCGCCGCACGAGGGCGGTGGTTTTCCCGGTGCCGGCGGAAGCGACGCGAACCCTCACGCCTCCTCCTTGTAGCGGCACACATCCGCGTACGCGCAGGTGCGGCAGTGGTAGCCGGGACGAGGCGCGAAACGCCCCGACCGGTAGTCGTCGAGGGCTTCACGGGCTTTCTGCGCGCGGGTGCGCATACTCGCCCAAACCTGCCGAACGGGCTTCTTGTACGCCTCTACCGGCGCCCCGCCCACCGGCCAGACCCAAAGCCGGACCGCGCGCACCCCGCCGGCCCCGTGCTCCAGGATCCAGCCCGCGGCGTACAACTCGCTCCAGCGCGCCTTGAGCTTCTCTCGCGCGTCCTGCGGCGTCATGGGGTGCGCCTCGGGCTCGACGAACCGGTAGATCTCCACCTCTCCTGCTCCGTTCCTGCGCACCGCGTCGAGGCGCGCGCGCGGCAGGGCCCGCTGTGGCAACCAAACCCCGAAGCGCAGCTCGAGGAGACGCTCGCGGTAGGCGCCCAGCCACGCGGCGGCCTCAGGGAACGCCTCGGCCAGCTCTTGCAAAGCGTTCGTCCCAAGCCGACCGCGCTCCCGAAGGGCCCGCACCAAAGCGCGCCACCCGGCCTCGTGCCCGTCCAGAGGCAGCCGGCGTTCCGCCCAAAAGCGGAAGGGGCACGTCGCGTACTGCCGGAGGGCCTCCACGGACACGCGCTCCGCGGGGGGCAGCTCGGGCGCCTCGTTCGGCAGCGGACGCGGGCGGGCGGGCTCGAGCAGGAGGGGACTCGCGGGCGGCACCTCGGGCAGGGGGGGCACCGCCTCCCGCGCGAGGCCCACCAGCCCCGCCTCAGGCTCGAGCAGCCCGCCCTGCTCGGCCTCCGGAAAGGTAAGGATGACCTCGTCCGCGCGGGTGCGGAGTTCCGCCCACAGCCCCGCGTCCCGTCCCCGAAGCCGCACCGGCAACCCCAGCTCTTCGAACGCCCGGGCCCAAGGGAGGCGGGCCTCCTCAGGCACGAAGTAATCCTCGCGCTCCCCCGCCCGGTACGCGCCCTCCACCGCGTACATCACGTAAGCTCGCCGGAAGCGCCGCCCGGAGGCGGCCTCCGGCGTGAGCAGCGCCACCCCCGACCGAGGCCGCTCGAAGACCCGCATCTCCCCCACCAGCGCGGCCCACCACCGGCGGAACTCGGGGCCCGCGCCGAGCCAGCGCGCCTCGCGCGCGCGGTCCAGGAGGGCCGCGCGGTACGGGCTTTCCGCCAGCACGGGGAAGCGCGCGATGAGGCCCTCGGCCCACGCCAGGGGGTCGCCCTGGGGCTCGAGGGCCGTCATCCACTCCGCGTACCGCTGCTGAAGGCCAAGTTCCTGGGCCAACCGGCCGAGCGCCTCCCGGCCGGAGAGGCCCTGGTCGAAAGCCGCAGTCACGAGGGGCTCGAGGCCCTCGAGGTGCGCGGCGCGGGAGGGGGTGGGGTGGTCCGGGAACTCGAGGAGGTCCAGAAGGACCCGACCGGCCTCGGTCTCCGCGAGGCCGGCCCGGGTCTCGTCCATGAGGTACAGGCCGTACTCCTCGGCCAGAACCTGCACCGCGCGCGCGCGTTCTTCCGGCACGATCACGGCGAGGTCCAGGGGGGCGTACCCCTCGAGGAGGTCCTGCTTGATGCGGGTGAGCACCCAGCGCAGCTCGCTCACCGGGTTCGCAGCACGGTAGGCCACGACCCGGCTGGGCCGTGCGGGAAGGGTCTGCGTGGGTGTGAATCCCGGCGGGGCCTTGGGCAGGCTCGCCCAGACCGGGATGCGCTGGGCGAGGCCCGTTAAAAACCGGACCTCGAGGGGGCTGAGTTCGCGAAACCCGTCGGCGATGACGAGGTCCGCCTCGGGCTCGAAACGCCCGGACCCCGCCAGCTCCACCGCGGCGAGGCGCGCGTCGTCAAGATCCCAGTGCGGGTCTTTCAGGGCCTCGTAGAGGCGGAATACCGCCTTAAAGCGCCGGGCTTCGGCGTCCACCTCGGGCACGGCGCGCCAGGTGAGGCCGTAGCGTTTGGCCTCGGCGATACCCCGCGCAAATAACCGCGCCTCCCCCGGGGTGGGGGGGCGGCCGGCCAGCTCCTTAAGGGCCTCCCCCACCCGCGCCACGCGGGCCGAGGCGGTGAAGAGGGGCTTCAAGCGCCGCGCGGCGGCGAGCAAGCGGTAGTAGGCCTGCTGAAGCTGCAGGACCTCTAGGCCCAGGAGCGGCCCTTCTCGGGTCGCGCGCCGGTAGACGTAGGCCCGTTGGCTTGGGAGCGCAAGCCACCAGACACGGCCGCGGCCCTCGAGGACCGCCCGCGCCTCCTTAAGCAAGCGAGCGGTCTTGCCCGAGCCGGGAGGGCCCACCACGAGCTGCATACGTTTATGCTACCCGGTCACCCGGCCCGCTCCAGGACCTGTTCGACCCGCGCGAGGGCCTGCTCGAGGTCCGCGATCAGGTCCTCGGGGTCCTCGATGCCGATGGAGAGGCGCACCAGCCCGTCCGTGACCCCCTGGCGCTCGAGGACGTCCGGGGGCAGCAGCTGGTGCGTGGTGGAGGCGGGGTGAGTGGCGAGGGACTCCACATCCCCCAAGGAAACCGCCTGGAGGAAGAGCTCGAGGCTATCGAGGAAAGCACGAGCCGCGCGCGCCCCACCCTCGAGCTCGAAGCTGACCATCCCCCCGAACCGGCGCATCTGGCGGGCGGCGACCGCGTGGTTCGGGTGCTCGGGCAGGCCCGGGTAGTGGACCCGCCGTACCAGGGGGTGGGCCTTGAGGTAGGCGGCGACGGCCTCCGCCCCGTCGCAGTGCGCCTCCATGCGCAAGGGGAGGGTTTTCATGCCGCGGAGGAAGAGGTAGCTTTCCAAAGGCCCCAGGCTGCCCCCGACGTGCCGCAGCCCCTCGGCCCGCACCTGGTCCACGATCTCCTTGGGCCCGGCAAGGATCCCGCCGACCGCGTCCCCGTGCCCGCCCAGGTACTTGGTGGCGGAGTGCAGGACGAGGTCGATTCCGTGCTCGAGGGGGCGGGTGAGGTAGGGGGTGGCGAAGGTGTTGTCCGCGACGGTGAGGATCCCGCGCGCCCGGCCGATCCGGGCAACCTCGGCCAGGTCCGTGATCCGGAGGGTGGGGTTGGAGGGGGTCTCGACGTAGATCATGCGGGTGGCCGGGGAGAGGGCCGCTTCCAGGCTCTCGTAGCCCGTGGCGTCCGTAATGGTGACCCCGAAACGCGCGAGCACGTCCAGGAAGAACCCCTCGGTGCCGCCATAGAGCGGGCCGATAAAGACCACCTCGTCCCCGGGCCGGAGCAGCGTGAGGGCTAGGGCGCTCACCGCGGCCATGCCGCTCGCGAAGGCCACCGCGTCTTCCGCGCCCTCGAGGTCCGCGAGTTTCTCCTCGAAGCTGCGCGTGGTGGGGTTCCCGATGCGGCTGTAGAGGAAGCCCGTCTCCTCGCCAGCGAATAGCCGAGCGCCGCGATCGAAGGAGCCGTAAGCGAAGGTCGAGGTCTGGTAGATGGGAGTCGCGTGCGCGCCGGTGAGCGGATCGGGGCGTTGGCCGCTGTGCACGGCGCGCGTCCGAAAGCGTTTCGTCTTCATGATTCCACAACCTTCCGTTCGTGCTACCCGCTTCATTAGTACCACGCCCGCTCCCGCCCATGCCTCCCGGTAAAATGAGGGGTATGCGTCCGTTCTCCGCCCTCGCCCGGGTGTACGACCGGATGATGGCGGACGTACCCTACGCGGCGTGGGCGGCGTTCGTGCTGAGCGTACTCGCGGGGGAAGGGGCTTACCCCAGGAGCGTGCTCGACCTGGGAACGGGGACCGGGGCCTCCCTCGAGCCGTTCTGCGCGTACGGCCTTACGGGCATGGGCCTGGACGCCTCGGAAGCGATGCTCGCCCGGGCCCGAGAGCGCCTCCCGGGCGTTCCCTTCGTGCAGGGGGATTTCCGCACCTTCCAGCTCGAGCGCCGGTTCGACCTGATCGTCTCCGTCTTCGACAGCTTGAACAACCTGACCGACCCCAGGGACCTCCGCACGACCTTCCAGCGCATCCACGCCCACCTCCGCCCTGGGGGCTGGTTCGCCGCCGACCTGAACACCCCGCTTGGTCTCGAGGAGCTCTGGGAGGACGGGGTTTGGGAGGGGGAGGGGTACCGGCTGGTGCACCGCTACGACACCGAGCAGCGGCTGGGGCATATTGAGGCCACGATCCTGACGCCCGAAGGGCCGGTGATCGAGCACCACGTGGAGCGCGGGTACTGGCCGGACGAGGTGGCGGCCTGGCTCAGCGCGGCGGGGTTCGGGCGGGTGCGGTGCCTCGAGTACCCGGACGCTGCCCTGGCCGGTCGGCACAGCCTGCGGTTCTGGGTGTTCGCGCAGCGTCCGAACGGGAGTCCTTCCCGAATGTAGCTTTCTCATGAGAATGTGGGTTACACCTTCTATATCATGGGAGGTATGGACAGCCCACTGGTCTTGATCGTCGAGGACGAAAAAGACATCGCTCGCTTTATCGAGCTCGAGCTTCAGGCCGAAGGGTACCGCACGGAAGTCGCGTACGACGGGATTACGGGCCTTTCCAAGTTCCGAGAAACCTCACCCAACCTGGTCATCCTAGACCTCATGCTCCCCGTGATGGACGGCCTCGAGGTCGCGCGGCGCATCCGCAAGACCTCGAACGTGCCGATCCTGATCCTGACCGCCAAGGACGCGGTGACGGACAAGGTGGAGGGCTTGGACGCCGGGGCGGACGACTACCTGGTCAAGCCCTTCTCCATCGAGGAGCTCCTGGCCCGGGTGCGGGCGCACCTGCGCCGGGTCACGCCCGCGATCACCGGGGAGATCCGCGTGGCCGATCTGATCATCAACCTGGAGGGGCGCGAGGTCTTCCGCGGCGGGCGCCGCATCGAGCTGTCCAACAAGGAGTTCGAGCTTTTGGAGCTCCTGGCCCGCAGTCCCGGCAAGGTCTTCAGCCGCTTCGAGATCGAGGAGAAGGTCTGGCCGGGCTACCAGGGGGGCTCGAACGTGGTGGACGTGTACATCGGGTACCTGCGTAAGAAACTCGAGGCGGGGGGGGAGCGGCGCCTGATCCACACCGTGCGCGGGGTGGGGTACGTGCTGCGGGAGGATTGAGCGCGGTATTAGGCGGCGCTAACCCCGAACGGTTAGCCTAAGGGGCCGGCATGACCCTCCGCACCCGCATCACCCTCCTGACCCTTTTCGTCCTGACGCTCTCCCTCTTGGTCATCGGGAGCAGCGTGTACGCCTTGCTGCAGCGGTACCTGTACCAGAACCTGCGCACGGAACTGGCGGAGGCCGTGGAGCAGGTGGTGCGCCTGATCAACCAAGGCAGCCAGCAAGGCATCAACCTCTTCGAGATCGCCCTGCCGCCCTCGCTGTACGCCGAGATCGACCTGGTGGTGACCTCCCCGCCCTACGACACGCGCGATCTCATCGAGGGCGTCATCCCCATCCGCAACCCCACGCTGGGGGGGTACCGCCTCCAACTCACCCCCGAGGACTACCAAACGCTGTTACGGGAGCAAGCCCTCTGGACGATCAGTACCCTGCCCCGGGAGAACGCCCCACCGCTACGGCTCATGGTGCGTGCAGTGCTGGTCGAAGCCCAGTACCCAGGGCTGGACCGCATCCCCGCGGTCATTCTGACCGCGAAGCCCGTCGAGGGGATCGAGGCCACGCTGCGCGAGCTGGCGCGCTCCTACGCCTTCACCGCAGTGACCGTGCTGCTTTTCGGCAGTCTGCTGGCGTATCTGCTAGTCACACGCACCCTCCAGCCCCTCGAAACCGTGGCCCGCAAGGCCGAGGAGGTCAGCCTTCAGGGCATGACCTCCCTGCCGGAACCCCGCGGGAAGGACGAGGTCGCAGCGCTGGTGCGCGCGTTGAACCGGATGCTTTCGCGGCTCGAGGCCGCCTTCCGTTCACAGACCCGGTTCCTGGCGGACGCTTCGCACGAGCTGCGCACGCCCATAACCGCGATCCTGGGGCATGTAGGGTACCTGCTCCGCCGCACCTCGCTCACCGAAGCGCAGCGGGAGAGCCTGGAGATCATCCGGCGAGAGGCCGAACGCATGACGAAGCTCGTCACGGACCTGTTGGACCTGGCGGGCAGCGAGGGGGGGTGGCGGCTCGAGATCCGGCCGGTGAACCTCGCGAGCCTTTTGAACGAGCTGGCGGAGGAGTACCGTCCGGCTTTTAACGGGCGCCTCGTAGTGGAAGCCCCGAGCACGGTCTGGGTCGCGGGGGACGACAGCCGCCTCCACCAGGTCTTCGCCAACCTGGTGAACAACGCGATCAAGGCCGGGGCCCGCACGATCACCCTGCGGGCGCGCAGCCTAGGCGAGAAGGTAGTGGTGCAGGTCGTGGACGACGGGCCGGGCATCCCGCCGGAGCACCTGCCGTACCTGTTTGAGCGCTTTTACCGGGTGGACAAGGCCCGCGACCGCGCCGCCGGGGGCTCGGGACTGGGGCTGGCGATCGTCAAGGCGATCGTGGAAGCCCACGGCGGCGAGGTCTGGGTCGAAAGCGAGTTGGGGAAGGGCGCGGTCTTCAGCGTTTCCTTAAGGCGCGCAGTCGCGCAGCCGCTTCCTCAGCGCTGATCTCGCCGCGCTCGAGGGCCGCGAGGACCTCCGCGCGTTCGTCGTTCGTCTCCTCCTCCACCTCATACCCTAAGGCGCGCAGCAGGGCCTCCAGACGCGCACGGACCGTGGGGTAGCTGACCCCCAGGATGCGCTCGACCTCCTTGAGGTTCCCGCGGGCCTTGACGAACAAACGCAGGAACTCGAGGGGCTCCGGGGGCAAAAGGGCGAACTCGTTCAGCACGAACTCGCCCTCGATCCGCGTGCGGCAGTGCGGGCAGCGCAGTCCGGTCACGCGTAGCGTTTCGTGGCATACCGGGCAGTGGGTGGGTGCGGCGTACTCGGACATGATTCCTCCTACTCGGCGCGGGGCGTGTCCGGCCAGGGCACGATCCGGAGCATGGCCTTACGCGTCTCGACCTCCAAAGCGAACCCCGCGAGCGAGGGCGGCGTCGTCCACAGCACCCCGAGCACCTGGCGGCGGTTAAGGCCCAGCCGGCGCGCGAGGACCAACCCCGCGAGGATCAGCGTGCACCACAGCACCGTCTCGAGCACCCCGACGGGGAAGACCCAGACGAGGCGGCGCGTCTCCGTGCGCAGCTCGAAGCAGAAGAGCAGGGGACGCCTGGGCGCGAGCCGCCGCAGCAGGACGGGGGTGCGGGAAGGCTGGACCATCATGCTCACACGACCTCGACAACCACCCGCACCGGCTGGCCTTCGTCGTTGGCCTCGATGTCCACGAGGCGGCCCTCGGGCAGCTCGCCCTTCAAGAGGTCCAGCAGCTCGTCGAGGTGGATGCCTTGGGCCTCCATCTGCTCCCGCTGCTCCTTGGGAATGAAGTTCAAGGCGAACTTGGCGAGCTGAGCCGGCACGTTCACCCGCACCTTGGCTTCGTCCTCAGCGTCCACCAGGATGCGGAGCATCTTGGCCTGGCCTTTAGGTACAGGCGAAGCGGAAGGGGTGGGCTCCAGCGCCGCGAGCAGGTCGAGCGCCTCGTCCACGGTGATCTGTCCGCCCGCGAGCATCTCCAGGATCTTTCGTTTATCGTTCATCGCACACCTCCAACTCCAGGTTGCCCATGCGCACGTGAGCCTTGAAGACCGCCTTGCCTTCCCCTACCCGCCCAGCTACGCTTCGCCCCATCCCCTTGCCCTGGGCCTCGAAGGCCCCACTGGCCTCAACCCGTCCCACCCCCACCGCGCCCTCCAGCGTGACGCTCGAGCCGGGGAGCAACGTCAGCTCCGCGTTTCCGGTGCCGAGCTCGAGGCGGTGCTGGCCTTCGCTCAAACACAGCTCCAGCTCGACGTTACCCGTCCGAACGCTCAGCTCGAGCCCGCCGAGCTCGTCCACCTCGAGGTTGCCCGTGCGCAGGCTGCCCTTGAGGTACGGGAGCCGGTCGGCCTCCACGTTTCCCGTGACCTCCTCGAGCACCACGCCCCACCCGAGGGGTAAGTACAGGTGCACCCGCCGGTCCTTCAGGGCGCCGATCCAGCGGAGGAGCCCGCCTCCCTCCCGCGCTTTTGCGCGGTCGGTGACCCGAATCCCGTCGGGTACGGCCTGAATCGTGGCCGCGCCCTCTACCCGCGGCTGGTCCAGAGCCGGATCCTGGGTGATCTCGAGGTTGCCGGCGCGCACCTGGATGCGCGCCCAGCAGAGCTCCCGCCGCGCCGCTTCCGGCTCCCCCTCCAGCGCCTCGAGCAGGAGCCGGGCTTCTGCTTCGCTGATCCTGCCTTCCTCCAGCAGGGCGTGAATCCGGGTGTACGCGTCCATGACACTCCCCCTAGTACGACCGGGCCTGCACCTTGGCCTTGGGTAAGGGCTCAGGGTCGAGGCGGGCAGCCCACGCCCTCAGGCGGTGGGCCAGGCGCTGGCGGAGTGAGGGTCCTCGGGCCCACCGCTCGATCTGGGCCTCGCGGCGGTAGCCCTCGAGCTTTTCCCGGGCCAGCGCTTCAGCCGCGTGGAGTTGCCACGCTTGGATCTCCCACATCATGCACCCCCTTGAGCTAAATTATAAAGCATTAATTTATAGATTGTCAAACGAAGGTTTACATACATTGACGGCGCGTGGAAAACAACCGGCGCCCGGCGGATCCGCCGGGCGCCTCCCATACCCCATCGAGGCTGCACGCGGCCGCTACGAAGGGTGCCGCCCCCCCAACAAAGGCGCCCCTAAAAAGGTAAACAAGAGCATGCCGTACACCAACAACCACGCCCCCAGCCGCCCCGACCACCTTAGCCCCCCACGCGCGAGCAGGTAAAGCGTCAACAAACTCCAGGTCGCCAGCGTCGCGACCTCCTTCGGGTCCCAACTCAACGCACTCCCCCACCACCCCCACGCCCAGGCCATCCCGGTGAAGGCCCCCGCCGTGTACGCCACATACCCCACGCGCAGGTAGGGCAGCTCGAGGCGGCGGAGCGTCACCAAAGGCGGGATGAACCGCGCCCGCCAAGGCGCCACCCTCAAGGTCCGGTCCTGCAACACCCCGAGCAGCCCCGCCACGAACGCGATCGTTAAGGCCACATACGCCACCAAAAAACTACCCGCGTGCACCACCACGAGCAGAACGGGCAGCGGGGTCCCAACACGATCCGCGTAGTGCAGGCTCGCCAGCGTCAAGAAGAGGGCGAGGGCGTACGCGTACCGCACGAACGGACGAAGCCGGGGCCGCCACGCGTAAAAACGCGCGGCGAAGATCACGCCCGCACTCATCACCAGCCCTGCCTGAAACGGGTTCCCGAGCAGCGTACCGTGCACCCACGCGTACAAGCCCGCTGCGAGCACCAGCCCCGCCGCAGCCCACACGGCTAGCCCCCACCCCCGCAACAAATCCGCGAGCAGGGCCAGGACCGAGACCGCCACCAGCCCCAGGATCATCGCTGCGGCAACGCTTGCTCGAGCCGCAACCCCACCTCAGGATCCTTCGCCAACTGGATCAGGGGGTGCGTCGCCTTGCGCACCACCCGGTGCACGAGCCGCCGCACCGCCGCCACCTCCTCCGGCGTTAGATCCTTCAGCTTGCCGCGCAACAAGCTCGCCAGCTCATCCGCCGCAAGCGCCTCCAACCCCTGCCGCACGGCCCGGATCCGCTCCCGCGACCGGTGTCCCGCGTACCACTCCAGGTAGTCCGCGATCTCCTCCTCGATGAGCGCCTCAACCCGCGGGAGCTCCTCCCGCCGCGCCTCCAGCGTCCGCTTCACCACCGCCTGGAGGTCGTCCAGGTTGTATAGGTACGCCCCCTCGACCCGGCCCACCTCCGGTTCCACGTTGCGCGGCATGCCGATATCGATCAGGAACAGAGGGGCATCCCGGCGGCTCACCACCGCCCGCACCCGACGCGCCTGCACCACGTAGTGCGGCGCGGCCGCCGAAGTGATCACGATATCCGCCCGCTCGAGGGCAGTCTCGAGGTCCTCCATGCCGTGCGCCCGACCCCCGAACCGTGCCGCTAGCTGCTCCGCCCGCGCTCGCGTGCGGTTCAGCACGTCGATTTCCCGCACCCCCCGCGCGGCCAGGTGCTCGAGTACGAGTTCCGCCATCTCTCCCGCGCCGACCACCAGCACGCGCCGACCCGCAAGATCGCCGAACACGCTCCGCGCGAGGTCCACCGCCGCGTACGCCACCGAGACCGCCCCCGCACCGATGCGGGTCTCGCTGCGGGCGCGCTTCCCCACCGCGATCGCGGCTTGGAAGGCCTGCTCCAAAAGCGGCCCGGTCGTGCGGGCAGCGCGGGCAGCCTCGAGGGCCTCCTTGACCTGCCCGAGGATCTGCGCCTCCCCCACCACCAGGCTCTCCAGGCCCGTGCTGACCCTAAAGAGGTAGCGGAGGGCCGCCACCCCTCGGTACGCGTACAACCGGTCCGGGAAATCCCCCAGGTGCTCACGAAACAACTGCAGCGGCGCGACCCGGGACGAGGCCACGTAGAGCTCAGTTCGGTTGCAGGTGGAGAGGACCACCACCTCCGCGGCCATGGGCTTCAGGCGCTCCAGCAAAACGGCGAGGCGTTCGCCGCTAACCGCCACACACTCGCGCACCCCAACCGGCGCGGTCTTATGGCTTAGTCCCACAACCCACACGTCGAGCTCTCGCATGGCGTCGCCCCTCACTACTGCAAGTGTATCCCATTCTCGCTTAGGTCATATGTCCCACGGCCTGCAGTACGCTGCGCACCCATCCCTCCAGCCCCGGGCGTTCCGGGTAAAACACCCGCGAGAACCCCGCATCCCGCGCCGCGCGCGCGGTCGTCTCCCCAATGCACGCCGCGGGCAGATCCCCCCCGACCGCGCGCACCCAAGCCCGCACCGCAGAGGGCGAGGCGAAGGCCACCGCGTCCGCCTGCCGGGCCCGCCGAGCGGCCTCAGGCGGCACCTCCACCGGCAGCGTAGTGTACACGTTCAACCGCACCACCCTAAACCCGCGCGCGCCCAGGCCCGCCTCGAGCGTTGCGTCCGCCAGCGCCGAGGCCGGGTAGAGCACCCGCCCCGCACCCGGCAGCTCCTGAGCCAACGCCGCTCCCTTCGCCCGGGAAGGCACGAACCCCGGCCGAAGCCCCGCATCCTCCAAAACCCGCGCCGTGCCCGTCCCTACCGCAGCAACCCGCAACTCCGGTCGCCCTGCGGCCACCCACGCCTCCAAAAGGACCCGCGCCCCCTCCGGGGAGGTGACCACCACCCAGTCCCACGCCTCGCCGAGCGCGGCCTCGAGCCGGTCCTGGTCCGGCCCCGGCGCGTGCGCCAGCAAAGGCAGCTCGAAGGCCGCGATTCCCAAGGCCTCGAGCCGAGCTCGAAGGGCCGCGTTCTTCCCGCGTTCCCGGGTCAGGACGACGGTCGGCATGCCCTTATTCTGCGCGTTTTCCTCCTCAGGGAGGAGGGGCCTTCGTCCTTCCGCGCAAAAGTGGTAGATTACCCAGTATGGCGGCCTTCGGTGAGGTCCAGACCCCCCTCGAACAGGCCCGGGTCGTGGTGCTCCCGGTGCCCTACGACCTCTCGCTCTCCTTCTTGCCCGGGGCGCGCAAGGGCCCCAAGGCGATCCTGGACGCCTCGGTCGAGCTCGAGCTCTTCCACGCCGAGCTGGGGATCGACCCGTCCGAGGTGGGGATTCACGCGGCGGAGGAAGTGCCTTGGGTGGCGGGGGACGCGGCGGCCTCCCACGCCCTCATCCGGGACGCGGCCCGGCGTTACCTGGAGCTCGGCCGGTTCGTGGTCGCCCTGGGGGGGGACCACTCGATCACCCACCCTCTCGTCCAGGCCCACCGCGAAGCGGTGGGGGCGTTCACCGTGCTGCACATCGACGCGCACACCGATCTCTATCCCGAGTGGCAGGGCTCGATCTACTCCCACGCCTCCCCCATCTACCGCCTGGTCCAGGAGGGGATACCGGTCGTCCAGGTCGGTCTCCGCGCGATCAGCCGTGAGTCCCTCGCCCTCATCCGCGCGCACCGCATCCCCTACTTCCCCGCGCACCGCCTGCACACCCAGGGCTGGCCCCTGCAGGAGATCCTCGACGCGCTGGGGGAGCGCGTGTACATCACCTTTGATTTCGACGCCCTCGACCCCTCGGTCATGCCCGCGGTCGGCACCCCCCTTCCGGACGGGCTCACCTACCGCGAGGCCGCGAACCTCCTCACCGCGGTCTTCCAGCACAAGGAGGTCGTGGGCATGGACTTCGTCGAGCTCAGCCCCAACGGAACCTTCCACGCGGAGATGACCGCGGCGCAGCTCGTCTACCACGCGATCGGGTGCAAGGCCCTTCAGGCCGGGTGGCTCCAACCGGAACACGAATGAACCGGGTGACCTCCCTGTACGTGCACGTCCCCTTCTGCCCCACGATCTGCCCCTACTGCGACTTCCACGTGGTGCGGCGGCACAGGGGCGTCGTGGAGGCGTACCTGCATCGCCTCGCCGAGGAAGCCCAGGCCCTGTACGCCCACCACCCCGACCCCCTCGACACCCTGTACTTTGGCGGGGGCACCCCCAGTTTTCTTCGGGACCGGGAGTTCGAGGCCCTCTTCGCCGCCCTCCCCTGGAGGCTCGCCCCGAGGGCTGAGGTCACGCTGGAAGCCAACCCCGGCACGCTGGACCCCGCGCGCCTCGAGCACCTCAAAGCCCTGGGCGTCAACCGGATCTCGATCGGCGTCCAGAGCTTCCAGGATCCGGTCCTGAAGACGCTAGGCCGCGCGCACGGCAGAAAAGGCGCGTTCCGCGCGGTCGAGCTCGCCCAGGAAGCTGGGCTTCGGGTCTCGATCGACCTGATCCTCGGTCTGCCGGGCCAAGACGTGGCGGCCGACCTTCGCGAAGCCGTCCAGCTCGAGGTGGGGCACGTTTCCGCGTACACCCTGCAGATCGAGCCGGGCACCCCCTTCGCCGTGCGGGGCCTCGAGCCCGACCCAGAACGCGAAGCGGCGGCCCTCGAGCAGGCCGAGGCCATCCTGGGCGAGGCCGGCCTGGTGCGGTACGAGGTCTCGAACTTCGCCCGCCCCGGCGAGGAAGCCCGGCACAACCAGGTGTACTGGCGCGCGGGGTTCTGGGCCGCCTTGGGGCCGGCGGCCGCCGGGCACTACCCGGCGGCCAACGAGGCGTACAGCGTGCGCACCACCAACCCGCCCCTCCCCCGCTGGCTCGCGGGCGAGCCGCCCCAGCGCGAGGCGATCCCCCCCCTGGAGCACGCCAAGGAGGCCCTGATGCTGGGGTTGCGCACGCGGGAGGGCGTGGACCTCGAGGCCCTCGAGGCGCGCACCGGCCTCATGCTCTGGCCCGCCCTCGAGCCCATCGCCGCGCGCCTCGAGGCCGCAGGGCTCCTCGAGGTCGCGGAGCGCCGCCTCCGCCCCACCCGCGCGGGGCTCATGCGGCTGCACCCGGTGATCCTAGCGCTCTGGGAGGCGCTCGAGGCCTAGGGCTCGGCCACTCCCTCAGCGCGCAGGGCGGCCAGGCGCGCCTCGAGCGTGGCCGTATCGTCCGCGCAGACTGTCACGTGCCCCAGTTTGCGGCCGGGGCGCGGGGTTTTGCCGTAGAGGTGCAGGTGTGCGCCGGGTACCCGGAGCACCGCGGCAGGCTCCGGCACCTGGCCGATCAGGTTGAGCATCGCGCTGACACCGCGCGGGGCGGTGCTCCCGAGGGGCAGGCCCGCCACGGCGCGCAGGTGGTTCTCGAACTGGCTGGTCTCGGCCCCCTCGATCGTCCAGTGGCCGGAGTTGTGCACGCGGGGGGCCATCTCGTTGGCGACGAGGCGGCCGTCGACCTGGAAGAACTCGATCGCGAGCACCCCCACGTACTCCAGGGCCTCGAGGACCCGCCGGGCGTAGACCTCGGCCGCCTCCTGCAATTCCGGCGGTGTGTCGGGCGCCGGGGCGCGCGAGAGGCGCAGGATGCCGGCCTCGTGGCGGTTCTCCACCAAAGGGTAGAAGGCGCACGTACCGTCCTGGGCGCGCACCGCGAGGATCGAGACCTCCCGCCCAAACGGCACGAACCCCTCCAGGATCAAGGGCGCGCCGCCGAGCGCTGCCCACGCGGCCTCCACGTCCCCCGCCTCCCGCAGCACGCGCTGCCCCTTCCCGTCGTACCCCAACCGGCGGGTCTTGAGCACCGCGGGTAGTCCCACGCGCGCCACCGCCTCCTCGAGGTCCGCCCGGGTGTGCACCGGCACAAAGGGCGGGGTGGGGATCCCCAACCGCTGGAAGCAGGTCTTTTCCGCGAGGCGGTCCTGCGCCACCTCGAGGGCCGCGGGCGGCGGCCGGACCGCGACCCGCTCCGCGAGGAAGCGCGCCGCTGCGACCGGCACGTTCTCGAACTCGTAGGTCACCACGTCCACCCGCGCCGCGAGCTCCGCGAGGGCCTCCGCGTCGTCGTAGGCCGCCACGAGCTGCACGCTCACCGGGCGGGCGGGGGCCTCGGGGTTCGGCTCGAGCACCACGCACTCGAGCCCCAGCGGATGTCCCGCGAGGGCGAGCATGCGCCCGAGCTGCCCGCCGCCCAGGATCCCGACCCTCACGGGCGCCCCTCCCGGGGGTCCGGGTGCGCGAGGACGTCGGCCGTCTGCTCCTTGCGGAAGGCCTTGAGGGCCTGCTTGATCTGGGGGTATTTGTTCGCGAGGATCGCCGCGGCCAACAGTCCCGCGTTCTTCGCACCGCTCGGCCCGATCGCGAGGGTCCCCACGGGCACGCCGCCCGGCATCTGCACGATGGAGAGGAGCGAGTCCAACCCCTTAAGGGCCCGCGACTCCACGGGTACCCCCAGAACGGGCAGGGTGGTCTTGGCCGCGACCATGCCCGGCAGGTGGGCCGCCCCGCCCGCTCCCGCGATGATCACCTCGAGGCCGCGGGACTCCGCGGTCTCGGCGTACTCGAAGAGCAGATCCGGCGTGCGGTGCGCGGAAACCACCCGCACCTCGTGGGGCACCCCGAGCCGCTCCAGCACCTCGACCGCGTGCCGCATCGTCTCCCAGTCCGATCGTGAACCCATGATTACGCCAACGAGAGGCCGCATCGTACCGGATTCTACCAAGGTCCCCCTGGGCCCCAGACGCCGGTCACCGCGTGGGCCCCAAGAGGTACCGGAGGCCCGGCTCGAGGCCTTGCTTCCAGGTCACCCAGTTATGCCCGCTGGGGCGCTCGTGGTAGGCGTGGGGGTAGGCCTTGTCGAAGAGCATCCCGGCAAACCGACGGTTCGCGCCCAACAGCCACTCGATCACGCCGGTCTCCACGTAAAAGCGCAGGGGCAGCCGTTCGGAGCGGGCGTACTGCTGGGTGAGCCACTCGGGGTCGTTGTAGGAGTCGCCCCCGTGGGGGTCAGCCTTCAGCGCAGCGGACTGCATGCCGACGAGCTGGAAGACCTCGGGGTTGCGGAAGGCCAGCCAGGCCGAGACCAAAGCGCCGAGCGACGCCCCCCAAAGCCCTCGTTCAGGGGTCGGGCCGTACTGGCGCTCCACCTCGGGGAGGACCTCCTCGAGGAGGAAGGCCTCGTAGGTGGGGTTGAACCAGTACTCCTTGCTGCGGTCCTTGGGCTCAACGAACACGATGCGCGCGGGCCGGGCTTCGCCCCGCTCGAGGAGCGCTTCGGCGACCTCGTGCAGCCGCGCGGTGCGGTAGTAGGCCACCCCGTCCTGGACGAAGAGCGTGACCTCCGGGGGCTCCGGGGGCTCGTACACGTAGTAGCGCCGGTCGGTGCCGAAGGCCTTCGAGGCGAGCTTGTAGCGGTGCACCTTGCCGCGCCGGAGGGTGGGACGGGGCGGTTCGGTGAAGGCGTGCCCGGGGAGGGTGACGGCGCGGGGGTAGCTCCACCACGGGTTCTGCGCCTCGTTGGGGTTGTCCGGGTCGGGGAAGGGCTTGCGGTGCGCGTCCATGAAGGCGTACTCCACGTACGCGCCTTCCGGGAACTCCAGCGTGACGGGGCCGGACAGGGGGATCGGGCGCTTGTTCCAATCGGTGAAATCCCCGATCAGGTAGGCCGCGCCCTCGGGAGGGACGAAGGTTACGTGGCGTCCTGACACCTCAACCATACCCCTTTAGTCTAAAGCGCTGCTTGCTAAGATGAGCCTTATAGGAGGTGCTTATGAGCTTGAAGGCGGGAGATCCGCTACCGAACGCTACCGTGCTGAGCGCGAACCTCGAGCCCGTGAACCTCCGGACGTACGCCGCGGGCAAGCCGCGGGTGATCCTCTTCTTCCCCGCGGTCTTCACCCGCGTGTGCGAGAAGGAGCTCTGCACCTTCCGGGATGATCTCGCCCGGTACAACCAGCTGGGGGCCGAGGTCCTGGGCATCAGCGTGGACCTGCCGTTTAGCCAGCAGGTCTTCGCGAAGCAGTACGGGATCCCCTTCCCCCTGTTCTCGGACTTCAACAAGGAAGCGATCCGGGCCTTCGGCGTGGTCCTCCCGGACCTCAAGGGCCTCCGCGAGCTCGCGCAGCGCGCTGTGTTCGTCGCGGACGGCGAGGGCGTGGTGCGTTGGGCGTGGGTGGCGGAGCACCCGGGCCTCGAGCCTCCCTACGCCGAGGTCGAGCGGGCGGTGCGGGCCCTGGAGTCCGCCGGGATGCAGGAGGCCTAGGATGCGGGCCATCCTTATGAACGCCCGCGGTGGGCGCGAGGTGCTGCAGTACGGGGAGGTGCCCACGCCCGAGCCCGGCCCGGGTGAGGTGCGGGTGCGGGTCAAGGCCGTCGCGCTGAACCACCTGGATGTCTGGGTGCGCCGGGGGGTGGCGAGCCCCAAACTGCCCCTGCCCCATATTCTGGGGTGCGATGTCGCGGGCGTGGTGGACGCCCTCGGCCCCGGCGTGACGGGCCTCGAGGTGGGGCTCGAAGTCGTGGTGAACCCGGGGGTGTCGTGCGGGCGGTGCGAGCGGTGCCTCTCGGGACAGGACAACCTCTGCGCGGACTACCAGATCCTCGGGGAGCACCGCTGGGGCGGGTACGCCGAGTACGTGGTGGTGCCGGCGGCGAACGTGCTTCCGAAGCCGGAAGGCCTAAGCTTCGTGGAGGCCGCGGCGGTCCCCCTTACCTTCCTCACCGCGTGGCAGATGGTGGTGGACAAACTCCAGGTGCGGCCCGGCGAGGACGTGCTGGTTATGGCTGCGGGCTCGGGGGTCTCGGTCGCGGCGCTGCAGATCGCGAAGCTCTACGGCGCGCGGGTCATCGCGACCGCCTCGAGCGAGGCCAAGCTCGAGCGGGCCCGGGCGTTGGGGGCGGACGCGGTGGTGAACTACTCGAGCCCCGAGTGGTACAAGGAGGTGCGGCGCCTTACGGGCGGTAAGGGCGTGGACGCGGTGGTGGACCACACCGGAGCGGAGTTCTGGCAGGGGGTCATCAAGGCCACCGCGAACGGGGGACGCATCGCGTTCGTGGGGGCGTCCTCGGGGTACGAGGCCGTCACGCCACTCGCGCACGTGTTTTACCGGCAGCTCACGATCTACGGCTCCACGATGGCCTCGAAGAGCCGGCTCTACCCCATCCTGCGCTTCGTGCGCGAGGGGAAGCTCAAGCCCGTGGTGGGGGCGGTGCTGCCGCTCGAGGCGGCCGCGGAGGGACACCGGCTCTTGGAGGAGCGGGCGGTGTTCGGGAAGGTCGTGCTAGAGGTGTAGCCCGCGCCAATTACCCATACCTCCTATAGGTAGGACATTTGCCCCTATAATCGGGGTGTACCTTATGGGTAGGAGGTAGGGTATGGAATGCAACGTGGGTACGACCGATCGCTTCGTCCGGCTGGTGCTGGGCGTCGTGCTGCTCCTCGCGGCCCTCACGGGCCAAGTCTCCGGCCCCGCCGGGACCGTGCTCGGCGTTATCGGCGCGGTCTTCGTCCTGACGGGAACGTTGCGCTTTTGCCCGCTCTACCGCCTTCTGGGCGTGCGCACCTGCCCCCCGCCCGAGGCCCGCTAACCGCCTGCGGCCCGGGGGGATACCCCCCGGGCTAGGCTAGAGACAGGAGGAGTTCCGCTTGTGGCTCTCGATGTACGCGAGGGCCTCCTCCACCGTGTAGACCCGCACCTTCCCCTTCGCCTCGGGATCCAGATCCACCAGGTACTGCCGCGCCCCCTGGTCCCACATCAACCGGAACAACACCTCCTTGTCCCGCCAATCCTTCGCCGCATACACCACAAGCCCCGCACCCACCTCGTACGGAATTAACGGGCGTACCTTCTCGCTGCCGGCCCGCGTGGTGAAGACCACCGCGAGCTTCCCTTCCGGACCCTGCAGGTACACCAGATCCAACGTGCCTTCCTTATCCGTACGTCCCAGGTAGTACAACGTCTGGTCCAGATGCTGCATACCCTGCATCATACCGCCCCTCCCCCCCTCCACCATCCACGCCCCTTCACTTTTGGGTGGCACACGGTATGATGAACGGGAGGGGTGAACGTGGAACGCATTGGATTATTTATTGACGGCTCGTACATATACTCCGCCGCGAAGCGCATGGGCTGGAACGTCGACCACCGCCGGGTGCTCGAGCACTTTCGCGGCGACCGCGCGCTATACAACGCGTTTTACTACGCGCCGATCACCGACCCTAACGACGAACGCCAGCTGAAATTCCTCGACGCGCTGGTCTTCATGGGGTACACGGTGCGCTCGCACGAGGTGCGGGGGGAGTCCCCCAACCTGGGAGTCTACCTGGTAACCGACCTCCTCCTCACCGCCCCCCGCTGGGAGGTGGCCCTGATCTCCAGCGGTGCCCGCGAGATCGCCCCGGCCGTCGAGGCGGTCCGCGCGATGGGCAAGGAGGTCCGGCTGCTCGGCCTGCCCGAACTCACCGACCTCGAGCTGCGCTCGAGCAGCGACCGCTTCATCGATATCCGCGAGTACCGGGAGGTGCTCGAGCGCCAGCCGGGCGGCCGCCGCGTCTACCCGGACGTCACCGCCGAGACGGAAAGCAGCACGGTGAACAACGTGCTGGACGCGCTCGAGGAAGAACTCTAGCGCGGCATCCAAGGCCGCGGGGCCTCCGGCGGACGCACCGGCCAACGTCCTGTTCGCACGTGCGCGAGCACCGCAGGGATCGCGGCTTCGGCTTGCGCGGCCCAGACCGCAGGGTAGTGGGGTTTGCGGGCCTCGAACTCCGCGCGGTCCCACACCCGGCACGCGTGATCCGCGCGGCAGCGCACGTCCAGATCCAAATCGTACTGCCAGATCCGCCCCGCCTCCAGGTTGGGCGGGGTTTGTACGTTCCAGTAGTATTCCAGAACCCGGCCCATAGCGTCCAGGTCCGGCCCTCCGGAGTACCAACGTCCAGGGAAGAAGGCTACGTAGGCCGTGTGATCGAGCCGGTACACCCGCCCCCGCGCCTCATGGTGGAACAGGCTCCCTACGGGCATGCGGGTGAGCACCCCTTCGGGGCGCACCTCGACCACCTCGGCCTCCCACCAGTAGTGCAAGGCCTCCTCAGGGTACTTGTAGAACTCCACACGCACCGTCTCGCCTACCCGGTACCGCATCCCTTGCAGTGTACCGAAACGCAAGGCGCGGCCGGCATGCCGGCCGCGCACCCCCTCCAGCAAGGGATTAATCCACCAGCTCGATGATCGCGAGCTGCGTCCCATCGCCCTTACGGCGCTCGGCCAGCTTCAGAATGCGGGTGTACCCGCCCGGCCGGTCCGCGTACTTGGGCGCGATATCGTCAAACAGCTTGCGCACCACGGTCAGGTCGTGGATGTCCCGGATCACGCGCCGGCGGGCGGCCAGATCCCCCCGCTTCGCCACGTTGATCAGGTGCTCCACGAACCCCCGCAGCTCCTTCGCCTTCGGAACGGTCGTGGTGATCCGCCCGTGCCGCAACAGCGCGGTCGCCTGATTGCGGTACAGGGCCAGCCGGTGGCTCGAGTGCCGGCCCAGCTTGCGTCCAGACTTCAGGTGGCGCATGCTCTCACTCCTTTAGCGACAAACCGTGCTCGGCAAGACGCTCCTTGATCTCCTCCACGCTGCGCTCGCCGATCCCGGGCACCTTCTTCAGTTCACGCTCGGTCAGCGCCAGGAGGTTCTCGATCGAGTCGATCCCCTCCTCCTTGAGGTTGTGCAGCACGCGGGTGGAAAGCCCCAGGTCATCCAGGGTCAACGCGGGGCGTTCCGCGGCCTCCTCCGCGCCTACAGCCTCTACCTCCGGCGCCGCCTCCACTGGCTCCGCCTCGGCCTCCGCCACCACAGCGGCCTGATCGAAAAAGCCCAGATGCTCCCGCAGGATCCCCACCGCGGACTGTAGGGCGTCCAGCGGCGAGACGGACCCATCCGTCCAGATCCGCAGGATGAGCTTGTCCAGGTCGGTGCGCTGCCCCAAGCGGGTGTCCTCGACGTGATACGCGACGCGGCGCACCGGCGAGTACAGCGCGTCCACCGGGATCGAGTTGATGCGGTCCTTGATCCCGTGCTTCTCCGCGGGCACGTACCCCACGCCCTCGTCCACCCGCACCTCCATCACCAGCTTGCCGCCCTCACCCAGCGTGGCGATGTACAGGTCCGGGTTGATGATCTCGGCGTCCGGCGGGCACTCCAGGTCACGGGCGTAGATGGTGCGGGGCCCTTCGGCGCGCAGGGTCAAGATCTTGGACCCCGGCGCGTGGAACTTCACAACGAGTTCCTTGAGGTTGAGGATGATCTGCACCACGTCCTCCTTAACCCCGGGAAGGGTGGAGAACTCGTGCAGCGCATCCTCGATGTACACGCTGGTCACCGCGGTGCCCGGGATCGAGGAGAGCAGGATGCGGCGCAAAGGGTTACCCAGCGTGACCCCGAAGCCACGCTCGAGGGGCTCGAGCACGAACTCGCCGTAATTCCCCTCCACGCGCGCGGTAAACACCGGGGTTTTGGTCTTCGTGGTCTCCAAAAGAACCCCTCCTCTTACCTGGAGTAGTACTCGATCACCAGCTGCTCGTTCACCGGGATCGCGAGCTCATCCCGCTCCGGCAGCCGCACGAACTTCCCGGTCATGGTCTCCGGGTCGTACTCGAGCCACATCGGCAGCTTCCGGCGCTTGGCCGCCTCGGCGTTTTCCTGGAAGACCACGAGTTTCTTGCTGCGCTCCGCGACCGAGATCACGTCCCCGGGCTTGACGCGGTAGCTGGGGCGATCCACCCGCTTGCCGTTCACGAGGATGTGCCGGTGCACCACGAACTGGCGGGCCTGGCGACGGGTGGTGGCGATGCCCAGACGGAAGACCACGTTGTCCAGGCGGGACTCCAGCAGCTGGAGGAAGACCGTGCCCGTCACGCCCTTCTTGCGGGTGGCTTCCTCGAAGAGGTTACGGAACTGCTTCTCGTTCAGGCCGTACAGGTAGCGCAGCTTCTGCTTCTCGCGGAGGCGCACGGCGTAGTCGCTCGGGCGACGGGAACGCCGCTGGCCGTGCTGCCCCGGCGGGTACGGACGCCGATCCATGTAGCGCTGGACCTTCTCGGTCTCAGCGATGTTGATGCCCAAACGGCGTGCGATTCTTACGACTGGACCACGGTAACGACCCACTTCCTTCCTCCTTTACGCACGCTTCCGCTTCCGGGGACGGCAGCCGTTGTGCGGAACCGGGGTGTCGTCGACGATCGAACGGACCTGAAGACCCGAAGCCTGCAGGGCACGGATGGCCTGCTCGCGGCCCGCGCCGGTGCCCCGCACGATCACGTCCACCTGGGTCATGCCGTAAGCCTGCGCTTTTTTGGCCGCGTCGATCGCCGCGAGCTGCGCGGCGTACGGGGTGCCCTTGCGGCTCCCCTTGTACCCGATCACCCCACCGCTGGACCACGCGATCGGGTTCCCCTCGGGGTCGGTAATCGTCACGATGGTGTTGTTGTAGGTCGCGTGGATGTACGCCTTGCCGTGCGCGACCTGCCGCTTGACCTTCTTCCTGGATGTTCTCTTGGCCATACTCTCCTCCTAAGGAGTATCAACTGGCCCCTAAAGGCACAACTCCCTAAGTTTACGCACTCGAGCGCATCCCCGCAAGGCTTACTTCCGCGGCGCCTTCTTCTTACCAGCCACGGTCTTACGCGGCCCCTTGCGCGTGCGCGCGTTGGTCCGGGTGCGCTGGCCGCGCACTGGAAGCCCCCGGCGGTGACGCAGCCCCCGGTAGCAGCCGATGTCCATCAAGCGCTTGATGTTCGCCTGCACCTCAGCGCGGAGCTCCCCCTCGAGCTTCCAGGTGTTCTCCACGTACTCGCGCAGCTTAACCACTTCCTGGTCGGAAAGGTCCTTCACGCGCACCGAGGGGTCGATCCCCGTCGCCTCGAGGGCCTGCTTGGCCCGGGTGCGCCCGATGCCGTAAATGTAGGTCAGCGCGATCTCGACGCGTTTGTTGCGCGGAATCTCCACACCAGCGATACGAGCCATACTTCCTCCCTAACCTACCCCTGGCGCTGCTTGTGCTTGGGGTTCTCGCAGATCACGTACACCCGCCCGTGCCGGCGGATCACCTTGCACTTGTCGCAGATCTTCTTGACCGAAGCACGCACCTTCATCGCCACTCCCTCACTTTCGGTAGATAATCCGTCCCTTGGTCGGATCGTAGGGAGAGATCTCCACCACGACGCGGTCGCCAGGAAGGATGGGGATGTAGTGCATCCGCATCTTACCGGAGATATAGGCCAGGATCTCCAGCCCGCTGTCCAGCTTCACCCGGAACTGGGTGTTCGGCAACGCCTCCTCTACCACGCCTTCCGCTCGAATGGTGTCCTTACCCTTCGCCACATCCCCTCCCTACAGGATGCCCGTCAGCAACCGGGGTCCGTCCTCGGTGATCGCCACGGTGTTCTCGTAGTGTGCGGCCAGGTTCCCGCGACCCGCGGTGGCCGTCCAACCATCCTCCAATACTACAACAGGTGCGGGGTGCAGGGTGACCATCGGCTCGATCGCGAGCACCATGCCGGGGCGCAGCTTGGGTCCGGTCCCGGGCCGCCCGTAGTTCGGCACCTGCGGGTCCTCGTGAAACCGCGCGCCGATCCCGTGCCCCACGAACTCCCGCACCACCCAAAACCCCGCGGCCTCCACGTGAGCCTGCACCGCCGCGGCCACGTCCCCCACGCGGTTCCCCACCTGGGCCGCGTCCAGCGCCTTCCAGAAGGCTTCCTCCGTCACCCGAACCAGCCGCTCGGCCTCCGCGCTCACCGCGCCGATCGGGTAGGTGCGCGCCATGTCCGCGGCGTACCCCTTGTAGAAGAGGCCCACATCGATCGAGAGGAGATCCCCCTCCTTGAGGGGCTCCTCGTCGGGAATCCCGTGCACGACCACGTCGTTCTTGGAGGCGCAGATCACCGCGGGAAACCCGTGGTACCCGAGAAACGCGGGCTTCGCGCCGCGCTTGGCGATCGCCTTGCGCGCGATGCGATCCAGCTCGCGCGTGGTCACGCCGGGACGGACGGCCGCCTCCACCTCGGCCAGCACCTCGGTCAGCAGGCGGCCCGCCTCCGCCATCACCTCGAGCTCGTCCCGGCTTTTGAGCGTGATGGCCACTAGAGCGCCTCCCGGATCCGGCGGTACACCTCATCCACCGTGCCCACGCCGTTCGCCCGCACCAGCACGCCCCGCGCCGCGTAGTAATCCACGAGGGGCTGGGTTTTTTCCGCGTACACCTCGAGGCGGCGGCGTACCGTCTCCTCGTTGTCGTCCGAGCGCCCTTCGAGCTCCGCGCGCTTCAACAACCGCGCTACGAGCTCCTCCGTGGGTACCTCGAGGAGCAACGCCTTATGAATGGGCGCGCCGAGCGTCTCGAGAAGGCGGTCCAGCGCCTCAGCTTGCGCGGTGGTCCGGGGGAAGCCGTCAAAGATCGCCCGCACCTCGGGCATTTGCTCGAGCTCCTCCTTGATGATCGCGAGGATGAGCTCGTCCGGAACCAGGTCCCCCCGGTCCATGATGGGCTTGACCTTGCGGCCCAGCTCGGTACCTTGGGCGACGTGCGCGCGCAGGATATCCCCGGTGGAGATCTTCTTGAGGTTCAGGTCCTGCGCCAGCCGGGCGGCTTGCGTTCCCTTACCCGCGCCGGGCGGCCCCAAAAAGATCAGCACCATAGGCTCGCTCACCTAGAACCGCCCCCTTCCACGGATGCGCCCCTTGGAGAGGAAACCCTCGTAGTTGCGCAGCATCAGCTGGGACTCGATCTGGCGGAGGGTGTCGAGGGAGACGCCCACCACGATGAGCAGCCCGATCCCGGAGAAGGCCAGCGTCTGGACCTGGGTCAGGTTCTGGATGATCTGGGGCAAAGCGGCAACCAACCCGAGGAAAAGGGCCCCCCACAGCGTGAGGCGGGTCACGATGTGCTCGAGGAACTTCACCGTGGGTTCACCAGGGCGCACGCCCGGGATGAACCCGCCGTACTCGCGCAGGTCAGAGGCGATTCGGCGTGGGTCGAACTGCACCGCGGTGTAGATGTAGGTGAAGACGATGACGAGCAGCACCTCGATGGAGAGGCCCCAAAAGCCCCGCGGGTTAAAGAAGTTCGCGATCGCCTGCGCGACCGGGGAGTCGCTAAACGGCGCGGTGAGGAAGATCGGGATCTGCAGAATGGCCGCGGCGAAGATGATGGGGATGACGTTCGCGGCGTTCAGTTTGATGGGGATGTAGGTGGCCTGGCCGCCGTAGACACGGCGCCCGACCACTTTACGCGCGTACTGCACGGGGATGCGCCGCTCGGCCTGGGTGAACGCGGCCATACCCGCGAAGGCCAGGATCAAAAAGGCCAGGAAGAACAGGATGTTCAGGATGCCGAGCTCCCCGGTCCGTACCAGCTGGAAGGTGCTCAGCAGCTGCGGGATCCAGACCGCAACGATCCCGGCGAAGATGATCAGGCTGGTCCCGTTCCCGATCCCGTACTCGGTGATCCGTTCCGCCATCCAAAGGAGTAGGGCGATCCCGGCCACCTGGGTGACCACCACCACGAAACGGAAGAACCACCCCGGCTCCCAGCCCGGCAGGAGGAACTGCCCGCCCTGCGACTCGAGGAAGGCGACGGCGAGGAAGAACCCCTGGAAGGCCCCGAGCGCGATGCCCCCGATCCGCGTGTACTGGTTGATGATCCGGCGGCCTTCCTCACCCTCCCGGGAGAGTTTTTCGAGCTGGGGCACCACGGTCACGAGGAGCTGCATGATGATGGCCGCGGTGATGTAAGGCATAATCCCCAGGGCGAAGATCGAGAACTGCTCGAAGTTTCCCCCGGAGAAGAGGTTGATGATGCCGAACACACCACCGGCCTGGGTGCCCAAGAACTCGCGCACCCGGGCTACGTCCACCCCCGGCGTGGGGATGGTGGTCCCCAGCCGGTAGGCGGCGAGCACCAGGAGGGTGAAGAACATGCGCTGCCGGAGTTCGGGGATCAGGAAGGCATCCCTAAACGCCCGGAGCATGTTACGCCTCCTCGGTCTTCTGCTGGCCCAGCAGGATCACCTCGCCCCCCGCGGCCTTGATCTTCTCGACCGCGGAGGCGGAGAAGGCATGCGCGCTGATCGTGTATGCCGCGCTAACCTCGCCCCGGCCCAGCACCTTCACCGGCCGTTCTGCCTTGCGGATCAGGCCGGCCTTCGCCAGGACCTCGGGCGTCACCTCGCCCCCCTCAGGGAAGCGCTCGGCCAGCCGGTCCAGGTTCACGATCTGGTACTCCACGCGAGGGATCGCGCCCGGCACCTGCCCCCGCATGCCCCGCTTGGGCAGGCGCATCAGGAGGGTGGAGCGGCCGCCCTCGAACTTGGCGGGGTTCTTCAGCCCGCCAGAACGAGACTTCTGCCCCTTGTGCCCCCGGCCCGCGGTCTTACCGTGGCCGCTCGCGATCCCGCGCCCCACACGCTTCTTGCGCTTGACCGCACCCTTGTTCGGACGGAGATCCGTGAGCTTCATTCCTTCACCTCAACGATCTTGACCAGGTGCTGCACCTTACGGATCATGCCCCGGATCGCCGGGTTGTCCGGCAACTCCCGCTCGCGGTTCAGCTTGGTGAGCTTCAAGGCCCGAAGGGTAGCCTTCTGGTCCTTCGCGTACCCGATGGGGCTTTTCACCAGCTTGACCCGGATGGTGCCCATCAGACGACCTCCTTCCTCAGCCGCCGCACCTCGTCCCAGGTCTGGAGCTGCTTCAAGGCCTCGATGGTCGCGTACGCCACGTTGATCGGGTTGCGGCTCCCCAGCTCCTTGGTCAGGATGTCCGTGACCCCCGCGAGCTCCAGGATCGCGCGGGGTACCGCGCCCGCGATCACGCCGGTACCGGGCGCCGCCGGGCGCAGGAGCACCCGAGTCGCCCCGTACTCCACCTCGATCTCGTGCGGAATGGTGCCGTTCTCGATCGGCACCTCGATCAGGTTGCGGCGGGCCACGTACTGCGCCTTCTGCACGGCGAGCGGCACCTCCTTGGCCTTACCGAGCCCCACGCCCACACGGCCCTGCCGGTCCCCCACCACGACCAGGGCCCCGAAGCGGAAGCGGCGCCCGCCCTGGTAGGTCTTGGCCGTGCGGCGGATCAGGATCATCTTTTCTTCGAAATCGGTCTCCGGCATGTCTCCTCCCTTTAGAACTCGAGCCCACCTTCGCGGGCGCCTTCCGCCAGGGCTTTCACCCGGCCGTGGTACTTGAACGGCCCGCGGTCGAAGACCACCTTGGTAATGCCTTTTTCCAGCGCCTTCTTGGCGATGTCCTCGCCGACCTTCCGGGCCACCTCGGTCTTGGTGCCCGAGAGCTTCAGCGCGAGGCTCGAGGAGGCCACCAGGGTGTGCCCCTTCTCGTCATCGATGATCTGCGCGTAGATGTGCTTCAAGCTACGGTGCACGCTCAGCCGAAGGCGCCCGGAGCGCTTGATCTTGTTGCGCGTGCGGAACTTACGACGCTCGTACGCGGTAAGCCTCGACATGGTCTACCCCCTACTTGGTGGTGCCGGCCTTACCCGGCTTGAGGCGGAGGACTTCGCCTGCGTACCGGATCCCTTTGCCGTGGTACGCGTCCGGCGGTCGAATCGCGCGGATGTTCGCAGCCACCTGCCCCACGAGCTGCTTGTCGATCCCGGAGACGCGCAGCTTGGTGGGCTCGGGCACCTCGAAGGTGATCCCCTCGGGCGGCTCCACCACGACCGGGTGGCTAAACCCGATGTTCAGCTCGATGTTCTTCCCGGCGAGCTTCGCCCGGTACCCGATCCCTTTGATCTCGAGCTCCTTCACGAACCCTTTGGAGACGCCCTCCACGGCGTTCGCGATCAGGGTTCGGGTCAGGCCGTGCAGGCTCTTGTGCCGACGGCTGTCGGTCGGGCGGGTCACCCGCACCACGTTGTCCTCCACGACCACCTTGAGGTCCGGATCCACCGGCACGACGAGCTCACCCTTCGGTCCCTTGACCTTCACCTTGCCGGTCTGGACCTCGATGGAGACGCCCTGCGGCAGCTGGATGGGTTGCTTGCCAATGCGGGACATCTTACCACACCTCGCAGATCAGCTCGCCGCCCACACCCAGGCGACGGGCCTCGCGGTCCACCAGAACGCCCTTGGACGTGGAGAGGATCGCGATCCCCAGACCGCGGCGCACCACGGGCACCTCCTTCGCCGCGACGTACACGCGCCGGCCGGGCTTGGAGATGCGCCGAATGTGCTTGATCACCTGCTCGCGGCGCGGGCCGTACTTAAGCGCGAGGCGCAGGTACGGCTTGCCGTCCACGTCCACCTTCTCGTAACCCTTCAAGAACCCCTCCCGCACGAGGATCTTCACGATCTCTTCCTTGAAGCGGGAGGCCGGGACGTCCACGGTGTCCTTGTACACCATGGTCGCGTTCCGGATCCGGGTCAGCATGTCCGCAATCGGGTCACTGAGCATATTTCCTCTCTCCTTTTATGCGCCGTGCGTCACGAGCGGTCTCGAGGGAACCCCCTCGACCGGACCTCGCTACCAGCTGGCCTTCCGCACCCCCGGGAGCTGGCCCTTGTGCGCGAGCTCACGGATGCAGATGCGGCACAGCCCGAAGTAGCGGTACACCGAGCGGGCGCGCCCACACCGGTTGCAGCGGGTGTACGCCCGGACCTTGAACTTCGGCTTCCTCTTCGCCTTCTCGATCAGCGCTTTCCTCGGCATAACACTCCCTTACTTCCGGAAGGGGAAGCCCAAGAGCTCCAAGAGGGCCCTGGCCTCCTCGTCGGTCTTGGCGGTAGTCACCACCGCGATATCCATGCCTCGAGTCGCGTCCACCAGGTCGTAGGTGATCTCGGGGAAGATCAGCTGCTCGCGGATCCCCAGGTTGTAGTTGCCCCGGCCGTCAAACCCGTTCGGGTTGACCCCGCGGAAGTCGCGGATGCGCGGCAGGGCCACGTTCAAGAGTTTCTCCAGGAAGATCCACATCCGGTCCCGGCGGAGCGTGACCTTGAGGCCGATGGGCATTCCCTTGCGGATCTTGAAGTTCGAGACCGACTTCTTCGCCCGGGTGATCACCGGCTTCTGCGCGGTGATGAGGGCCAGTTCCTCCGCCGCCTTCTCCAGGATGCGGCTGTCGTCCCGGGCCTCGCCCAGCCCCTGGTTGATCACGACCTTCTCCAAGCGCGGCACGGCCAGCGGGTTCTCGTAGCCGAACCGCTTCATCATCTCGGGGCGGACTTCTTCGTAGTACTTCTTCTTCAGCGCAACTTCCAGCGGCATACTTCACCTCACCCGTCGAGGGCGGCCCCACACCGGTGGCAGACCCGCACCTTCGTGCCGTCCTCGAGGATCTTCTTCTTCACCCGCACCGGGTGGCCGTTCGGGCAGACCGGACGCACCTTAGCCGCGTGCAGGGGCGCTTCCATCTCCCGGAACCCGCCCTGGGGGTTGTCCGGCGTGGGGCGCACCGCTTTCTTCACGATGTTCACGCCTTCCACCAGCACGCGGAACTTCTTGGGGTACACCGCGATCACCTTCCCGGTCTTGCCCCGGTCCTTTCCGGACACCACGATCACGGTGTCGCCCCGCTTCACGTGCAACTTGGGCCGCATTACAGCACCTCCGGAGCCAGCGACACGATCTTCATGTACTTCTTCTCGCGCAGCTCGCGCGCCACCGGGCCAAACACGCGCGTTCCGCGCGGCTCACCCTGGTTGTTGATGATCACCGCGGCGTTCGTGTCGAAGCGGATCGCGCTGCCGTCCGGCCGCTTAACCTCTTTCTTGGTGCGCACGACCACGGCCTTCACCACATCCCCTTCCTTCACCACGCCCCCGGGGATGGCCTCCTTCACCGAAGCGACGATCACATCCCCCACGCTGGCGTAGCGGCGGAAGGACCCCCCGAGCACCCGGATGCACATGATCTTCCGGGCGCCGGTGTTGTCCGCAACCTCGAGCATCGTCTGAGGCTGAATCATGCCTTACCACGCTCCTTGCGCAGGCGGTAACGCTCCACCACGTCCAGCCGCCCTTCCTCCAGGCGCCGCACCACGCGCCACTTCTTGCGCTTGGAGATGGGGCGGGACTCCACGATCTCCACCACGTCGCCCACCTTGTAGGCGTTCTCCTCGTCGTGAGCCAGGTATTTCTTGGAGCGCTTGACGACCTTCCCGTAGAGGGGGTGGGCGAACTGCCGCTCCACCAGCACCGCTACGGTCTTGTCCATCTTGTCGCTCACGACCACACCGGTGAGTACCTTCTTCGGCATCTAGATCACCTGATCCCCAGTTCCTTCTCGCGCAGGATGGTCAGAAGCCGCGCGATCTCCCGCTTGGTCTCGCGAATCCGGTGGTTCTGGGAGAGCTGCCCGATCGAGGCCTGGAAACGCAGCTCCATCAGCTCGCGCTTCTTCTCCTGCACCCGCTTCCGGATCTCGGCAGGCGAGAGCTTGCGGATCTCACTGGGCTTCATCGTAGGCATCGCGCTTCACCACCTTGGTCTTGATCGGCAGCTTGTGCCCAGCCAAGCGGAACGCCTCCCGGGCCTGTTCCTCCGTGACCCCGGCCACCTCGAACATCACCCGGCCCGGCTTGACCACGGCCACCCAGCCCTCGACGTTACCCTTACCCTTACCCATGCGGACCTCGAGGGGCTTTTTGGTGTAGGGCTTGTCGGGGAAGATCCGGATGAAGATCTTCCCGCCACGGCGGAAGTGGCGCACCATAGCCACACGGGCCGCCTCGATCTGCTGCGAGGTGATCCAGGCCGGCTCGAGGGCCACCAGGCCGTAATCCCCGAAGGCCACGTAATCCCCACCTTTGGCAGTACCGCGCAAGCGACCGCGGTGCTGCTTCCGGTACTTGAGGCGTTTAGGCATCAGCATCTTCGGACTCCTTCTTCACACGGCGACGCACCGTCGGGCGACGCCGACGCGGACGCTCGGTCTCCGCCTTGGGCGAGGGCTTCGCCGCGGTCTTCTGGCGGCCGATCACCTCACCCAGGAAGATGTACGCCTTCACCCCGAGGACCCCGTAAGTGGTCCAGGCGAGGGCGAAACCGTAGTCGATGTTAGCACGAAGCGTGTGCAGCGGCACGCGACCCAGCGCAGCCCACTCGGTCCGGGCCTGTTCCGCACCGCCGATCCGGCCCGAGACCACGACCTTGGCCCCCTGGGCCCCGGCCTCCATCACGCGCTGCACGGCCTGCTTGATCGCGCGGCGCACCGCGAAGCGGCGCTCGATCTGCTCGGCCACGCGCTGGGCCACGAGCGGCGCGGACAGGTTGGGGTTGGGCACCTCCTGCACGTTCAGGGAGATGGTGCGGTTGGGGAAGCGCTTTTGCAGCTCCGCGCGCATGCGCTTGATCGTCTCGCCCCCACGCCCGATGATCACGCCGGGCTTCGCGGCGTGCACCGTCACCGAGACGTTATCCGCCGCGCGCTCGATGTCGATGCGGGCGATGCCCCCGTGGTAGACCTCCCGCGTGATCAGCTCGCGGATGATCCGGTCCTCCACGAGCAAGGCCGCGTAGTCCTTCTTGCCCGCGTACCAGCGGGACTCCCAATCCCGGGTGATGCCCAGACGGAAACCAATCGGGTTGATCTTATTGCCCATTGCGTTCCTCCACGATGATCGTGATGTGGCTGGTGCGCTTCTTGATGATGTCCGCCCGTCCCCGAGCCCGCGGCAGGATGCGCTTGAGCGCAGGCCCCTCGTCCACGTACGCGGCCTTCACGTAGAGGGCGTCCTCCAAGAGGTTGTGGTTGTTCACCGCGTTCGCCACAGCGCTCTTCAGCACCTTGCGCACCGGCCGTGCAGCGCGCTTGTTCAGGTAACGCAGCAGAACGTCCGCCTCCTCCACGCTCTTGCCGCGAATCAGGTCCACGACCAGCCGGACCTTTCGAGGAGACATGCGCACGTACCTGGCAACGGCTTTGGCCTGCATCAGTCGCCTCCTTACTTCTTCTTCGTGGCCTTGGCGTCCTTGCCGTGGCCCCGGTAGGTGCGGGTCGGCGCGAACTCGCCCAGCTTGTGGCCCACCATGTTCTCGGTGATGTAGACCGGCACGTGCTGCTTGCCGTTATACACGGCGATGGTGTGCCCAACCATCTCCGGAACGATGGTGGAGCGGCGGCTCCAGGTCTTGATGACCCGCTTCTCGCCCTTCGCGTTCAAAGCCTCGACCTTCTCCAGGAGGTGGTCGTCAATGAAGACACCTTTTTTCAAGCTGCGCGGCATACTTCACCTCTCACGACTTCCGCCGGCTAATGATGAACCGGTTGGAGGGCTTCTTCTTCTTACGGGTCTTGCGCCCCTTGGTCTGCCACCCCCAAGGCGAGGCCGGAGGACGACCGCGCGGCGCCCGGCCCTCACCACCACCGTGCGGGTGATCCACCGGGTTCATCGCGGCACCCCGCACGTGCGGCTTGCGGCCCAACCAACGGCTGCGGCCCGCCTTGCCCAGCACGATGTTCTTGTGGTCCGCGTTCCCCACGGTACCCACGGTGGCGTAGCACTCCGCGTGGATCTTGCGCAGCTCCCCCGAGGGCAGGCGAAGGATCACGTAATCCCCCTCGCGCCCCTGGATCTGCGCGCTGGTCCCCGCCGAGCGCGCGATCTGCGCCCCCTTGCCCGGCTCGAGCTCCACCGCGTGGATCACGGTACCCACGGGGATGAACCGCAACGGCAGCGCGTTCCCCACCTGGATGGGAGCCTCCGGACCGGCCACGACCTTCATACCCGGCTTGAGCCCGTCCGGCGCGATGATGTACCGCTTCTCGCCGTCCACGTAGTGCAACAGCGCGATGCGGGCCGAACGGTTCGGGTCGTACTCGATCGCGGCCACCTTGGCGGGAATGCCGGCCTTATCCCGGCGGCGGAAGTCGATGATGCGGTACAGCCGCTTGTGCCCACCCCCACGGAAACGCGCGGTGATGCGCCCCTGGTTGTTGCGCCCACCCGTCTTCTTCAGGGGTTCGGTCAGGGACTTCTCCGGGCGCTTCTTCGTGATCTCGGAGAAGTCCGCGACGGTCATGAAGCGGCGGGAGGGGGTGTACGGACGGAACTTCTTCACACCCATGATTCACCTCTAGATCAGGCCTTCCAGGGCCTCGATCTTCTGGCCCTCGGCCACGGTCACGATGGCTTTCTTGCGGTCCGGCCGCTTGCCGAGGAACCGGCCCAGGCGCTTCTTCTTCCCCCGGACGTTCGCGATGTTGACCTTGACCACCTTGACGTTGAACGCCTTCTCAACCGCGTTCTTGACCTCGGTCCGGTTCGCGTCGGGGTGCACCCAGAAGGTGTACTTCCCCGCAGCGTACTGCGCGTAAGCCTTCTCGGAAAGCACCGGGGCCAGGATCACGTCGAACGGGGTCTTCATGCTTCACCTCCAGCGCCGATGCGCTCGAGGGCCAGCTTCAAGGCCGCCTCGTCGAGCAGCAAGCGCTCGTGGCGCAGGATGTCGTAGACGTTCAGGCCCTCCGGCTCGAGGACGCTGGCCCAAGGGAGGTTGCGCGCCGCGCGGCGCACGAGCTCGTTCTCGGTCACGACCAGCACCGTCTCGCTACCGTCCAACCCGTTCGCCTTCGCCCAAGCCAGGAACTCCTTGGTCTTGCCGTTCACGCCCTCGAAGGCCTCGACCACGAGGAGCTTCTCCTCCTTGGCCCGGTCGGCGATGGCCATCGCGAGCCCCAGCTTACGCACCTTCTTGGGGAGGGTGTAGCTGTAGTCGCGCGGCTTGGGCCCGAAGACCGTGCCGCCCCCCACGAAGATCGGCGCCCCGCGGTCGCCGTGACGCGCACGACCGGTGTGTTTTTGCGGGTAGAGCTTGCGGCTCGAGTAGGCCACCTCGCCCCGGGTCTTGGTCGAGGCGGTCCCCCGGCGGCGCTTGGCAAGCTGCCACCGCACCACCTCGTAGAGGACGTGCGGGTTGATCTCCTCGGGGAGGTTGACCTGCACCTCCTTCTTGCCCGATTTCGAGATCACGGGAAGCGTGTACATCACTTAGCCCCCTTCACGGATTCACGCAGGATGACCAGGCCACCGTTCGGCCCAGGAACGGCGCCTTTCACGAGGATGAGGTTCTCCTCGGCGATCACGTCCACCACCTCGAGGTTCTGCACGGTCACCCGCTCGGCCCCGTAGCGGCCCGCCATCTTCTTGCCCTTGTAGACGCGGCCGGGGGTCTTGCGCTGCCCGATGGAGCCGGGGTGGCGGTGGATGCGGTGGGCGCCGTGGGAGTCCGGACCGCCGGCGAAGCCCCAGCGCTTCATCACGCCGGTAAAGCCCCGCCCCTTGGAGATTCCGGTCACGTCCACCCGTTCACCGGGCTGGAAGATCGAAACCGTGACCACGTCCCCCTCGGGGTTGAAGCCGCGGATCTCACGCAGGTACCGCACCGGCTCGACCCCGGCTTTTTCGAAGTGCCCCTTCATGGGTTTGTTGACCCGCTGGGGTTTTTGAGGGAGGAAGCCGAGCTGCACCGCTTCGTACCCGTCTTTTTCCACGGTGCGGCGCTGCACCACGGGGCAGGGGCCCGCGAGGATGACCGTGACCGGGATGGCCCGGTCATCCTTCCAGATCTGGGTCATGCCGATCTTGGCGCCGAGGATGCCTTTCACCGCCCACCTCCGATGGTCTTGATCTCGATCTCCACGCCGGTGGGGAGGTCCAGGGTCATCAGGCTTTCGATGGTCTTCTTGTTGGGGTTGAGGATGTCCACCAGGCGGTTGTGGGTGCGGATCTCGAAGTGCTCGCGGGAGTCCTTGTGCTTAAAGGGCCCGCGAAGCACGGTGAAACGACGCACCCGGGTCGGCAGAGGGACCGGCCCCGACACCTGCGCGCCGCTACGCCGCACGGTCTCCACGATCTTCTGCGCCGAGGCGTCCAAGCTCTTGTGATCGAATCCCCTGAGCTTGATGCGAATCTTCGGCATCCCTCACCTCACTCCAGGATCTTGGTGACGACACCCGCGCCCACGGTACGGCCGCCCTCGCGAATCGCAAACCGCAGCCCCTCCTCGCACGCAATCGGCTTGATCAGCTCCACCGTGAACGTCACGTTATCCCCGGGCATCACCATCTCCACGCCCTCGGGCAGCGTCACCACACCCGTCACGTCCGTCGTCCGAAAGTAAAACTGCGGCCGGTACCCAGAAAAAAACCCCGTGTGCCGGCCCCCCTCCTCCTTCTTCAACACGTACACCTGCGCCTCAAACTTCGTGTGCGGCGTGATCGATCCCGGCTTCGCCAACACCTGGCCTCGCTCCACCTCGTCACGCCCCACACCGCGCAGCAACGCCCCAACGTTGTCCCCCGCAAGACCCTCCGACAGCGTCTTCCGGTGCATCTCCAAACCCGTCACCACCGTCCGGCGCGTCTCCCCCAAACCCACAATCTCCACTTCCTCGCCAACCGTGATCTTCCCGCGCTCAATGCGCCCCGTCGCAACCGTCCCCCGACCCGTGATCGTAAACACGTCCTCAATCGGCATCAGGAACGGCTTGTCCACATCCCGCTCCGGCGTCGGAATGTACTCGTCAATCGCGTCCAGCAACTCCCAAATCTTGTCCACCCACTCGTTCTCGCCCCGCTGCGTCTTCGGGTTCGCGTGCAGCGCCTCCAGCGCCTTCAGCGCCGAACCACGGATCACCGGCACCTCATCCCCGGGAAACTCGTACTGGCTCAACAGCTCCCGAACCTCCATCTCCACCAGCTCCAGGAGCTCCTCGTCGTCCACCATGTCCACCTTGTTCAAAAACACCACAATGTACGGCACGCCCACCTGACGCGCCAGCAAAATGTGCTCCCGCGTCTGCGGCATCGGCCCGTCCGCCGCCGACACCACCAAAATCGCCCCGTCCATCTGCGCCGCACCCGTGATCATGTTCTTCACATAATCCGCGTGCCCGGGACAATCCACGTGCGAATAGTGCCGCTTCTCCGTGTTGTACTCCACGTGCGCCGTGTTGATCGTAATCCCCCGCGCACGCTCCTCCGGCGCCTTGTCAATCTGGTCGTAGTCCTGCACCTCCACCGACGGGTCCATCGCCGCAGCAGCAAACGTGATCGCCGCCGTCAGCGTCGTCTTCCCGTGGTCCACGTGCCCAATCGTCCCCACGTTCACGTGAGGCTTCGTCCGCTCAAACACACCCTTGGCCATCGTAACCGTCCTCCTTCAGACAACACGGGGCGGGGAAGGCGCGCCCTCCCCCGCCCCACGCACGTCATTCCTTGATCAGCTTCTCCTGGATCTGCTTCGGAACCTCGGCGTAGTGATCGAAGAACATCACGAAGGAAGCCCGCCCCTGGGTCTTGGAGCGCAGGTCCGTGGCGTACCCGAACATCTCCGCGAGCGGAACGTTCGCGCGCACCACGGTCGCGTTGCCGCGCGGCTCCATCCCCAGGATGTGCCCCCGGCGCGAGTTCAGGTCGCCGATCACATCCCCCACGTACTCCTCGGGCGTGGTCACCTCGACCCGCATGACGGGCTCGAGGATCACCGGGTTGCCCTTTTGCACAGCCTCCTTGATCGCCATCGAACCCGCGATCTTGAAGGCCATCTCCGAGGAGTCCACCTCGTGGTAGGACCCGTCGTACAGGGTGACCTTGATGTCCACCACGGGGAAGCCGATGAGGGGCCCGGACTGCATGGCCTCCTCGATGCCCTTCTGCACCGCGGGGATGTACTCCTTGGGCACCACGCCGCCCACGATGGCGTTCACGAACTCGAACCCGCCACCGCGCGGCAACGGCTCCGCTTTGATCTTGACGTGGCCGTACTGGCCGCGCCCACCGGTCTGGCGGATGAACTTGCCCTCGACGTCGACCGGGGTGGTGATCGTCTCGCGGTAGGCCACCTGCGGCTTGCCGACGTTCGCGTCGACCTTGAACTCGCGCTTGAGGCGGTCCACGATGATCTCGAGGTGCAGCTCACCCATCCCCGAGATGATCGTCTGGCCGGACTCGGGGTCGGTCGAGACGCGGAAGGTCGGGTCCTCCTCCGCGAGGCGCGCGAGCGCCATGGTGAGCTTCTCCTGGTCCGCCTTGGTCTTGGGCTCGATCGCGACGTCGATCACCGGTTCGGGGATGTCGATGGACTCGAGGACGATCGGCTCGTCGTTTTCCCCGACGAGGGTGTCGCCGGTGATCGTGTCCTTGAGGCCCACGACGGCCCCGAGGTCCCCGGCCTTGAGTTCCTCCACCTCCTCGCGGTGGTTGGCGTGCATCCGCAGGAGGCGGCCAACGCGCTCTTTCTTGCCCTTGGTGCTGTTATAGACGTACGAGCCCGCGGTGATCCGGCCGGAGTAGACGCGGATGAAGGTCAGCCGGCCGACGTAGGGGTCCGCCATGATCTTGAAGGCGAGGGCGGCCAGCGGGCCGTCGAAGTCGGGGGAACGGGTGATCTCCTCCCCGTCCGGGGTTGTGCCCTTGATCGGGGGCACGTCCAGCGGCGAGGGCAGGTAGTCCACCACCGCGTCGAGGAGGAGCTGAACGCCCTTGTTTTTCAACGCGGAACCGAGGAAGACGGGGGTGATCTCCAGGGAAAGGGTGCCTTTGCGGATCGCGGCCTTGAGCTCCTCTTCGGTGATCTCCTCACCTTCGAGGTACTTCATCATGAGTTCTTCATCGAAGTCGGCCGCGGCTTCAACCAGCTTCTCGCGCCATTCGGCGGCCTGGTCCTGGTACTCGGCGGGGATCTCCACCTCCCGGATGTCGGTGCCGAGGTCGTTCCCGTAGGTGTAGGCCCGCATCCGCACGAGGTCGATGATCCCGCTGAAGGTGTCCTCCCGACCGATCGGGAGCTGCATCAGCACCGGCCGCGCGCCAAGGCGCTCGATCATGCTGTTGATCACCAGCATGATGTCCGCGCCGGTCTTGTCCATCTTGTTGGCGAAAGCAATGCGCGGCACCCGGTACTTCTCGGCCTGACGCCAGACGGTCTCGGACTGCGGCTCCACGCCCTGCGAGGCGTCGAAGACCGCGACCGCCCCGTCCAGCACGCGCATGGAGCGCTCCACCTCGATGGTGAAGTCCACGTGGCCGGGGGTGTCGATGATGTTGATGCGGTGGTCCTTCCAGAAGCAGGTGGTGACCGCGGAGGTGATGGTGATCCCGCGCTCCCGCTCCTGCTCCATCCAGTCCATCGTGGCCGCGCCTTCGTGCACCTCGCCGATCTTGTGGATGCGGCCGGTGTAGTAAAGGATACGCTCGGTCGTCGTGGTCTTACCGGCGTCGATGTGCGCGGCGATCCCGATGTTACGGGTCTTTTTAAGGTTAAACTCCGTCTTAACCGCCATACTTACCACCGGTAGTGCGCGTAGGCCCGGTTCGCTTCGGCCATGCGCTCGACGTCCTCACGCTTCTTCACCGCGCCGCCCTTGCCTTCGGCCGCCTCGAGCAGCTCGTTCGCCACGCGCTCGACCGCGGTCCGTTCGGGGCGGGCGTTGGCCGCCTGGACCAGCCAGCGCAGGGCGAGGGACTGCTGCCGGCGCGGCGAGACCTCGACCGGCACCTGGTAGTTCGCACCGCCGACGCGCCGGCTGCGCACCTCCAGCCGCGGCTTGACGTTCTCCACGGCCTGCTTGAAGACCTTGAGGGGCTCCTGGCCGGTCTTTTCCTGGATGAGTCTGCAGGCATCATAGAAGATGCGCGCGGCCAGGTTCTTCTTGCCGTCCCGCATGATCTTGTTGATGAAGGCCGTGACGACGACGTCGCCGTAGACCAGGTCAGGCTGGAGTTGACGGATCTCTGCTCTTCTTCTCCGTGCCATGCTGCACCCTCACTTACTTCTTCGGCCGCTTGGTCCCGTACTTGGAGCGGCTCTTCTTCCGGTCCTTGACCCCCTGGGTGTCGTAGACCCCACGCACGATGTGGTACCGCACGCCGGGCAGGTCCTTCACACGGCCCCCGCGGATCAAGACCACCGAGTGTTCCTGCAGGTTGTGCCCTTCGCCAGGAATGTACGCCGTCACCTCGTACCCGCTGGTAAGGCGCACCTTCGCCACCTTGCGCAGCGCCGAGTTCGGCTTCTTCGGCGTGACCGTACGCACCACGGTGCACACGCCACGGCGGAATGGGCTTCCCTTCAACGCGGGAACCTTGCTCTTTTTCTTGGTGGCCTTGCGGCCTTTGCGGAGAAGCTGATTGATCGTCGGCAGTGCAATCACTCCCTTCCTGGCTCAGCCCACTCGGGCTGGTGTTGCCCCCGTCTCTCAAGAACCTCTGGAACCCGGGCGGGGCCGAGTCCCGATTGTAACCGCCTCCAAATCGCCGGTCAAACCGGCCGGGAGGCGGCTCGGCCCGGGACCAGGGGCTGGCCCCAGGGGTCCCTCAACTTGCGCAGTATACACGCTTTTACCCGTGTGCCGCAAGCCCCGTTCCCCGCGCCGCAGCGGAGTTTCACCGGGTATACACTGGGACCGTGCTCGCCCTACTCTTTGTGGACGGCCTGGGCGTCTCCGCCCACCCCGAAAGCCCCCTACGCCACGTGGCCTCCCTTCCCCCCGAGCCCCGCCGGGAGGATGGCGTGTGTTACCAGCTACTCGACGCGCGACTGGGGCTGGAGGGCCTCCCCCAGTCGGCCACCGGCCAAACCAGCCTCCTCACCGGAAGGAACGCGGCGCGGCTTCTCGGGTACCACCACGGACCGTTCCCCGGCCCCACCCTACGGGCCCTTCTCGCCGAGGAAAGCCTGCAGGTGCGGGCCGTGCGGCGGGGGCTGCGCGTGCACCACGCGAACGGGTACCGGTCGCGCTACCTCGAGCTCCTCGAAAAGCGCGTCCGCCACGTGCCCCTCTCGGCTTTCGGGTACGCGGCGCGGGCCGCGGGGCTGCCCCTCCTGCCCCTGGAGCACCCGGAGGCCGTCCACCCGATGCTTCCAGACCCGGAGGCTGCCGCCCTGCGGTTCGCCGCGCTGAGCGAACGCTACGACCTGGTGATCCTCGAGCACTGGGCGCTGGACCTAGCGGGGCACCGGGACCCCGCTGCTATTCGGGGACACCTCGAGCGGTTGGATCGGTTCCTCGAGGCGTTTCGGCGGGCGCGGCCCAAGAGCAGTCTGGTGCTGATCTCCGATCACGGCAACGCGGAGGAGCCTTGGCATACCGCGCACACCACGAACCCGGTGCCTTTTCTGGTGCTCGGCCCGTTGGCGGCGGCGACGCCGGAATTGGGGGATATCGTGGCTTGGGGGCGCTGGGTGCAGCGGGTGGTGCTCGAGGAAAGGACGTAATGGACGTAATGCAAGACGTAATGCAAGACGTAATGCAAATGGTTCCTATTCTCAAATCCAATAATTCCGAGCGGTTTACTTGACATTATTCCCACGATCCCCTAGACTGCTTTCTGGGTGACTGACCGCTGGGTCCGCCCAAAACTCATCGGAGGTTGCGTCCTTATGAAAAGGGTTCTGGTACACTCCCTAAGCGCTCTGCTCGCCCTCTCCGCTCTCGGCACTGCGGCCGCCCAAGAGCTCGTGATCTACTCGGGGCGTAGTAAAAGCCTGGTCGAGCCGATCATTCAGCAGTTCGAGCGGGAAACCGGCATCAACGTCAGAGTCAAGTACGGCAAAACCGCCGAACTCGCCGTCCTTCTCCTCGAGGAAGGCATCCGCAGCCCCGCGGACCTGTTCTGGGCGCAGGACGCGGGCGCCCTCGGCGCGGTGGCCAAGGCCGACCTGTTCGTGAAGCTCCCCGAGTCCGTGGTGGCGCGTGTCCCCGAACAGTTCCGGAACGAGAACGGCCTCTGGGTCGCCATCACCGGCCGGGCCCGCACCCTCGCCTACTCCCCCGAGCGCGTCAAGCCCGAAGAGCTCCCCAAGAGCATCTTCGACCTGACCGACCCCAAGTGGGCCGGACGCGTGGGGTGGGCACCCACCAACGCCTCCTTCCAGGCCTTCGTCACCGCGATGCGCGTCCTCTACGGGGAGGAGACCACCAAGCAGTGGCTCCTCGATATGAAGGCGAACGGCACCAAAGCCTACCCCAAGAACACCCCGATCATCGAAGCCATCGCCGCGGGCGAGATCGACCTCGGCCTGCCCAACCACTACTACCTGCTGCGCTTCAAGAAGGCCGACTCCAAGTTCCCCGTCGCGCAAACCTTCTTCCAGCCGGGTGACGCGGGCAACCTGGTGAACGTCGCCGGCGTGGGCATCCTCAAGTCCGCCAAGCACCCCAAAGAAGCCCTCGCCTTCGTGAAGTACCTCCTCTCCGAAAAAGGCCAGCAGTACTTCGTCAGCGACGTCTTCGAGTACCCGGTCACGGACGAGGTCATCCCCAACCCCAACCTGCCGGTGGCCTTCGAAGAACTCCTCGAGCTCACGCCCCAGATCGACCTGGACGACCTCGACGACCTCAAGGGCACGCTCGAGCTGTTGCGGGAGGTGGGGCTCCTCTAACCCCCAAAGGAGGACAATATCCTTCTCCATCGAGCACGAAGGGCTCCTTGGTACTTCCTCGCCCCGGCCGTGGCGGCCGGGGTGGGGGTGTTGTTGCTGCTCGGGTACTTGCTGCTCCGGGCCTTAGGCGTGGAGGCCGAGGAGCTCGCCAAGCTCGTCCTGCGCCCCCGCAACCTCCGCCTCCTTCAAAACACCCTCCTCCTCGCCGCGGGCGTCCTCGCCTTGGACGTCCTCCTCGCCCTCCCGCTCGCCTGGCTCACCACCCGCAGCGACCTGCGCTTCAAGCGGGCGTTCACCCTCCTCGGCGTGCTGCCCCTAGCCATCCCGGGGTACGTCATGGCCTACGCCCTCCTCGCCCTGGGCGGGCCCTACGGCGCGGCGGCGCAGCTTTTCGGCGTGACCCTCCCGCGCCTGAACGGGTACGCCGGCGCCCTCATCGCCCTCACCATCTACACCTTCCCCTACATGTTCCTGAACCTGAGGGCCGCCCTTCTCGGCTTAGACCCCACCCTCGAGGAGGCCGCCCGATCCCTCGGGTACCGGCCCCACCAGGTCTTCCTCCGCGTCGTCCTGCCCCAGCTCCGCCCCGCGTTCTACGCCGGGGGCCTTCTGGTGGGGTTGCACGTCCTCGGAGATTTCGGCGTGGTCAGCCTGATGCGCTTCGAGACCTTCAGTTACGCCATCTACCTGCAGTACTCCGCCGCCTACGACCGGGAGTACGCCGCGTGGCTTGCCCTCATGCTCCTGACCCTGACCGGCGGACTGCTCTACCTCGAGGCGCGCCTCCTGCATAGGGTGCGCCTCGACCGCATCGGTACCGGCGTGAAGAAACGCGCCGCCCCCACCCCGCTGGGTGCGTGGCGCCCCCTGGCCTACGGTTTTGCCCTGGGGTTGCCGCTCCTGGCCGTCGGGGCTCCGGTCCTCGCGATTGGGTACTGGATGACCCGAACCTCCAACCCCGGCGTGCTGACCGACCTGGGCGAGGCCCTCACCAACTCCATTTTGGCCTCCGCGCCGGCCGCTTTCCTTGCCCCCATGCTGGTCCTGCCCATCGCGTACCTGAGCGTGCGCTACCCTTCGCGCCTCTCACGCTTCCTGGAGCGCGTGGCCTACATCGGGTACGCCACACCTCCCCTCGCCTTCGCCCTCGCGCTCATCTTCTTCTCGCTGAACCTCGTCCCGTTCCTATACCAGACGCTCGCCCTGCTCGTCTACGCCTACACCCTGCACTTCCTGGCGGAGGCCATCGGCCCGGTGCGCAGCGCCCTCTACCAAGCCTCCCCTCGCGTCGAGGAGGCCGCGTACAGCCTAGGGTACACCCCCTTCTGGGCGTTCTGGAAGGTCACCTTCCCCGTGCTGCGCGGCGGGCTTTTGGCCAGCACCGCGTTCGTCTTCCTCTCCGCGATGAAGGAGCTCCCGCTCACCTTCCTGCTCGCGCCGATCGGGTTCGAGACGCTCGCGACGAACGTCTGGGGCTACACCACGGAGGCCATGTTCGCTGAGGCCGCGCCGTACGCGCTCGTGATCCTCCTGGCCTCCGCCGGTTTCGTGGGGCTCCTGCTCGCGCAGGAACGGAGGTCCGCATAACACCCTTGCTGCAAGTCACGAACCTCACCAAACGCTTCGGGCCGGGGCTGCCCCCCGTGGTGGAGGGGCTCGAGTTCACCGTCGCGCCCGGCGAGATCCTTGCCCTCCTGGGTCCCTCCGGGTGCGGGAAGACCACGACCCTGCGCCTCATCGCGGGGTTCGAGCGCGCCGACTCCGGCGAGGTGCGCCTCCAAGGCCACCTCCTCACCGGCCCCCACACCCACGTGCCCCCCGAGCGCCGCGGCATCGGGTTCGTCTTCCAGGACTACGCCCTCTTCCCGCACCTTTCGGTGCTCGGCAACGTGATGTTCGGCCTCGCGCACCTCCCCCCGCGCGAACGCAAAGCCCGCGCGTTGGAGGTGCTTGACCTCGTGGGGGTCACGCTCTTTAAGGACCGCATGCCCCACGAGCTCTCCGGCGGACAGCAGCAGCGGGTGGCGCTCGCGCGTACCCTGGCCCCCGCGCCGCGGCTCATCCTCCTGGACGAGCCCTTCTCCAACCTGGACGTGGCCCTCCGCAGCACGACCCGCGAGGAGGTCCGGGCCATCCTGAAGGCCTCCGGCACCAGCGCGGTGCTCGTCACGCACGATCAGGAGGAGGCCCTTTCTTTCGCGGATCGCCTCGCGGTGATGCGCTCGGGCCGCATCGAGCAGATCGGCACCCCCGAGGAGGTCTACCACCGGCCGCGCACCCCGTTCGTCGCGCAGTTCCTCGGGCGCACCAACCTGATCCCCGCCCAGGCCGAGGGGCGCTACGCCGTAAGCCCCCTGGGTCGGCTCGAGCTCGACCGCGCCTGCCGCGGCCAGGTGCTCCTCTCCCTGCGCCCCGAGCACCTCGAGCTCGTGCCCGCCAACGGGGAGGTGAGCGGCGAGGTGATCGCGCGGGAGTTCAAGGGGCACGACCTCACCTACCGGGTGCGCCTTGGGGATGCGGTCTACCTCGTGCAGACCGATTACACGAAACGCTTCGAGCTCGGCGCGCGGGTGCGCCTCGTGCCGCGCGAGGCGGCGGTGGTGGTGGGTTCGGGCGGGCCCCTGGACCCCGAGCCCTGCCCCTTTTAAGCCGTCCAGTTTCCGGCCAGAAGGAGTTCGGCCTCCTCCTTGTGTCGGGTCTCGTCGCTGACGAAGTCCTGGAGGTCGTTCGAGAGCCCGTAATCCCCGAGGGCCTCGGCTTGCTTGATGCGTTCGACGTAGCGCTGGATCGTCTCCTCCTCGGCCTGCAGCACGTTCTCGACCATCTCCCGTGCGCTGTTGGCCTGGGGCACGTCGGGCACGCTCACCCGCGGGTCGCCCCCCAGCGCGACGATCTTGCGCGCCAGGTACTTGGCGTGCTTCAGCTCGTCCGCGATCTCCTCCTCGAAGAACTCCGCCAGGTGGTTGCGGTGGATGCCCTTCACCCCCGCCGCGTACGTGAGGTACATGGTGACGGCCTGGCACTCGTGCACCAGGTCCGTCCGCAAGCCTTCAATGAGCGCCGACTTCTGCTGTCCGGTCTTGACCGCCATCGCCACACCCCCCACCAGGCCGCGCTGTTGATGCGGCCTGAACCTCAGGCTAGGGTCTGTTTTTCCCCAGCGCCACGCTCCGTGTCACGATTCCCCGAAACCAGAGAAACCCGAGCAATCTACTTGACATTCGCGCACGGCGCGGATACACTCGTACCGGAACGCTATCGCCCGTACCGTCGCTGAGCTATGATGCCGCACGAATCCACCCCTCCCCCCACGGAACTCGACCGGGCCCTGGCCGAGGCCGAGCGCCTCATTGCCCGCATCCAGCAACACCCGCGCTGGCGCACCCCCGCCCCCACCCTCGAGGCCCGGCAAAACCGGTTTTACGCCAAGCTCCGCGCCACGCACGCCGTCGCCGAAAGCCGCGCGCGCCTCGCGCGCCTCGCGGAAGGGTTCGAACTCGGCGCTTGCAGCGCGGAAGAAGCCGTTCGCGCCAGCTACGTCATCCTCTCCCACCTCGCGCGTCTTTGGCTCGAGCTCGAACAGCCCACCCCCAAAACCACCGAAGCGGAACGGCCCTAGCCCGCCAGCGGCGCGTTAGAGTAGGACCGATGCGGCGCATCAAGCTCACGCTGGAGTATGACGGCACCCGCTTCGCCGGTTTCCAACGCCAAGCCAAAGGCGAGCGCACCGTTCAAGCCGAACTGGAAAGCGCCCTCGCACAGATCCCCGGGGCCGTTCCCAAGGTGGTCGCAGCCGGCCGTACCGACGCGGGGGTACACGCCCTGGGCATGGTGGTGCACTACGACACCGAGGACCGCATCCCCCCCGAGAAGATCCCTTACGCCCTGAACCGCCTTCTCCCCCCCGACGTGCGCGCCCTGGCCGCGGAAGCCGCCCCTCCCGGCTTCCACGCCCGCTACAGCTGCCACTGGCGGCGCTACCGCTACCGCATCCTGAACCGGCAGATGCCCAGCGCCCTGGCGCGCGAGCGCACCTGGTGGGTGCCCAAGCCGCTCGACGCGAACGCCATGCAGCAAGGCCTCGCGCACTTTCTCGGCGAGCACGACTTCAAGGCCTTCGCCACCCAGGAGCGGCGGGGGACCGTGCGCACCCTCTACCGCGCGCGGCTCGAGCGGTGCGGTGAGGAGATCGTGATCGACCTGGTCGGGAACGGGTTCCTCCGGGGCCAGGTGCGGGCCATGGTGGGCACGCTCGTAGAAGTAGGGCTGGGCAAGCGCGACCCGGACGTGATAGCGTGGCTTCTAGCCCACGGGGAACGCAAGGACGCGGGCCCCAGCGCCCCACCCCAAGGGTTGTACTTCGTCGCCGCGGGGTACGCGCCGTGGAACGGATCGTGATCGTTTCGAACGGGCACGGGGAAGACGCGATCGGCACCGCGATCGGACGGGCGCTGACCGCCCTCGGGTGGGAGGTCGTGGCGCTGCCCCTGGTGGGGCAGGGCCGGGCCTACGCGCAGGCCGGGTTTCCCGTACTGGGCCCCCGGCGCGAGATGCCCTCCGGCGGGTTCGTGCACCTCAACCTCCGGGTGTTCCTCAAGGACCTCAAGGCCGGCTGGTTCGCGATGAGCCGGGCGCAGTACCGCGCGCTCCACGAGGCCGCCCGCACGGCCAGCGCCACCCTGATCGTGGGGGACCTGATCGTGGGGGACGTGTACGCCCTGTGGGTCGGCACCCGCTTCGGCAAACCGCCCTTTTACCACGTCCAGCCGCTGGTCTCGGTCTACTACCAGGAGGGGCTAAAGCCCTGGCAGGAGCTGCACCGCGTCAGCGTGAACGGCTTCATCTGGCCCGAACGCAAATTGATGCGCCGCGCGCGGCGCGTCTACCCCCGGGACGCCGCCACCGAAACCCACCTGCACCGCCTCGGCATCCATCACGCGCGCTACCTGGGAAACCCCATGATGGACGCGGTGGAAGGCCGCGCCCCGGTGGACGCGCCCGAGCCGTACCTCCTCCTCCTACCCGGCTCGCGGAAGGACGCGTACTTCTCGCTGCCCTTGATGCTCGAGGCCGCCCTCCACCTCCCCCTAACCCCCGTGATCGCCTGGGCCGGTCTCCCGCTCTCCGGCCTCGCCCTCCCCGATTGGCGCGTCCGCCCCACCCCCAACCCCTGCGGGGTGACGCACGTCCTCACGCACACGAGCGGGAGAAAAGCCTACCTCACCCAAGGCGCGTTCCGCACGCTGCTCGAGCTGCAAAGCCGCCTGGCCTTCGCCACCGCGGGCACCGCAGCAGAGCAGGCCGCGGGGTACGGGATTCCCCTCATCGCCTTCCCCACCCCAGGCCCGCAGTACACCCCAGGTTTCGCGCGGGCCCAGCAGCGGCTGCTCGGGGAGGCGCTCACCCTCGTCCCGCCCGACCCCAAGGCCCTCGCTGAGGCGGCCCGGGCCCTTCTCGAGCACCCCGACCGCTACCGCCGAGCCCAGGCCGCCGGGCGCGAGCGCATGGGCCCCCCCGGCGGCGCGCAGCGCATCGCGGAGGACCTCAGCACCACGGTGGGCTAGGCCTAGCGTCCCCGCACCTCCACGAACACCCGCCACGCGAACCCCGGCTCGAGGAGCAGATCCACCCCCGCGCCCACCTGCGCACCGTCCGCCCCCCAGCGTCCCGCGACCCCCACCGTCCCCACGCGCCCCGGCCACCAGCGCCCGTGCGCCTCGAGGTGCACTCCCCGCGCCAGTCGCGCCTCTGCCTGGCCCCACACCCCCGCCTCGAGCCTCCACTCCAGCCGGTACTCAACCCCCGACCAGCGCCCTCGGAGCCCGAACCCCGGCAGGACCTCCCCCTGCCGTACGCCCGCCACGCCGTACACGCCCCACCCCCGCCCGCGGCGCTCCGCGAAGGCCAGCCCGCCCGCCGGGTGCGCGTACCCCCCCACGCGCCACGCACCCGTCCGCCACTCCGCCCCGAAGAGGGCGTGGGGAGCGCTCTCGAGGAGGAGGGCTTGGAGCGTCACGTCGTGCCGGGGGTAGTAGCGCAGCGCCGCGCCCCAGACCGCGGGGCGCGCGGAGAAGCGCGGCTCGGGGATAAACGGGGCCTTGCCTAGCTCCAGCCGGGCCTCGCCTAAGGGGAGGTTCACGAACCCTTCCTCCAGCCACGCCTCCAGCCCGAAGCGCACCCGGGCCACCGCGCGGTACGCCCCTTGGATGCCGCCGTGGACCCAGGTGTCCTCGAGGGCCACGCTGAGGCTCGGCACGCCCGGGGAGGCCGCGGTTTGGTCCCAGCGAAACACGACCTCCGCCTCGGGGCGAGCCCAGGCCAGCGAAAGGAGTACCCCTAAGGCGCACGCAAGCCGGCGCATCCCCCCTACTCTACCCGCCCCTTCCGGCCGGTCCACCGCTTCACGCGCGTAAGCCACGTACCCAAGGGCGAAGAGCGCGGCCCAATCCCCTAAGCGCTCCCGAGGAGAAGGCCCCCGGCCACACGGACTTGACCCCGAGCGCCAAGAGGGGGTAGCGTAAACCCTGACAGGCTAGGGGTGCTCCAATCGAGGGGCTGAGACCTGGGTGTTTCCCAGGAACCCTTGGAACCTGATCCGGGTAATACCGGCGGAGGGAAGCCATGCGCAAACGTTCATCACCCCTTTCACAACTCGTTCATTCATGGGAGCCCCGCCTCCCAGACCTTCCGCCGGTCTGGGAGGTGAGAACTTGTTGGGACGGCTGTACCTGGTAGCCACCCCCAGGCCGCACTGGGACGCCGCAGAGTTCACCGCGCGCGTCGAAGCCGCCCTGGCCGGCGGGGTGGAGGTCCTCCAGCTCCGGGTCAAGGACGCCGAAGCCCAAGCCTACCTCGGCCTCGCCCGGCGCATCCGCCCCCTCGCCCGGCGGTACGGGGTCCCCTTCTTCCTCAACGACCGGCCGGACCTCGCCGCCCTCGCCGAAGCCGACGGGGTGCATCTCGGTCAAGGGGACCTCACGCCCCACGAGGCCCGGCGCTTCTTCAGCGGGCGGATCGGGCGCAGCACCCACCGCCCTGAAGAGGCCCGAAACGCCCTCGAGGAAGGCGTGGACTACCTCTCCATCGGCCCCGTCTGGCCAACCCCCACCAAACCCGGCCGTCCGGCCGCGGGCCTCGAGTACGTCCGCTGGGCGGCCCGTCACCTGCCGGCCGATGCGGTCTGGTACGCGATCGGCGGGATCACCCTCGAGAACCTCCCTGAGGTCCTCGAGGCCGGCGCGCGGCGGGTCGCGGTGGTGCGCGCGATCCTGGACGCCCCGGACCCCGAGCGGGCCGCGGCGCGGTTTCGGGAGGTGCTGGATGGTGCGCGTGAACGGTAAGCCCGTGCCCGCCGCGGGCCAGACCCTAACGGAACTCCTCGAGGCGTTCGGCCTCGACCCTGAACAGGTCGCGGTCCTCGTGAACGGCGAGGTCTACCCGCGCGGGGAACTCCCCGACACCCCCCTCGCGGACGGGGACGAGGTCGAGATCGTCACGCTCATGCAAGGAGGATGACCCGTATGCCCGACCCCCTCGTCATCGCCGGCAAGCCCTTTAACAGCCGCTTGATGCTCGGCACCGGCAAGTTCAAGGACTTCGGCGTGATGCGCGAGGCCCTCGAGGCCAGCGGCGCCGAGATCGTGACCGTCGCGATCCGCCGCGTAGAACTCGGCGCGCCGGGGCACGTGGGGCTGCTGGAGGCCCTGGACCTCTCGCGCTACCACCTCCTCCCCAACACCGCGGGAGCCCGGACCGCCGAGGAAGCCGTGCGCATCGCCAAGCTCGCCCGCGCCCTCACCGGCACAAACTGGGTGAAGCTCGAGGTGATCCCGGACCCCACGTACCTCCTGCCGGACCCCCTCGAGACCTACCGCGCGGCCCAGGAGCTCCTGGAAGCGGGGTTCACCGTACTGCCCTACATCGGTCCCGACCCCGTCCTCGCCCAAAAACTCGCGGCCCTCGGTACCGCCACGGTCATGCCGCTCGGCGCGCCCATCGGTTCGGGCTGGGGGCTCAAGGGCCGGGCCTTCATCGAGATCCTCACCAAGGAACGCCCGGCCCCCGTCGTCGTGGACGCCGGGTTGGGCCTGCCCTCCCACGCCGCCGAGGCCATGGAGCTCGGCGCGGACGCGGTCCTCGTGAACACCGCGATCGCCGAAGCCAAAGACCCCGTGGCCATGGCCGCCGCGTTCCGCCAGGCCGTCGAGGCCGGGCGGGCCGCCTACCTCGCGGGCCCCATGCCCCCCCGTGCCACCGCGAGCCCCTCCTCCCCCACCGCGGGGATCCCCCTCCCCCAACCGGAGGCCCCCACGTGAGGACCGAGGTCGCCGTCGTCGGCGGAGGCGCGATCGGCAGCCTCGTGGCCTACGCCCTCCAACGGGCGGGCCTGATGGTCACCCTCCTCGAGCCCGACAAGCCCGGCGCGGCCTGGCGCGCCTCGGCGGGCATGCTCGCCCCGCACGCCGAGGGGCTCTCCGGGGAGCTGCTCGCCTGGGCGGAGGAAAGCCTCGAGCGCTACCCCGCGCTGGTGCGCGCCCTGGAGGAGACGAGCGGGGTGCGGGTGCCCCTGGTTCTGGAGGGCACCTGGGTCGTGGCCCGCTCGGACGCCGAGGCCGAGGCCCTCGCCCCCCTCGAACCCCTGCCCGCCCCCCTCGACCGGGTGCGGGGGGCGCGGGGCGGACGGCAGTACCCCGGCGGGCAGGTGGACCCCCAGGCGCTCGTGCACGCGGCCCGCACCGCCCTCGAGCGCCTGGGCGGCCGGATCCTCCCCGCCGAAGCCCGAGGGTACGACGCCGCCGTGGACGGGGTGCGCGTCTATCTGGAGCGGGAGGTGCTACGCGCCGAGCAGCTCGTCCTCGCCGCGGGCGCCTGGTCGGCCCGGTTCGGCCTGCCCGTCCGGCCCTTAAGGGGCGAGGCCCTCCTCCTCGCGGGCCGCGCCCCCAACACCCCGGCCTTCGTGGGGGAAGGGTACCTCCTGCCCCGCGCGCTCGGCGTGTACGTCGGGGCCACGAGCCGCGAAGGCTGGGGCCGGAGCGCGAACCTCTGGGGCCTCCGCTGGCTCGCGGACTACGCGCACGAGACCTTTCCCTGGCTGGAGACCGCCCCCTTACGAGAGGTGTACGCGGGACACCGGCCGGCCGCCGAACGCCCCTGGGTCGGCCCCGTCGAGCCCCGCGTCTGGGCCGCGGTCGGGCACGGGCGCAACGGGGTGCTCCTCGCCCCGGCCACGGCCCGCATCCTCACCCAACGCATCCTAGGCCCAAAACCCCACCCCATCCCTTAAGGAGCAGACCATGACCCAACTGGAAGCCGCGAAACAAGGTCGCATCACAGAGCAGATGGCGTACGTCGCCGAACAGGAGGGCCTCGAGCCCGAAACGGTCCGGGAGCTCGTCGCCGCGGGGCGCGTCGTGATCCCCGCGAACCCCAACCACACCACCCTCACCCGCTTCACCGCGATCGGTGAGGGGATGCGCGTCAAGGTCAACGCCAACCTCGGCACCTCCTACGACTACGTGAACCCTGAGGAGGAGGTGGAGAAAGCCCGCGTCGCGATCGAGGCTGGCGCGGACACGGTGATGGACCTCTCCACCGGCGGGGACCTCGCCGCGATCCGCGCGCGCATCCTCGAGGTCGCCACGGTCCCGCTCGGCACCGTGCCCATCTACGAGGCGGAGTTCAAGGCCGCGGCGCGGAAGAACTTCTTCGACATGAGCGCGGACGAGCTGTTCGAAACCATCGAGGCGCACGGCCGGGCCGGCGTGGACTACATCACCGTGCACGCCGGGGTCACGCTCGCCACCCTGGAGCGCTACCGCAACGCCGAGCGCGTGACCGGGATCGTGTCACGCGGCGGCGGGCTGATGGCGGCCTGGATGCTCCAGAACGCCCAGGAGAACCCCCTCTACGCGCGGTTCGACGACCTCCTCGAGATCGCCCGCACCTACGACATGACCCTCTCTCTGGGGGACGGGCTCCGCCCGGGCTCCCTCGCGGACAGCACCGACCGCCCCCAGATCCAGGAGCTCCTCATCATCGGTGAACTCGTCGAACGGGCCCGCCAAGCGGGCGTGCAGGCCATGGTGGAGGGTCCCGGCCACATCCCCCTCAACGAGATCCAGACCAACGTCCAGATCCAGAAAAAACTCACGAACCACGCGCCCTTCTACATCCTGGGCATGCTGCCGATCGACACCGGCGCGGGCTTCGACCACATCGTCGGCGCGATCGGCGGGGCGGTCGCGGGCTGGTACGGGGCGGACATGCTCTGCTACCTAACCCCCGCGGAGCACCTGGGCCTCCCCACGCCCGAGCACGTCCGGGAAGGCGTGATCGCCTTCAAGCTCGCCGCGCACATCGCGGACGTGGCGCGGGGCCGTCGGCCGGACCTCGAGCGCAACCGCCGCATGTCCGAGGCGCGCTACCGGCTCGACTGGGAAACGCAGTTCCAGCTCGCCCTCTACCCCGAGGCGGCCCGCCGCATCTACGAGGCCCGCGGCACGAAGACCAAGGCCTGCAGCATGTGCGGTCCCTACTGCCCCATGAACCTCGTGGAGGCCGTGCTGCGCGGGCAACGCAGCCAAGGCCTCGTCGAGCTCGAGGTGCGCCCGGGGTGAGGCGGGCCCTCACCATCGCCGGTTCGGACTCCGGGGGCGGGGCCGGGGTTCAGGCCGACCTCAAGGTCTTCCACCGCTTCGGGGTGTACGGCACGAGCGCCCTCACCCTCGTCACCGCGCAGAACACCCTGGGCATCCAGGCCCTCCACCCCTTGCCGCCGGAGCTGGTGGTCGCCCAGATCGCCGCGGTCGCGACCGACCTGGGCACCGATGCGGCCAAGACCGGCGCTTTAGGGTCGGCGGAGGTCGTGGAAGCGGTCGCCTGGGCAATCCAGCGGTACGGGGTGCGCCCCCTGGTGGTCGACCCGGTGATGGCGGCGACGCACGGACCGCCCCTCCTCGCCGAGGCGGCCCTCCAGGTCCTAAAAGCTCAGCTCCTCCCTCAGGCCGCCCTCGTCACCCCCAACCTGCACGAGGCGCAGGCCCTTCTCGGCCGCCCGATCCGCACCGAAGCGGAGATGCGCGAGGCCGCGTTGGCTCTCCTCGAGCTCGGCCCTAGGGCCGTGCTCCTCAAGGGAGGCCACCTGGAGGAGGCGGAGGCGGTGGACTACCTCGCGGAAGGCGGGCGGCTCCACCGCCTCGCCGCCCCGCGCCATCCCACCCCCCACACCCACGGGACGGGGTGCACCTACGCCGCGGCCATCACGGCCCTCCTCGCTCAGGGGCGGGGGCTGCTCGAGGCCGTACGGGAGGCCAAGGCCTTCGTGACCCGCGCGATCCGGGAGGCGCCGGGGCTTGGGCGGGGACAGGGGCCCTTGAACCACTGGGCGTGACCCGCTCCCTTGACGGGATCATATACCCGTGATACAGATACACTCATGGGTAGGTTGCGCCGCTCCGGCCCCTTCCTTGCCGCTGTCGGAAGCCTACTCCTGGCCTGGAAACTCGCCGCGCTCGCCCTTCCCGCCTACCTGCTTCCCCCCCCGGAAGCGGTGCTCCGCGCCCTGCCCACCGCCGCACAGGACCCCGAGTTCATCGCCTCGGTAGGGCGCTCCCTCCTGCGGCTGGGGGCGGGATTCGCCTTGGCCTTGGGAAGCGGCGTCACGATCGGGCTTCTCGCCAGCATCCTGCCTATCTTCCGCGCCTACGCCCGCGCCCTCCTCTCCATCCTCCAGGCCGTGCCTCCCATCGCCTACCTTCCCCTCCTGATCCTGATCCTCGGCTTCGGCGACCGGGCGATCCTATGGGTGATCACGCTGGCCGCGCTCTTCCCCATCGCCATCAACGCCATAGCCGCCGTGGAACAGATGCGCTGGGTCCACATCGCCGCCGCCCGCAACCTGGGAGCTCGCCCCCACCACCTGGCCCTCCGGGTCTACCTGCCCGCCTCCCTCCCCACCCTCCTCGCCGGCGCCCAGGCCGGCTTCGGCAACGCCTGGCGCGCCCTGATCGCCGCGGAGATGTTCGGCGGCACCAACGTAGGCCTCGGCTGGTCCATCGCCACAGCCGCTCAGGTCGGGGACATGGCGCGGGTCCTGCTCGGCATCACCACGATCGGTCTGCTCTCCGCAGCCATCGACAACGGCCTCTTCACCCTCGCCAAACGCAAGCTGTTGCGCTGGAGGTACGCCTAGATGATCCAGCTCGAGCGCGTCACCCAAACCTACGGGAACCTCCACGCCCTAGGTCCCATCACGCTCAGCACAGAAGCCGAGACTTTCACCGCCCTCGTCGGGCCCTCAGGCTGCGGGAAATCCACCCTGCTCCGGCTCATCGCCGGCCTCGAACCCCCCAGCTCGGGCCGGATCACCGTAGGGGGCCTGCCGGTGACCGGCCCGTCCCCCCAGCGCATCCTGGTCTTCCAGGAAGAGGCCCTCTTCCCCTGGCTCACCCTGGAGCGCAACGTGGCCTTCGGCCTGGAGGTGTGCGGAGTTCCCAAACGTGCAGCCCTCGAGCAAGCCCGCACCTGGCTCGACCGCGTCCACCTCGCGGGCTTCGAGCACTACTACCCCCACCAGGTCTCCGGCGGCATGCGCCAGCGTGCGGCCCTCGCCCGGGCGCTCATCCTGAACCCCCAGGTGCTCCTCCTCGACGAGCCCTTCGGTGCCCTCGATGCCCTCACACGGCTCAAACTCCAGGAGGAGCTCGTCACCCTCTGGGAATCCCGCCGCCCCACGGTCCTCCTCGTCACCCACGACGTGGAGGAAGCCCTCTTCCTCGCGGACCGGGTCGTGGTCCTCTCCCCGCGCCCCGCCCGGATCCTCGCGGAAGTCCCCGTGCCGCTCCCAAGACCACGGGCACGCGGTGCCCCCCGGCTCGCCGAACTCAAACGAGAAATCCTCGCCCTGCTCGGCGTCCAAACGGAGGTGCCCCATGCGTAAGCTGATGCTCCTCTCCCTACTCGCCGGCCTCGCCCTCGCCCAACCCACCGCCCGCGTCGGCTACGTGAACGTCCTACCCGCAGCCCTCCCCCTCGTCGCCGACGCCTTCGGGCTCTACGAGGAGGCTGGCCTCGAGGTGGAACTCACCCCCTTCGGCGACGGCCCCACCATGATGCAAGCCCTGATCGCCGGCCAGTTGGACGCGGTCTACGTCGGGTTCGCCCCCGCCTACCTCTGGGCGGTGCGCGGCGCGCCGATCAAGATCCTGAGCAAAGCCGCGAACTTCGACCTGGTCGTTCTCGCCCGCGCGGACAGCGGCATCCAAACCCCCCAGGACCTCGCCGGCCGGCGCGTCGGCGTCCTCCCCAAAGGCAGCATGCCCGACGTGCTCTTCCGCGGCCAGGTCCTAAAGGAAGCCGGACTCAAAACAAGCGACCTCACCCTCATCCACACCAAAGCCCCCAACCTGGTGCCGGGACTCGCCACCGGCCAGCTCGAGGCCGCGGTCATGCTCGAGCCCTGGACTACCATCGCCCGGCTCCAGCTCGACCTCGTCGAGGTCTACGACATCAACCAAGCCTGGCCCGAGTCCACCGGCCCGGTCCTCGCCACTACCGAACGGGTCATCGCGGAACGCCCCGGACTCCTCCGCGCCCTGCTTCAAGCCCACAAGAAGGCCGCTACACTCTCCGAAACCCAAGCCGACGCGGTAAACCGCCTCCTCGCTCAGACCTACTTCCCCCAAGGCGTTCAGACCCCCCACGGCCCCGTGGACGGCGTCACGGTCATCGCCCAGGCCCGCCGGCGCATCCGCTACGGCTTCGGGGTGAGTGAGGCCGCCCTCCGCCAGATGGAGGCCGTAGCCCAGATGCTCAAAACGCTCGGGTACATCCCCAAGGTGCGCCCCATCACCGAGGTGGTGGACCTCAGCCTCGAGCCGTAACGGAGCTCCAGCACCCGCTCGCCAAAGCGCTTGTGCCACGCTTTTAGGGCATCCACCGGAGCATCCGCCACAGTGGGGTACTTAAGCCCCTCCCTCGTCCTCCCAACGCTCCAAGGCCCGCCGGCTCTCCAGCTGGCGGTAGACCGCGTCGCGCTCCGCGCCCAGCTCGAGCTCGTCCCGATGCCCTCCTGCAGCCTCGTACGCGGCGACCGCGCCCACCAACTGGTTGAACGCCTCCACGCACGGGTCCGGTGCCGGGGACTCGTCCTCCATGCGGGTGACTTCATCGTACTGCTCGCCGTACTCCAGGGCCTCGAGCTCCCGGCACCGCTTCAGCGCTGCAAGGGCCGCTTCGACGCGTTGGCGCGCCTGCTCCTTCGGCATACGAACCCCTCCTTACCCTTAGCGTAATACCCGCACCGCCCCCAGAACCCCACCCATTTCACGCACCCGTTCCATCCTAGCTCCCGCAACGAAGGGTACACTACGCGCGTGCGCGTGTACGTGCCCGACGACCTTTGCCCCGCCACCCTCCAGGCCTTCATCCAAACCCACCGCGCCGCTACGCGCGTCGTACAACTCGCCGGGCGCGTCACCGTCCTCTACACCGGCCGCGCCGCGAGCCTCAGCCAGGACGGCGAGTTCCTCATGCTCCTCAAAGCGGACGGCAGCCTCCAGCTCCACGGCCCCCGCCTCGTCAAACCCACCAACTGGCAACCCCGCACCGACGCCCTCCACCTCGAGTGCACGGAGGCTGGCCTGCGCCTCACCGCCATCCGCTACCGCCCCGACGAACTCCTCGAGATCACCTGGAGCGCGGTGCACCACGCCACTGCCTTCGAGATGGAGGAAGCCACGGTGTGGCTCGAGGGCACCGAAGCCCAGCTCCGCGCGCGCCTCGCTGCGAACCCCAGCGTGATCGAGCCCGGCCTCACGATCCTCGAGGAGGAGCTCCCCGTAGGGGTGGGCGGCGTGGATCTGTACGCCCTGGACCGCGAAGGCCGGTACGTTATCATCGAACTCAAGCGCGGCAAGGCCACCCAGGAGGCCGTGCACCAGCTCCGCCGGTACGTGGACCAGGTGCAGGCCCAGCTCGACCGGCCCGTGCGCGGCATCCTCGCCGCGCCCAGCATCACGCGCCCCGCCCGCCGCGCCCTCGAGACGGCCGGGCTCGAGTACGCCGAGATCCAAGCTCTTCCCACCGAACCCGAGCCGGACCCCCAGCCGCCCCTGTTCTAGCGCGTGGGGCAAGGCGGCGGGGTGTACGCCTCGAGGACCGCGCTCGCCCCCAACCCCTGCCGCACCGCGCCCGCGGGCAGGTAGATCCGTTCCCCCAGCACCGCCGCGCCCAAACCGTGCCGGGGCGTGGGCATCGCTCCCAACCCCACCCACCGCGCTTCCGCGATCACGTACGCCTCCACCCGCGCGAAGTTCCCGCTGGGCGCCGCTGGGTTCCCCTCACCGCCCAGCACGTACACGCACCCCCCTAGCGCAGCCACCGCGTGCCCAGAACGCCCCCTAGGCATGGACGGCAACACCGCCCAGCGGTCCGTCGTGGGATCGTAGGCCTCGAGCGCCCCCAGGGTGAAGGCTTGGCGGTTGCGCCCCCCCACCGCGTAGACGCGCCCCCCGACCGCCACGGCCCCCAGATGATCCCTAGGCGTCGGCATGGGCGAGCCCACCCTCCAACGGTCCGCCCGCGGGTCGTACACGCTCAACTCCCCCACCGCCCGGCCTCGAGCCCCGCCCACCGCGTAGATCCGGCCGTCCAGTGCCACCGCGGCCAGCGCGCCTCGAGGCGCGGGCAGCGGAGCCACCTGGCGCCAACGGTGCTCGGCAGGGTCGTAGACCTGAACCCGATCGGTCGGCCGGGTCAGCCCCGGCCCCCGGTACCCCCCCAGCACGTACAAGCGGCCCTCGAGCGCCACGGCCGCCGGGTGGTTCACCGCCACGGGCAGGTCCGGGATGCGTTCCCAACGGTTCGTTCTGGGGTCGTACACCTCCGCGCTCGCCAGGGTGAAGCCGAAGCGGTTGAACCCGCCCACCGCGTAGATCCGGCCCCCAAGGACGGCCACGCCCACCTCCTGCCGGGCCGTGCTCAGGGGGGCCAGACACTCCCAACGTCCCTCCGGCTGCCCCACAACCCACAGGGCCCATAACAGCCCCGCCCAAACCCAGGGGATTCCCCGCATGATTGCCTCCTTGCCTCCACCATACGCGAAGGGGGTGGAGCTACCGCCCTTACGAGCGCGAACGCCACCCTTCCGAAGCGCCTATTCTCCTCGTTCTTATCGAACAAACCCCGTATGCATACGGGGCTGTGGGAGCGTGCCGCGCTCGTAAACCGGCCTGGGGAACCCGTCAGGAACGGGGTGTGGTATAGCGGGGGTTGCAAGGAGCGTTAGCTCCGCAGGGGATTGAAACAGCCCCTAAGCGCAGGAATCCCTAGGACCCCAAGCCGTAAGACCACCTTGAGGCTTGAGCGGTCGTGGAGCGGCATGAACCGCAACGGCCCCGGGCTGCTTGGCCCGGGGCCGTCCTTGTTTCCCTTTGGTGGGCGATGGTGGACTTGAACCACCGACCTCACGCTTATCAGGCGTGCGCTCTAACCAGCTGAGCTAATCGCCCATCCGCTCAGCGAGAGTTATCCTAGCAACGAAGGCCATTCCTGTCAAGGCTTGGGCGTGGCGGGGAGTTCCGTACGGTTCCCCACCGCGTCCACCGCGATAACCGTGGCCGTGGTGGCGGGCACCTCCACGAAGAAGCTCACGTTCTTGCCCTTGGGGAGGTTCAGGCGGCTGAAGACCTTGCCGTAACGCACCACCACGCGGTCCACCTCCACGTCGTCCTGCGCGGTGCCCACGATGCGGATGCGGTTCTCGTCCACAAGCTCGACGCGCTCGAGCTCGAGGCGCGGGGGGCGGTTGTCCAGGACGAGGGGCATGGAGAGGGTGCGGGTTTGGCCGCTAGTGTCGGTCGCGATGATCTGGAGCTCGAAGTTGCCCACCTGTTCTGCTTGGACCTGAAAGCGGTAGTGGACCACGCGCTTACCGCGTTCGCTTTCGGGGAGGACCTCGTGTTCGCTGGCGCGCCCGTCCACCACGACGCGGGCCGTGACGCTAGTGACGCCGTGGTCGTCGAAAGCGTACCCGTCCACCGTGACCGCTTGGCCTTGGGTGACCGCGCCAGCCTTGGGGGTGATAATGCCGACGATGGGGGCCATCGCGTCGTTGGGCCGAGCGCAGCCGGATAGGGAGAGGATCAGGAAGGTGAAGAGGAGGGGATGCGCGCGCATCCCCTCTAATCTAGCAGAGATGTGCGTTAGAAGCCGAAACGCACGCCGGCGCGGGCTGTGAGGCCAGGCCCACCGAAGACGCTCGCGTTAATCTCGCCGAAGAGGTTCACGGGCTCCACGACGGGGAAGTGCGCACCGGCGAGGAGGTTGAGGCCGGCGCTGGTGGAGACGGCCACCCCGAGGCCCGTGTAGAAGACGATGGGACCGGGGAGGGTCACCTCGCCCTGGAGGGTGGTGGGGAAGCCGAGGTAGGCGGAGACGTCCCCCCGGAACTGACCGCCGCCAAGCGGCACGTCCAGCGCGGCGCGCACGCCGAGGGGACGGTCCATGACTTGGGTGAGGTCGTCCACCCCAACCACGGCGCTGAGGTTGAACCCGTTCCCCACGGAGAAGCCACCGCCGACGAAGGGGGTTTGCGCGAAGGCCAGACCGGCGAGCGCCAATACCGCGAAGACTACCCGTTTCATACGGTCACCTCCTAACGCTAAGGATAACACAAGAAACGTGCGGGGATCGTTACGTGGTGTATTCCGCGTTGATCCTCACGTACCCCTCGGTGAGGTCGCACCCCCAGGCCTCCGCCTCCGCCGGGCCCTCGCGAAGGTCCACCTCGACCACAACCTCCTCGCGGCGCATCGCCTGGGAGGTCATCCGGGAATCGAAGGGGAGGGGCTCCCCGTCGTAGAGGGGCACGCCTTGCAGGGTGATGCGCACCCGGAGGGGGTCGAAGGTCGCGCCGGAGTACCCGAGCGCGCCGAGGACGCGCCCCCAGTTGGGGTCGTTCCCGTACACGGCGGCCTTCCAGAGGGCGCTCGAGGCCACCGCGCGCGCGGCGTTGCGGGCCTCTTGGGGGGTAGCCGCGCCCTGGACGCGCACGGTGATGAGGCGGGTCGCGCCCTCGCCGTCCCGGGCGATCTGGCGGGCGAGGTCGCGCGCCACGCGCTCCACAGCGGGCCAGAACTCTTCTGGATCCACCGGGCCAGCACCGCCGTTCGCGAGGAGGACGGCCATGTCGTTGGTGGAGGTGTCGCCGTCCACGCTGATCTGGTTGAAGGTGCGGTCCACCACGCTGGGCCAGGTTTGGCGTAGTTCCTCCTGGGGGAGTTCGGCGTCGGTGAGGAGGTAGGCGAGCATGGTGGCCATGTTGGGGTGGATCATGCCGCTGCCCTTCGCCACCCCTACAACGCGCGCGCCGCCGGGGAGGGTGGCTTCGGCGGTTTTGGTGCGGGTGTCGGTGGTGAGGATAGCCTCGGCAAAGGGCAGCAGGTCGAAGCCGGGCTGGAGGGTGGGGACGGCTTGCTCGATGCGTTCGACGGGGAGGCGCACGCCGATGACGCCTGTGGAGGCGGTGAGCACCGCGTGCTCGGGGAGGCCGTAGCGCGCCGCGACAGCGCGGGCCATGCGGCGGTCGTCCTCCTGGCCGCGCGGGCCAGTGGCGCAGTTAGCGTTCCCGGCGTTGACCACCACGGCTTGCAGGGGGGTCTCCGCAGCGTAGAGCTCGCGCCCGCGGCGCACGCTGGGGGCCGCAGCGCGGCTCGTGGTGGCCACGAAGGCCCAGGCGGCGGGGCGGCCGGAGAGGATGAGGCCGAGGTCCAACCGGCCGGAGGGTTTGATCCCGGCTTTGATCGCTCCTACGCGGAACCCGATGGGTAGGCGCATGCGTTCCTCCTCCGCAGGTTACGGCCAGACGCCGGCCGTATCGAGCGCGGTGGTCTCGTCGAAGCCGTGCATGCGGTTGAAGTTCTGGACCGCTTGGCCGGCCGCGCCCTTGACGAGGTTGTCCAGCGCGGCGAAGACCACGATGCGGCCGGTGCGTGCGTCGAGGCGGAGGGCGATCCAGACGGTGTTGGCGCCCCAGGTGCCTTTGGTGCGGGGCAGGGCCTCGGTCACGCGCACGAAGGGCTCGTGGGCGTAGAAGGCGCGGTACAGCTCGTAGAGCTCCGCTTCGGTGGGGGGGGTGGGGGGCGTGGCGTACGCGGTGACGAGGATGCCGCGCGTCATGGGGACGAGGTGCGGCACGAAGGTGAGCGTGAGGTCCCGGCGCTCCCCGTGCGTGCGGACGTGGCGCCCCTGGGCTTGGACTCGAGCCAGGTTGAGCTCGATCTCGGGGGTGTGGCGGTGGGTGCCGGCGGGCTTGTAGGGTTTGTAGTCCTCGTTGATCTCGGCGAAGCTGGTGCCGGCGGCGTCGCGGCCCGCGCCGGAGACGCCGCTTGCGGCGTTCACGATGAGGTGGTGCGCGAGGCCTTCGGCGGCGAGGGGGGCGAGGGCGAGGGTCGCCGCGGTGACGTAGCAGCCGGGGTTCGCGACGAGGCGAGCTTCGGGGAGCTCGTGGCGGTGGAGCTCGACGAGGCCGTAGGTGGCGTTGGGGTAGTGCTCGGGGCTTGTGTGGGGAAGGCCGTACCAGGCCTCGAAGACGGGCGGGGGGAGGCGGTAGTCGGCGGAGAGGTCGATGACGCGCTGACCGCGCTCGAGGAGGGTGGGAACGATCTGCATCGCGTACCCGTTAGGGGTGGCGAGAAAAACAGTGTCGGCCTCGGCGAGGGCCGCGTCCGGGGAGGTGAAGGGGGTGGGGTCCGGGAGGTGGGGCCAGGCGGCGGAGAGGGGCTGGCCCGCGTGGGTGCGGCTCGCGAGCCCCACGAGCTGGACCCCGGGGTGACGCCGCAGGATCCGGATGAGTTCGGCGCCGGCGTACCCGCTCGCTCCGATGATCGCGACCTTGATCATGCTTCAGCCTAGCAGGTGGTAGAAGAGGGCCTTGGCCGTGTGGAGCCGGTTTTCCGCCTGGTCGAAGACGCGGCTTTGGGGGCCGTGCACCACCGCCTCGGTGACCTCCTCGCCGTAGTGGGCGGGCAGGCAGTGGAGGAAGACGGCGTCCGGGCCGGCGTGGCGCAGAAGCTCGGGGGTGACGGTGAAGCCAGCGAAGTCTCGCCGGCGCCGCTCAGCTTCGGCCTCCTGGCCCATGGAGGTCCAGACGTCGGTATAGACCGCGTGCGCGCCTTGCACGGCGGCGTGGGGGTCGCGGAGGAGGGTGGCCCCGGCCTGGCGCATGAGCTGGGGGTCGGGGTCGTACCCTTCGGGGCAGGCGACCACGATCTCGAGGCCCACCAGGGGGGCGGCCTCGAGGAGGGAGGCGAGGACGTTGTTGCCGTCGCCGATGTAGGCGAGGCGGAGGCCGGAGAGGCGGCCGAAGGTCTCTTGGAGGGTGAGGAGGTCAGCGAGGGCCTGGAGGGGGTGGGTGCGGTCGGAGAGGGCGTTGATCACGGGGACTGCGGCGTGTTGGGCGAGGGCCGCGACGGTCTCATGTTTATACACACGGGCGGCGATGGCGTCCACCCAGCGCTCGAGGTTTTTGGCCACGTCCCGCACCGGTTCGCGCTGGCCGAGCCCGATCTGTTTCTGGTCGAGGTAGACCGCGTGCCCGCCGAGCTGGTAGGCGGCAAGCTCGAGGGTGGTGCGGGTGCGGAGTGAGGGTTTTTCGAAGATGAGGGCGAGGGATTTGCCCGCGAGTTCCGCGCCGCGGTACTGGTCGCGTTTCATCCAACGGGCGGTTTCGAGGATCTGGTGCAGTAGCTCGGCGCTGAGACCACTGAAGTCGAGCAGGTCCTTGGGGGGTTGGGGCAAGGGTTCTACCATACGGCCTCCACACGTGCCCTGGCTCCGCCAGGGATTCCGATTATACCCGTAGGCGTAATTTTATTCAACTATCCAGTCAATTTATTTCTAATTGAAATAATTCATTTCTTGAACTAAGATCGGGGTGTGACGACGCCCTGGGACCTCCTCACCCGCATCTGGCGCCTGCAGCGCCGCATGGTTCAGGAAGCCCTGCCCTGCCTGGAAGCGGCTGGCCTCTCCCCCAAGGCCTTCTTCCTCCTCGCCGCCATCCAAGACACCCCCTGCCCCTCCGGCCTCAGCCGAAACCTCAAACTCCCACCCCCCACCGTCAGCCACTTCCTCAAACGACTCGAGGCCGAAGGGTACGTCGAGCGCACCCCGGACCCCGAGGACCTCCGGCGTTACCGCCTCCACCTTACCCCCAAGGGCCACGAAGCCCTCCAAGCCGGCCGGGCGTGCCTCGAGCGCGCACTAGCCCGCCGCATGAAAGGCGTATCCCCTGAGGACCTCGAGAACCTAGAGCGCATCCTGACACAGCTGGAGGAGGCATGACCCGCGAGGTTCGCCTGACTCTGATTGGTATCCTACTGGGGTTGTTCCTAGCCGCCCTGGACCAGACGATCGTCGCGACCGCCCTACCGCGGATCGTCGAGGAGCTCGGCAAGACCCATTTGTACGCCTGGGTGGCCACGAGCTACCTTCTGGCCTCCACGGTCGCCGTGCCGATCGTTGGCCGACTCGCAGACCTGATCCCGGCCAAGCGCGTGCTGCTCTGGGCGATCCTGATCTTTCTGTTAGGCTCGGCGCTTTCCGGCCTTTCCCCCAGCATGGAAGCCCTGATCGCGTTCCGCGGCGTGCAGGGCATCGGCGGCGGGGCGCTGTTTGCCGTGGCCATCACCACGATCGGGCTGCTCTTCCCCCCGCGCGAGCGCGGGCGCGTGCAGGGGCTGTTTGGCGCGATGTTCGGGATCGCGAGCGTGGTCGGCCCCTGGCTCGGCGGCCTCCTCACCGACCACCTTTCCTGGCGCTGGGTTTTTTACATCAACATGCCCGTCGGCGCGGTCGCGCTGTACTTCACCACCGTGCACATGCCGCCCCTCGCGCCGAAGTCCCGCCACCGCTTCGATTACCTCGGCGCGGCCAGCCTGATCCTCTGGACGGTTCCGCTGCTGCTCGCGACCAGCTGGGGCGGCTCGACCTACCCCTGGACCTCCCCGGAGATCCTGGGGCTGCTCGCCCTCACCGCGATCGGGCTCGCCCTCTTCTTCTGGGCGGAACGCACCAACCCCGAACCGCTCTTCGACCTCACCCTCCTCAACCACCCCGTCTTCCGCTGGGCGAGCATCGCGCTCTTCTTCTTCGGCAGCGCCTTCCTCAGCGCGATGCTCTTCCTGCCCCTCTACCTCATCCAGGTCAAGGGCATCTCCGCCACCTCCTCCGGCCTCACCCTCACCCCGCTCGTGCTCGGCGTGGTCGTGGGGAGCTTCACCAGCGGTCAGCTCGCGAGCCGCTTCGGGCGGTACAAGCCCCTCATGATCGTGGGGAACCTCTGGCTCCTCGCGGGCTTCCTCCTCATGCACCAGCTCATCCGGGTGGACACCCCCCTGTGGCAGGTCCTCCTCATGATGGTCGGCCTCGGGCTTGGCCTCGGCCCCTCCATGCCCCTCTACACCCTCGCGGTACAAAACGCCGTGGATCCCGCCCGCATGGGCACGGCCTCCTCCGCCACCCAGTTCTTCCGTCAGATCGGCTCCACGATCGGCGCGGCCCTCATGGGTACGGTCCTCGCCGCGAGTCTACAAGCCACGATGACCCAGGCCCTGCCGAACCTGCCCGTCAACGGGCGGCCCGACCCCACCGCCCTCACCCAAAACTTCGACGCGCAGCTGCAAACCCTCGAGGCCCAGCTCCAAGCCGTACAGCGCGGGGACCCCGCCGCCCTCGAGGCGCTCCGCGCGAACCCCTTCCTGCCTCCCGAGGCGAAGGCGTTCCTCGAGCGGTTACCCGAGGACCCCGCGCAGCGCGCCGCGGCCCTCTCGGGCTTCCGCGCAGAGCTCCTGGCGCGCGCGGAGGCCGCGCGCCGCGCGGTGCAGGAGGCGTTGAACCAGGCCATTACCGACGCGGTGCGTCAGGTGTACCTGTACGCCAGTGGCCTCGTCCTCCTGGGGTTCCTCGCCACGCTCCGCCTGCCAGACGCCGAACTCAAGGGACGGGCGGCCGCGTCACCAGGGGGTTCCCAGTAGCGGCAAGGCGCTCGTGAGGGCTTCCGCGTAACGCACCCCCACGAAGTTCCCCCAGTAGCGCCGCATGGCCCGGCGGGCCTCCACCCCCGCCGGGCCCACCGTCTCGCTCGCGGCCTCCCCTTCGAACTGGCTGCGGTAAGCGCGCACCGCGGCCTCCCAGACCTCGATGTAGGCCGAGACGTCCACGAGCAGCTCCGGCCGGACCGGGTAGTTCCCCGGGTAAAAGAAGAGCCGGTGGACCTTGTGCGGCGCGCCCTCGAGGGGGGCCTGCTTCAAGCCGGCGAAGTGTACCGCGCTCTTCGCGAGGGCATGGGCCGCCACGTGGTCCGGGTGGCGGTCCTCGGCGTGCGGCGCGATGAGGACGCGGGGCCTCAGCTCGCGCAGCACCCGAGCCAGGGCCAGCCGCTGAGCCTTGGTATCCGCGATGCCTCCATCGGGAAGGCCCAGGTTGCCTCGCCAGGCCAACCCCAGGATCCGCGCGGCCTCGGCGGCCTCCGCCGCGCGCTCCGTCGGGGTGCCCTTGGTGCCCATCTCGCCGCGGGTTAGGTCCAGCACGCCGGTCGCGAGGCCCTCTCGAGCCGCGCGGGCCAGCAGGCCGCCGCACCCCAGCTCGGCGTCGTCCGGGTGCGGCGCGAGGACCAAGAGATCCAGGCTCACCGGGCGCGCCCCCTCTCCTCGGAGGGCAGCGCCACCCGCTCCCCAAGCCGGCGTTCCGTGCCCGCCTGGAGGCGCTTCAGGTTCTCGCGGTGCGTCCAGAAGATCAGCGCAGCGAGCAGGCCCACCGTGAACACCTCCCACACAGGCCGCCCTAGGGCAAGGCTGAGCACCAGCGCCGTGACCCCTCCGGTCATGCTGCCCGCGGAAACGTACCGCGTGAGGGCCATGACCACAAGGCCGATCGGGATCGTGTACAACCCCAAGGCCGGGTCCAGAAACAGAAGGGTTCCGAAACTCGTCGCGACCCCCTTCCCTCCCGAGAACCGCAGGAAGACCGAGTAGTTGTGCCCGACGACCGCCGCGACCGCCACGCCGCCCAACAAAGGCCCCTCGATCCCCACGGCGCGCGCGATCACCACGGCGATGCCGCCCTTGAGCACATCAAACAGCGCCACGACCACCCCCGGCCCCCAGCCCAAGGCGCGCAGGACGTTCGTGGCCCCGATATTCCCGGAACCCACCCGGCGGATGTCCACGCCGTACGCGCGGGCCACCAGAACCCCCGCCGGCACGCTGCCAAAAAGGTACGCGATGCACAACACCAGGATCGTCGACCACGCGAAGACCATCGGTTGCATTGTAACGATCCACACGCCATCCGGCTGGACCCGGTCAAACCCCGCTAGCTCGAGGCCGAGGTGTAGTACCGGATGGCGAACCGCCAGAACACCCGCGCGAACCCCAAAAGCCCCACGGCGAGCAGGGCCGCGCCCCACACCCACCCGCCCTCGCTCCGGCCCAACAGGGTCTCGGCAGGCACCGTGGTGAGGAAGGCCACCGGAATCACGAAGGTGAAGAAGAAGCGGTACGCGCTCGGGTACGCGCCCATGGGGAACCGCCCCGCGTCGGTGAAGCTCCGCAGCACCTCGGTCGCGTTGTAGATCTTCACGAACCAGATGCTCGTCGCGGCGAGGATGAACCACAACCCGTACAGCACGAGCACGCTACACGCGAACGGCACTAGCCCCAAGAGGTACGCCTCGGCAGGCAATCCCAGCCGGACGCCGGCGTACACGATGATACCCACCCCCAGCAACAAGTCCGGCACCCCCCAGGGCGAGAAAGTACGGGTGGAGAGCCAGAACTGGCTGTCGATCGGCTTGAGGAGCACGAAGTCCAGCGTGCCCTGCTGCACGTGCTGTACGATGCGGTTCAGGTTCGGTTGCAAGAGGAAGACCGAGAACCCCTCGAGCACGGTGAAAAACCCGAGGACCACCAGCGCCTCCTCCCAGCGCCACCCCGCGAAGGTGTACCCGGTTCGGTAAAAGAGAAACAAACCGAACACCCCCCCCGCGAGGTTCCCCAGGCTCGTGAGGAAGGCGAGCGCGAAGTTCGCCCGGTACTCCATCTCCGCAGCGAGCGCCGCGCTCCAAAACACGCGAAGCACGCGAAGATAGCGTCGCATCCTAAGCCCCCATCCCGGAATAGTGCCGCAACCCCAGCCGCCAAAGCACGCGGTTCAGCACCCAAAAGACCGCGCCCCACGCGAGCATCACCCCCACTCCGCGCCAAGCGTCCACCTCCGATCCCACCAATAGGCTCGCCGGGAAGTACACAAGGTACGGGAACGGCGTCCAAAGCGCCACCTGCCGCACGGTCTCCGGGAAGACCTCGAGGGGCGCGATGAGGCCGGAGAGGAAGAGGTACAACAAGAACCAGAACTCCTCGATTGCGCTCGCCCGCTCACTCCAAAACGCGAGGAGGGCGAAGGTGTACTGCATCAAAAACCTCAGCGCGAAGGTCAGCCCCACCACCCCCAGCGCCCCAAGCGCTCCCGAAAGGCTCGGCACCCAGAAGGCCTCCGGGTACAGCAGGAAGAAGACCGCGACCAGCAAGAGCGCGAACGGCAGCCGAGCCGCGCGCTCCGCAAGATGCGCCGCCACGTGGTGCCACACGGGATCCAGGGGTTGCAACAGCCGCGGGGAGAGCCGCCCCTCCACCACCTCCCGCTCGAACTCCCAGACCACCCAGACCACCGTGAGCTGCCGCACCAAGAAGACCGCGAGGAAGTAGCGCGCGAACTCCACGGGCGTCATCCCAAACTCGCCGCCCGCCGCGGCCTGCATCCAAACCCCCATCAGGATGAACGGCAGCACGCCCGCGAGCGCCCACAAGACCAGCTCCGCGCGGTACTCGAGCATGTACGCGTACCAGACCGAGAGCAACGCCTTGGCTTTACGCATCCGCGCCTCCCTAAGAGATGATCCCCGCCTGAAACGCCCGCGCGATGACCTCCTCCACCGGCGGGTCGGTCACGGTCAGGTCCGCGACCTCGAGCTCGGCGAGGATGCGGTTCACGGTGCGCGTCAAGGCCTCGCGCCGCACGAGCAACCGCGCGATCCGTCCATCGAGGGCCTCGAGTTCCCCGTACGCTCGGAGTGCTTCGGCGGGCAGGGGCCGGGCGAGCTCGAGCTTGACCTCGCGGTAGGGGGCGAAGCGCGCGAGGAGCGCGGTGAGGTTCCCGTCGTACATGAGCCGGCCCTGGTGGATCAAAAGCACGCGGTCCGCGAGCGCGGTGATGTCCGCCATGTAGTGGCTCGTGAGGAGGACGGTCGCGCCGTAACGGTGGTTGTACTCGCGCAAAAACTCGCGCACCGCGACCTGGGCGTTCACGTCCAGGCCCAGGGTGGGCTCGTCGAGGAAGAGCACCGCCGGCCGGTGCAGGAGGGCCGCCAAGAGCTCGGCCTTCATGCGCTCCCCCAGGGAAAGCTTCCGCACGGGCTGGGTGAGCTTGTCCGTCAGCTCGAGCATCTCGGCGAGCTCTGCGATGCGCCTTCGAGCCTCGCTCTCCGGAATCCCGTACACGGCGGCGTTGATGCGCAGGGAGTCGAGGGGCGGCAGGTCCCAGATCAGTTGCTGCTTGTTCCCCATCACCAGGGTGATCTTCTTGAGGAAGGCAGCCTCGCGGCGGTACGGCACGTGCCCCGCCACCCGCACACGACCGGAGGTGGGGTGGATCAGGCCGGTGAGCATCTTGAGGGTGGTGGTCTTCCCCGCCCCGTTCGGCCCTAAAAACCCCACGATCTCGCCGGGCGCTATGGAGAAGCTCACGTCCCGAACGGCCTCCACCTGCCGGTAGGTGCGGTGCACGAAGTGCTTGAGCGTCCCCACGAGGCCCGGCTCCTTGACCGCGACCGGGTAGGATTTGCTGAGGTTCTCGGCTACGATGATCGGTTCGCCCTGCACGCCGCCTCCTCAGGTCCACGCGTTCATAAGCCCCCACGCGGGGGCCAACCGTTTAGTTTAACCGCTCCTGCCCCGAGCTGTCCCCGCCGCGCTACGCCCACGGCCGCCCGTACGGGCGCACCTCCCCCTGCGGGAAGGCCTGCTCCAGCAAGCGGTACAGGTACTCCGCCGCCTGGGGCAACAACCCGCTGCACTCGCCGTTCACGTACACGAAAACGTACCGCGGACGGCGGGGGGACTGGGAGTAGACCAGGCACCCCTCGTACTCGGGAAAACGCTCGTAAAACCCCTCCAAAAGCCCTGTGAGGAGCTTGCCCGCCGCGGGCAGCGCCTCCACGCTCGAGTGCGGCCGAACCCAGAACGTGGTTACTTTGAGCCGCAAGGCCATCCCTCCAGTATCTCCGCCAACCGGCGCGCCCCTTCGGCCAGGCGCGGCCCCGGTCGTCCCAGGTACGCCTCTGGCAGGGGGTACACCCTGTTGTACCGCAGGGCGGGAATGGCGTGGGTGCGCGCGCGCACCACCTCCGGCCGGAGCCGCTTCACGCCGCACCAGCTCACCGTGATCACGTCCGGAGCCGCGGCCTCGATCTCAGCGTCGGTCAGGGGAGCGCTGCGCGCGTCGAGGTGCGCAAACGCATTCCGCGCGCCGAGGGCCTCGAGGAGTCCCGTAACCCAGCTCCGCCGCGCGGCCGCGATGGGCGGGCGGGGCCACCACTCCACCATCACACGCGGTGGCCGCTCCCAAGCGGGCAGGCGCGCGCGGGCCGCGGCGATCTCGGCCTGCATCCCCCGCACCACAGCCTCCCCCCGCCGGGCCACCCCCAACGCGCCGGCCACCCGACGGATGCTCGCGTACACGTCCTCGAGCGACTCGGGGTCCAGCACCAGATGCGGCAAGCCGCGCGCCTCGAGGCCCGCCACCACGCGCTCCATGCCCGGCACCGATAGGCTCGCGAGGACCAGGTCGGGCTTTAGGGCCGCGACCCGATCCAGGTCCACCTCGAGGTCCGGCCCGACGCGCTCGACGCGCTCGAGGCCGGGGGGAAAATCCGAGTGGTTGTCCATCCCCACGAGCCAATCGGTGCACCCGAGGCTCCAGACGATCTCGGTGTTGGAGGCCGCGAGGCTCACGAGGCGCATGCAACCCCTCACCGGCGTTTCTTGACCAGCCAGTCCCGCTCGGAGACGCCTTCACGGGCGTTCACCACGCGGGCTAGAACGAAGAGCAGGTCGGAGAGGCGGTTTAAGTACCGGATGACCTCCGGGTTGACCGCCTCCGCCCGCGCCAACGCCACCGCGCGCCGCTCGGCGCGCCGCACCACGGTGCGCGCGAGGTGCAGGGCCGCCGCCGCGGGGTGGCCGCCCGGGTGGATGAACCCCGTAAAGGGCGGGGCCTCCTCCTGGTAACGGTCCGTGAGCTCCTCGAGGCGCGTCACATCCGCGGCGTCGATCCGCGCCAGGTTGCGCGCGTAGGGCGTACCCTCGCGGGTCGCGAGGTCCGCACCCAGGTCGAACAAGGCGTTCTGGAGGTGCTCGAGCACCTCGTGCAGGTCCTGGTGCCGTTCGGGCAGCTGGCTTCGCGCGAGGCCCAAAGCGCTGTTGGCCTCGTCCACGGTGCCGTACGCTTCCACGCGCGGGTGGTCCTTGGGGACCCGCTCGGCCCCGTACAGGCCGGTCTCCCCCTGGTCCCCGGTCCGGGTGTAGATCTTCATGCTCTTATTAAAGCGCATCCGATTCGGACATACTGTAAGCCCGCCGGGGGCGGGCTTCGTAAGGAGGGATTCGAGAGGAGCACACCGCGTACCTTGGCGTGGCCCAGCTTAGGGTACGCGACCGGGGCCGGGACAGGTGTCCTTGGTTCAGGGGAAGGCCTGCGGGTGATCCTTGGACACTAGCTCCGCGGCGCAGGCGTTGGCTTCCACGTGCGCGACCGACTTTACCCCGGGGATCACGGCGGTCGCCGCGGGGTGCTGCAAAACCCAGGCGAGCGCCCAGACCGGCAATCCGGCAGGGACCAACTATACTCGAATACATGCGGGCCACCTGGCTGGAGATCCACCTCGACGCCCTGGCGCACAACCTCCGCGTGATCCGCGCGCGCCTCCAGCCGGGCACCGGCATCATCGCCGTGATCAAGGCCGACGCGTACGGGCACGGAGCCGTCCCCATCGCGCACGAGCTGGCGCGGCTCGGGGTGGAGCGCTTCGCCGTGGCTACCGTCGAGGAAGGCGCGCGGCTGCGCCAGGCCCGGATCCAACACCCGGTGCACCTCCTGGGCAGCCTGCACCCCGAGGAGGCCGCCCCGGCCCTGGAGCACGCCCTGATCCCCACCCTCTCCACCCTCGAAGCCGCGCGCGCCGTGGCCGCCCACCGGCCCGGCGCGACGGTGCACGTCAAGGCGGACAGCGGCATGGGGCGCGTGGGCGTGCCCCTCGAGGCGCTCCGCCGCTTCGTGGAGGAGGTGGAGGCGATGGGCCTCGAGGTGGAGGGTGTCTTCACGCACTTCGCCAGCGCGGACGAGGACCCCGCGGCCACCCGACGACAGCTCGAGGCTTTCCTCGCGGTCACGGCGCCCTGGCGGGGGCGGTACAAGCTGCACGCGGCGAACTCCGCCGCCCTCCTGCGCTTCCCGGAGGCGCACCTGGACTTCGTGCGTCCCGGGATCGCGCTGTACGGCCTGCCCCCCGGGGAGGGGTTTGCGCGCGAGGGCTTGTGGCCGATCCTCGCGTGGAAGGCGCACCCCACCCTCGTCAAGCGCGTCCAGCCCGGACAAAGGATTGGGTATGGCGGCACCTACACCGCGCAGCGTGAGGAATGGATCGCCACCCTGCCCCTAGGGTACGCGGACGGGTTTTCCCGCGCGCTCTCGAACCGCGGGTGGGTGCGGCTGGGGAGCACGTACTGCCCGGTGGTGGGCCGGGTCAGCATGGACCAGATCACGGTACGCCTGCCGGGGCCGGTGGGCCTCGACGCGGTCTTCGAGGTCATCACGCCGGACCTGGACGCCAGGACCAGCCTCACGGGACGCGCCGCCCAGCTCGGCACGATTCCCTACGAGCTCGCGACCCTCCTCTCCCCCAGGCTGCCCCGCGTCTACCTGCACGCCGCCCCGCCAACCCAAGCCTGAGCCCTCACCTCGCGCTTTGGTTAAGGTGCTAGACTCGAGCCAGCGCCCCTAAGGAGGGTACGCATGCGCGATTGGAGAACGCTCTTGGCCGCCTGTGCGAGCCTCGTGCTCTTGGTGGTGCTCGCGCAACCCCCACCCCCAACCCTGCAGGAGATCATCCCGCTTCCCGGGCCGCACGAACCGGACCCTCAAGCTCCTCCCAGCGCCCCGTCCGACCCGAAGGAGGGCGCGTGTGAGCCCGAGGTCTACCTGTTCGACAACGGCCGGTTCTACCGCATCCTGCCCGGGGAGGGAGAGCCCGGCGCGCCGTCGGAACCGCGCGAGATCTACCCGATCGAGCCGGCGCCGCCCCCGCCGTCCAGGACCGCACCGCCCCCTCAGGAAACCTAACCAATCCGGTACACCCGCACCCAAGCCACGAGCACCGCCACGATGAGCAGCAGCGCCCCGGCTAGCGCCGCGAGCGCGGTCACTTCGGTGGGGCGCACCTCGAGCCGCACAGCTCGGGCGAGCGTCTGGTAGACCGCGCGGAGCTCGTCGGCGGAGGAAGCCCGGTAGTACGCCCCACCGGTCAGCGCAGCGATCTCCTGTAGGGTTTCCTCATCAAGGCCCGCGCGGATATAGTACCCGTTCGCAAAAACGTAGGTGTTTTCCGAAAGCCCCACCCCCACGGTATAGACCCGAACCCCTTGCGCTTCAGCCTGCCGGGCGGCCTCCAAGGGATCGATCCCGTAGTTGTTCCGCCCGTCCGAGAGCAGCACCACGCTCATTCCCCCCGGCGCGTCGGAGTCCTCCAGGGGCAGGACCCTCAAGGCCGCCACCAGCCCGTCCCCGATCGCGGTGCGGTGCGCCAAATCCAACAAATCCACAGCCTGTTCAAGCCGCTCCCGATCCGTGGTGGGGGGTTGCAGCAAGGTCGCGTACGAACTGAACGCCACCAGCCCCACCTCCACCCCAGGCGGCATGGCGCGAATAAACTCGCGCGCCGCGGCCTTGGCGGCCTCGAGCCGGCTCGGCTCGAGGTCCTCCGCCCGCATGCTGCGGCTGGTGTCGATCGCGAGGACCACCGTGGCGACCGAGCGGTACGCAGGGAAGGGCAGCACGGGCCGCGCCATCGCGACGATCAAGGCCACGAGCGCGAGCAGGAAGAGCACCGCGGGCAGGTGCTGCCCGGGACTTCGCCCAGCCACGGCGGCCGCTTGGAGCGCCTTCAGGTACGGGTGGTACACCACCTGCCGGCTGGGCCGCGCGAGGGCCGCGCGGTACGCCCAAACGAGCAACGGGAGGAGCAACAGCATCCCCAAAGCCAACGGCCAGACGAACCCCAGTTCTTCCCAAACCTGTTCCATCTACGGTAACCTCCGGTACCAGCGCAAGGAGAGCAGCCCGCCCACCAGCACCAGCACGAACCCCCCAGCGGCGAAGAAAGCGGAGATCTCGAGGCGCTGGTGCTCCCAGCGCGGCGCGTACCCCAGCTCCGCGGGCACCGCCTCGAGCGCATCCGGGGTGGGGGGGTACACGTACCTGCCGCCCGTGAGCGCCGCGATCTGCTCAAGGCCCGAAGGGTCAAAGGGAATGAAGGAAAGCTGCCCGTCCACCTCCTGGATGCTGCCCCGCGGGCTGCCCACCCCTACCGTGTAGATCCGCACCTGGTGCGCGCGCGCCACCCGTGCAGCCTCGAGGGGGTCGAGGCCGCTGGTGGAAACCCCGTCCGAGATCAGCAGCACCGTGGCGGGCGGCAGCTCTTGAAGCTCCGGAGGTACCGGATCCCGCCCCAAAAGCTCCTCCCCGGCCCTTTCCCGCCCTGGAAGCGCGCGCACCGCGGCGAGAATCGCGGCGCCCAAAGAGGTGGCCTCCTGGGGCTCGAGCGCCTCCAGGGCCTTCCGGACCTCGACGTGACGCGCGGTGGGCAGCACCAGCACGCTCGCGTACGCGCTGAAGCTCACGAGCCCGACGCGCGCACCGCGCGGCACGCGATCCAGGAAGGTCCGCACGATCGCCCGGGCGGCCTCGAGGCGGCTCGGGGATTGGTCCACCGCGATCATGCTCTTGCTGGTGTCCACCACCACCATGACCGTGGCGCGGTTAACGAGAAGCGGCAGGGAGGCCACGGGCCGGGCCGCGCCCACGAGGAGCAACGCGATCGCCGCGAGGTACAGCAGCCAGGGCAATTGGGCAACCCACCCGGTGGGCGCGCGCCGCAGGTGCGGCCACAACTCCGCGTCCGCCACCTCGAGAGCCGCACGCGCCCGCCGACGGGCGAGGAGGACTCCACCCCCTGCAAGGAGCGGGAGGAGAAGGAGACCGAGGAGCATCAGCGGCCAGACGAACGCCATCGCCGCCTCCGGCGAAACGCCACAAAGCGCAAGAGCGGAGCCACGAGCGCCTCGTGCGTGAGGAGGGTGAGCGTGTCCACGCCCGCAGCGCGGAAGAGGGCCTCGAGGCGGGCCTCGTGCGCCTGCACGAACGCGGCGTAGGCCCGGCGCACCCGGGGGTCCGAGGTGTTCACGCGCACCTGCCGGCCGGTCTCGGGGTCCTCGAAGAAGACCACGCCCGCGTCGGGTAAGGCGCGCTCGGCGGGGTCCATCACGCGCACCGCGATCACGTCGTGGCGGTGTGCGAGGCGCTGGAGGGGAGCGGCCCAGCCGTCCGCCAAGAAGTCCGAAACCAAGAAGATCAGGGAGCGGCGCCGCACCACCCGAGCGAGCTCGTCCAGCACCCCGGCTAGATCCGTGGGCCCCATGCGGCCTGCTGCGCCGAGTTCTTGGGCAGCGCGCAGGACCGCGAGCACCTGCCGCCGGCCGGGCCGGGGCGGGACCAGCCTGCGCTCGGGGAAGAAGTAAGCCCCGACCTTGTCCCCGTGTCGGGCGATGATGTACGCAGCGACCGCGGTGAACTCCAAGGCTAGCGTGCGTTTGAGCCGCCCGCGCGTCCCGAAACTCATGGAGGGCGAGAGGTCCACCACCAACCAGGCGGTAAGCTCCTTCTCCTCGCGGTACTGCCGCACGTGCAGCACCCCGGTGCGCGCAGTCGCACTCCAGTCGATGCGGTTCACCTCATCCCCCGGCTGGTACGGACGGATCTCGGCGAGGTCCAGGCTCGGCCCGTAAAACACGCCCGTGTAGTCGCCGAACAAGAACCCGTCCAGCCGACGCACGACGGTGAACTCAAGCCTCCTCAAGACCTGCTCGGGTATCTGCATGGGGGTCCCCCATGTGCACCTCCGTAAAGGGCACCCGCTCCACCACCTGGCGGATGATCTCGTCCGGCGCGATGCCCTCCGCGAGGGCCTCGTAGGAGAGGACCAGGCGGTGGCGCAGCACGTCGTACATCAGGTCGTGCACGTCCACCGGCAGGGCGAACTCCCGCCCGCGGATCACGGCGAGGGCCTTCGCGCCCAGCACGAGGTTCAAGGCCGCGCGGGGGCTCGCCCCGAAGGTGATGTAGCGCCGAAGGGCCTCGAGGCCCACGCGCGCGGGGTCGCGGGTCGCGGTCACGAGGTTCACCGCGTACTCGCGCACCTGCGGGTGCACGTAGACCGTGTCGGTCACGCGTTGGAGGGCCTTGAGCTCCTCGATGCCGATCACCTGCTCGGCCTCGGGGGGGGTCTCGCCGGTGCCGCGCGTGACGACCTCCATCTCCTCGTGCGGCGTGGGGTACCCGATCACGACCTTCATCATGAAGCGGTCCAGCTGCGCCTCCGGCAGCGGGTAGGTGCCTTCGCTCTCGATGGGGTTCTGGGTGGCGAGAACCAAAAAGGGATCCGGCAGGAGGTAGGTTTGCTTGCCGATGGTGACCTGGCGTTCCTGCATCGCCTCCAACAGGGCGGACTGCACCTTGGCCGGCGCGCGGTTGATCTCGTCGGCCAGCAGGAGGTTCGCGAAGACCGGGCCGAGCTCGGTCTCGAAGCTCGCCGTCTGCGGATTGTAGATGCGGGTGCCGATCAGGTCCGCGGGAACGAGGTCCGGAGTGAACTGGATGCGGCGGAAGGTCCCCCCCACCACCCGGGCTACGGTACGCACCGCGAGGGTCTTCGCCAGCCCCGGCACCCCCTCGATCAAGAGGTGCCCCCGGGCAAGAAGCGCGACCAGGATGCGCTCTAGGAGCAGGTCCTGCCCAACGATGACCTTCTTGGTCTCATACAGCACACGCCGCAGCGTCGCTGCGCTTTGCGCGTACACCTCACTGGGTTCCGGCATACGGCCCCCTTTCCGGCGGAATGTGCCCCATTGATAGCCGTTCCCCCCGCGCGCCGCAAGCGTCCGGGGCACATTTGGGGGTCCCGTCTGCCCGTAAGCAGGCTTTACGGCTGGTACCGGATGACCTCGACCCGCTCCAAGGTGACCAACCCGCCCTGCATGACCTCGTCCAGGAAGGTGATGAAGGCGCGGATCTTCTCCTCCTCGTCCACGATCTCCACCACCACGGGCAGGTCCTCGCTCAGGCGGAGGATCGTCGCGGTATGGATCCGGCTCCCGGCGCCGTACCCCATCACGCCTTTCAAAACCGTCGCGCCCTTCAACCCGCGCCGGCGGGCCTCCTCCACCAGCACCGCGTACAGCGGCCGCCCTTGGTGCTTGTCCGATTCCCCTAGGAAGACCCGCAGCAACAAGGCGTGGCCCTCGAGCTTCATAGCGATCCTCCCCCCGTAAGCCGTGCTAGGCCGAACCCCAGCACGACCCCCACGATCCCCAGGAGCAAGCTGCCGAAAAGGTAGGTGAGCGCGGCTGGGTACGCACCCTCCCGCAGCAAGCTGAAGGCTTCGTAGCTGAAGGTGGAGAAGGTCGTGAAGGCCCCGAGGAACCCCACCCCCACCAACAGGCGGGCCTCGGGCGATACGGCCCCGCGCTCCGCAAGGCCGAGCACCCCGCCTAAAAGGAAACTGCCCAGCGCGTTCACGGCGAGCGTCCCCCAGGGAAAGAAGCTGCCCGCGAGCCCCTGCACCCACCCCGCGACGAGGTACCGGCTCATGGCTCCGAGCGCGCCGCCTAACGCGACGAGAAGGTAGCGTTCCACACCCGGCAGTATAGCTCCTAAGCCTTCGGGGGTGCCGGAGTCATTCAGTCAATATAAGCCGGTAGACGCTTGTGAATCCTGCGAGAGCCCTGAGTCTTGCAGCTATACGATCAACCGGCGCGGCACTACTGTAAGGAGCAGGGAAGGAGGACGTTGCGGCTAGAGCGCCCCGAATCGTCGTGGCTCTAGCCGGAAACCCCTCTACTGCACTGGCCATCGGGTGGGCCGCAACTCCATCGAGGGGCACCACACACGCAGTAGAGATGGTGCGGGTCCCAAACAGGAAAAACGAGGGGCCTGACGCTCTTGGGGCGAACACCCCCCCCTAGGGCCGTGCCGAAGCCACCGTGGGGATACCGGCGCTGAAGAGTCCCCCATACCTCCGTCCCCCGCCTTCTTAACCACACCCCAAAACGTCCCTCCGGTCAAGCTGCCCCTGCCTTCGTCGCGCTCCGCCCGACCAGGTACAGCCTCCCTCAACCCGCGCGCCTCGAGCGGAGGGGTAGCGCAGCCTAAGCACACTGGATTGAGCCCCTTAAACGAAATACGCGACTAATTTTGTTTATTTTCACTTGATTCTGTCGAGTAGATATATTCCTTCTTGTGCTACTTGATCTGGACCCCCAAGATGTGAAAGAAGGGGGGTGCTATGGACTCCAACCGGGAGCACCCCCTTTACTATCTTGACGCGGAAACCCTTCTGGTGGATACCTACATCTGGGTGGATGACGAACTCAAGGCCTTGCAAGCTCAGGGCTTCAAACTCCCCCCAAAGCAAAAGCACCAGAAGGCCACCCTGGCCGAGCTCCTGACTCTCGCCATCTTTTTGCTCCTCCAGGGCCAGGACCTCGCCAAAGGCTACCTGGCCGCCAAAACCACCCTGAAGGCTTACTTCCCCTCCCTCCCCCACCTCTCCCGCTTCTACCGGGTCCTTCAGAAGGCCCAGGGGCTGTTGGCCTGCCTCGCTACGCGCCTTGCTGGCGGAGAAGGACTTTTGCAGGTGGTGGACCTCAAGCCTATCCCCCTGGCCCACGGCCACCGCATCCACGGCCTCTCTCTTCCCGAGGCCGCGATGGGGGTAGGACCTCTGGGGGCTTTTGGAGGCTACGTCCTCATGCCGGTGATGAACGAGCGGGGTCTCTTCTTTCGTTGGGCCATTCTCCCCGGTAATGCCCGGAATACCTGGGGAAGGGACCTCCTGGACGGTTTACCCGCGGTCCTCGGGGACCGGGGTCTTCGCTGGGTCCAGGGGGTCAAGACGCCACCCTATCGGGTCAGGGGAGGAACGGTGGTGGAGACGGGGTGGAGAGGGTGGATGGAAAGGGTACGGAACTGGATTGAGACGCGGTTTAGCGTGATGGTGCGGTCTTTGGGGCTTCATCGGATAGAGGCCCGGTCCTACTGGGGTCTGGTGGCCCGGGTGAACCTCATCCTGCTCGTTCACAACCTCATACGTAGCCGGGTGCTTCTCAGGATGGCCGGGGTGGAGCTATGAGGTAGCACACGAAGGGATCCTAGATCCATACGCCTACAACGAGCACAACGCTTGCATCTAGCCGCATGCCCGGGCAAGGAGCCGGGGCGCTCGCCCGCAACAATCCTCCGTCATCGTAGAATACCGGGTGTTTGCCTTTCGCGTCACCGCAACCGACGGCAAAGCGCGCACCGGTACGCTCCATACCCCTCACGGACCCGTCCAGACCCCCTTGTTCATGCCGGTCGGCACCCAGGCCACCGTCAAGGGCCTCACCCCGGCCGAGCTGCACCAGGTTGGCAGCCAGATCGTTCTGGCGAACACCTACCACCTCCTCCTGCGCCCCGGCCCCGAGCTCGTGGCGCGACTGGGCGGCCTGCACCACTTCGCCGGGTACCAAGGCCCCTGGCTTACGGACTCCGGCGGGTACCAGGTGATGAGCCTCGGCCACATGCGCACCATCACCGAGGAAGGCGTGACCTTCCGCAGCCACCTGAACGGGGACCTGATCACCCTCACCCCGGAAACCAGCATCCAGGTGCAGGAGCACCTCGGGGCCGACATCATCATGGCCTTCGACGAGTGCCCCCCCTACCCCTCCGAACGCCGATACCTCGAGGCCTCCCTCGAGCGCACCCTGCGGTGGCTCGAGCGTTCCGTACGCGCCCAGACCCGGAAGGACCAGGCTCTGTTCGGGATCACGCAGGGCGGCACGGACCTCGAGCTCCGCCGGCGCAGCACGCGGGAGACGGTCCGGTTCGACCTCCCCGGGTACGCGATCGGCGGGCTGGCCGTGGGGGAACCCAAGGAGAAGATGTTCCCCACGGTGGCGCTTTCCACCGACCTGTTGCCCGAGGACCGGCCGCGCTACTTAATGGGCGTGGGGCACCCGGAGGACCTCGTGGCCGCGGTGGGACTCGGGGTGGACCTGTTCGACTGCGTCTACCCCACGCGCACCGGCCGGTTCGGGTACGCCCTCGTGCCCGAGGGGCGGCTCAACCTGAACTCCGCGCGGTACAAGGAGGACCCCCGCCCCTTGATGGAGGACTGCGACTGCTACGCCTGCCGCACCTTCTCCCGCGCGTACCTCACCCACCTGGTGCGCGCCGGGGAGATGCTCGGCCTCCGGATGCTCTCGCTGCACAACGTGCGGTACCTGCACCGGCTCATGGAGGCGGCCCGCGCCGCGATCCGGGAGGGCCGCTACGCGGCGTTCGCCTGGGCGTTCGCCGAGCGCCGCTTCGCCGGGCATCCGCCCGCGTGGTTCCTCGAGGCCCTTCGTGCAGGCGGGCACGAGCCTCCCGGGGACTAGCCGGGGCCGGGCGGGGTCAGGTACGACTCCCACGGCACCCTAAGGGTCCGGCCGTCACAGGTCAGCGTGACCTCGCCCTCCTCGTCCCCCACGCACTGCGCGGCGCTCTGCCGCTTGATGCCGCGTTGACACCGGGCTTGCCCAAACCGGCGTAGGGAGCGTCTTGAGAAGCGGCGAAATAAGGGCGAGGAGTACGGTGCGCCCCCTCCAGTCAGACCTTCACGGCTTGCAGAAAACCCTCCGCATCCACCTGGTCCTCCCCCGCCTCACCGCTCCTCTAGACCCCACGCTTTCCAACTTCGCCCGCAGCTAAGCGCGCTCCCCCAACAGCTTGCTCAAGGGAGGGGAAAACCGAAACGATTCACAGCAGATTAGAATCTTGACAATATATGCGCGTGCGCGCTACCTCTGCAACCGAGGTCCGAACCCTTCGGCATAACTGGAGATAAACCGCATAAAAAGAAGTCTGGCGCCTCTTTTGATTTGCGGCCTTCTCCTCCCGGGAGTGAGCCCCACCCTGGTCGCGAGGAAGCAACTGGACGCCACGGCACCAGCGCGGGAAGAAGTCGTGCAGGTGGTGGTGCCAGAAGGGAGACAAGTTTCAGACAAAGAGCTTGAAAAAAACAGATGGAGAAGGCGTAGTAGGTGCCGTTGTAGGGGAATTCCTGAACGGTATGGGCAGTGCGGTAGAATGGGCAGCAGGGGCCACTGCGGGTTCGTATCTCGTTCAACTCAAAACTTGCACTTATGCACCCTGGGGATACCTATGCGCCAGGACCACTTGAAAGGGGCCGCTGGTTTCCCGTCTGATGACGGGTGCCATGACCCAAGCGGCCCTGTCCCTACTTTGGACCCTCCTGGCCCTTTTGCCAAGCCCCCACCTCCAGGAATCCCTCAAGGCCCTGCTCTTGCTCCTCCTCCACGGCCACGGCAAGGCCAGACCCCAGCACAGCCAGGTCAAGTCCCCCTCCGCCCTCTCTCGCTTCCTCAACCGCTACCCCTGGCCCACCCGCGCTCTCATCCGCCTGGCAAGAAAAGAGGCCGAGAAAGCCCTGGACCGGGCCAGAAAGAAAAAAGGCCCCAAGCCCCGTCTCCTGGTGGTCCTGGACCTAGTCACTCTGGAGAAGCGGGGCCGTTTCCAGGCCCTGCCCCTCTCCTTTTTTCACGGCAAGTGGGGACTCCATCTGGTGGTCCTCTACCTCGTCTACGGAGACCTCCGCATCCCTTGGGCCTACCGCCTCTGGCGGGGCAAGGGGGAGAAGGCCCTCTCCCGCCTGGCCCCTAAGCCTCCTGGCCTCTCTGCCCCCCTGGATGCGCCGGGCCTTCCGGATACGGGTGGCCGCGGATGCGGCCTTTGGCACCACCCGGTTCCTTTTCGGGGTGAAGCGGTTGGGTTTTGAAGCGGTGGTGGGGATGCGGCGGGACCGGAGGCTGCGGGGAGGGGGGAGGCTTGGGAACCTCAGGCGGCAGGGGAGCCGGGTCTACCTTTGGGGGCTTTCCTTCCCGGTCTGGGTGGCCTGGTACCGCTACCCCCTGCCCCAAGGGGGCTGGGAGTGGCGGTACGTGGTGGCCACCTTTCCCGCCACGCCCCGGACGGCGCTCACTTGGGGAAAGAGGCGGTTTGCCATAGAGCACTTCTTCCGCGCCGCGAAAAGCGAGTTCTCCCTGGGGCAGTTTGGGCAGCGGACGGCTTTGGGGGCGCACCGTTTTCTGGTGCTTTCCCTTCTGGCCTACCTGTTGGCCCACTGGGTGGGCATGGAGGGGGAAGGAAGCTGGCGGGAGGCCAGGGAGCGGGCGGCGCGGGTTCTCTTGCCTGAGCTCGTGGTGCAGGTCGCCCTGCGGGAGCTCTATGCCCTGGGTCTCTGGCCGCCGGGGGGAGGGGGTGAAGGTTTATGCGGGATATGCGGGAGGTGCAAGTTTTGAGTCAAGGAAAGGTCGATTGGTGGTTGCATACGCAGCTGCGGCCGGCCTCGTTGGTGGCTTTGTAAGAGGTGCAATCAAAGGCGCAATCGTAGGCCCGTAGGGTGGTCGCTGTAGGTTCAAGTGGCTCGCTTGGCGCTGACGCTGGCGAGGGGAGCCAGTTGGGTTCTGTGCTCGGTGGGGTGCACGATGCGAAATACCACGAAGAGGCCCGTCGAGGTCTGGTTTTTGCGCTGGAGCGAACGGTTTTGGGGCTTTGCTTTAGGGGTCGCGGTAACGCTCATCTCTTCACGTGACCGGCTCTGTAGCAGTAGGCATCGCAACATTCTCTGTAATTTTGGCAATTGACTTTGCGCACACCATGCTCGGTTGGCGGCGGAAGAATACCGGGCCGCAGCGATGAACCTTCTAAATGCTGGCGATTTGGATGGGGTGCAGGGGGCGCTTGGGCCATTGGGCAGGTTCGCCGTGCACGGATTGGTTGGGGCCGCCATCGGCCGGCGATTAATCGTTACTTCCCGACGCAAGAGACGCTGCAGGTGCAGACCAGGTACACCGACTACACACCGGCGGCGGGGCGGGGTAAAATAGACTCCCAGTGTGGCGGCACTGGGCACAACCCGAACCCGTAAAGCCCGGAAGGGCTTCTTTTTTTGCCGTCACGCTGGGAGGGAAGCATGGAGCTCACACCCAAGCGTAAACTCGTTCTAGGCTTGCAGCACACGGTGGCCATGTTCGGCGCGACGGTGCTCGTTCCGCTCCTCACGGGCCTGAACCCATCGGTCGCGCTCGTCACGGCAGGCCTCGGCACCCTCCTCTTCCACTTCATCACCGGCCGGATCGTGCCCGTCTTCCTGGGGTCCTCCTTCGCCTTCATCGCCCCGATCCTCGCCGCTAAAGAAGCCGGTTTCTCCCTCGCGGCCATCGGGGGCGGCATCGCCGCGGCGGGGTTGGTCTACGCGCTGTTCGCGCTGCTCGTCGCGGCCGTCGGGCCGGACCGCGTGCGCGCCCTCTTCCCCCCCGTGGTGACCGGCCCCGTGATCGTCGTGATCGGTCTCACCCTAGCGCCCGTAGCCATCGACATGGCCTCCAAGGCGTGGTCGCTTGCGATCCTCACCCTGGCCGCGGCCGTCGTCGCCGCGGTCTTCTTCCGGGGCTTGTTCCGGATGCTGCCCGTCATCACTGGGGTCGGCGTGGGGTACCTCGCCGCACTCGCGACCGGCCAGGTGGACACCACCCCGATCCGGGAGGCCGCCTGGATCGGCCTGCCCGCCTTCACCCTGGGCACGCTCGAGTGGGGGGCCGTTCTCCTCATCGCGCCGGTAGCCTTCGTCACCGTGATCGAGCACATCGGGGACATCCTCACGAACGGCCGCGTGGTGGGGCAGGACTTCCTCAAGCGCCCCGGCCTGCACCGCACGCTGCTCGGGGACGGCGCGGCCACGGCCCTCGCGGGCCTCATGGGCGGCCCGGCCAACACCACCTACTCCGAGAACACCGGGGTGCTCGCCATCACGCGCGTCTACGACCCCAGCGTGATCCGGATCGGGGCGGTCTTCGCGATCCTGCTCGGGTTCAGTCCCAAACTCGCCGCGCTCCTGCAGATCCTACCGGCCGGCGTGCTGGGCGGGATCGCGATCCTCCTGTTCGGCATGATCGCCTCCATCGGTATCCGTACCCTGGCCGAAGCGGAGATCGACTTCACCCACTCCCGGAACCTCATCGTGGTCTCGGTCATTCTGGTGCTCGGCCTGGGCGGCGCCACCCTGGACCTCGGCACGATCAGCGTGGCCGGGGCTGAGGTGCCCCTCAAAGCGAGCGGCATGGCCCTCGCGGCGGTGGTCGGGGTGCTCACGAACCTCCTGCTTCCGCGGAGCCTCGAGGCCCCCAAGGCCGAAAGCGCGCTCTAAACCCTAACCTCCAGCGCGGCAGGCGCGTGGGCGTTACTCGCCCGCGGCCTGCCGCGCCAAGCGCAGGAAGTACCGGCTGGTCTGGTCGTTCGGGTCCAGTTCCACCGCGCGCTCGTACGCCGCCGCGGCCTCCTGGAAGCGCTCGAGCTCGTAGTTCGCGCGGCCCAACCAGCGCCACGCTTTGGCGTACGCGTCGTTCGCTGCGGTGGCGCGCGCGAACCACGCGACGGCCGCCTCCAGCTCGCCCGCTTCGTACGCGGCGAGCCCCGCGAAGAAAGCCCGGGCGGCCTCGAGGCCGTACGCCGCGCCTTCCCGCGCGAGCTTCAGGAAGTGCTCGGTCTCCGCGGTGCGGCCCTCGAGGGCCATGACGCGTTCCCAGTACGGCACGGCCTGGGTCGCGAGCCCCTGCTCGAGGGAAAGCCGGCCCGCCCAGCGGGCGGCTTCCGCCCACTCCGGCGCGAGTTCCGCGGCGCGCACGAAGTGGAGCAAAGCGCTGGTTTTGTCGCCTTGCTCGTACGCGGCGTACCCCTTGTAGAAGCTCGAGACGGCCTCGCGACCAAACGTCACCATGCGTTGGGTCTGCTCGAGGAAGTACCGGTTGCGCGGGCTGGGGTCGAGGGCCGCGGCCCGCTCCCAGTAGGGCAGGGCGGCTTTGGGGTCGCCTTTTTCGAGGTAGAGCCGGCCCAGCCACCCGTAGGGCTCGGGGTTTTCGGGCGTCATCTGGGCGGCGCGTTCGTAACGCGCGATCGCTTCGTCCAGCGCCCCTCGCTGGTAGGCGGCGTACCCGAGGTTGAGGTAAGCGCGGGCCAGAGCGGCAGGGTCGCCTTCGCCGCCGAGCTCGAGGTACTGGGTCCAGGCTTGTTCGGCGCGGATCCACCACTGGGTTCGGGTGTAGATCTCCGCCAGCGTGCGCCAGACCTCGGCGAGCTGCGGCTCGCGCCGCGCGGCGGCCTCGGCCTTGCGGATGGCGGCGCGCCACAGGGGCCGGTCCGGGTAGTGGGTTTCGTAGGTCGCCTCGGCTTGGGCCGCCAGAGCGCGGGCCTCGTTTAGCAGGGCCAGGGTTTCCGCGTTGATCGCGAGCGCAACGGGTGTGCTCAGCAGTAGCGTCACCACGATCCAGCGCATCAGGAACCTCCAGGCCTTATCCTACACCCGCGGCTTTCAGGGCAAGGCCGTGCGTCGCGCGGGGAAATCGTGTATGCTGGAGCGAGAAGATGAGGCCCTACGGGTTCTTTTTTCCCTAGGGGCGGAAGTCCGGACCGGGCTTCCGCGGGGCGGCGTTGAGCCGCCCCCTAAACGTAGAGGAGGGGCGATGCTGGAAGAAGCACTGCGGGAGATTCACGCGGCGGAGGACCTCGAGGCCCTCCAGGCCCTCAGGGTCCGGTACCTGGGCAAGAAGGGCCGGCTCACCCAGGAACTCAAGGCGCTGGGGCAACTGCCCCCGGAGGAGCGTCGGGAGAAGGGGCGGCTGCTGAACGAGTGGAAGCGCGCCCTCGAGGCGGCCTTCGAGGAGCGGGCGGAGGCCTTGAAGCGGGCGGCGCTCGAGGCGAAGCTCCGGGCGGAGGCGCTGGACGTCTCGCTGCCTGGGTACGCCTTCCCCGCGGGGAACACGCACGTGGTCGGCCAGATCATGGCGGAGCTGGTGGATATCTTCCGCCGCATGGGGTACCAGCCGGTCGAGGGGCCGGAGGTGGAGGACGAGTTCCACAACTTCGACGCGCTCAACATCCCGCTGCACCACCCGGCGCGCGACATGTGGGACACGTTCTGGCTCACGGACGGGCGGCTCCTCAGGACGCACACCTCCCCCATCCAGGTGCGGTACATGGTGGCGCACACCCCGCCGTTTAAGATCGTGGCTCCGGGAAAGGTGTACCGGTACGAGCAGACCGACGCCACGCACGAGGCGATGTTCTACCAGCTCGAGGGCCTCGTGGTGGGGGAGGCGATCACCATGGCGGACCTCAAGGGCGCGATCAGTGAGATGGCGCGCACCTTGTACGGCGCGGAGGCTAAGGTGCGCTTCCAACCGAGTTACTTCCCCTTCGTGGAGCCCGGCGCGGAGTTCGCGGTGTGGTGGGTGAACCCCCGTACGGGCGAGGGCAGTTGGCTCGAGCTGGGCGGGGCGGGCATGGTGCACCCCAGGGTGTTCCAGGCGGTGGACGAGGCCCGGGCCGCGCGGGGCTTGCCGCGCGTGTACGAGGGCAAGACCGGGTTCGCGTTCGGTTTGGGGATCGAGCGCATCGCGATGCTGCGCTACGGCATCCCGGACGTCCGGTACTTCTACCAGAACCGGCTCGGCTTCTTGAAGCAGTTTAGGAACTGATTCGCGCGAGTTGGAGGTTGAGATGCGCGTACCGTACTCCTGGCTGAAAGAGTTCCTGCCCGACCTGCCCCCTCCTGAGGACCTCGAGCCCATCCTGGCCCGGTTGGGCCTCGCGGTAGAGGCCGTGCACCATATTCCCGCCCCGCCCCCAGGCGTGGTGTTCGGCGTGGTGCGCGCCGCGCGCCCCTTGCCGGAGAGCGCGCTGAAGGTGCTCGAGGTGGATGTCGGCACCCGGCAGGTCACGATGGTCTCCGGCGCGCCGAACGCCCGGGAGGGGATCGGGGTGGCCGCGGCGCTGCCCGGCACCGTGCTCCCGGATGGGACCGAGCTGGCCGAGCGCCGGATCCGCGGCGTGGCCTCGTACGGCATGGCCCTCTCCCCCCTGGAGATGGGAGTGGGGAGTTACGGTGGGGGGTTGCTCGAGCTGCCCGCGGACGCGCTGGAGCCCGGCACGCCCCTTTTGCAGGCCTGGCCGGAGGAGTGGGTGCTGGAGCTCGAGCTGACCCCGAACCGGGCGGACGCGGCGAGCGTGCTGGGCGTGGCGCGGGACCTGGCGGCGGCCTTGGGGCTCTCCCTCGTCCTGCCCGAGCCCGAGGTGCGCGCCGAGGAGATCGAGTTTCCCGTTGCGGTCACGGTGGAGGACGCGCGGGGCTGCGACCGGTACGTAGCCCGTTACGCGCGGGGGCTTAAGATCGGACCGAGTCCGCTCGGGGCGCAGCGGCGGCTGCTCGCGGCCGGCCTCCGACCGATCAACAACGTGGTGGACGCGACGAACTACGTGATGCTCGAGCTGGGGAACCCCCTGCACGCCTTCGACCGGCGCGCGGTGGGTGAGGGCATCGTGGTGCGGCGCGCGCGGGAGGGGGAAGCGCTCGTCACGCTGGACGGGGAGCGGCGCGCCCTCGAGGCGGAGGACCTGGTGATCGCCGCGCGCGCGGGCGGCGCGAGCACCCCCATCGGCATCGCGGGCGTGATGGGCGGCGCGAACAGCGAGGTGCGGCCGGACACCACGGAGATCATTCTGGAGGTCGCGCACTTCGATCCCGTCTCGATCCGGCGCACCGCGCGCCGGCTGGGCCTCGCCACGGACGCTTCGTACCGGTTTGAGCGCGGCGTGGACCCGAACCTGCCGCCTCTGGCGGCCGAGCGCTTTCTGGAGCTGGCGCAGCAGTGGGCGGGCGCGGAGGTGGCCGCGGTGGGCGTGGACGTGGGCGGCCCCAAACCGCGCGCGTCGGTCGCGTTCCGCCCGAGCTACGCGAACCGCCTTTTGGGAACGGACTGGGCGGAGGAGGCGCAGCTCGAGGTGCTGCGGCGGCTAGGGTGCGAGGTCGAGGGGCAGGCCGAGCCGTACACCGTGCGCCCCCCCACCTGGCGGCAGGACCTCGCGATCGAGGAGGACCTGGTGGAGGAGGTCGCGCGCCTCGTGGGGTACGACGCGATCCCGGAGGCCTTGCCGGAGTTCTTCCCCGCGCCGGACAACCGCGGGGCCGAGGCGCCGTTCCTGGAGAAGGCGCGGCTTAGGGAGGTGCTGGCGGGGCTGGGCTTCCAGGAGGTGGTGAACTACGCCTGGGTGGACCCAGGGGACCTGGCCCGCGCGCGCGCGCCAGAGCCGGTGCTGCGCTTAAAGAACCCGCTCGACGCGCAAAAGGACGCCCTTAGAACCGCGCTGTACCCGGGGCTGTTGCGCACCGTGGAAGCGAACCGCGCGGAACGCAACCTGCTGCTCTTCGAGGTGGGGAACGTCTTCCTCGAGGAGGAGGAGACCCACCTCGCCCTCGTCCTCGTGGGGCCCGCCATCCCCCCGGTGTGGAGCGCGGGGTTCGGCGAGGGGTTCTACGCCCTCAAGGGGTTGTTGGAGGCGGCCGCAACCCGGCTCGGGGCGGCCATCCAGGTGCACCCGCACTCCCACGCGCACCTGCACCCCGGCATCTCCGGAACGGTCCTCTGGAACGGCGCGGAGGTCGGGTGGATCGGGCAGATCCACCCGGAGATTACCGCGGCGCTCGAGCTGCCCTCGGTCTTTGCCGCGGAGCTCAAGTTGCCGCTGCCTCGTGCCGAGCGGCCCTTTACGGACCTGCCGCGCTTCCCCGCGGCGCTAAGGGACCTTGCGGTGGTGGTGCCGGAGGCGGTGCCGTACCACGAGGTGGCCACCCTCCTCAAGGACGCGGCGGGGGCGTACCTCGAGGGCCTCGAGGTGTTCGACGTGTACCGGGGCGCGCCGCTGCCCGCGGGGCAGAAGAGCCTGGCCTTCCACCTTTCGTTCCGGCACCCCGAGCGCACCCTGAGGGATGAGGAGGTGGACGCCTTCATGGAACGGATCATCCAGGCGGTGCGTGACGCGGGGTATGATATACGCGGGTAGCGCATGCTGACCTGGTTGGACGTGCTTGCGATCTCGGTAGCTGCCCTGGCCACGGTGGTGGGCGCGCGCCGGGGCGGGGCGTACCTGGTGGCGTTCGTGACCGCGGCCGCCGCGTACGCGGCGGCCGCTTGGACGCTCCCGTCCGTCGGGTGGTTGCCCGTCGCGGCCCTCGCGGGCGGAGGGCTTGGGGTGTGGATCGGGGGGCGGTGGCGGTTCGCTCCTCAGCTCGACGCGCTTTTGGGGGGCGTGGGGGGGTTCTTGTGGGGCGCAGCGCTCGCGGTGAGCTTGTGGGTGGCGTTCCCGGCGGAGTACAGCCCCGCGAGCGGCGCGATCCGGTACCCTTCGGCGCGGCTGCCCCTCACGGTGCAGCGGGCGGTTGCCGAAAGCCCGTTCGCCCCCCGCCTGTTCGCCTTGGTCTGGAACCACCCGCTCGCGCGTAAGCTGTTCTTGCCGGGCGGGTCGCTCGAGGCGCGCTAGTTACACGGCCAGGACCCGCGCGAGCTCGTACAACTCGCGCCGGATGTCCTTGCGGTTCCCTACGGCCTCGTGCAGCGGCGTTAGGGCCACCTCCCCCTCCACCTCGCCTAGCATCACACCGCTCGCCCCGCCGATCAGGGCCTCGGCGGCCGCGCCGCCCAAGCGGCTCGCCAGGACCCGGTCCTTCGCCGTGGGGCTGCCGCCCCGCTGGATGTGGCCGAGCACCGTAACGCGCCCCTCGAGACCGGTGAGTTCCGCCACCGCGCGCATCAGGGCCTCGGCCCCTCCGGGGTACGCGCCTTCGGCCACCACCACGATCGAGGACTGCTTGCCTTTTTCCGCGGAGCGCGTGATCACCTCGGCGATCTCCTGCGGGCTCACGCTGATCTCCGGCAGCGCGATGATCTCCGCACCGCCGGCGATCCCCACGTCGAGGGCGATGAACCCCGCGTCCCGCCCCATCACCTCGATGAAGAAGACGCGCCCGTGGCTCGCGGCGGTGTCGCGAATCCGGTCGATGGCCTCGAGGGCGGTGTTCACCGCAGTGTCGAACCCGATCGTGTAGTCGGTCCCGTACAGGTCGTTGTCGATCGTGCCGGGCACCCCCACTACGGGGATCTGGTGCTCCTTGATCAGCTTGATCGCGCCGTGGAAGGTGCCGTCTCCTCCGATCACGACGAGGCCGTCGATGCCCGCGTTCTTGAGGTGCGCCGCGGCCTGGGCTCGTCCTTCCCGCGTCATGAAGGCCTTGCTGCGCGCGGTGAGGAGGATCGTGCCGCCCCGCTGGATGATGTTGGCGACGTCGCGCGGCCCGAGCGGCTGGAACTCTCCCTCGATCATGCCTGCGTACCCACGGCGGATCCCCACGACCTCGACGCCCTGGGTGTGCGCTACGCGCACCACGGCCCGTATGGCCGCGTTCATGCCGGGGGCGTCTCCCCCGCTGGTCAACACCCCGATCCGTTTCATCTACCCGTCCTCCTTTTCCAAGCGCGCCCGGTGCACCAGGGCGTACGCACGGTTCCGGCTCAGCCCCGCCGCGACCAAGGCGCGCACCAGGTCCTTGCCGCGAAGGCCTTGGGCCTCGAGCTGGGCGAGGAGGGCGCGTTCGTCCAGCGCCTCGCGCACCGCGCGCGGCCCGAGGACCAGCACGAACTCGCCTCGAGCCTCCTGGAAGTGCTCCAGCGCCTGACCGATCGTGCCGCGGTAGACCTCCTCGTGGCGCTTGGTCAGCTCGCGCGCCACGGCGATAGGGTGCGTTTCGCCGTAGAGTTCCGCGAGGTCCTGAAGGGTTCGGGCCAGCCGGTGCGGCGCCTCGTACAGCACGACGGTGCGGTCCTCCTTCGCCAGGCGCGCCAGGCGCGCGCGCCGTTCCTTCCCCTTGGGCGGGAGGAAGCCCTCGAAGACGAAGCGGTGCGTGGGCAGGCCCGAGACCACCAGGGCTGGGATCAAGGCCGTCGGCCCAGGAAGCGCTTCCACCCGCCACCCCCATTCTAGCGCTAAACGCACCAGCTCCGCGCCCGGGTCCGAGATCCCCGGCGTGCCCGCGTCCGTCGCGTACGCCACGTACCGGTGCCGCTCGAGGAGCGCGGCCGCCCGGCCCACGGTGTGCTGATCCAAGCGCACCGTGGGCGTCTCGATCCCGAAGTGATCGAGCAAAAACCCCGTGCGCCGCGTGTCCTCGCACGCAACCACCTCCACCTCCCGCAGCACCCGAAGCGCCCGCAGCGTGATGTCCTCGAGGTTACCGATCGGCGTGGGTACCAGGACCAGGTGCATCCGTTCCAGTGTATCCCAACGCTCCCTAGGAGGCCTCGCCCGACGCCTCCTGTGCCCTAGCGCTGCGGAAGGTCCCCCACTGGCTCACGAGCATCGCCGCGAAGATCAACCCGGCCCCCAGCCACCCGCGCACACCCAGGACCTCCCCCAGCAGCAAAAAGGCGAATAACGAGGCCCAGGCCGGCTCGAGGGTGTAGATCACCGCGGCTTCCGGCGCGCTCACCTTGCCCTGCCCGAGCACCATAAACCAGGTGGTGAGGGCCGTCGCCACCGCGCCCAGGTACACCACCGCCCCCCAAGGCACCGCCTCCACCGCCGGTCGCTCGAGCCCCACCCAGACCAGGCTCCACCCCACCACGCTCACGAGCTGCACCGCGGTCAGGCTGTTCGCGGGGTGGCGCAGGGCGTGGTGCTCGAGGCGCAGCACGTACAGGGCGTAACTGAGCGCGGTGAGCAAAGTCCAGGCGTCGCCGCGGTTCGGGGGGGTTCCGTCGAAGGAGAGGAGCCCCACCCCCACGAGCGCCAGGGCCGCGCCGCCCCAGACCCAGCTCGGGATGCGCCGCCCCCCCAGCCCCGCGAAGAGCGGCACCAGGATCACGCTCAGGGCGGTGATGAAGGCGCTGCGGTTCGCGGTGGTGTAGACGAGGCCCAAGGTTTGCGTGCCGTACCCGAGCACGAGCCAGAAGCCGAGCTCGAGGCCCGCGATCCACAAGCCCCACCCTCCCCGGAGGAAGGGCAAAAAGAAGACCGCGGCGATGGCGAACCGCAGCAAGACCAGCAGGCTTGGAGGGAAGGCCGCGACCACGTCCTTCACGACCGCGAAGGTCGTTCCCCAAAGCAGGGTCACGAGCACGAGGAGGATCACGCCCTGGAGGTGCGCGCTCATGCCCCCAGTCTAATCGGCCGGCCCTAGGGCGGCGGTACGAACCGCACCCCGGCCGGACGGGCCCCCGCCTCGAGCTGGATCACGGCGATCGGGGGTTTTCCGGTGACCGTGAGGTGCTCTGCGGAGAGGCGTACGAGCTTGTCCACGTTGAAGCTCGCGACCCAGAGGTCCCCTTGGGCGTCGAAGGCCATTCCCGCCCCGCCGTTGAGCTCCGCGGCATTCACCTCGAGCACCACATCCGGCACCAGGATGCCGGGGGTGCGCAGCGATTCCGCGTTGAACTTGACTAACCAGGAGGCGTTATTCACCGGGGTAAAGCTACTGATCCACAGGTCCCCGTCGCCCTCGAAGAGCAGGCCGGTCGGGTTCTGCATCCGAGGGTCGGTGATCACCCGGTCCGGTTCGGGGCTGCCCGAGGCCGTGAGGTCCGCGGCCGCGAAGCGCAACACGGTGTCGGTACCCCACGTCGTCACCCAAAGGTTCCCGTCGGGGTCAAAGGCGATCCCTACCGGCTGATCGAGCAAGGGGCCGCTCAAAACGACGGAGGGTGCCGCCCGGGGGTTAGTCAGCACCCCCCGGGCGTACATGAGCACCTGGTCCGCTAGGAAGTCCGTGACCCACAGGTTCCCCTCGGCGTCCACCGCCACGCTCTCCGGGCCCACCATCCCGAAACTCAGGGTCGCGCTGGGCTCCAAGGGCCCGGAGGCCGCGAGCGCATCCGCGGCGTACATGGTGACCTGCCCTTCGAAGTGGTGCACGACCCACAGGTTCCCCTCCGCATCAAACACGATCCCCGTCGGGCTGCTCAGCGCCCCCGTCTCGAAGACCAGGTTCGGCTCCAGCACGACGCTCGTCACCCCAAGCTCGACCGAGGCCGGACCGAAGTCCAGACGCGCAAAAGCCGCGTCCAGATCAGCCTGGGTAAACACCTGGATGCTGCCGCCCTTCTGGTTGGAGACCCACAACCCCGAAGGCACCGAGGCCGTGGGGGAGATGGGGCCGGGCACGAAGATCTCCAGGGTTAGGGGGGCGGCACTCGTGCGGTACCCCAGGGTCTCGCCCCTCAAGGTCAGCTGATAGGTGCCTTCCGGCGCGGAGGGCACCGCGTGCACCACCATCGTCCCCTCGGGAACCGCAGGATCCATCACGACGGCCTCCGCCGTGAGGTACGGGTTCGCTTCCAGCGCGACCGTGACCGCCTCGGCGAAGGCGTCGCCCTGAGGGGTCGCGCTCAGGGTGATGTACTGGCTGCCGTTCGGCGGCAGGCGCACCAGGCTCGGCTCCACACCCAACTCAAAAGACGCGGGCGCTAGGGTGGCACACGCGGAGAGCACAAGCACCCCCAGCCCTAGGCTGCCCCTGCTATACCGCCTCATATCCAAAACACCGTTCCCTTCATCCCCATACGAGATGCTTTCCATGGTACCCGATCCGCATAACTCCTCCGTAAACGCCAGCACCGCGCTGTACGCCGTCATTCAGCGCATCCCCGTAACCCCTGCCCCTCCGCCCTCCTCCCTTCGGTAACACCCAAACCAAACCGCGCGGGGCGTTGGCCCCGCGCGGTGCCGGCCCGCCCAGTTCAGCACACCGCTTCCAACGCACCGACCTCGCACAACCAACGGCGCAACTTAGCGATGGAGAAGCGGCTCATCGAAGCGGCACGCCCATCATACACCAGGGTCGGCACGCTCCGGCGGCCGCCGTTCAGCTCGAGGACCCGCGCCTCCGCCGCGGGGTCCTGATCGATATCGATCTCAACGAACTCAAGCCCCAGCTGCACCAGGGCTTGCTTGCACGCCCGGCAGTCCGGGCACCAGGACGTGGAGTACATCTGGATCATACCTTGCCTCCCCACCAACGCATAAGCCAAGCGATAAGGTTGAGCCCCACCGTGAGCAGCAGGCTCACGACCAGCATAGAGGTTACCGGAATGTACACGCGCACGTTATCGCGCTCGATACGAATGTCTCCCGGGAGGTGCCCGAACCAGGCGAACAGCTTCGGCGCAAGCACCAGCACCACGCCCACCCCAACGAGGATCAAACCCCACAGGATCAAAAGGCGCCCCAACTCCACGCCTGCCATTTTAAAACTCGAGGCGCTCGCGGTATAAGGAAATATGCTGGAAGTTCGTGAAGCGAAAACCGTGGACGAGGTGCGCCTCACCGAGGAGATCCAGCTCGAGGCCTGGGGGTTCTCGGAGCGCGAGCTCGCGCCGCACTCGAGCCTCGTCGCGAGCCAGCACGCGGGGGGGCTCGTGGCCCTGGCGTGGAGCGGGGAGGAGGCCGTGGGGTTCGTGTTCGGCTTTCCCGCCTGGCGCGCGGGCCGCGCGTGGCACCACTCGCACATGCTCGCGGTCCGGCCCGCCTGGCGGAACAGCGGCGCGGCCCTCCTCCTCAAGCGTTTCCAGCGGGAGTGGGTTCTGGCCCAGGGGATGGACCTCGTGACCTGGACCTTCGACCCCCTCCTCACCCGAAACGCCCGCTTTAACTTCGGTAAGCTCGGCGCGTACGCCGCCCGGTACTACGAGAACTTTTACGGGCTGCGCACCGGGCTGTACGCCGGGATCCCCGCCGACCGCCTCCTCGTCACCTGGGAGCTCAACGCCCCCCGGGTCCTAAAGCGCCTCGAGCGCATCCCCCCGCCCCCCGAGCCCAAGGGCGCGCCGCTCAACCTGACGGAAGGCGAGGGGGTCGCCCTCCGGCCGCGCGCCTTACTGGAACCCGAGGCGGAGTGGGTGTACCTCGAGGTTCCCCCGGACATCCAGGCGGTGAAGGCGCACGACATGGCGCTCGCGCACGCCTGGCGGATGCACACCCGCGAGGCGTTTAAGAAGGCGTTTGCGCGGGGTTACCGGGCGGTGGACCTCGCGCGGCGGGGGGCGCGGGTGTACTACCAGCTCACGCGCGCGCCGGTGTAGCCCCTCACCCCGAGAGCTCCGCGGCCAAGGCCGCCCCGATCCAGCCGGCCTCCTTGCCGAGCGCCGCGACGCGCAGCGCGCCCGCCCGCCAGCCCTCGGTGTAGCGCGCGAACGCGGCCTGCACGAGCTCGAGGTAGGCCGCCCCGCCCCCGAGCACCACGCCGCCCCCCAGCACGAACACCTCGGGGTCCAGCACCCGCTGCAGGGAGGCCAGCCCCAGCCCCAGGTAGTCCGCGGCTTGCTCCACGATCCGCCGGGCTTTGGGCTCGCCTTTTCGCCAGCGCGCGAACACCTCGGGGGTGTCCATCTCTCGCTTGTAGGCGTAGCGCGCGTCCCGCGCGATCGCCACGCCCGAGGCGAGGGCCTCGAGGCAGCCGGACTGGCCGCAACCGCAGACCGGGCCGTGCGGCAGCACGACGAAATGCCCGACCTCCCCCCCCTGCCCGAACGCGCCGCGCCAGACCCGGTCCCCAAAAACCACGCCGCCCCCGATTCCGGTCGAGACCGTGACGTACACCGAGCTTTGCGCGTCCTTCGCCGCGCCCAGGTGGTGCTCCGCGAGCGCCGCGGCGTTCGCGTCGTTCTCCAGCACCACCGGCAGCCCCACCGCCTCGGCGAGCGCCTCCCTCAAGGGGAAGTCCGTGAGGTTCGGGATGTTCGGCGCGAACCGCACCCGGCCGCGCTCAAAATCCAACGGCCCGGGCGAGCCGACCCCCACGGCCTTCACGCCGGAGAGGCCGCTTTCCTGGATCGCGGCGCGCACGCACGCCGCCATCGCCTCCACCACGGCCAGCCCGCCCTCCTTAGGGGTGGGCCGCACGGTCCGCGCGCGCACCCGCCCGTCCGCCAAAACACCCGCAGCGATCTTGGTGCCGCCCAGGTCCACCCCTACCGTCGCCATTCACTCCTCCAAGACTTGAAGCGCCCGCCGGTACACCTCCCGCGGCACCCAAACGGAAGCCGCGGTCCCGTACACCTCCGCGTACGCCTTCATCCCATCGAAGGGGGTCACGAGCCGGGCCGGGATCCCCGCCTCGCCGAGCCTCCGCACGAGCGCTTCCGCGTAGAACCGGTTGAACTCCCCAAGCCGCACGTGCGGCACCCCGCCGAACATCCTTACCGTGCACTCGCCCATGCCACCAACGCCTCCACCAGCCGCACGTACCCCTGCACCGCGGCCTCCACCTGCGCTACGGACACGTGCTCGCGCGTGGTGTGCGCCAACGCCGGATCCCCTGGCCCGTACCCGATGACCGGGGCCCCGGTCGCCGCCAGGTACGGCGCGTCCGTGGTGAACCACCACACCCCGGCCTCCGCCTGCCCCACGGCCCTGAGGGCCACCTCGAGGGCCGGGTGCGCCCGGTCCAGCAGGTACGGCGGGTAGATCATGGGGTAGGTCATGCGCACCTCGCCGCTCGTGCGCTCCTCCTCGGGCACGTACACCGCGGCGTCCCCCGCCAAATCCCGGAGGCGCTCCACGATCCGGTCCGGGTCCTCGCCGGGCACGAACCGGTAATCCACCACCACCCGCGCCACGCCCGGCACCACGTTCGTGGCCGCCGGGTCCGAGGCCACGAGGGTGGGGGTGCAGCTCGCCGGCCCCAACTCCCCGTTCGTCGCGACGGGGAACTCCTCGAGGGCCGCCAAGAAGCGCCCCGCAGCGAACAACGGGTTGTGCCCCAGCTCGGCGCGGGCCGCGTGCGCCAACCGCCCCTCGAAGTCCGCCCTGACCTCGATGCGACCCCGGTGCCCGCGCATCACCTCGAGGTTCGAGGGCTCCCCCAGCACCACCACGGCCGGCTCGAGCCGCCCCGCGGCATACCGGCTGCCGAGCCCTCCGACCTCCTCCTGCACCACCGCGAGGAAACGCACCCGCCCCGGCAGGGCGCGGTCCTTAAGGCGCGCGAGCGCTGCGACCATCGCGGCGAGCGCGCCCTTCATGTCCACCGTGCCGCGCCCCCAGACCGCGCCTTCAGCCACCTCGCCCGAAAACGGCGGGTACGGCCACGCCTCCGCCGCGCCGGCAGGCACGGTGTCCATGTGCCCGGTGAGGAGCACCTCGGGCCCGGCCTCGCCCAGCACGGCCTCGACGTTTCCCGCCTCGTCCAGCCGGGGCTTTAACCCCAGCTCCGCGAGCGCTTCCATCAACACGCGCGCCGCGGGGCCCTCCCGCCCCGAGGGGCTTTCCGCCCGCACGAGGCGCTGCAGTACACGCACGGCATCCATAAGCCCATCCTACCCCCTGTGCTGCACGGCCCAGTGGAGCGCGATACCCAAAGCGACCGCGACGTTCAGGGACTCCGTCTCACCCCGGAGCTCGATCCGCACGAGCTCGTCGCAGTGTTCGCGCACGATACGGCGCATCCCCTCGCCTTCCGAGCCCACCACGAGGGCCAAAGGCCGAGCGTAATCCAGCTCCGCGAGGGTCTTCTCCGCCTGGCCGGCGGTGCCGTACACCCACACGCCCAAACCCTTCAGCCACTCGATGTACCGCGGAAGGTTCTTCACCCGCACCACCGGAATCCGGTGCGCCGCGCCCGCCGAGGCCTTCACCGCCACCGGGGAGAGCGGCGCGCTGCGCCGTTCCTCGCTCACCACGCCGTGCGCCCCCAGGGCCTCCGCAGTCCGGAGGATCGCCCCGAAGTTGCGGGGGTCGGTCACCCCGTCCACCAGCACCAGAAGGGGCGGCTCCCCCCGCTCGCGCGCCCGGCGCAAGGGCGCCTCCTCGTCGGCGAACGCCACCCCCTCCACCTCCGCCACCACCCCCTGGTGCCGCGTGGTGCGCACCATCTGGTCCAGCTCGATGCGCGGCACGAACACCAGCTCCACCCCGCTCGCCTCGAGCTGCCTGACCAGCCAGCGCTCCACGCCGCGCGCCACCCAAACGCGCCGCACCCGCCCCTCCCGCAGGGCCTCCAGCACCGGATTGCGTCCGTAGATCCGCATACCCCCCAGCATACCGAGCCACGCCTAGCCGAGGATGCGCTCGAGCTCCGCCTCGAGGGGACGGAGCTCGAGGTCGAAGGCGCGCCGCATGGGCGCGGGGTCCGCCGTGCTGCCCAGTTTCAGCATCCGGTACTGGTCCAGCGTGAGGGGGGTAAAGGGCAGGCGGTCCAGTAGCGGCACGACCCGATCCATCAGCCACAGGGGGATCGGGAGGAGGGGCTTGCGCGAGCCTAGCGCGTCCCGCACGAGGAGGACCAGTTCCTTGAAGGTGTAGGCCTTCGGGCCCACCAGATCGAAGGCCTGCCCCGCGGTCCCGGGGTTTGCGAGCGCCTGAGCAAAGCAGGCCGCAACGTCCCCCACCCAGACCGGGCGGGCGGGGAAGGCCCCGTCCCCCACGAGGGGAATGACCGGCAGGGGCGCTTGGACCAGCCGCTTGAGCACCCCGCCGAAAAACCCGTCCCCTTTCCCGAAGACGAAGCTCGGGCGGAAGATCGTCCAGGCCAGGCTCGAGGCCCGCACGAGGGCTTCGGCCTCGGCTTTGGTCTCGAAGTACCGGATCCCCGTGCCCGGCCGCGCCCCTAACGCGGACATGTGCAGGTACCGTGCCACGCCCGCCTTCTCGAGGGCCTCCAGGGTGCGCCACACCCCCGCGACGTGCACCCCGTGGAAGGTCTGGCCGCGCGCCTCGCGGAGGATCCCCGGGAGGTAGATCACCGCGTCCTGCCCCTGCACGGCCGCCTCGAGGCCCGCGCCCGTCACGGCGTCCCCCACCACGTACCGCGCCCCGGACGCGGGACCTTCTCCCCGGCGGGACAGGACCCATACCGTGTGCCCCTCGGCCACCAGTCGCGCCACCAGGTGTCGCCCAATGAACCCCGTGCCTCCGATCACCAGAACCCGCACGCCGCCCCCCTAGGGTGTAAAGCGTGTACGATAAAGCCATGACGCGCCGCAAGACCCCCACCGTGTGGGTTGGCTCGGTGCCCATCGGGTCCGAGCATCCGGTGGTGGTGCAATCCATGACCAACACCCCCACCGCGGACGTGGAAGCCACCGTCGCGCAGATCCGTGAGCTGGTCCTCGCGGGCAGCGAGCTGGTCCGGCTCACCGTGAACACCGAGGCCGCCGCGCGGGCCGTTCCGGAGATCAAGGCCCGACTCCGCGATGCGGGCATCGAGGTCCCCCTCGTGGGTGATTTTCACTTTAACGGCCACCTCCTCCTCCGAAAATACCCCGAGACGGCTCAAGCGCTCGACAAGTACCGCATCAACCCCGGCACCGTCGGCGCGGGACGGCAGCAAGACCCGAACTTCCGCACCATGATCGAGGTGGCCCTCGAGTTCAACAAGCCCGTGCGCATCGGGGTGAACTGGGGCTCCCTCGACCAGGGGCTGCTGCGGGAGATCATGGACCAAAACGCCCGCCGCCCCAATCCCAAGAGCGCGCACGAGGTCCTCTTGGAGACGATCGTGGAGTCCGCGGTGCGCTCCGCCGAGCTCGCCGAGGCCTACGGCCTGCCGCACGACCGCATCATCCTCTCCGCCAAGGTCTCGCACGCCCCGGACCTCTGGGCGGTCTACCGCGCGCTCGCGCGCCGCGTGGACTACCCCCTGCACCTGGGGCTCACCGAGGCCGGCATGGGCGCGCAAGGGATCGTGGCGAGCACCGCGGGCCTCGCGGTGCTGCTGAGCGAAGGCATCGGGGACACGATCCGCGTCTCCCTGACCCCCGAGCCCGGCACGAGCCGCGCCCGGGAGGTCGAGGTCGCCAAGCTCATCCTGCAGTCCCTGGGCCTTAGGCGGTTCGCGCCGAGCGTCACCGCCTGTCCCGGGTGCGGCCGCACCACGAGCACCTTCTTCCAAGAACTCGCCCAGACCGTACAGCAGCACCTGGAGCGCCGCATGCTGGAGTGGAAGGCGCGTTACCCCGGGGTGGAGAATCTCAAGGTCGCGGTGATGGGGTGCGTGGTGAACGGCCCCGGGGAGTCCAAGCACGCCGACGTGGGGATCAGCCTGCCCGGCACGGGCGAGGCCCCTCGAGCTCCGGTCTACGTGGACGGCCGACTCTACAAGACCCTCCAAGGCCCCCGCATCGCCGAGGAGTTCATGGAGATCCTGGAGGCGTACGTCGCCCAGCGGTTCGGCAGGGCCCAACCGGCGCGGGACTAGGCCCCCCACCTCTAGTCCGCGTAGATCACGGCGGCCAGCCGGTCCAGAAACTCGAGGTACGCCCGGAGCCCCCCGAGGGCCTGCACCACCGCGCGCTCCCCGCCCAGGGGCCGGAGTGCGGGGCGGTCCAGGGTGTCCAGGCGTTCCATCGCCTGCACGCCCTTCTCCGCGTAGACCGCGAGGAGCGCCTCGGCCACGGCGCGTTCCTTTTCCGCGAACGCCTCGAGCTGCGCCCGGGCGCGCTCCGCGCGGGCTTTCCGCGCCAGTAACGGCCAGCCGTAGGCCACATGCCCCAAGCGGTCGTACACGTCCACCTCCGGCCGGGGCACCAGCCGCTCGAGGGCCTCGAGCCACCCCTGGCGCTCCAGCTCCGCCAAGCGGGCCTCGCGGGTTTCCGCCTTCCGCCAGGCCTGGCGGAAGGCGACCTCGTCCCCGAGCGCCGCGGCGAAGTAGGGGCGCGCTTCCTCCACGCTCCCGACGCGCACCCCTCCGGGGAGCAGCACCCCGCCGCGCGCGGCGAGCAGTTCCCGCACCGTGCGCCGCAACTCCTGGCTGGTGACCGGCTTGGTGAGGAAGGCGTCGGCCTTCAGCATCCGCGCTTGCAGCGCCGTGCTGGAGGAAACGTCCGCGGTCAGCACCAGGACCGGCACCTCCTGCAACCGACGTACCTGCCGGATGCGGGTGAGCAAGCCAAGCCCGTCCAGCTCCGGCAGCATCACATCCAGCAGGATCAGGTCCGGGGTGTGCCCCTTCAAGTACTCCAGCGCTTCCCGGCCGTCCCGGGCCACATCGACCCCGCACCCCATCCCGGTGAGGATCACCTCCAAAAACCGGATCATGCCGGGATCGTCCTCTACCACAAGCACACGCACCACATCCCTTATCTTGCCACCTCTCGCCCCGCCCGCGCGGGGTATAAGGGGTATAGGATGCACCTCGCCTTCCCCTGGGCCCTCCTCGCCCTCCTCCTTCCCTTCCTGCCCGGCGTGCGCCCCCCCTTACGCCGGCTGGTTCTTCTGCTGTTGGTACTCGCCGCGAGCGGCCCCAGCTTACCCCTCGCTCCGGCGCGCACCGTGGTCCTCCTCGATTACAGCCCCTCCGCGCGCGAAGCCGTCTGGGCGCAAGCCACCCAGCTCGAGGTCCCGCCCCCCGCGACCTTTTTAGCCTTTGCCGAGGCGGTGCAGGAGGTGCCCACCCCCACCGCACGCCGCACGGATCTCGGGGAGGGCACCGACCTCGCCGCAGCCCTCGAGGCCGCCCTCGAGCGGGGCGCGGACCGGATCCTGCTGATCTCGGACGGCCTCTCCCAGACCCCCGTCCTCCCCCCGCCCGTCCCGGTGTACGCCCTCAGCGTGCCGCCCAGCCCGCACGTGGGCCTGGTGGGGGTTCTCCTGCCCCCCTACCCCGCGGAGGGCGAGACGGTCGAGGTGCGCGCCGTGGTGGAGGCCACCGCTCCCACCGAGGTGACCGTGACCTTCACCCGTCCCGGCGACCGGGTCAGCGTGACGCGGCGCGTCCCCATCGGGCGCACCAGCATCCCTTACCGCTTCACCCTGGAGGGCGCCACCCCCCTCACCGTCACCCTCACGAGCCCCTTAGGCGCGGACCAGGCCCGGGCCGAGCTCCGCCCCGCCGGCACACCCGAGGTGTGGGTGCTCGGGGACGAGGCCGCCGCGCGGCTCCTCGAAGCCCAGGCCTTCCGCGTGCGCCGTCTCGAGGCTCTCCCCCTCCCCATCCGCGCGGACGCGGTGGTGATCGGCCGCGCGGCGCGAGCCTTCAGTCCCGTTGAGCTGGCCGCCCTCGAGCGCTTCCTCCGGGAGGGCGGTGCCCTGCTGTTTAGCGCCACGCCGGAGGGCTTGTTCTTCGGGGGGTGGGAGCGCTCGCCCCTCGCGGACGAGATCCCCGTCCGGCCCGCCGGGCGCAGCGGGGTGGCGCTCGTACTGGTGCTGGACGTTTCCGGCTCGATGGCGGACGGGAACCCCTCCAAGCTTGCCCTTGCCGTCGCAGGCGCCTTGAGCCTGGTGGAGACCGCGCGCCCCGAGGACCGGCTCGGCATCGTGACCTTCTCCAGCGGCCCGCGCTGGCTCTTCCCCCCGCGCCCCATGACCGCGCGCGGCAAGCTCGAGGCCAAGACCCTCCTCGATCGCCTGCGCCCCGGCGGCAGCACGCGCATGCTCGAGGCCTACCGCCAAGCCATCGAGGCCCTCGAAGCCCTCGAGCTCGAAACTAAGCAGATCCTGGTCCTGACGGACGGCCAGGTGGAGGAGGATCCCGCCGCGCTCGTCGCGCTTGCGGAAGCCGCGCGCGCGCAAGGGATCCGGACCAATAGCGTGGCCCTCGGGGGGGATGCGGACCGCGCCCTGCTCGCCCGCATGAGCCGGGTGGGGGAGGGCCGGTTCTGGGACGTGCCTACCCCTGAGGACCTCCCGCGCCTATTCCTCGAGGAGGCCGAGCGCACCTTCGGCCGCGAGGCCCTCGAGGGCCGTTTCCCGGTGCGGCTCGAGGCGCACCCCGTGACGCAAGGCCTTTCCACGCCGCCCCCGGCTCGCGTGCTGCTGCCGGCGGTGGCGCAACCGTGGGCGCGAGTGGTGCTGGACAGCGCGGGGGAGCCCATCCTCGCGGTGGGCGAGCGGGGGCTCGGCAAGGTCGCGGCCCTCACCACGGACCTCTCCCGGAGCTGGACGGACTGGCCGGAAGCCCCGCGGTTTCTGGGCCAGCTCCTCCGCTGGTTGACCCGCACCCCCGCCCGGCCGCGCTACAGCGTGAGCCGGGAGGCCGAAGGGGTGCGGGTGGTGGTGCAGGGGCGGTTCGAGCGGGCCCCGAAGCTGCGCTACGGGGGGGTGGAGCGCTCCATGCCGCCCACCGCCCCGCTCACCTTCGAGGCCGTCCTGCCCTCCGAGGCGCGGGGGGAGGCGGTGGTGCTCGTGGAGGGCCGGGTCCTCTTCCGCGTGCCGCTGCCCGAACCGAGCGAGTGGCCGCTCACGGACGGCCGAGCCACCCTTCAACGGCTGGCCGAAGCCAGCCAGGGGGCCCTTCTCGAGGCCCCCCAGGCGCTGCCGCCCGCGCCGAGGAAGCCCGTGCCCCTCACGGGGCCGCTCTTGGGTCTGGCATTGGCCTTCTTCCTGCTCGAACGGTATCTCATCTGGCGGGCGCGCCGCGCGTAGACTAGAGCATAGGATGCCTCGCTGGGTTCTTGTGCTCCTTGCGCTGGCGCTGGCGGCGTGCCGTAACGGCACCGTACCCGAGGGGACGACCCTAAGCCCCGAGGGCACGGGACGCTTCGGGATGACGGCCCCCGCGAACGCGGTGTGGCAGCTCGTCCCGGACCCGAACGCCCCGGCCTTCCTGCAGCTCACGCCCAACCGCGGTATCGGGCCTGCCGTGGTTCAGGTCACCGCCAGCCCCACCCCCTTCCTGCCCGACCAAGCCGTGGTGGAGGCGCGGGTAGCCGTGAGCGGCGACCTGAACGGTGTGATCCGGGTGCGTTGGCCGCTCGTGCGCGTCACGGGCACCCTCTACCCCCCACCGCTCGAGGCCGCCCGGAACGCCTCCTTCCCAGCGCGCGGCCTGTTCACTCCCGAAGCCGCCGCGCCTGTTCGCGAGGTGCTCGTGAAGTACCGGTCCAGCCCCGCGCGCCCCCTCGCCCTCACCGCCTCGGCTCGCGTACTGGCGCACGACCCGCAACACCGCCTCTTGCGCCTCGAGGCCCCCGACCCTCAGGCGCTCCTCGAGCGCCTCGCGGCGGACCCGGCCGTGGAGTGGGCCGAGCCCAACGCCCGGGTGTACGCGCTGAGCGTGGCGGGCGAACCCATGGACGCGTTCTACCCCCTCCAGTGGCACCTGCGGCGCACGGGGGCCCGCTGGGCGCACCTGGCCACGTACCCCGTACCCGTTACCGTTGCGGTGATCGACACGGGGGTGCGGTTCGATCACCCGGACCTCTCGGGGCGCGTGTGGGGCCCGGGGGAGGGCGCGCTGGATTTGGTGGAGGGGGACACGGACCCCACCGACCCCTTCGACAACCTCAAGCCCGAAGCGGGCAGCCACGGCACGCACGTTACGGGCCTCATCGCGGCCAGCGCGGGGCCCTTCCCGCCCGCCTGCCCAACCTGCACGAACTCCGGCACCGTCGGCCTCGCCTGGCCCGCCCCCGTCAAGGTCCTGCCTATCCGCGTCCTGGACACGCGCGGCAGCGGCACCGTCGCCGCGGTCGCCGCCGCGATCCGATACGCGGCCGGCCTGCCCATCACCTGGGACGGCGTGACCTACACAAACCCCCATCCCGCCCAGGTCATCAACCTCTCCCTCGGCACGACCGCCTTCTCCCACGCGATGTGCGAGGCCGTGCGCGAGGCCACGGCGCGCGGCGTCGCGGTCGTGGCCGCCGCGGGGAACGGCGCGGCCTCGAACCTCGTCTACCCCGCCTCGTGCGACGGCGCGATCAGCGTGGCCGCCACCGACTATAACTTCGGCGGCGCGCCCCGGCGCGCCTGGTACTCGGAGTTCAACGATGCCGTGGACGTGAGCGCCCCCGGCGGGGACGTGAGCGTGGACAGCGACCGGGACGGGTACCCGGACGGAATCCTCTCCACCACCTGGAACTACGTCGAGGGCCGCCCCAACTACGCCTTCTACATGGGCACCTCCCAAGCCACGCCCCAGGTGGCGGGCGCGCTCGCGCTGCTCATCGCAAGCGGCCGCGCCGCCACCGGCCAGGCGGCTTGGGCGGCCCTCCAGCCGCACCTCACCGACCTCGGCGACCCGGGGCCGGACCCCGCGTTCGGGTACGGGTTCCTGAACCTGCCTCCCGCCCTTGGCGTCACCCCGCCCCCCGGCCCGTTTCGCGTCACCCTCACCGGTCCCACTACCCGCCACCTCGTCCCGGACGCGGACGGGCGCTTCGTGACCCACCTACCCCCCGGCCGCTACGCCCTCACCGCCTGCCGCGACGACAGCGCGAACGGCTTGTGCGACCCCGGCGAGCCCGCCCTCGAGCAATCCCTCGAGGTCCCGGGCGACGCGCTCGAGCAGGACCTGGGCGCGCTTTCCTTAACCCCGCCCTAAGCCACACCTCACCCAAGGATCCTTTGCGTCTGCCAGAATAAGGCCATGCGGCGTGCGCTCCTGTTGATGCTAGGGCTCGGCCTCGCGGGGTGCCAGTTCTTCCTCAACACCCCGCCGCGGATCACGGCCTTCACCGCGACTCCCAACAACCTATGGGTGACCTTTACCTGGAGCGTGTCCGACCCGGACGGGGACGCCCTCGAGTGCCGGCTGGACGCGGACGGGAACGGGAGTACCGACCTCCTCATCCCTAACTGTACGAGCGGCAGCTACACCTACGGCTACCCCCAGGAGGGGAGCTTCACCGCGACGCTCGTGGTGCAGGACCCGGATGGAGGCACCGCCACGGAAACTACGACAGTCACCCCCACCTGGCCCACCACCTTCCCCACCCCAGCCGACCGCTGCCCCGCGCCCGTCGGCGCGACCGCCCTGCCCGCCGCCCTGCCCGTCCCGAAGACCGGCGTGGCCGACTTCACCCCCGCGCACGTGCCCGGCGAGCTCCTCGCCTTCACCGGTGACGGCCTCACCCTGCAAAGCACCGCCCTCCTCGAGGCCGAGCGCACCCTGGGCCTCACGCGCGTAGCCACGCTGGAAAACGGCTGGGTGCATTACCGCGTCGCCCCTGGGGAGGAAGCCGCCGCCGCGGCGGCCCTCGTGGCGCGCGGCGCGGCCCGGTACGTGCAGCCCAACTACCGGTACGGCCTGCTCTTCGTCCCGAACGACCCCTATTACGTCCCCGACCAGCAGGACCAGTTTCAACTCCTGGGCCTCGAGGCGGCCTGGGACCAGGTGAGCGCCTCCTGCCGGCCCGTGGTCGCGGTGGTGGATACGGGCGCGGCGTTCACTCACCCGGACCTCGACGCGAACCTCCTCCCCGGGTACGACTTCTCGGATGACGACCCCGACGCGAGCGACATGGACGGGCACGGCTCCCAGGTCGCGAGCCTCATCGCCGCCGAGACCCATAACAACGAGGGGATGGCCAGCGTCACGCAGGGCGCAGCGTACCTCCTGCCCCTCAAGGTCTTCCCCAACGCCACCACCCTCACCCTGGCCCAAGCCATCAACTTCGCGGTGGACGCCGAAGCTCACGTGATCAACCTCAGCCTCTGCCTCATCGCCAACAAGGACGAGAACCAAGACGGCCGGAACGACTGCGCTCAAATCACGGATCCCGCCACCCAAACCGACGGCCTGATCGAGGACGCCCTGTACCGCGCCTACACCCAGGGCGTCCTCACCCTCGCCGCGAGCGGGAACGACGGGCTGGGCTACGTGGGGTACCCCGCGAGCTCGAGCTACACCCTGGCGATCGGCGCGATCGATAACAATAAAAACCGGGCTTACTTCTCGAACTACGGGGACAAGCTGGACCTCGTGGCGCCTGGCGTGAACGTGCTGGGTGCGCACCCGCTTAGCGAGTACGTCCGGGATAGCGGCACCTCCTTCGCCGCCCCCTTCGCGAGCGGCGTCGCCGCCCTGTATATCGCCGAGCACTACGCCATAAAGGGCGCCGTGCCCCCCACGGACCGGATCCGAACCTGCCTGACCTCCACGGCGGAGGACCTCGGGGCGCCCGGGTTCGATTCGAGCTTCGGGTTCGGCCTGGTCCGGGCGGACTGGGTGCTCGACCCCAACCGCAGCGCGTGCTACCCGTGAGGCTTGCTCGGCTTGGCAAGGCCTAGCCTTCACGCTAGGATGGGTGTGGGCGCCGGGATGGCGGAACCGGTAGACGCAACGGACTTAAAATCCGTTGGGGGGATTCCCCCGTGCGGGTTCGAGTCCCGCTCCCGGCACCAGCCCTCACTCCCATTCCTCCCCCCGGGCCTGGCCCCGGGGGGTTCGGTTCAAGAAAACGTATTACGGGCCAGGGAGCTGCTCGATCGCCTTTAGGTGAAGGCGAAGCGCTTGGGCATTGCCGTGTGCCTGGATGACCAGATTGTACCGCTGACCCCGCCCATGGTGAACCTTCTAGAAACCCTCCTCACCCTGCTGGCCCAGGGCCAACCCGTCATGGTAATGCCTCTGGAAGCCGAGCTGACCCCTCAGGTAGCCGCTACCTGCTGGGCCTCTCCCGCCCCTACCTCGCCGAGTTGTTGGAGCAAGGTCGAATCCCTCACCGCAAGGTGGGCACCCACCGACGAGTGCGGGTACGGGACGTGCTGGCCTATCAGGAACAAACCCGCCGGGAGCAGGAAGCGGCCCTGAACGCACTGCAAGCGCAAGCCCAGGAGCTGAATATGGGCTACTGAGGAGATGATCTTGCGCGTTTAGACCGCCGTCTATGACGCCCGCATCCTCTACCCGGCCCCGCTACGCGACCTGTTCATCCGCCTGGTGGTGAACCTTGTACGGGGCAGGCAAACGCTCAAGGGGAACCGGTGCTTGAACGCCTGGGGCTGAAACGCACCGCGCGCATGTTACAGCACTATATCGAGCATCCATAGGGCCTTACTCGGGGAGGTACTCGAACAACACCCCATCCCCCCCGCGCAACACAAAACCCTCCCCTAAACCCACCACACGCCCCGTCTCCACATCCCGCAACATCCCCCCGCGACCCCCCAAACCCAGCACCCGCATCTCCCGCGCCTCGCAATCCCGGTTCACCACCACCACAAACACCCGACCCCCATCCCGCTCCATCAACGTGCTCGCGTACGGACGACTACCCCCCACCGCCTCAAACCACTCCTCGTACACCACCTCGTCCTCCCCGTACCCCACAACCCGCTTCTCCAAACCCATCAACACACCCCGCAACACACCAAACCGCCTCGCAAGCTCCGTCACCTCCCCGTACTGCGCCGCGTGCCCCTCAAACCGCAAACCCCGGATCACCGAGTCCTCACCCCGGATCTCCGGCGAGTAAAAAAACCAAATCAGTCCCTTCGCTCCCTCCCCCACCGCCAGCCACGCCTCCATCCGCATCTCCTCCACCAACGGCACCCGCAGGGCAAACCGCCCCGCACCCGGACCCGAAAACGAATGCCCCTGCAAAATAAACCACACCGGCACCCGCTCCACACCCGGATTGTTCAACACGTACCGCACGTAATGCACAAAATCCCACCCCTCCGGCAAACCAAAACCCCGCAGCGTGTCATCGCACGGCCCGTTCCCCTCCGCAAACGGGTACACGTCCAGCGTCACCACGTCCAAACCCGCACCCCGGATAAACCGGTTCACCGTGTTCGGCGCCACCAGCACCGCCGTCCGCACCCGCCCAGGGTCCAGCTCCCCAGCCGCCTCCACCATCAACCGCAGCTTCTCCACCCCCACGTCCCGACCTAGCGTAAAACTATCCAAAGGCGGCTCGTCCGCCAACGAGTACCCCACCACGCTCGGGTGCCCACGCACCGACTCCACGTGCGGCCCCAACAACCGCTTCGCCTCCTCCAAGCTCAGCTCCGGGCTCGCCTCCATGCTGAACCACGCGTCCCACAACTCCGGACCGTACACCACCCGGATCCCCATCGCGTCCGTGTAATCCCACCACCCCGCGTGCGCCGGCGTGTTATGCACAAACATCACCGTGTCCAAACCCCGCCCCAGCAGGTCCGGCACCATCTCCTCGATCCCCGTCACCCCAGCGTGGTCGTACACCCCCAGCGGAAAGAAGCCCGCTACCGGCACCTCGACCGGGGTTTCGGGCGGGGGTTCTTCTGGCGTCGTCTCGCTAGGGGGCGGGGGCTCGAGGGGGGCGGGGGCCTCCCCCGGCCCCGGGGGGGTCGAGGAGCAGCTCCCCAGCACCCCGCCCAGGGCCAGAAGAAGCGCGCCAATCGCGTACCTTACTCGGCGAGCGCGCGCACCTGGTTGTCGCACGCGACACCTCCGCACAGGTTATCCGTGATGACTCGAGGATCCACGATGGGGCCCGACACCTCGACGACTAGGCCGGGGTTCGTGCCGTAGAAGCGCTCTACGGTGTTCCCGGCCACGTAGTACCCACCGATCTCCATCGTGTTGCCGCTCCCGCACCCGTCCGGGTAGGCGTTCACGCGGACGAAGGCGTTCACGCCCGCGACCCGGTTGTTCTCCACGCGCAGGTTGTTGAAGACGCTGTGAATGCCAGCGTTCGGGTTCACCTGGTCGCACTTCGCGCTGAACTGCACGAAGATCGCCTGATCCGCGGTCGCGGTGTTCCCCACGACCAAGGCGTCTTTCCCGGTGATCTGGATGCCTTGGTGCAGGCCGCCGAAGGTGTTGTTCGCAACCACAATGTGGTTGGCCTGACGGATCTCGTTTTCCTGGAAGATGCCGTCGCCGTTAATGTCGAAGTCCGCGTCCTGGTTCGTGAGGATGAGGAGGCCGCCGTTGCCGAAATTCCCCGCGATCTCCGAGCCGATCACGCCACAAGCGAAGCACCCGTCGAAGTACACAGCCCAGCGCTCCGAGCCCAGGAAGCGGCTATCCCGCACCCAGATGTCGTCCACCCAAGCCGTGGCGTTAATGAGGCCGCGGTGGTAGTTCCCGGGATCGCGGTAGTTCTGGAAGGTCACGTTGTCGAAGAGGACCTGGCGCGCCGCGCGGATCGTGATCGCTAAAAGTTGCGTGCCGCCCCCGTCGAAGGTCAGGTTCTTGAAGTAGATGTTCTCGATGCGCCCGTCCGTGACGCAGTTAATCGCGTCGGGGTTCTTCTCCACGCGAACGCGTTCCATCAAGCGCTGGTAGTCGATCGCGTCCGTGCACCCCACGACGAACCCCACTCCCGTGAGGACCGCGCCGCCGTCGGAGATGAAGTGCACGTTGCTCTTCCCCACGAGCGTCCAGTTCCCCCCGTAGGTGCCGGGCGGGAAGTACAGCGTCCCCCCGGAGGCCGGGAGCGCGTCGATCGCGGCCTGGATATTCCCCCCGAACTCATCCCGCACGTTCAACACGGGGTCCGGGCTCTGAATGCCGCCCACGGGGATGAAGTTCGGGCTTTCCGGGTTATAGGGGTGGCTCGCCCACCAGACCTCGACCGGGGTCTCGAGGTCCAAGGTCTGCGGTACGCCGTTCACGCTAACGGCGGGCGGATCGTTCGGGGTGGGGGGCGGCGTCTGGGTGTCCGGTGGGGTGGGGTCCGGGTTGGTCACGACGGGTGGTTCGGAACTGGTGGGCGGTTCAGTATCGGTGGGCAGGTCGACCTGCTGGGAGCAGGCCGCGACGAGCAGCGAGACTGCGAAAGCGGTGATGAAGGATCCATTGAAGCGCATGGGTTGGGTTCCTCCTTCGTTCATTCGGTTGCGTTTAGCGGTTTACGTGTGTGGGCCTAGGGTCGGGTTGCCGGTGAGGAGAACGCGCGGCGCAATCCGGCGGGGCCCGGGTGGGACGCGCCGTGGTGCGGGCGTTTCCCACCCGAGTAGGGTGGGTGTGGTGCTTGTTGGGGTGTTTCAACCAGGGGGTGTGGCTCGCGTGAACGCCGCGCATCCAGATACGCTCCGGGGCTTGAACTTGGAGAGCCGGTTCGTTCTGGCTCTCCTGAAAGGAGGCTAGCACGACATTCTGAGGAGTTTTGCCATAAATCCCTAAATTTCATGAGTGGACCCCTACCAGAAATGACTGATTTTAATCCATAATATTTTTATCATCGCTCTAAACGCAAAAACCTGCACAAATCCCTAAGCGAATTGCCCTAAATCCATGACGACAAAAACATAGCGAGAACACGGCGTTTTCCAATCCAATACCAACAAATTCGCGAGGAATCCCCTATAATTCCCATGTTTCCCCATATTTCCAGGAGGAACGCCCCAACTCACGCCGAAACAAACAATACAAAACACACAGGGATATACGGCCCCCTTTCGGGGTATAAGATGGGCACAAATGCGCGGCGCACCCCCCATGCTCCTGCCACTCACCAGCCTCGCCCTCGCGACATACATCCTGGCCTTCCCCCTCCTCTACCGCCAGGCCGGGGTCGAAGCCGCCTCCTTCTCCAGCGTGTGGCTCGCCATGGCCGGCTGGAGCCTCGGCCCCTGGGGGGGCCTCGCCGCCGGCCTCGCCAACATCCCCCTCCACCTCGCCCTCTTCACCTGGGTGCACGACCCCTCGATCAACGCGCTTCAGGAAGCCGCGGGCCTCGAGAGCATCCTCAGCCCCCTCCTGGGGTTCGCGGCCGGCACCCTCCGCAACCTCCTCGACGAACGCACGCGCACCCTCGCCGCCCTGCGCCGCAGAGAACGCACCCTGCGCCTCCTCAGCGCGGTTAACCACGCCACAAGCCACGCCAACACCCAGGAAGAACTCATCCGCATCATCCCCCAGGTGATGGTCCTCGAGGGCGGCTACCGCGCGGCGTGGGCAGCCCACGCGGAACCCGACGGCCGCCTCGAGCCCCTCGCGTGGGCCGGCGAAGGCGCCGAGGCCCTCGCCCCGTGCCTGGCGGCGAGCTGGGAAGGCCCGCGCCCCACCTGCCTCCGCCTTGCGGACCCCGGCCTGCGCGCCCACCGGGAAACCGCCGAACGGTACGGGGTGCGCGCCGTCCTCCTCCTGCCCGTCACCGTCTCCGGCCGGCCCTGGGGCTGCCTCGCGGTGGCCTCAGCCCAGCCTGCCGCCTTCTCCCCCGACGAACAAGCCGCCCTCCAGGAGGTCGCCCAGGCCTTCGGCGCAAGCCTCGAGCGCGTCGCGGCCCTCGAGGCCCTCGCCCGCCACGCGGTCACCGACCCCCTCACCGGCCTCCTGAACCGCCGCGGCCTGGAAGAAAAAGGCCGGGCCCTCCTCGCCGCCCTCCAAACCCGCAACGAACCCGCCGCCCTCATCTTCCTCGACCTCGACCGCTTCAAAGAGGTCAACGACACCCTAGGCCACACCGCCGGCGACCAAGCCCTCATCGAGGTCGCCCACCGCCTCAAAGCCACCGCCCGCCGCACCGACCTCACCGCCCGCGTCGGCGGCGACGAGTTCGCCCTCCTCCTCCCCGGCGCCGACGCCACAACCGCCCAACAGGTGGCCCGACGCCTACAAAAAGCCCTCGAGGCCCCCGTGGAGCTCGAGGGCCGGGCCTTCATCCTGGGCGCCAGCCTCGGCGTCGCCCGCTTCCCAGAAGACGCCCAGGACCTCGACGGCCTCATCCGCGCCGCCGACGTCGCCATGTACGCCGCCAAGCACTCCCCCGCCCCCCTGGTCTTCTTCAACGCCACCCAGGACCAGGCCTTCCGCGAACAGGTCCGCCTCGAACACGAGCTCCGCCAGGCCCTCGCCGCCCACCAGATCCAGGTGCACCTCCAGCCCATCCTGGACCTCCGCACCGGCGAAACGGTCCTGTTCGAAGCCCTCGCCCGCTGGAAGGTCTCCCCCGCGGTCTTCGCGCCCCTCGCGGAAGCCGCGGGGTTCGCCGAAACCCTCGACCGCCAGGTCCTCGCCAAAGCCCTCGCCCACCTCAAGGCCCTCCGCGACGCCGGCTTTCCCGGGGGCGTTACGGTCAACCTCTCCCCCCAAAGCTTCGCCAACCTCATGCTGCCCGACTGGATCCGTGCGCAGCTCATGGCCCACAACCTCCCCCCGGAACGCCTCGTCCTGGAGGTCACGGAACGCCTCCTGCTCTCCGGGGAGGCCGCCCTCGCGACCCTCCAGGACCTCAAGCGCACCGGGGTCCGCCTCGCCCTGGACGACTTCGGCTCCGGCTACAGCTCCCTCAGCTACGTCCACCGCTTCCCCGTGGACCTCATCAAAATCGACAAAAGCTTCGTCCAGGAAGCCCCCGAAAGCCCCCGCGCCCACGCCATCCTCGAGGCCATCGCACGCCTCTCCGAGAAACTCGGGGCCACGACCCTCGCGGAAGGCATCGAGCGTGAGGCCGAGCTCGAGGTGTGCCGCACCCTCGGTATCCCCCTCGGTCAAGGCTTCCTCCTCGGCAAACCCATGCCCCTCGAAGCCGCCCTGGAGTGGCTCGAGGCACCCCAAACCGTGCGGTAACCCACCGCCCGCCAAGGGTGCTATGCTGGAAGTACGGACCCTTGCGGATCCCGTGCCGTATACCCGGACCTCGCCCCATCGCACGGCGAGGGAAGGAGGAAAAACATGGCGGCACTCCACCTGACCCGTGAATCCAGCCCGGAAGGCCTGCCCCCCGAGGTGTGCCGCGAGGTACGCGCGTGGCTCGAGGCGCACGAGGTGAATGAGCTCGTGCTGGACCTGACCGCGGAGGGGTTCGGGGTCTGGATCGACCCGGAGCCCGACGCCATCCCGGTGGGGCTCGTGCCGCTCGAGGCTCTTCGGAACCCGCGCGCGTTGGTCGCGTGCCTCGAGGAGGCGTACCGCGTGTACCTGAGTGGGCTGAACTCGAGCGACTAGGCGATCTTGACGGGTTTTGGGGTTTTGCGTAAACTAGCGAGTGCGGTCGGGGACCGCACGTCGCGGGGTGGAGCAGTCTGGTAGCTCGTCGGGCTCATAACCCGAAGGTCGCAGGTTCAAATCCTGCCCCCGCAACCATGGCGGTGTAGCTCAGCTGGTTAGAGCACACGACTCATAATCGTGGTGTCGGCGGTTCAAGTCCGCCCACCGCCACCAAGAAAGGCCCTTAAGGAAGGGGATTCAGGGAGGGGCCCTGTAGGGCCCCTCCCTGATTTACACCCATCTGACACCTATTGTCTTCGATCCGTCGGGTCTCCTCTACCGCGGTGCACGCGCCGCAGCCCCTTGCGCCATCCGCTGCATCCGGGCCGATGGGGTACCCTGATCGCTGCTCGCCATCCGGTCGGCACACCCGGCGACGGCCGTACCCAAACCCAGAGGCTCAACAGCGCACCCGGAGCGCGGCTGAGCGAACGGATCCGGTTGCTGACGACGGGGTTGGTGTCGGGGGGGTCCTCAATTCAGCGCTCTTCTATAGCCGCCGAACGGGAGGTGCGCCGTTTCCTGCGCTACCGTTCCAAGCGCGCAAAGACTTTCTCGGGAAAGGCTACTTGCTTCACCGCCCCCATTGCTACGTCCCCAAACGCGCCAACCCGCCCCACCCATTCAGGCATACGCCCCTGTCCAACCCGCGCACATCCAGCCAAAACGCTTCAAACGTAATTGGATTCATTCTTAATCTTGATAGAGGGAATCATGGGGCCCACGCCCCCGTCCTCCCCGGTACCCACGCGACCACCTCACACCCCCCTCACGAACATCCCAGTACCCCACGAGGGGTATATCCTCAAGGATGAAACGGACACAATACCGGGGCGGATGTCCTAAGGGCACATGTCCTCCAGGTCTTCGCGAATTATAAAGATGAGCTGATTTAGGAAGGGAGGGCCCAAGGATGGAGAAACAAAACCCCAAAACCCAAGGCTCTACCAACGGGGCGGACCTCTCGCGGCGAGACTTCGTGAAGCTCGCTGCGGCCGTCTCCGCCGCCGCCGCTGCGGGCGTCGCGGTGCCGCAAAGCGCCCGCGCGCAGGCCGCGGCCGTGGAGCAGGGTTGGCGCTGGGACAAGTCCGTGTGCCGGTTCTGCGGCACGGGATGCGGCGTGCTCGTCGCCACCAAGAACGACCGTATCGTCGCGGTCAAAGGCGATCCCGAGAACCCCGTCAACCGCGGGCTGAACTGCATCAAAGGGTACTTCCTCGCCAAGATCCAGTACGGCGAGGACCGCCTCACCCAACCCTTGATGCGCGTGAACGAGCGGGGCGAGTTCGACAAGAAGGGCAAGTTCAAGCCCGTCAGCTGGCAGAAGGCCTTCGAGGTCATGGCCCGCGAGTTCAAGAAGGCCTACAACGAACTCGGCCCTACCGGCGTCGCGATCTTCGGGTCCGGGCAGTACACCATCCAGGAAGGGTACGCGGCCCTTAAGCTCATGAAGGCCGGGTTCCGCAGCAACAACATCGACCCCAACGCCCGGCACTGCATGGCCAGCGCCGTCGCGGCCTTCATCCAAACCTTCGGGATCGACGAGCCCGCGGGGTGCTACGACGACATCGAACTCACCGACACCTTCGTCCTCTGGGGCTCCAACATGGCCGAGATGCACCCCGTGCTCTGGGCGCGCATCCTGGACCGGCGGCTCTCGAATCCCGACCGCGTCAAGCTCGTCGTCCTCACCACCTTCCGCCACCGCACCTCCCAGATGGCGGACCTCGAGATCGTCTTCAAACCCCAGACCGACCTCGCCATCCAGAACTACATCCTCCGCGAGATCGTGTACAACTACCCCGAGGCGATCGACTGGGAGTTCGTGAACAACCACTGCGCCTTCGCCACGGGGTACGCCGACATCGGGTACGGCCTGCGCCCCGACCCCAACCACCCCAAGTACAGCGAGAAGGAACGCGAGGTTCTCCGGACCGAGATCGCCAAGGTGATCACCAAGGAGGAAGCCCAGGCCCTCAGCTACCTCGGGGTCAAGCCCGGCGACCGCCTCGAGATGAAGCACCGCAAACAGGCCGGGGCGCACTGGGTGATCACCTTCGAGGAGTTCAAAAAGGCCCTCGAGCCGTACACCCTGGACTTCGTGGCCGAGCTGGCCAAAGGCGACCCGGACGAGCCCCTCGAGGTCTTCAAGGAAAAGCTCCAGGCCCTCGCGGCCCTCTACGCAGAGAAGGCCCGCAAGGTCGTGAGCTTCTGGACGATGGGGTTCAACCAGCACACGCGGGGCACCTGGGTGAACGAGCAGATCTACGCGATCCACCTCCTCCTCGGCAAACAAGCCCAGCCCGGCTCCGGCGCGTTCAGCCTCACCGGCCAGCCCTCCGCGTGCGGCACCGCGCGTGAGGTCGGGACCTTCGCGCACCGGCTGCCCGCGGACATGGTGGTCACGAACCCCGAGCACCGCAAGAAGTCCGAGGAGATCTGGAAGGTCCCCGAGGGCACGATCAACCCCAAGGTCGGCGCGAACTACGTGCAGATCATGCGGGACCTCGAGGACGGGAAGATCAAGTGGGCCTGGGTGCAGGTGAACAACCCCTGGCAGAACACCGCGAACGCGAACCACTGGATCCGGGCCGCGCGGGAAATGGACGTGTTCATCGTGGTGTCCGACGCGTACCCTGGGGTTTCCGCGAAGGTCGCGGACCTGATCCTGCCCAGCGCGATGATCTACGAGAAGTGGGGCGCGTACGGGAACTCCGAACGGCGCACGCAGCACTGGCGCCAGCAGGTCACGCCTCCCGGCCAGGCCATGCCGGACCTCTGGCAGATCATCGAGTTCTCCAAGTTCTTCACCCTCAAGGAGGTCTGGCGGGAGTGGAAGCTCCCGGACGGCACCGTCCTCCCGAACGTGCTGGACAAGGCCCAGGCTATGGGGTACTCCCCCGAGATGACGCTCTACGAGGTGCTGTTCGCGAACGAGGAGGCCAAGCGGTTCGCCTGGCCGGACCCCATCGGCAAGGGCTTCCTCAACACCGAAGCCGAGGGGGACAAGCGCAACGTGCCCGGCGTGGACGGCCAGCCCTGGAAGGGGTACGGGTTCTTCGTGCAGAAGTACCTGTGGGAGGAGTACCGGCGCTTCGGGCTTGGGGAAGGGCACGACCTCGCGGAGTTCGACGCCTACCACAAGGTACGCGGCCTGCGCTGGCCGGTCGTGAACGGCCGCGAAACCCTCTGGCGGTTCAACACCCAGTACGATCCGTACGCGAGGAAGGCCAACCCCAAGGCGCGCTTTGCCTTCTACGGCCCGGCCGCGAAACGCATCCCTGAAGGCAGCCTCCTCGGCCCCAAGGACGGCGCTAAGGTGGACCTCACCAACCGCGCCAAGATCTTCTTCCGGCCCTACATGGCGCCTCCGGAAACCCCGGATGCGGAGTACCCCTTCTGGCTCGCGACCGGGCGGGTGCTCGAGCACTGGCACACCGGCACCATGACGATGCGCGTGCCGGAACTGTACCGCGCGGTGCCCGAGGCCTTCTGCTACATGCACCCCGAGGACGCCCAGCGCCTGGGCGTAAAGGACGGGGACAAGGTCTGGATCGAGAGTCGGCGTGGCAAGGTGCAGGCCCGCGTGCAAACCAATGGGCGCAACCGCCCGCCTAAAGGCATGGTCTTCGTGCCGTTCTTCGATGAACGCGTCCTGATCAACAAGGTGCTCTTGGACCAGCGCTGCCCGATCTCCCTGCAGACGGACTTCAAGAAGGTCGCGGTCAAGATCTACAAGGCGTGAGAAGGGATGGTGAGTCATGACGCGCCATAAGCGAATCCTCTGGATCGGACTGGCCCTGTTGGGTATTGGCCTCGTGTTCTTCGCGCTTGGCCTAGGTAACGCGCCGAGCTTTACTCCGCAAGACCTGGGCATCCGGAATGCGGTCTTGGAAACGGACGCCGGCGCGGAGCTGCCGCCCTTGGCCTACCCCACCACCCCCCCCGGCGCAAGCGAACGCATGCCGCGCTCGCAGGAAAACGCTCCCCCCATGATCCCGCACAGCATCGAGGGGTTCGTGCCCGTCACCCAAAGCCAGAACTCCTGCGCGGCATGCCACAACCCCAACACGGCTCAAGCCCTTGGCGCCACCCCCATTCCCCCTACCCACTACGCGCTGGACTTGTTCAGCGATACCGACACCACGAGCCTCCAACTGGACGCCGCGCGGTACTCATGCACCATGTGCCACGCCCCGCAGGCCGAGGTGGATCCGCCCATCGCCAACCTCTTCATACCCGAGTTCCGCAACCCCGACGGACAGTTCTCCTCGGACCTCATGGAGCGCTGGAAGGAAGGCGTGGACCTCGAGACCGGTACCGAGTAGACGCGTAGGGTAGGGTGTAGGTTATGGATCGGCGCGCGTTCCTCCAATCCTTCCTCCGCGCCCCCAAGCGCCCCGGGGCCGGGGTGATCCGGCCCCCCTACGCCCCCCCGGGCACGGACTTCTCCGCGTGCGCGCACTGCGACGCCCCGTGCGTCCCCGCCTGCCCCCAGGGCATCCTCGAGCGCGACGCTGACGGGGCGCCCGTGGTGCGCTTTCGCGGGGAAGGGTGCACCTTCTGCACCGCGTGCGCCGACGCCTGCCCCCACGGGGTCCTCTCCCCCGATGGGCCCGCGCGCATCCCCGCGCGGGCCCACATCGACCCCGGCCGCTGCACCGCCTGGCAGCGCGTCCTGTGCTTCGTCTGCCTCGAGGCCTGCCCCGAGGAGGCCATCCGCTTCAAGGGCATGCTCGAGCCCACCGTCCTCGCGGAGCGCTGCACGGGGTGCGGCCGCTGCCTGGCGCCCTGCCCTACCGGCGCGATCCGCGTCGAGTAAAGGAGGTTTATCGTGAACATCTCCAGCATCATTGTCCGCACGCCCCCCGACCGCCTCGAGGCCGTCGCCGAGACCCTCGAGGCCCAGGGGGTGTGCGAGGTGTTCTTCCGCGACCCGAACGGCAAGCTCATCGTGACCATCGAGGCCGAGAGCACCGAGGCGGAGGTCGAGGCCCTCAAGGCCATCCAGGCCACGCCGGGCGTGCTCTCCGCGGAGCTCGTCTTCACCTACAGCGAGGACGAGCTCGAGCAGGCCCGCGCGCACCTGGAGGCCGCCCAGGAGGTGCCGGAAATCCTGAACGACGAGAACGTCCGCGCAGAGGAGATCCGGTACGGGGGGGACGTGCGCCACAAGCTCTAGCGCACGCGCCGTCCCTCCACGTACACCTCCCGGACCCGAAGCGCCTCGTCGAGCACCACCAGGTCCGCCCAAACACCCGCCCGAACCCGCCCGCGGTCCCGCACCCCCAGGTAGGCCGCGGGCAAGGCGCTCAGCCGCCACGCGGCCTCCGCGAGGGAAAGGCCCAGCCGCACCAGGTTGCGTAGCGCTTCCGCCATCGTGAGGACGCTCCCCGCGAGCGTCCCGTCCTCCAGGTACACCCCGTCCCCCCGCCGCACCACCGTCCGCGCCCCGAGCGGGTACCGGCCCTCCGGCATGCCCGCCGCAGCCACCGCGTCCGTCACCCCGTACACGCCCGGAATCGCCCGGAAGGCGGCCAGGAGCGCCCCGGGGTGCACGTGCCGCCCGTCCGGGATCACCTCGGCCCACCGGCCCCGCGCGAACGCCGCCCCCACCAGCCCCGGCGCGCGCGCCATGAGCCCCCCCATCGCGTTAAAGAGGTGCGTGAACCCCACCGCCCCCGCCTCGAGGGCCGCCCGGGCCTCCACGAACCCCGCAGTGCTGTGCCCCAACTGCACGCGCACCCCGCGCCCCGCCAGAAACCGCACCAGCTCGAGCGCGCCCCCAAGCTCGGGGGCCAGGGTCACCACCCGCACCGGGCCGGCCTCGAGGAACCGCCGCGCCCAATCCAGGTCGGGCGGGTGCGGGTAGGGCGGCTGCGCCCCCAGCCGCTCGGGGTGGATGAAGGGCCCCTCGAGGTGCGCCCCCAGGACGCGGGCCTCCCCCGCGCCCGGCCGCCGGGCCACGGCGCGAATCCCCTCCAAGGCGCGCACCACCGCCGCGGGAGGGGCCGTAACGGTGGTCGCGAGCAGGGCCGTGGTGCCGTGCCGGGCGTGGAAGCGCGCCAGGCGGCGCACCCCCGCCGCCCCCTCCATCGCGTCCCCGCCCCCGCCCCCGTGCACGTGCAGGTCGATGAACCCCGGGAGGACGTACCGCCGGGGCGCCTCGGAGAGCGGCTCGAGGGCCTGGATGCGCGCGTCGAACACCACCCGCGCGAGGGCCCAGCCCCGCGCGGTCAGGACCCGGCCCGCCAGCGCCTGCATACCCCTACCTTACCCGCGCGCCCCTCCCGCCCGAGGGTCACGCCTCCCCCAGCCGCGCCTGCAGCGCGAGGAAGAGCTCCGCCGTGGCGAGCGCGTCCACCAACGCGTGGTGCTGCGGGTAGGGCGGCAACCCCAGGTAGGCCCGAGCCCCCGCGAGGTCCAATGGGGGCGGCGCGCGGTAGGGCTCGAGCAGCGCCCGGCGGCGCGCGAGCCGCTCCAAAAGCCGCGCGGTGTCCACCACCCTAGGCGCGGGCCACGGCCAGCCCAAAGCCCGGTACGCCCGGCGCAGGAACGCCACGTCCACGGCCGCGTGGTGCACGAGCAGCGCCCCGCCCCGCAAGCGGCGGTCCACCTCGCGCAGGACCTCGGCCAGGGGCGGCGCGCCGCGCAGCTCCACGGGCCGGATGTGGTGCGCCTTCAGGCCCCATAGCGGAACCACCGCGGGGCTTGGGGGGCGCACCAGGCTGTAAAACGCCTCCCGGCAGCGCACCGCCCCCCCACGCACGGGCACCATACCCACCGCGAGGATCTGGTCCCGGCGCGGGTTCAGGCCGCTCGTCTCCACGTCCAGCGCCCAGTACACCACCCGCCTCACCCCAACCAGGCGGTCTGGTACCGCAAGGCGGCCGCCTCCTGCGCCTCGCGCACCGCGAGGAAGGCCTCCTTCAGGTGGCGCCGCTCCAGCGGGGAGAGCGCCTCCAGCCGCACCCGGTTCCCCACCGCCTCCCCCCGCCCCAGGGCCACGAGCTGCGCCCGCAACCGGAGCTTCTGCAGGAAGCCAAACGCCTCCGCGAGGACCTCCGCCCCCGCCGCGGAGAGCACCCCGGCCTGCCGCGCGGCCTCGAGGCGCTCCAGCGTGTTCCGCGCCCGCGCGCGGGCCTCGAGGGCGTACACGCGCGCCAGCCCCACGATGGGCGCGATCCCGCCCCGCTTCACGTCCACGCCGCCCTCCTCCTCCCGGATGCGCCGGAAGAGGGTGAGGGGCGGGCGGAAGGCGAGCGCCGCGCGCGCCAGGTGCGCCAAGAAGCGCCGCTGGTCCGCCGCCTCCGCGAGCACCGCCTCGAGCGGCTCGAGGGAAAGCCCGCCGTGCACCGCGCGGAAGTCGAAGAAGATCCCCGCCTCCAGCAGGGCTTGCGGGTCCGGGGCCGCCACCCACCGCTGAAACCGCGCGCGCCACGCCTCGAGGGGGTACCGCCAGCGCGTCGCCATGTACCCTCCGGGGCACGGGGGGAAGCCCGCCCGGAGGAGGCCCTGCACCACGTCCTCCGCGAGGCGCGCGAAGTACGCCTGGGCCTCCGGGCTGGCCTCCGCGTAGACCAGGGCGTTGTCCTGGTCCGTGAGGAGCAGCTGCTCCGCGCGCCCCTCCGAGCCCAGCACCACCCACGCGTACGGCACCGGCGGCGGCCCCAGCCGCCGTTCGGCGAGGCGGAGCAACACGCGCAGGAGGGTGTCGTTCAAGGCGCTGACGCTCCGGCCGATCTCCCGCACCCCCAGCCCCCCCGCGAGCAGGGCCTCCACGACCCCCGCGAGCTCCAGAGCGTACCCTTCAAGGCCCTCCGGGTCCCGGGTGCGCTCGAGGCGGCGCAGGAGGTAGAGGGGGTTCTTGGCCTGGTGCCTGAGGAGGTCCGTGTCCGTCACGACCCCCACCACCCGCTCCCCCTCCACGAGGGGCAGGTGGTGCACGCCCTCGGCGAGCATGAACTCCAGGGCCTCGAAGACCGAGCTGCCCGCCGGGAGGGTCTTGGCCGGAGCCGTCATCACCGCTCGGACCGGCGTGGCCGCGCCGAGCCCCCGGGCGAGGACCCGGTTCCTGAGGTCCCGGTCGGTCAGGATCCCCAACGCCTCCCCCGCCACAAGGACCGAGCTGATGCGGTGCTCCCGCATGCGGCGTGCGGCCTCCCCCACCGTAGCCTCCGCCGGCACGAAGACCGGAGGGCCCCGCACCAAGCGACGCACCGGCTGGCTGAAGTCCAGCCCGCCGAGCGAGGAGGGCGCCGGGAAGACCGGGACCTCCTTGAGCCGTTCGGCAAGCCCCTTCAGGAAGAAGGCGGCGAAGGCCGGGTGCTCCAGAAGCCGCGCGAAGACCTCGCGGCGCACCCGGTACGCGAGCAGGTCCTCCTCCACCACCACGTCAAAGGCCGGGGGCTCCCCGGAGAGGAGGGAGGGGTACCCGAACACCTCCCCCTCCTCCAAATGCAGCGCGACCCGCCCCGCGCGCTCGAGGCGCACCGCGCCCTTGCGGATCACGTACAGGTACCGGCTCGGCGCGCCGCCGCGCACCAGGACCCGGGTGCCCGCGGGGTGGTACACGACCTCGAGGCCTTCCGCCACCCGATCGAGCACCTCGGGCGGCAGCGCGTCGAAGGGCGGGGTGCGCTTGAGGAACTCGAGGGGCTCCATCGCGTCACTTCTCCTTTGGCTCCGGGAGGCGCACGATGAACCCGGAGCCCAGCCAGGCCGCGACCGCGAAGATCAGGTACAGGGCCTGGGTGGGGGCGCGCCCTTGGAGGAGGAGCTGCACCCCGATCCCGAGCCCCACCGCGGGGATCGCGAGGAGCAGGGTGCGCACCAGCCGTTCCACGCCCGGCCGGGGGCCGAGGGGCCACACCCAGGAGAACGCCACCCCGAGCCCCACCCCGAGCCCGACCGTGACGAGGATGTCGAGGAGCTGGTCGGGCGCGGGGAAGGGGAGTCCGGCGGCGTAATGCCCCGCCAGGTAGAAGAGGAAGAGGACCAAGCTCATCCCCAGGACCAGGCGCAGCGCCCGCACGCCCAGCTGGGGGGGGATATACACCTCGTTGGGTCGTTTCACGCTTGCCCTCCACGGGGCGCTCCGGCCGGGGAAGTCCCGGCCGGAAGCTATGTCCGCGGGTTTAGTCGTGCGCCGTTGCCGCTCCGGAGCCGCGCGGGACGCGGATCTGGTCCACGAGGTCCTGGATCTCCCGCGGGGGCTCTGCCGTCATGCGCGAGACGACGTAGGCCACGATGAAGTGCAGGATCATCCCCACGACGCCGATCCCCTGGGCGTTGATCCCCAAAAAGCTCTCCACGATGGGCTCCGGGGTACCCAGGATGCGCGGGGAACGCATCAGCACGATCATCACCGCGGTGAAGACCAGCCCCGTCAGGATCCCCGCGATCGCGCCTTCGCGGTTCATCCTGCGGTCGAAGATCCCCAGGAAGATCGCGGGGAAGAGGCTGGCCGCCGCGAGGCCGAAGGCGAAGGCCACCACCTCCGCCACGAACCCCGGCGGGTTAATCCCGAAGTACCCCGCGACCAGGATCGCCAGGAAGATCATGATCCGCCCCACCAGCAAGCGCTGGCCTTCCGTCGCGTTCGGGCGGAAGATGCGGTAGTACAGGTCGTGCGAGACCGCGCTGGACATCGCGAGCAACAAGCCCGCCGCGGTGGAGAGGGCCGCCGCGAGCCCGCCCGCGGCCACCAGCCCGATCACGAACGGCGCGAGCCGCGCCACCTCCGGCGTGGAGAGCACGATGATGTCCCGGTCGATCACGATCTCGTTCGCGCCGGGGTCCCGCCTAAGCTCGACGCGGCCGTCCCCGTCCTTGTCCTCCAGGCGCAGCAGGCCGGTGCGTTCCCACTTCTCCACCCAGTCCACCTGCCGCACCTCGGCGATGGGCTTGCCGTGCAGGCTGTTGATCAGGTTGTACTTCGCGAAGACCGCCACGGCCGGCGCGGTCGTGTAGAGCAACGCGATGAACAAGAGCGCCCACCCCGCGGACCAGCGGGCGTCCGAGGCTTTAGGGACGGTGTAGAAGCGGATGATCACGTGCGGCAGCCCCGCGGTGCCCGCCATCAACGCGAGCGTGATCGTCAGGACCTGGAGCATGGTGAAGTTCTGGAAGGGCGCGATGTACTCCTTGAGCCCCAGCTCCACCTGGATTTGGGAGAGCCGCTCGGCGATGTCCGTGAAGGTCAGGGCCAGCATGGGCACGGGGTTCCCCGTGAGGAGGTTGGAGATGGCCGCCGCGGTGATCAGGTACGCGATGATCAGCACGGTGTACTGCGCCACCTGAGTCCAGGTGATGCCCTTCATCCCGCCGAGTACCGCAAAAAACGCCACGATCGCCATCCCCACGAGCACCCCGACGGCGATGTCCACCCCCAGGTAGCGGCTGAACACGATCCCCACGCCCCGCATCTGGCCGGCCACGTAGGTGAGGGAGATGAAGATCGTCGCGATCGCCGCCACGGCCCGCGCCATGTTGGAGTAGTACCGGTCCCCGATGAAGTCCGGGACCGTGTACTTCCCGTACTTGCGCAGGTACGGCGCGAGGAGCAGCGCGAGGAGGACGTACCCCCCGGTCCAGCCCATCAGGTACACCGCGCCGTCGTACCCCAGGAAGCTGATCAGGCCGGCCATCGAGATGAACGAGGCCGCCGACATCCAGTCCGCCGCGGTCGCCGCACCGTTCGCGATGGGCGGCACCCCCCGGCCCGCCACGTAGAACCCCGCGGTGTCCCGCACGCGGGCCCACCACCCGATGTACAGGTACAGCCCGAAGGTCAAGAGCACCAGTATCCAGGTCCACGCTTCCGGACTCATCAGCGCCCCTCCCTACTCCTCAAACCCGTACTCCGCGTCGATCTGGTTCATGCGCCAGGCGTAGTAGAAGATCAGGATCACGAACACCACGATCGAGCCCTGCTGCGCGAACCAAAACGACAGCGGCAGCGCGAAGAACTTCACGCCAGCGAGCGCCTTCCCAAAGAGGATCGCGGCCCCGTACGAGACCGCGGCCCACACGAGGAGCAAATTGCGGATCAAGGCCACGTTGGCCCGCCAGTAGGCCTCTACCCGTTCGGGCATACCCGGTGCTTGAACCGTGTGTTCTGGCATACTTCCCTCCCCATTGGAACGGGCTACGCCTCGAGGGTCGAGAGATCCCCCGGGTCGTGCCCTAGTTCCCAAGCCCGTAACAACCGCCGCAGGATCTTCCCGCTCTTGGTGCGCGGCAACCGGTCCAGAAACACCACCTCCGCGGGCGTGGCGAGCTCCCCGAGGTGGCGGCGCACGTGCGCCTTGAGCTTGCTGGCCAGCACCTCGTGCACCTCCGGCGTCGCCTCCTTAAACCGCAGCACCACGTACGCCTTCACCACCTCCCCCCGCTCGGGGTCCGGGACCCCCACCGCCGCGGCCTCCGCCACGGCCGGGTAGGAGAGCAGCACGTCCTCGATCTCCGCGGTGCCCACACGCTGGTCCCCCACCTTGATCACGTCGTCGCTCCGGCCCAGCACGGTGAAGTACCCCTCCGCGTCCCGCACCGCGAAATCCCCGGTGAAGTACCCCCCAAACCGCGCCCAGAGCGCGCGGTACCCCTCCGGGTTGTTCCAAAGCGCCCGCATGAAGTGCGGGAACGGGCGCTTCAACACCAAAAACCCCTTCTCTCCCGGGGGTAGCTCCCGCCCCTCGGCGTCCACCACCCGGGCCTCCACCCCCTCCAGCGGCACCCCCACCCGCCCCGGCCGCGCGGGCAAGGCCAGGGGCGTCGCCAAGGCCGGCGCGCCCGTCTCGGTCTGCCACCAGTTATCCAGCACGAACACCCCGAGGTGCGCGTGCACCCAGTGCCACACCTCCGGCGCCAGGTGCTCCCCCACCGAGGCCACCAACCGCAGCGCGAGGTCCGCGTCCCGCCCCCACTCCGCCCCGTACCGGCGCAACGCGCGCAGCCAGGCGGGGCTCGTCAAGAGGACGTTCACCCCCGCCGCCTCGAGCACCTCGTAGAACGCCCCGGGGTCCGGGTGGTCCAGCCGCTCCTCCCGCAGCACGGTGGTGAGCCCCTCAAGGAGAGGCGCGTACACCCCGTACGAGTGCCCCACGATCCAGCCCAGGTCCGCCGTCGCCCAGAACACCTCCCCGTCCTCCAGGCCGAACAAGCGGCGCAGGAAGTAGGTCACGCCCACCATGTACCCCCCGTGAGCGTGCACCACCCCCTTGGGCTTCCCGGTCGATCCGGAGGTGTACAGGATAAAAAGCGGGTGGTCCGCGTCCACCGGCACCACCGGCGCTTTGACGCGCATGCCCTCCAATACCTCCCAGAACTCCGGCCCGCGCGCCCCCGCCCCCCGCCGGTGCCAGATCACCTCCAGCTCCAGCCCCGCGACCGCCTCCTCCACCAAGCCCGCAAGGGGCCGCGCCCGCCCCCCCTGGTACACCCGGTCCGCCGCGATCAACAGCCGCGCCCCGGTGTCCTCCAGCCGGTCCCGCAACGCCGCCGCCCCGAGCCCCACCGGGAGGAAGACGTGCACCGCCCCGATCCGGGCCGCGGCGAGCATCGCGATCACCGCCTCGAGGCCCGTCGGCAGGTGCAGCGCCACCCGGTCCCCCACCCCCACGCCCCGCGCCTGCAGCGCCGCGGCGAACCGCGCCACCCGGTCGTGCAGCTCGCGGTAGGAGAGCTTCTCCACCCGGCCGTCCCCGGCGTACGCCACCAGGGCGAGCTGGTTACGCCGGGAAGAGCGCGCGTGCCGGTCCAGCGCGTTCTGCACGATGTTCGTCGCGCCTCCCACGAACCACCGGCACTCCGGCGGCGTGCCCTCGAGGACCCGCGTCCACGGGCGGTGCCACTCGAACCGCTCGGCCCACGCGCCCCAGAACCCCTCCGGGTCCTCCAGGCTCCGGCGGTACGCCGCCTCGTAATCCTTGCGGCTCCCCGTCCGGCGCAAGGCCTTGGGGGCCCACACCCGCCCCTCCGGCAGCGGCCGGGCCGGGCGGGGCAAGGCCCGCCGGGGCCGCGCCTCCCGCCGCACCACACCAGCCGGGAGGCGCCGGCGCGTCTTCGACGCGGCCTGCGCCACCTCACACACCGCGCGCGCCACCCGCGAGAACGCGTACGGGAACCGCCTAGCGGGCACCACCACCCCCAACGCGCCCAGCACCTCCCCTCCCGGGCCGAAGACCGGCGCGGCCACCCCGCACATCCCCAGCGCGTACTCCTCGAGCTCCACCGCGAACCCCACCCGCCGCACCCGCTCGAGCTCCTCCCCGAGCGCCACGGGGTCCGTCACGGTGTAGGGCGTGTACGCCTCGAGCTCCGCGCCCACGGCCTCCTCCCCCAGGTGCGCCAGGACCGCCTTCCCCAAGGCCAACGCGTGCAGCCCCGCCCGCACCTCCCCCTCCAGGCCGGGCGGCTTCACCAACCCCTGGCGGCCGCGGGTGGAGAAGCACAGCCGCCCCCGGCGCCACACGCCCAGGTAGGCCCGCTCCCGCGTGCGCAGGTACACCTCCTCGAGGGCCTCCTCGAGCCCCTCGTACGCGGGCGGGGCGGGCTCCGGAGGCAAGGGCACGAGCGCGCCCGCCAAGCGGTAGGTGGCGCGCGCGGGGTCGTGCTCCGCGAACCCTTCCTGCACGAGGCTGTTCAGGAGCGCGTACGCCGCGGACAGGCTCTTCCCCAGCATGCGCGCCACCTGGGCGGCCTCGAGGCCCTCCGGGTGCGCGGCGAGGTAGGCGAGCACGCGGAGCGCAGCTTGGACGGTACTCAGGCTTCTCCTCCGACTCCGACCCATGGCGGTTCGGCCTCTCCTAGCGGTCTGCGGTGCTGCCAGCCATCATTCCCACCCCGCGCGCGGCGTGTCAAGAACCCCCCCGATTTGCGCATAACGAAAAACCCCAAGCTTCTTGACGCGCCCGGACCACCCCACTATGCTGACCCCACAACAACCCCGATCAGGAGGTGGTTCCGCGTGGAGCGCATCGAGGCCGTACTCAAGGAAAACCGTCGCTTCGAACCGCCCGAGGAGTTCCGCAAGCGCGCGCGCATCCAGAGCGAGGCCGAGTACGAGGCCCTGTATCGCGAGAGCCTGGAGGACCCCGAGGCCTTCTGGGGGCGCGTGGCCGAGGAGCTGCACTGGTTCGAGCCGTGGACGCAGGTCCTGGAGTGGAACCCGCCCCACGCCCGGTGGTTCGTGAACGGGAAGACCAACCTCTCCTACAACGCCTTGGACCGGCACGTCGCCACCTGGCGCAAGAACAAGGCCGCCATCATCTGGGAGGGCGAGCCCGGCGAGGAGCGCGTCCTCACGTACCACGACCTGTGGCGCGAAGTGCAGCGCTTCGCGAACGCCTTGAAGCAGCTCGGGGTGGGCAAAGGGGACCGCGTCACGATCTACATGCCCATGATCCCCGAGACCGCGATCGCCATGCTCGCCTGCGCCCGGATCGGGGCGGTGCACTCCGTGGTCTTCGGGGGGTTCTCCGCGAACGCGCTCGCCGAGCGCATCAAGGACGCCGAGGCCAAGCTCCTCATCACCGCGGACGGCGGGTACCGCCGGGGCCGGGTCGTGCCCCTCAAGGCCCAGGCCGACGAGGCCCTCGCCGAAACCCCCTCGGTCGAGCACGTGGTGGTGGTGCGGCGCACCGGGGAGGCGGTCCCCATGCAGCCCGGGCGGGACCACTGGTACCACGAGCTCGTGGAGAGCGTGCCGGACCACTGCCCCCCCGAGGTCATGGACGCCGAGGATCCCCTCTTCATCCTCTACACCTCCGGCTCCACCGGGAAACCCAAGGGGGTGCTGCACACCACCGGCGGGTACATGGTGTACACCTACCTCACCACTAAGCTCGTCTTCGACCTCAAGGACGAGGACACCTACTGGTGCACCGCCGACGTCGGGTGGATCACCGGGCACTCGTACATCGTGTACGGCCCGCTGGTGAACGGCGCGACCACCCTGATGTACGAGGGGGCGCCCAACCACCCGGAACCCGACCGCTTCTGGCGCATCGTGGACAAGTACGGGGTCACCATCTTCTACACCGCCCCCACCGCGATCCGCGCCTTCATGAAGTGGGGCGAGGCCTGGCCCCGCAAGCACCGGCTGGACTCGCTGCGCCTCCTCGGCACGGTCGGGGAGCCCATCAACCCCGAGGCCTGGCTCTGGTACCACCAGGTGATCGGCCAGGGCCGCTGCCCCATCGTGGACACCTGGTGGCAGACCGAGACCGGCGGCATCATGATCACCACGCTGCCCGGCGCGCACGCCGCGAAGCCCGGGTTCGCGGGCAAACCGTTCTTCGGCGTCGCGCCCGAGATCCGGGACGCCGAAGGCAACCGCGTGGAAACCCCGGAGGAGGGCGGGTACCTGGTCCTCACGCGCCCCTGGCCCAGCATGCTGCGCACCGTCTGGGGCGACCCCGAACGCTACCGGCGCCAGTACTGGAGCCAGTACCCGGACGCGTACTTCACCGGGGACGGCGCCCGCCGCGACGCGGACGGGTACTACCTGATCCTCGGGCGGGTGGACGACGTGCTCAACGTCGCCGGGCACCGCCTCGGCACCATGGAGCTCGAGAGCGCCCTCGTCAGCCACCCCGACGTCGCCGAAGCCGCGGTGGTGGGCCGCCCCCACCCGGAAAAGGGCGAGGCCATCGTCGCCTTCGTCACCCTCAAAAGCCACGCCCGCCCCTCGGAGGCGCTGCGCGAGGCCCTCAAGGCGCACGTCGCGAACACCATCGGGCCCATCGCCCGACCCGACGAGATCCGGTTCGCGGAGGCCCTACCCAAGACCCGGTCCGGTAAGATCATGCGGCGCTTGTTGCGCCAGATCGCGGCCGGCGAGACCGAGATCAAGGGGGACACCTCCACCCTCGAGGACCGCGAGGTCGTGGAGCAACTCAAGCGCGGCGAGTAAACCCCCGCGCTGACCGGCCCGGCCCCAGGCGATGGGGCCGGGCGTACCATGGTATCCTTTTCGTGAAGCGGCCCCGAACCGGAGCAAAAAGATGCACCCCGTCGATTTCACGCACTGGAGGCTCGAGCCCCGCACCCTCCAGCTCACCGGCCCAACCTTCTCGGCCAGGGTGGAGGCCCGGCCGCACGCCTGGCGCATCCTCGTCTACCAGCGCCCCCAGGACGCCGAAAAAAGCAGCTGGGCGGTGGCGTCCACGCAGCGGCGCCCCCTCACCTTCGACGGCCGCACGGCCCGCGCCCCAAACCTCCCGCCCCTCGAGCTCACCCTCGCCCCCTTCGCCTTCACCTTCGCGGAGCTCTCCGCCACCGGCCTGCTCGCGCACGAGCAGGCCACCTGGCGCACCGCGGCGGCCGCAGCCCTCGACCCGCTTAAGCCCACCCAACCCGAACCCCCAACCGACGGGTACCCCCTCGGGGGCGGGCTCGAGCTGCGCCTCGCGGAACGCCCGGCCCGGCGGTACTTCGGCCTGGGGGAACGCACCGGCTTCCTGGACAAGAAGGGCCGCCGCTACACCCACTGGAACACCGACGCGCTCGACCACCACGAGACCACCGACCCCCTCTACCAGGCCCACCCCTTCCTCATCGGGGTGGAGGACGGCCGGGCCTGGGGGGTGTTCCTCGACGAAACCTGGCCCAGCGTCTTCGACCTCGCCGCGACCACGCCCCACCAGAGCGCGCTCTTCACCCCCGGCCCCACCCTCGACCTCTACCTGATCCCGGGACCCACGGTGCGCGAGGTGGTGGCGGGCTTTACCGGCCTCACCGGCACCCCGCCCCTGCCGCCCTTGTGGGCGCTCGGGTTCCACCAGTGCCGCTGGGGTTACCCCGACGCCGGGAGCGTGCGGGCGGTGGCGGACGCCTTCGCGACGCACGACATCCCCCTCTCCGCCCTCTGGCTGGACATCGACCACATGGACGGGTACCGGGTCTTCACCTTCCACCCCGCGCGCTTCCCGGAGCCCGAGCGCCTCATCGGCGCGCTGCGAGAACGGGGCGTGCGCACCGTGGTCATCGTGGATCCCGGGGTGAAGAAGGAAGCGGGCTACCCGGTCTACGAGGACGGGAAGCGCCTCCGAGCCTTCGTGGAAACCCCCCGCGGCGACGAGGTCGTGGGGGAGGTGTGGGCCAACCCCGCCGTCTGGCCCGACTTCACCCGTCCGGAGGTGCGCGCGTGGTGGGCTGACCTCCACCGCTACTACCTCGAGAAAGGCGTCGCCGGGATCTGGAACGACATGAACGAACCCTCGGCCTTCCGCATCGAAGGAACGCCCCCCCAGCAGACCGGGAAGACCCTCCCCCTAGGCGCCCGCCACGGGAAGGCCAGCCACGCGGAGGTGCACAACGTCTACGGACTCGCCATGAGCCAAGCCGCCCACGAAGCCCAGCGGCGCGCCGCGCCCACGCGCCGCCCCTTCGTCCTGACGCGCGCCGGGTTCGCCGGGATCCAGCGCTACGCCTGGGTCTGGACCGGGGACAACCAAAGCCACTGGAGCCACCTGGAGATGAGCATCCCCATGCTGCTCAACCTGAGCCTCTCCGGCGTGGCCTTCGCCGGCGCGGACATCGGGGGGTTCTCCGAGGACGCCACCCCCGAACTCGTGACGCGCTGGACCTGGCTCGGCGCGTTCTACCCCCTCATGCGCAACCACTCCAGCAAGACCAGCCGCCGCCAGGAACCCTACGCCTTCGGGGCGCCCTGGACCCACCCCATGCGCCAAGCGATCCGCTTTCGCTACCAGCTCCTCCCCTACACCTACACCCTGGCCGAGGAAGCCCACCGCACCGGCGCGCCCCTGATGCGCCCCCTCTTCTACGAGTTCCCCGAGGACGAAACGGCCTACACCCTTCACGACGCCTTCCTGTACGGCCCGGCCCTCCTCGTCGCCCCCATCACGCGCCCCGCCCAGACCCACCGCGCGGTCTACCTCCCCCCAGGCCGCTGGCAGGACTGGTGGACGGGCGAGGTCCTCGAAGGGCCCCGCTGGATCGTCGCCGAAGCCCCGCTCGACGCCATCCCCCTCTACCTGCGCGAAGGGCACGCCGTCCCCACCACCACCCCCGAACCGCGCGAAACCGCCCGCTTCGACCCCCTCGTCTTCCGCGCCTTCCCCACGGGCCCCAGCCGCGGCGAGGTCTACGAGGACGACGGGGACGGCCCCACCCCGGGCCGGAGAAGCCGCCTCGAGGTCCACGACCGCACCGCCCGCTTCGACGGCCCCCGCGCAGGCCGGACGGTACGGGTGGAGGTACTCACCCCAGAAGGCGAACGCGCGGCACTCGAGCTGGCTCCCCCCTAGCTACTCCCCCTGAAGGCCCCGGCGGATCTCCTCCACCATCCGGTCCATGATCCGCTCCACGTCCGCGTCCGGCCGCTCCAGCACGCGCCGCAACGCCTCCCTCCAAGGCCCCCAGACCCGCCCTATCTCCGGGATGTTCGGCACGGGCTCCCCCAACGCGATCACGGCGGCGAACCCCCGCACCACCGGGTCGTCCTCGAGCGCGGCCAGCGCCCCGCGCGAGACCGGGATGCGCCCCCCCACCCGGCTCAAACCCACCTGCGCGTCGGGCCGCACCAGCATCTTCGCGAAGTTCACCGCGGCGATCTTGTGCCTCGAGTACGCGTTCAGCACGATGCCCTGCACCTCCACGAACGGCCCCCAGGCCCGCCCCCCGGGCGGCGCGGGCATGGGCGCGACCCCGAACGCCAGCCCGGCCTCCCTGTACCCCTCCACGGCCCACGGGCCGTTCAGGGTCATGGCCACCGCCCCCTCCCGGAACGCCCCGTCCACCACGCCGTCATCCACGCCCGCCGGAACCAAACCGTACCCGTAGCGCAGGGCCTGAATGAACCGAGCGGCCCTATACCCGGCCTCCCCCCCCAGGCCCAACACCGCCGGGTCCCAGCTCCCGTCCGCGCGCCGCCCGAACACGAACGCGCCGTACGCCCTGAACCACCCGTACCCCAAGTACGGGTCACCCAGGTCATACAAGAACCCGAAGGTCTCGCCCGTAGTGAGCCGCCGCGCCAACCCCAGGAACGCCTCCCAACTCGCGGGCGGCTCCGGCACCCACCGCTTGTTATAGATCAAGGCCACCGCCTCGGCGCTCACCGGGAAACCAAACCCCGCCCCCCCGTACCGAAAAGCCTCGAGGGCCACCGGCACCAGGTCCGCGAGGTACGCCTCCGTCACGAACCCCTCCACCGGCTCGAGGACCCCCGCCGCGGCCATCTCCCCCACCCAGCCGTGCGGCACCGGAACCACCAGGTCCGCCGCCCTGCCCCGCGGGGCCTCCAGAATGAACCGCGGCCGGATCTCCTCCAACGGCATCGCGACGACCTCCACGGGCGTTCCCGTGGCCGCCTCGAACCGCGCGGCCTGCGCCCGCAGCCACTCCAGCTCCGCCCCCTCGAAAGGCGTCCAGACCGTGACCGGCCCCGCCGCGAGGGCCGAAGCCATCCACACCAGGCATCCCGCTACCCAACGCCGCATCCCTGATCCTCCGCCGTCGCTCTCGGGTGCCCTGCGCCCCTACCCTCGCCGCGCCGCCGCCCGCTCCCCCACGAGCGGCGCGTACCACCAAAGCGCCGCCAGCACCAGCAGCGCCTCCGCCCCAAACACCAGCGCGTACGCTTCCGGCGGGTACCGCCCCGCCGCGTCCCGCCCGAACACCCCGATCACCACGCCCATCCACCACTGCAGCGCGAACACCCCCCCGATCCCGAACAGGTTCACCGCCGTCACCGCCCGGCCCGTCAAGTGCGGCGGGAAGACCAGCCGCGCGTGCGCCAGCAACACGATGTTGAACGCCCCCAAAAACCCAAACGCCGCGTACACGAGCCCCACCCCCACCCAACCCAACTCCCCTGGGAACGCCGCCAGCACGCCCAGCACCCCCGCGAACCCCAGCCCCGCCGCGAGCATCACCCGGCCCACCCCCCACCGGTCCGCGAGCACCCCCGAAACCCCGTACCCCACGACCGCCGCTAAGCTCAACGCGAACAACGCGTTCCCCGCCTGCACCGGGGAGGCGCCGTACACGTCAAACAGGTACGGCCCGCCCCACAGGCTCTGCACCGCGAAAAACGTGCCCGCCGTCACCAGCGCAAGCGGCGCCATCCGCCAAAACCGCGCGTCCCGAAACACCTCCCCCAGCCCCCCCGGCCCTACCGCACCGCCCTCCAGCCGGTCCCCCTCCGGCGTGTTCCGCGTCAACCCCACGATCAACAACGCCACCAGCGCGATCACCCCCGCGCCCCACGCGAACACCGCACGCCACCCCAACACCCCCGCCAACCACGCGAGCGGCGTCGCCGCCACGAGCGCCCCCGACGCCCCCACCGCCACCAGCGCGCCCGACACCGTCGCGAACCGGTGCGGCGCGAACCACCGGCTGAACGCCTTCAACCCCCCCATCAAGATCCCCGCCATGCCCAACCCCAACAACGCCCGCCCCAGCACCAGCTCCCCGAACGAGTCCGCCTCCGCGAACACCCAACTCCCCACCGCCCCCACCAGCATCAACCCCGGCGTCACGAACCGCGGCCCCCACCGGTCCAACCCCCACCCCAAAGGCACCTGCGCCGCCGCGAACGCCAGGTAAAACACGCTCGTCATGAGGCCCAACGCCCCCGCGGAAAGCCCCACCTCCCGCACCAAATCCCCCGCGATCACCGCGTTCGCCGACCGGAAAAAGTACGAGAGGAAGTAAGCCAACGCGAACACCCCGAAGACCGACACCGCACTCACACGCACGCCCCGCATGCCTTCCAGAATACCCGAACCCCCCACCCCCGCGTGCTAAACTAACCCCATGCGCGTACTCGTCACCGGCGGAGCCGGCTTCATCGGCAGTCACCTCGTCCACGCCCTACACCAAAAAGGCATCCCCGTCGCGGTCCTCGACGACCTCTCCACCGGCAAACGCGCCCACATCCCCCCCGACGTCCCCCTCTACCAAACCGACATCCGCGACCTCAACGCCGTCCTCCACGCCTTCCAAGACTTCCAACCCACCCACGTCGCGCACCAAGCCGCCCAAGCCTCCGTCAAGCACTCCGTCCAAAACCCCTGCAAGGACGCCGAGATCAACCTCCTCGGCGGCCTCAACATCCTCGAAGCCATGCGCGCCACCGGCACCCAAAAAATCGTCTTCGCCTCCACCGGCGGCGCGATCTACGGCGAGGTCCCCGAAGGCCGACGCGCCCCCGAAACCTGGCCCCCCAAACCCAAAAGCCCCTACGCCGCCTCCAAAGCCGCGTTCGAACACTACCTCGAGGTCTACCGCCAAACCCACGGCCTCACCTACACCACCCTCCGCTACGCGAACGTGTACGGCCCCCGCCAAGACCCCCACGGCGAGGCAGGCGTCGTCGCGATCTTCACCAACCGCCTCCTCCACGCCCAACCCGTCACCCTCTACGCCCGAAAAGAACCCGGGGACCCCGGGTGCATCCGGGACTACATCCACGTGGAGGACGTAACCCGCGCCAACCTCCTCGCCCTCGAGACCAACCTCGAAGGCACCTACAACGTCAGCACCGGCCAAGGCCGCACCACCGAGGACGTCCTCTACACCATCGCCCGCGCCCTCGGCACCACCCCCCGCGTCACCTACGCCCCACCCCGGGACGGGGACCTCGAGGTGAGCGTCCTCGACCCCACCCAACTCCAAGCCCACGGGTGGCGGCCCCAGGTGCCCTTCGAGGAAGGCATCCGCCGCACGGTGGCCTGGTTCCGGGAACAAACCCAGCGCTAACCCGCCCCAAACGCTCGCGCAGGCCCAGTGGGCCTGCGCGTTGGTTTGCTCGGGACGCACCTATCCTCTGTAACCAATGGGTTACGTCACCCCGCGTGTCCCCCGCAACGCCGCCGCTACCCCCACCCACAAGGGGTAGTACACCTCCCCCGCAAACCACGTGTAATCCGCTAGGTTCAGCACGAACGCTACGCCCACCAGCACCACGGCCGGCCACGCCCGCCGGCGCACCAAAGCCAGCACAACACTCCCCCACAGCACCACGAACCCCAAGAACCCCAGCGCCCCGCCCTCCGCGAGCACCCCCAGCACCAGGTTATGCGCGTGCGGCACCAAAGCCCCCCCCACATCCGACGGGCGGTGCATCGCGTAGTACGCCTCGAACCGGTTCACCCCGATCCCCGTGAGGGGATGCTCTAAAAACGCCCGCCACGCCACCCCCCAGATCTCCAGCCGCGCGCGCGTCGTCCCGTAACTCGGGTCGAACACCGTCCCCAACCGCCCCAACGCCCCCCCCTGACTCACGAGGAACCCCGCAAGCCCCAGCACCCCCACGAGCAACGCAAGCCCCAACCCCCGCCGCACCCGCAGTACCGTCACGCCCCACCCCACCCCCAACGCCAGCGCCCCCACGAGCGCCGCGCGGCTCTTCGAAAGCCACACGAGCCCCAACGCCACCCCGAACGCCACCGCACCCAACCCGCTCCCCGCAAGCACCCACACCAGCGCCGCGCTCACCACCCCCAAGTGCCCCAAAAAATTCGGTTGGATCGTCCACCCCACCACGCGCGGCTCCCACGCGTACGACCAAGCCCGGTACTGCTCGAGCGCCACTCCCGCATGCACCAAAAACCCCAGCAGCACCGCCACGCCCGCCGCGCGCAATCCCACCACCCCGAGCAAGAACCGGCTCCCGTGCAGCACCAAAAGCCCCAGCACGCCCGTACCCAACCACCAACCCGCCCGCGCCCACCGCCCGTCCTCCCGAGCGCTCCCCGGCACGTACGCGGACGGCGCGGGGCCCGGCTCGAGCTGCGCGTACCCGATCTCGAGGTACGTCCAGTCCCCCTCTAAACGCACCAGGTCCACGGCCCGCACCCACCGATCCCCCGGCTGCACCTCATAACTCGCGTACGCGCGCTTCCACCCGTTCCCCAGCTCCACCACCCGCACGGGCACCGGGTGGTGCCCCCGCGCAGTGAAGAAACTCACGTGGAACCCCGCGCGCGTCCCGTCGTGCCGGAAGTAAAAACTCTCCGTAACTACTTCCCCCGCCCGCACGGGGTACTTGCGGCTCGAGAGAACCTCCGTGAAGGGCCGGCCCGTCCTCGGGTGCACCCGCGGCACCCGCCAAAACCCGTCCGGCGTGAGCGTGGCGAACCCGCCCGCCCCGTCCTTGGGGTTCCAACCGCGCAGGTCACTCAGGCCATCCCGCGGGATCCAGTTCACCACTGGCGCTCGCGCACTCGTCCACGGTGGATCAAGCTCCGCAACCAAGGGGTCCGGCGCTAACAACTGCCCCCCCGCCCCGAGCACCACATACGCTAAAAACACCCGCCCGAACAAGGGGCGCTCCCGCCGCACGAGCAGCGCGTACAACCCCACCAGGGCCGCCCCCCCCGCGAACCAAAGCGGCTTTACGGGAAGCAACCCCAATAAAATCCCAAAAACCCAAGCCCAGCCGCGCACGGACCGATTCTAATACGCGCCTTTCCCGAAGAGCACCACCCAGACCGTACGAGCGAGGATGTAAAGGTCCAGCCAAACGGACCAGTTGCGAACGTAGTACATGTCCATGTTTAAACGCTCCCGGAACGTCACCTCGTTCCGGCCGCTCACCTGCCATATTCCTGTAATTCCCGGCATGACCTTCAGAATAGCTCCCTCAGCACCAGACATCTTTGGCAATTCCCGCGGCAAATACGCCCGGGGCCCCACCAAACTCATCTCGCCCTTGAGCACATTCCACAACTGCGGAAGCTCATCCAGGCTCAGTTTACGCAATACCCGACCGAAACGGGTCACCCGAGGATCATTACGCAACTTGTGGTACAACTCGTATTCCGCCCGCAGCTCAGGGTTCTGCGCCAACAACTCCGCCAAGCGCTTCTCCCCATCCCCGTACATAGTACGGAACTTTATCGCCTTAAACCGCCGGCCGTCCTTTCCCAAACGATCCTGCAGGTAAAACACCGGCCCTGGTGAATCCAGCTTGATGAATAGCGCAATCAACAGCATTAACGGAAGGACCAGCACCCCCCCCACCACCGTAGCGGCCAAATCCAGGAAACGCTTCACGAGGCGCGGCCCCGGCAACAACAACCGCTGGCGCACCTCGAGGCCCAGCACCCCCCCCAGGTCCTTCGCCGAAACCCAAAGGCTCGAAAACCCGAAGAGGTCCGGGATCAAAACCAGGTGCGGGAACACGCTCCCGTACCGCTCCAGCACCTCCAAAAGCCGCGCGCGCGGCACCCCCGGCATCGCCACGATCGCGTACCGCACCCCCAACTCACGCGCCAGCACCGGCGCCAAGTCCACGCCCCCCACCACGGGCACACCCTCAAGCGCCCCGTGCTTCTCCGGATCATCATCCAGCACGGCCACCGGCTTCAAACCCAAGCCCGGCTGCCGCACGAGCATCCGCACCACCATACGCCCGGTCTTCCCCGCCCCAAGCACCACCGCCGGGTACCCCCACCACCGCCGGTGGGCGCAAAGATGACGCACAAGCGCCCGCCCCAACGGCACCAGCACCACCGAAAACACCCACGCCACGAGAAACACCGCGCGCGAGTACGCGCCCCCCTCCTTGAACAAAAACAACGCCGCCCCCAGCACGAGGTACACCAGCGTGGTCGCGAGCGTCAACCGGCGCAGTTCCTCCGCTGGCGCAACCCCCACGCCGGGGTACAACCCCACAAGGGCATACACCAGCACGAACAACCCCACCACAGGCCACAACGGCCCATAAACCGCCGGGTTAAACCCCCCATCAAACAAGTACCGAAGCCCCACGGAAAGCGCCCCAGCCACGGCCAAGGCAACCAGATCCGAAACCAGCAAAAGCGAAGCCGTAAGCCAGGGGCGGGTAACAACCGTCAACAACCGAATGGTAGGCTTAATATTCGGGCTATCTTGCATACCTTTGTTATCGTACTACCATACCTTTCTCAAAACTTGCACCTCCCGCATATCCCGCATAAACCTTCACCCCCTCCCCCCGGCGGCCAGAGACCCAGGGCATAGAGCTCCCGCAGGGCGACCTGCACCACGAGCTCAGGCAAGAGAACCCGCGCCGCCCGCTCCCTGGCCTCCCGCCAGCTTCCTTCCCCCTCCATGCCCACCCAGTGGGCCAACAGGTAGGCCAGAAGGGAAAGCACCAGAAAACGGTGCACCCCCAAAGCCGTCCGCTGCCCAAACTGCCCCAGGGAGAACTCGCTTTTCGCGGCGCGGAAGAAGTGCTCTATGGCAAACCGCCTCTTTCCCCAAGTGAGCGCCGTCCGGGGCGTGGCGGGAAAGGTGGCCACCACGTACCGCCACTCCCAGCCCCCTTGGGGCAGGGGGTAGCGGTACCAGGCCACCCAGACCGGGAAGGAAAGCCCCCAAAGGTAGACCCGGCTCCCCTGCCGCCTGAGGTCCCCAAGCCTCCCCCCTCCCCGCAGCCTCCGGTCCCGCCGCATCCCCACCACCGCTTCAAAACCCAACCGCTTCACCCCGAAAAGGAACCAGGTGGTGCCAAAGGCCGCATCCGCGGCCACCCGTATCCGGAAGGCCCGGCGCATCCAGGGGGGCAGAGAGGCCAGGAGGCTTAGGGCCAGGCGGGAGAGGGCCTTCTCCCCCTTGCCCCGCCAGAGGCGGTAGGCCCAAGGGATGCGGAGGTCTCCGTAGACGAGGTAGAGGACCACCAGATGGAGTCCCCACTTGCCGTGAAAAAAGGAGAGGGGCAGGGCCTGGAAACGGCCCCGCTTCTCCAGAGTGACTAGGTCCAGGACCACCAGGAGACGGGGCTTGGGGCCTTTTTTCTTTCTGGCCCGGTCCAGGGCTTTCTCGGCCTCTTTTCTTGCCAGGCGGATGAGAGCGCGGGTGGGCCAGGGGTAGCGGTTGAGGAAGCGAGAGAGGGCGGAGGGGGACTTGACCTGGCTGTGCTGGGGTCTGGCCTTGCCGTGGCCGTGGAGGAGGAGCAAGAGCAGGGCCTTGAGGGATTCCTGGAGGTGGGGGCTTGGCAAAAGGGCCAGGAGGGTCCAAAGTAGGGACAGGGCCGCTTGGGTCATGGCACCCGTCATCAGACGGGAAACCAGCGGCCCCTTTCAAGTGGTCCTGGCGCATAGGTATCCCCAGGGTGCATAAGTGCAAGTTTTGAGCTTTTGCTTTGTGTGACATGCGGTTTGAACTTTCCTAACCCTTGATTTTAAGAATCCCCTGATTTTCAGAATTCCCCGCATATGCGGATGAATATCCGAAATAGGAGCTTATACAGTCCTTCCTCGCGAGATTCGGTTAACAAGATCCTGAACCGCAAGGGGTATTAAAAACCATGGTTCCACCAAATACCTTTTGAATAGACGTTTTGGTTCAGTAAAAAGTCGATAAAGCCACTCCAATCCGATTTTACCCAACCAGCGAGGAGGTGTAGGTTTAGCTCCGGCTAAATAGTCAAAGCATGCTCCTGCATTTAAGATGACGTTTGCGCTGATTCTTTCATAAAAATCAATAACCCAATGCTCTTGACGAGGCATTCCCATGCCAACCAAAAGCAATTGCGGAGACCACTCAGAAATTAATTTCAAAATATCATCTGACTCACTCCAGTCGAAATAACCATGATGCGTTCTAATTTGCAGACATGGATATTTTTCCTTTAACTTATTTGCGGCTAATTCGGCCACACCCGGTTCTCCACCTAAATAAAAAACTCGCCAACCATGGGTGCTAGCCATTTCCATTAAAGGATAAATCCAATCTATATAAGCTATGCGATGTTCAGGGCGTAGAGGAAGTCCCAATAACCGACCCCACATAACTAGGGCCATTCCATCAATATGTATTACACTAGCGCGAGAGTAAAAAAGTCTCATCTTTTTATCCCTATGAAAAAGGTAAATACTATGAAGATTATGATTAGCCACTATTGAACATTTTCCTTTTGAAACAAGTTCATAAACTTTCTTGTTTAACTCACACATGGTAAGCAGATCAACCTCAACTCCTAAAAGGTCAACCCTTGCCATTAGCTTTCCCTCCAATCAATCGACTGCTTACAATACCTAATCCTAGTATGAGCCATATGAGCAGATACGTGATAGAGTCCAAGTCCCAAGAGTCAGTAATTCCGTTTACTCCTACGGCAATAAAAGACCACTGAATAAATCTAAGCATATTATAAACCTCACGAAGTTCTAATACTTTAGCTTTTTTCTTTGAACAAACAATCGAACGCCAAGTTTTCCATAAAGCAAGCAAAAGAATAGATAGCCCAACAAGTCCGTATTTATATAGTGTTCCCCCCCAAAAGCTATGCGATCCAGCTGGGTAAGCAAACCCTTCTATGTCTTGCTCGGTACCCCAGCCTAACACGGGGCGCTCTAACCATCCTTCAAAAGTAGCTCTATATATACGTACTCGGTCGATAAAACTACCTTCTCCGCGAGCCACGACAAGAGACGAAATTACATTACCTATGGAGTTCAAATGGGAACCCTCAAGAATTGAGAATAATATAGGTACGAATCCTACAGCTACCACAGAAATCCAAAAGAACCGCTTTTGCGAAAACATAAAATATACTCCCCCCAACAAAAGCCCTAGCATGGCCATCCTTCCTGTCGTAAAGACTAAATTAATGAACATTAATATAATAGCTAAAATATGCAAGGATCGATATCGTGGCTTATCAGCCTGCATCGCCCAAAGTGAAAGGGGAAAAAAAGCCACTATAGCCATCGCATAAGTAGTGGGATATAGCCACAGGCTACTTACCCTTATATATTCACCAATAAAGGTAAAATAGCCCGGCTGCCCGAGATACTTAAATACTATACGCTCTCCGTAGGAGGTGGATTGAACAGATTCAGGTAAGAACATTTCTATTGGCGCAAGGAAGTAGCCATTCCAAAATCCAGTAATGGCAAAAATACCCAGAAACCCAGCCACAGTAAAAAACAAGGAGATTCCTCTAATTAGAAAACGAATGTCGTCGAAACTCTTGATAGAAGAAGTTACCACGGTTAGAAAAAGTACTGATCCTATAGATGTTAGCAATTGCCTTCCGTAAGTATAATACCTAATAGACTCTTCTATAAGTGCTATTGAAAATATCTGTATAGATATTAATGCTATTAGAAACTTTATTGGACTAAAGACTAATATTCTACGTTGCAAAACAAGCAAGAAAGCGCCAAGGATCGGCCAAATAAACTGCTCAATTCCCAAAAACCACCACAGCGGGGTGAGAAGTATAAAGTACAAAGCTAATCTTAGCACAAAGGAAGACTTGTGGCTCCCCTTCTCAACTTGCTGTGTGGTTACAGAAGCCATAGTCCCTCCTAGCTCCTTGGTCCCCCAACTAATGATAGCCATTGAGATTCCAGGAATGCTATCAGTTCTTTCCAATCTTGGCGCTTTGCTAATTGCAACGCCTTAGATCTACGATTTCCCCAATCTCTTATAGACAATTTAATCATCTGAATGAATTCTTCATGATTATTAGCGATATAGAAAACATCATCAAATTCACGCAATGCTTCTAGGCCAAAAACTACCGTGGGTTTTCCCGTTGCCAGGCACTGGAATGTTTTTGCTGGGATAGTAGCATGGGCACCAGGGAAATTGGGGTTATACGGCAAAAGTAAAACATCGACGGCTTTTAGTACGTCGATTAAATCCTTGTAGGCAACTGGAGGAATTATCTTGACATTAGGATTGCTTTTTAAACTAGATGGTAATCTATTTTCAATCGGACCGATCAAATAAAGTTCATAGTGATCAGCAACTAAATTAAGCAGATTAATGTCTAGATGAGGGCCTATCGCACCAAAATAGCAGGCACGTATCCTCCCTTCCTCTTTCCTATTACAAGAAAAGTTCCGAATATCGCTAAAATCATCAAAATGGACCCCAGGTAATAACCTTTCTACCTTTTTCTCGCTAGGCGCCATCGCTTTTATCTTTTCATAAAGATAGGGAGAGTCGGCCAAGGCAAGATCTACAGTGCCAATTAATTCATGCTCAATGACTAAAGAATTCCTAGCAGAGAGAATCTTATCCCAATCCAATACACAATCATAAATACTAAATGTTGGTCTCAACATCCTTTGAAGGGCTAAACTACTTCGGATGGGTAAGTAATTGATAACAATTACCGGTTCTTTTGCATAGGAACGAATAAGTCGAGCTAATTTCGGAATAAATAACATACTATTAAACCATCGCAACCAATACCATATTTTTCCTTTAAGCTCCGGCAATACTTTAGGAGATATAACTCGTATTCCATCGGGTACTTCCTGAGTAAAGACTCCTCCCAGATTAGACTTTCCCAATACACGCCCCAAAACTCGTTTCCATTCAGAAAGCCTAGGCAAACGTTTAGGCATAGGATCTACAAAAATAATCTCATATCCACGCTCACTAAGCCCCTTAGCTATATCATGATGACGTTGCCATGTAAAATGCCAAGGAACGGAAGAAATAATTACTACAGTTCCCCTAGATATTTTTGCCATCGTTACCCCTCCCACCGAGAGAAATATCCATATCGGTATAACAAGGGGAAGGTTACTATTGTGACCAGTGCTTTATAGCGTAGTGGCAATGCAGTAATCCATTCTCTATCTAAGCGAAGCTGGACTTCTCCTTTAGCAAATTTTGAGGGATTGCCAGAAATATTATGGGTTTGCCTACTCAAGTTAACCATTGAGTCACTAATATAATCAAGATCGCGGGTATGAAGGCCAAGTTCTCTCAGTAACCAGCTTATAGTTCCCTTAGGGTTCTTAATTAAATCCTCATACCGAACTTTCACATAGTAATCTATCCTATGAGCTAAAAATTCCATTAGAATATTAGAAGTTTCCCACATTAAAGCACTTTCTAGAGGATGTAATGTACGCATATACGCTATCCTATCCTTTATCTCCCAATTACGCTTTTTCCGTTGCCAAGAATGGGCAACGGCTCGACTATCACGAACCAAATGTACGATCCTTAAATCGATTTCCTTCATCAAGCTCAAAATAAATCCATGAGAAGGGTCCTTACTGGAATCGACAATAACCTCACATCCTGTAACTTTCTTTATCGAAAGATAAACTTTATACAACAAGTTTAGATACTTTTCGAGTATATCATTAAACGTTTTTCTCCTCAAGTTAGGCCAAATCATTAAAGGGATATATCGAATTCGATCTACTGCCTTTTGTAAGGCAGCAATTTCTTCGAACTTAGGTTTCTCATCACACTCGGAAAACACCTCCTCCAGGACAGAAGTCCATAAGCTGCACTGCGCAACCGGATCCCCGCACCCGCACAATCTATTTTCAAGCAAACCGCGCTCCCAAAGATACCTCAACTCACCTATTGAGCAAAACCCTTTATGTTGTCCAAGCACACGATCAAGTAGCGTGCTTCCACTACGCCCGTACCCTCCTATGAAAACGACTTTTACTTTTTCTGCACCCACAGCACACCTCCATTATCGATTTACCGGAAAGAAAGAAAAAATACATCCAAGCCTAAAAAGCGATAGACCAACACATAAAGCCATGCATTCCACAACACCATTGCAGCCATCGTTGCTAAAGCAGCACCTATCAAGCCCCATATCGGGATCAATAGAGCATTAAGGCCGATGTTCACCAAAGCGCTCAAGCCATACACCCATGCGCTGAGGTCCTGGTGCCCCGTAAGGCTCATTAGGTACCCTACCGGCCCCACACTCGCATTGACAAGCTGCCCCAGCGCGAGTAGTACGAGCGCTGAGTATCCCATAGGAAACTCTGTTCCAAAGAGGCCCAGGACTACTCTTCCTAAGAGGAGTAAGCCCAACGTCACGCTCAGCGACGGCCAGAACATCCAGCGAACCGCGGCACTCACCATCCTCTGCAATTCCTCGCGGTCTCCTTTCGTATGAAGCTCAGAAATCATTGGTGCCACGATCGCATTCACTGCGACCAATACGAAGCTCACCAGGGCTGCTGTTTTTGTTGCCGCCATGTAGATGCCGGCCTCTTTAGGGCCAAGGAAGATACCGATCATCAAAATATCCGCCTGGTTAAGGACGATAAGCGATCCTGAAACCAGCAAGAGCGGGAAGGATACCCGCCACCATCTGGCGGTTTCGTATCTGGGGGGCATCGAAACCGCTTCTTGCGGAAGCGTTTGCACAAGCCCCCAGCCCTGCACTCCCAAGACAATCAGGAGCGCAAGCGCAAAAGCACTAAGCGCTGCTACGCCCGTCAAGCCTCCAAGCGAGCTCAGCATCAAGAAGGCCGCGACGAGCACTAATACGGGCTGAAGCACCATGGGGGGGGCGTACGCTAGGGCGATCCGTCGCGTGCCGCGTACCATCTCCCTCTGTACACTAACCAAGGCGAGCAGGGGCACGAGCGCCATCCCTAGCAGCAGGGCCGTTGTGTTCATTTGGGGGGAATGAAGCAGGATCAGGATCCCCCCCCCTACGGCGGCAAGTAAGAGACCCGCAAGTAGCACCAGCTGCCTTACTCGCCGGATAAAGCCCCTGAGGTGCGCCCAGTCTTCCTTCGCGAGGTACTCCGGAACAAAGCGAAGGGAACCCGTCGTGAACCCCAGCGTAGCCAACACGGATAACAGGTTCGCCCAGGTGAAGGCGTAAGCGTAAACACCGTACTCCGCAGCACCCATCCAGCGGGCGAGGAGCACTTGTGTTAGGTACTTGAGCCCCGTTCCCGACGCTTGAAGCACAAAAGCGATCCCTGCACCTCGCGCCAAGGTGGCAAGCATGTCTTGTTGCTTCAGACGGGTCAGGAATCGGGGCAGGGCTTTCAGCATACCGTGACCACGCTAGGCTCCTTGGCCAACTGTCGGCCGCAGGTACCCGAGTTCCTCGAGCTTCCCCAAAACCTTAGCCACGCTCTCCTCAACGCTCTCCAAGTCCGTGCGGCACTCCACCTCCGGGTTCACGGGCGGCTCGTAGGGGTCGTCGATCCCGGTGAAGTTCTTGATCTCCCCTGCCCGCGCCTTTTTATAAAGGCCCTTCACGTCCCGTGCTTCGCACACCTCGAGGGGCGCGTTCACGTAGACCTCGATGAAGTCCCCGATGTTTCGCCGGACCTCCTCCCGCGTTGCGCGGTAAGGGGAGATCGCGGAGACCAGGACGATCACGCCGTTGCGGGTGAGGAGGTGCGCGACGAACCCGATGCGGCGGATGTTCTCGTCGCGGTCCTCTTTGCTAAAACCCAGGCCTTTGGTGAGGTACTGGCGCACCACGTCGCCGTCGAGGATCTCCACCCGGTGGCCGCGCCGCTTGAGTTCGTCGTAGATCGCGCGGGCGAGGGTGGTTTTGCCTGCTCCGGAGAGGCCGGTGAACCAGACAGTGACGCCACGCTGCTCAACGCTCACGGTGTTCCTCCTTTTTCGAGTCCGCGCTGTAAGGGCGCGTCATCAAGCACCCTGTTCCCTAGTGTAGTCACGCCTCGCCGTGGCTCGTGCCAAGTGCGTCACGGTACGCGCGGATCAGGATCTCCGCGACCTCCGGCCGGGTGAACTCCGGCGGGGGCATCTCGCCGCGGCGCAGCATCTCCCGCACCTTGGTGCCCGAAAGGTGCACGCGGGCCTCCTTGTCGTGCGGGCAGGTCTTGGTCGTGGCCATCTGGCCGCAGGCCTTGCAGTAGAAGGCGTGCTCGAACTTGAGGGGGGTGATGCCGAGCTCTTCGGGAGTGAACGCGTCGAAGATCTTTTGCGCGTCGTAGGTGCCGTAGTAATCGCCGACCCCAGCGTGGTCGCGCCCCACGATGAAGTGCGTGCACCCGTAGTTCTTGCGGGCGATGGCGTGCAGGATGGCTTCGCGGGGGCCGGCGTACCGCATGGCGGCGGGGAACACCCCGAGCAGCACGCGGTCCGCGGGGTAGTACTTGGAGAGGATCACCTCGTAGGTGCGCATGCGCACCTCGGCGGGCACATCGTCGGCCTTGGTCGCGCCCACGAGCGGGTTCACGAAAAGGCCGTCCACCATCTCGAGCGCTACCTTTTGCAGGTACTCGTGCGCGCGGTGGATGGGGTTACGGGTCTGGAAAGCCACCACGGTGCGCCAGCCCCGGCGGGCGAATTCGGCCCGGGTCTCGGCGGGGGTCAGGCGGTAGCGCAAAAAGTTCTTGTGGGGGATGGGGTTCACAAGCCAGATTGGACCGCCGAGGTAAACGGGGCCGCTCGCGAAAAGCGCCGCGACCCCGGGGTGAGCTGGGTCGTCCGTGCGGTAGACCTGGCGCGCTTCCTCGCTCTTGTCCGGCCGGTAGATGTCGGTGACGGTCAGGACCGCGAGGGGCCGGTCCTTCCAGGTGAGGGTGATCTCGGCGTCCAGGCGCAGGGTCTTTGCGAAGGACTCGGGGGCGGGCAGCGTGACCGGGATGGACCAGGGAAGACCGTTGGCGAGACGCATGTCGGCCACGACGCTTTGGTAGTCCGCCTCGCCCATGAAGCCCACCAGGGGCGAGTACACGCCGGTTGCGATGCACTCGAGGTCCGCCAGGGAGCGGGGGGTGAGCTCGAGGGCGGGCAGGGTTTGGGCGTGCTCGAGGAGGTGTTCGCGTTCGGGACCGGTGGCGACACGGTTGATGAGGCGGCCTCCGTGGGGAGGGATCAGTCCGGTCGGTTTCGGTTGGATATCCAGCACCATAACCTCCAGCGATACGCTCGGTCAGCGTCCATGTACGAGTATAGGTGCCCTTGGGGGTGGCGGCAATGCCGGGGAGGGGTTACGCCTCCTGGATCCACGTGATGTTCGGGGTGAGGGCTTGAGTGGGTTTGGAGGTGGCGCTGACCAGGACGGGCTCGTGCGTGGGAAGGCGCGCCAAGTACTCGCTTATGGGGGCTTCCACCACCTCCGTCTCTACGGGGATGCCGTGCGTTTGGGCGTGGGCTTGCACGGTTTGGAGGGTGTCCTGCGCGAGGAGGCGGTACCCTTCGTGGAGGGCGTGCGCGATGTGTTGGCGGGAGCTGGCTCCGAGCCAGCCCATGGCGCTGAGGTCGTTCACGAGGGTTTCGAGGGTTTGGGGGTCGATCACGAAGACCGCGTAGAGGGCGCGGTGCGCGGTGTGGGCTTCTTGGAGGGCGCGCTCGAGGCCGCGCGTGTACGCGTAGGGGTTCGTGAGGATGAGCCGGATCGTGCTTTGCATCTAGCCTCCCAGTCCTAGCCCTACGAGGGGCCAGTAGGCCCAGCTGGTGAGGAGGAACGCGGCGAGGCCTAGGATCTTGAGGCGGGCGCCGTGCCGGAAGGCTTCGAGGGGGCGTACGTACCCGCTGCCCACCACGATGGCGATCGCGGGGGTGCTGACCGGCAGCATGAACGCGAGGCCGGCGGGGAGGGCGACGCCGAGCGTGGCCGCGCGGGGGTCGAGGCCGTACTCGTTCGCGAGGGCGAGGGCGAGGGGCATGAGCACGGCGACCGCGGCGGAGTTGCTCATGGCTTCGGTGAGGCCGAGGGCGAGGAGGACGATCGCGGTGAAGGCCAGGAGGGGCGTGTCGATCCAGGAGGTGAGGGCGAGCCGGGATAAGGCTTCCGCGGCGCCCGTGTCGCGCAGGGCGGCGGAGAGGGCGATGGCGCTGCCGTACATGAGGAAGATGCCCCAGTTCACGTCCTCTTCGATCTCGCGCCACTCGGTGATGCGCAGGAGGAAGGCGAGGGCCACGCCGAGCAGCGCGATGGTGTCCAGGCCCCAGGCTTCGCCGCGCAGCACCCAGAGGAGGACGGTGAGCAGCATGACGCTCGCGGTGAGGGTTTCGCGGCGGGAGGGCGGGCCGAGGGTGCGTACGCGCGCCTCCAGGTGACGGCGGGCGTGCGTGAGGTGAATGGTTTCGTCGCGCCCGAGGAGCCACAGCACCCCGAGCGCCGCAAGGAGCAGCGCGGCCACGGTGGGGAGCGCCCAGAGGGTCCACTCGAGGAAGCTGATCGTGCGGCCCGTGGTGCTTTGCAGTACGCCGAGCGCGAGGGGGGCCCGCGCGCCGCCTAGGAGGGTGGCCGTGCCGCCGATGACGGCGCCCCAGGCGAGGGCCAGGAAGGCCGCGAGGCCGAAGCGGCTCCCGGGCTTGGCGCCGGCGGCGCGCACGACCTCGAGCACGATGGGGAACAGCATCGCGGCGACCGCGTGTTCGCTGATGAAGAAGGAGAGGGCGGCGGGCGTGAGGAGGAGGGTGGCGAGGAGGCGGGGGCGGTTGTGCCCGAAGCGCTGGAGGATGAGGAGGGCGAGGCGCGTGCTGAGGCCGGAGCGCGTGACGGGGCTCGCGAGGATGAAGGCGCCGAGGATGAAGAACAGGGCTTGGCTGCCGAAGTGCGCGTACGTGCGTTGGTGGTCAAAAGCGCCGGTGAGGGGCAGGAGGAGCAGGGTGATGAGGCCGGTGACCGCGAGGGGGAGGGTGTTCGTGCCCCAGAGGAACGCCGCGACCGCGAAGACCGCGAGGGCGCGTTGCCCGTCGGGCGTGAAGCCCGGTAGGGGGAGGATGGTCACCGCAACGTACACGAGGGCCGCCGCTAGGTACCAGAGCCAGCGGCGGGTGGGGTCCCGGGACCAGCGCCACCAAGTGCGCATGCGGAGCGAAACGCGCGTCATACCTTCCCGTACGGATGCTAGCACGCGCTGCTGGGTTTTCGCGTGACGGGTGGGTTACGCCATCGCCGCGCCGAGCCACACGCCGGGCCCTAGGGTGACGCTTTGTCCCGCGCCGACGAGGAGGGTTTCGCCGAGGGGTTCGCCTTGGATGCGGGTGTAGAGGGCGAAGCTTTCGGGGGGGGTGTGGACGCGGGTGGGGGTGGTGAGGGTGTAGCGGCGGAGGGTGAAGGCGGGGGTGGCGAGGAGGAGTTCGGCGGGGCCTTCCTTGCGGGGGGTGAACTGGGGGATGGGGGTGGGCTCGAGGCGGGCGACGTCGAGGGCTTTTTCGAGGTGGAGTTCGCGGCCGCGGCCGTAGTCGTAGAGGCGGTAGGTGAGGTCGGATTTTTGTTGGATTTCGTAGAGGAGGAGGCCGGGGCCGAGGGCGTGGATGGTGCCGGCGGGGGTGTAGATGAGTTGGTGGGGGTGGACGGTTTCGCGGTGGAGGAGGTTCCAGATGCTGCCGTCCTGGGCGGCTTGGGCGAGGGTTTCGCGGGGGGTGGGGCGCTCGAGGCCGTAGATGATCTCGGCGCCTGGGGTGGCGTCGAGGATGTACCAGGCTTCGGTTTTGCCGTGGTAGCCGGTGTGGGCTTCGTGGGTGTGGGCGTAGTGGTCGTCGGGGTGGACTTGGACGCTGAGCCAGTCCGCGGTGTCGATGAGTTTGACGAGGAGGGGGAGGTCGAGGCCGTACTTAGCGTGGGGGGTGGGGCCGAGGAAGGCGGGGCCGAGTTCGGGGAGGAGGTCTTTGATGGTGCGGCCGGCGTGGGGGCCTTCCGCGACGCGGTTGGTTTCGTAGGCGAGCCAGGCTTCGCCGATGGGTTCTTGGGTCTTGAGGTTGAGGAGGGTGGGGAGTCGGGTGCCGCCCCAGATGCGGGGGACGGGTTGGGGTTGGAGTTTGAGGGCGTGCATGGTTCGGCTCCTCCGTTCGGGTATGGGGGTTGGGGTGGGCCGGGCGCGGCCCGGTTTTTATTTTAATTGGGGGCGCCCGGGAGGGAGACTCCCGGGCGCGGTTCGGGATGCGTGGTGAGGCTAGCGTTTAGGGGTTCGGGCGTTGCTTCAGGACGTCTTGGGGCGTGAGCTGGGTTTTGCGGAGTTCGGCGATCTCGTCGGCGGTGTAGGGCGTGAAGCCTTCGGGGAGGAGGGCGTCGTTGCCCCAGGCGGTGAGGATGTAGTTGAGGATCTCGGCGATCTCGGCGTCGGTGAGGCGGCCAAAGGGGGGCATGGGGGCGTTGTAGGTCTGGTCGTTGACTTTGATCTGGCCTTGGAGGCCCCAGAGAACGACGCTCGCGAGGTAGGCTCGGCCGTCCTCGGTTTGGAGGAGGGCGGGCAGGGTGGCGGCGAGGGGCGGGGCGAAGTTGGGGGTTCCGGTGCCGTCTTGTCCGTGGCAGGAGGCACAGTTCTGCTGGTAGAGGGCGTCTCCGGCCGCGAACCCTAGGCTGAGGAGCAGGGCTAGGCCCACGAGCACTCGTTTCATGGCTAACCTCCCGTCCTCGAGTATACCGGAGGGGGGGTTTTGGACATATGTCCTTTTGGGCTTGGGGGAGACTGGGGGCGTGACGGTGCGGGTTGAGGCGGTGCTGGCGCGCACTCCGGTGTTTCAGGAGTTGGGGGGGGAGGACCTCGAGGCGCTCGCGCGGCTCGCGCGGCTTCGGCGCTTGGCGGCCGGGGAGGTGTTGTTTTTGGAGGGGGATCCGGTCGAGCGGTTGTTCGTGGTGGCGCGCGGGGCGGTGAGGGTGTTCAAGATGGATCCGGGGGGGCGGCGGCAGCTGGTGCTGCATGTGGAGGGGCCGTACCGGGTGCTGGCGGAGGTCGCGGTGTTTTTGGAGCGGCCGTTTTACCCGGCGTCGGCGGAGGCGATGACGCCGGCGGTGGTGGTGGAGGTGCCGCGCGGGGCGTTTTATGAGCTGGTGGATCGGCGGCCGCCGGTGGCGCGCGCGTTGATCCGGTACTTGGCGCGGCGGCAGGGGGAGCTCGTGCGGTTGTTGGATCGGGTGGTGTTCCGGGAGGTGGGGGCGCGGCTTGCGGAGTACTTGTTGGGGCGGCTGGAGCGGGAGGGGCAGGGGTTCGTGCTGCCCACGAACGCGGAGCTCGCGGCGTTTTTAGCGACGGTGCCGGAGATCGTGAGCCGGAAGTTAGGGCAGTTTTACCGGGCGGGGTGGGTGCGCCTCGAGGCGCGGCGGGTGTGGGTGGTGCGGCCGGAGGCGTTGCGGGAGCTGGTGGGGGGTTAGGCGGTCTCGGGGCGGTAGACGGCGCGGCCCTCGAGGTAGGCGAGGTCTTCCTCGAGCTGGTGGAGGGTGTACTCGAGGACGGGCCGCCAGTTGGGGGGGTAGTAGTTGAGGAGGCCTTGGATGCAGGGGATGAGTTCGTTTTTGAGGTAGGCGTGTTGTTGGGCGCGGCGGCGGGGGCCGCCTTTTTCGGTGAGGCGCGCCATGTGTTGGAAGCGTCGGGGGAGGCAGACGCGGGGGGTGCCGCCGGTTTGGGCGCAGGCGAGTTTGGGGAATCCGGGGCAGCGCGCGTAGGTCTTGGGGTACTGGGGGCCGAGTTCGGGGTGCCCGATGAGGGCGGGCCCCATGGGGCCGGCGTGGAGGGCGGCGAGGCGCAGGTACCGCCGGCGTCGGATTTGGCGGACCTGGGTTTCGCGTAGCATGCTTTCAGTTTAACCGGGAGGGGTGAGGGACAAACGTCACGGTCGGCGCTCGCGTTCGGGGTCGCGGCGGGGGTGTACGACCGTCTTCTGGGGCTCTCTGGCGGTATCCGGGGGGAGGGGTTGCGGCGGGGCTTTGGGGGCTACGCCTTTTGACGGCATCCTTCGCCTTTGAGGTGAAGAACCGGGGGTGAGGCATACACGCTACGGGACGGGGCCCGTGGCGTGGTGTTCGGAGTGGCTGGGCGTTAGTAGATGTAGTGCGTGGTGTTGTAGGTGTTGAACTTGCCGAGCGGGGAGAGGACCCACTCTCCGGTGATGCGGGTTTTTCCTCGCGGGTGGTGGCGTCGTAGATCACGGCGAAGCCGGGGGTGAGGCGGTCGGTCCAGGCGGAGACCCAGACCTCGGTGCCGTCCTTGTTGAACTCGGGTTGGACGAGGCGGGCGCGGACGTCCTGGGCGCCGGGGACTTCCCGGCAGCGTTCGAGGGTGAGGGTGGTTTTGCGGATGGCGCAGAGCTGGGCGCTTTTTGCGGGGTCGTCGTTCTTGTAGGCGTACTGGATCTCGTGGTTGATCGCGGTGTAGGCCGGCACGCGCGCTGCCCTCCCGGATCTGGTTGCGGGAGTCCACGGTGAGGTAGACCAGGATCCCGCTCATGACGAGCGCGCTGATCACTGCCGCGTTCCGCCAGGGCCGGGGCTCGAGCCAGGACGCGCCGCGGCGCCCGGCCAGGCGGAGAGCAAGGACACGCGTCCCGGCAGGTCCCGCGCAGAATAGGGTTGACCTGGGTCATGGCCCACCCCGCCGGGCGGGCGTAGGCTCGGGGCGAGGAGGTGCGAGGTGGCAACGCAAGCTCCACGGGTACCGCTCAAGACCGTGCTGCTCCCCGCCGAGCACGGCGGGTGGGGGTTGACCCTCGAGCCGGTGGTGCTCGGGCTCCTCGTGGCCCCGAGCCTGGCAGGCGCGGGGCTCGGGGTGGCGGCCTTGTTCGCCTTCCTCGCGCGCACCCCGCTCCGGATGGTGCTGGCCGATTACCGGAAGGGCAAGCGTTTTCCCCGCACGCCGCTCGCCGAGCGGGCGGCGCTCGCGTACCTCGGCCTCGCGCTCGCCGGGCTGAGCGTGGCGGTGGCGGCCGCGGCCGCGCCGTTTTGGGGCCCGCTCCTCCTGGCGGCGCCGCTCGCTTTGGTGCAGCTCGCGTTCGAGGCCCGGAACCGGGGGCGGCACCTCGTCCCGGAGCTCGCGGGCGCCGCGGCGATGGGCGCGGTCGCGGCGGCGATCGTGCTCGCGGGGGGCGGCGCGGCGGGGGTCGCGCTGGGCGCGTGGCTGGTCCTCGCGGTGCGCGCCGGCATGGCGATCGGGTTCGCGCGCGTGCAGGTGCGGCGCGCGCGGGGCCAGGCCGCCCGGAGCACTGGAGCGCTCGCCGCGCAGGGCGCGGGGGTGCTCGCGCTAGGGCTCGCGGCGGCCGTGGGGCTCGTGCCGTGGCTTTCCGTCGCGGCAGGCGCGGCGCTCGGGGGGTACGCCCTCCTCGCGCTTCGGCGCCCGCCGGTGCCCGCGCGGGTCGTGGGGTGGACCCAGGTCGCGTTCGGGCTGGTCATGGTGCTGTGCACCGCCGCGGGGTACCGCTTGGGTGCGTGATCCGCGGCGTCTTCCCTCCCCTACGGCCGGGCCTAAACGCCCGGCCGTTCAGGTAGCATAGGGGTATGCGGAAGCTTAAACCTAGCGGACTGTTGTGGCAGGGCGAGGCCGGCAAGATCGTACGGAAGCGGCTCGAGCCCCACGCGCGGATCCCGCCGCACGACCACCGGGGCGCGGAGGTGTTCGTGCTCCTCGCGGAGGGCCGGCTGGTGCTCGAGCAAGGCGGGGCGCGCCTCGAGCTTGGGGCTGGGGAGGCCGCGCACCTCACGGGGGAGGCGCCGGTCGCGCTTACGGCGGGCCCGGAGGGCGCGGCGTTCTGGGTGGTGCTCGCGGGCCGGGAGGTGCGGCGGCTGCGCGCGGAGCACCGGGCGTTGCTCGAGCTGGCCCGGAAGCTTCCGGACCCGGAGGTGCTCGTGGCGTTTAAGGACGCGCTCGCGGCGCACTCGCGGTACGAGGAGGCCACGGTGTTCCGGGGTTTGGACGCGGCCACGCGGGAACTGATGGAGCAGGAGCACGCCTTGATCGATCGGCTTCTCGAGCGGATCGAGCAGCGGCCGAACCACCCGGAGGCCCGGGCGTGGGTGGAGCAGCTCGTGACCGTGCTGGAGGGGCATTTCCGGGACGAGGAGCGCGCGGCGTACCCGTAGGTAGGAGTTTTTCGGACACCGCGTCGGCCGTTTTTCGGATGCGGGGGGCCACCCGGCGCGGGCATGCTTTACCTGAAGGGAGGGACGTATGACCCGCATCGTGGTGGCCGATAGCTGCACCTTGTTGTGCCAGGGGCTTTCGAGGCTGCTCGAGACCGAGGCGGACCTGCGCGTGACCGGGGCGTACACGCGCGGTCGGGAGGCGCTGCGCGCCGTGCTCGAGACGCGGCCGGACGTGTTCCTGGTGGATACGCGCTTGGAGGACGTGGACGCGTTCGTGGTGGTGGGGGAGGTGCGCCGGGCGCGTCCTGAGGTGCGGGTGGTGGTGTTCTCCGCGCAACCGGAGGCCCGGGAGGTGCGTCAGGCCTACGAGGCGGGCGCGGCGGCGTTCGTGGAGAAACGCGCGGACCTCGGCGCGCTCCTCCAGGTGATCCGGCGGGTGCGGCGCGGGGAGCGGCTGTTGGACGCGGCGCGCGCCGCGGCGATCGTGCAGGAGCTCGAGGCCGGCCAGCGGGCGGTCTGGGCGCGGCGCGCGGCGCGGCTTGCGGCGCGGGAGTTGGAGATCCTGCAGCTTTTGGCGCAGGGGTGCTCTAACCAGGAGATCGCGGACGCGCTGGGGCTTTCGGAGAAGACGGTGCGCAACCGGCTTTCGGAGGTCTTCGCGAAACTCGGGGCCCAGAACCGCACGCAGGCCGCGTTGTTCGCGGTGCGGGCGGGGATCGCGCCGGGCGTGCCGGCGTAATACCGGGCCGCGGGGGCGGCCCAGTGCGTTTACGGGAGTTCGTCCTCCACCCAGCTCAACGCGCGGACCGCCGCGGGGAGGCCCAGCGTGGTCACGGCGAGGAGGGCCGCGTGGCGGAGCTCGTCCGGGGTGAGGCCGGCCTCGAGGGCCTTGCGGGTGTGGCTGTGCACCGCGCCTTCGAGGCCCGCGCCGATCGCGAGGGCGAGTTTGACGAGGCGGCGCTCGCGTTCGGGGAGGGGGCCGGCCTGGTGGGCGGCGTCCCCGAGGGCGTCGTACGCCGCGGCGAGGTCGGGGTAGCGCGCGCGCAGGTTCTGGTACGCTTCCGGGAAGGACATACGGCCTCCTTTCCAGGTGGGGGTGCTAGCGGGTGGGGGCGGGGTGCGTCTGGGCGGTGCGCTTTAGGAGATAGACCAGAGCCAGCGAGATCAGAGAGAGGACGACGAAGACCAGGAAGCCCTGGGCGTACCCCGCCGTTCCGGAGAGACCCACGAAGTAGGCCATCACCGGGGGGATGGCGAACCCCCCGAACGCGCCTAGCCCGCCGACCCATCCCGAGGCGCCGCCCACCGCTTGTGGGACTTCTTTCGGGACCAGTTTAAAGACCGCCGCATTGTTAATGCCCATCCCGATGGCCATGAGGACCTCTCCCAAAACGGCGGGTGCGGGGCTTTGTGCTCCCATCATAAACCCACTCCCCACGAGGAGGGTAGCCAGGGAGAGCGCCGCCGTGTTCTCCCCGCCGATCCGGTCCGCCAGGCTCCCCCCGAACACGCGGATCGCCGAAGCTAGGATGGAGTACAGGGCCGTGAGTCCACCCGCGGTGACGAGGGGCATCTCCATGTAGTTTTGCCAGTAGGTGGGAAGCCAAGCCGTGAGGGCGAGGAATCCCCCGAAGGTGGTGAAGTACAAGGCCACCAGCACCCAGGTCTTCCAGACCCGCGCGGCGATCACGAGCGTCTCCCGGATGCTCCCGGCGGGGAACAGCTCCTGTCCGAGCGCGCGCGCCTGCGCCTGGGCCTCGGCGGGGGTTACGCCGCGGTCCCGAAGCTGGAAGTACGGGGCGTTTTGCGCCCACAGGTAGTACAGCAGGGTCCCCACCACCAGGAAAGCCAGCCACGCCAGGTAGGCGACCGCAAGGCCCCACGCGCTGAGCGCGACCGGGAGCAGGAAGGAGAAGAGGCCGGGCGCCAGGTTGCCCACGCCGGCGTACGTCCCGAGCGCGAACCCCTGGCGGGATTGCGGGAACCAGTAGGCCACTTGGCTGATCCCCACCGAGAAGGTGGCGATGCCCGCTCCGGAAAGCACCCCCAGGAGGAGCAGGAGGGGGTACATGCCGCGGCTGAGGTGCTCGGGGTAGTAGGCGTTCACGAGGTACGCCAACCCGGCCATCCCTACGACCGAAAGCCCGAGGAGGACCAGGAAGGGCTTGCGCCCCCCGGTGGTGTCCACCCACGCGGAGAAGGGAATGCGCAGGAGAGAGCCGGAGAGTGAAGGGATCGCCACCAAGAGCCCCACCTGCGCCGGAGAGAGGTTCATCAGGTCGCTGAACTGCTTGGCCGTAGGACCGAAGAGCGCCACCGCAGCGAACCCCACGAAGAACCCGAGGGTCGCGGACCAAAGGCCAAGGGTAGGCGTTCCACGCACCGACGGCTTGACTCCCACAGGATTCATCACGTGACCTCCTTACACTTGAGGAAACCGAGTGCGGCGCACCCAGATCACCACCTGCCAGGGCCGGATGAGGTACCCGAGGGGCACGGTGATGATGTGCACCAGCCGGGAGAACGGGAAGACCGCGAGCAGCACGAAGAAGTTAAAGGCGTGCAGCTGCACCACCCACGGCAGGTCCTGAACGAGTTCCGGCCGGGGCGTGAGCGTGAGGATAGACCACAGGTACGGGGTGAAGACCTCAGGTCCCCAGTACGAGCCGAAGCGGTAAACCGTCGCGACGGCCACCCCGCTCAACAGCTGCACGAGGAGGAGCACCAACACCACCAGGTCCATCGGCGTGGTCACCGCCCGCACTCGGGGGTGCGTCACCCGCCGGTACAGGAGGACCAGCACGCCCAGCGTGGCCCACAAGGCGAGGGCCAGGCCGGTCGCCTCGAGCAGGTACAACCGCGCGGGCACCGCGTTCCACCACAGGATGCTCCTCGGTACGAGCAGCGCGAGCAGGTGGCCCAGGAGGATCAGGACCACCCCCCAGTGGAAGGGGATCGAGCCCCAGTACAGTTGCTTGCGCTCCAGAAGCTGCGAGGAAAGCGCGGAGATCGAAAAGGGCCGGTACACGGCGCGGTACACCGTGACCGTGACCGCGAGGACCAGGGCCACGTACGGGAAGACCAGGAAGAGCAGGGTGTTCCAGTTCATCGCTCACCTCCTTGCTTAACCGCCTCCAGCGAGGCCACCGCGTGCCGCACGGCCTCCAGGAGGGGCCGGTACGGGTTGGTTGGGTCCAGCGTGGCGAGGGTGCGCTCCATCTGCTGCACGGCGCGCGGCAGGACCTCCACCAGATCCGGCAGGGGGTGCTGCGCCACGGCCAGGTAGCGCAGCACGGGCACCAGGTGGTCGGGCAGCTCTCCTTCAAGCTCCACGCCTGCCGCTTCCATGGCGCGCTTCAAGGCCGCCATGAACGCGCCGCGCTGGTAACTCTCACCGTAGATCACGTACCCTACGTACGGCACGACGATCGGGGTGAGGTCGAGCGTGCGGGTGAAGCACTCCTCCCACCCTGCGAGCGAGAGGGTCTCGATGCGGGCCAGGAAGCGCTCGAGGCCCCGCCGCACCGGGCCTTTGGGGAGCCGGACGGCCGCGCGCGTGAGGGCCTCGAGCCGGCCCGGTGCGGGGTAGGTCAGGGCGTCCGCCAGGACCTCGAGGGCGTGCATCACTCACCTCGCTTAGGGGGCTGGAGGAAGCCGAGGCCGGTCGTGCCCTTGTGCTCGAGGGGGTCGTTCCAGGCCTCGATGGCCTGCTCGCGGTGGTAGGGGGGCAGGACGAACCGCTCCTCGAGGGTGGGTTGGGTGGTGAGGCGGTAGATGGCCTCGACCGCCTCCGGGGAGAGGCCCGCCTCCCGAACGAGCTCGAGGGTTGCGGCGTCCACCGCGCCGTCCACGCTCTCACGGCGCTTGTAGATGCGCACGGCGAGCATCTTGCGCAGGATGCGGCGGATGCGCTCCGCGTCCCCCGCGGCGAAGAGGTTCGCGAGGTACTCGAGGGGCATGCGGGCCGTGTCGAGGCGGTGGAAGAGCTCGAAGTCCACGCGCTCGGGGGGCAGGTCGAGCTTGACGAGGCCTTGCTCCACCACGCTCACCACCGGGGAGAGCGGGGGGATGTAGAACATCATGGCCATCGTGCGGTACTCGGGGTGCAGGGGCAACGCGAGCCCCCAGGTCTTGAGGAAGTGGTACACGGGGGAGCGCTGCGCGGCCTCGATCCAAGCGTCGTCGATCCCGTTCGCGCGGGCCGCGGCGATCACCTCGGGGTCGAAGGGGTCCAGGATGGCCTCGAGCTGCGCGTCCACGAGCTCGTCGTCCGGGACGGTCGCGGCCTCGGGGATGCGGTCCGCGTCGTAGAGGAGCACCCCCATGTACCGGATGCGGCCCACGCAGGAGTGCGCGCACGCGGGGGCCTGGCCGGTCTCGAGGCGGGGGAAGCAGAGGATGCATTTCTCGCTCTTCCCGGTGGCCCAGTTGTAGTAGACCTTCTTGTAGGGGCAGGCGGCGACGCACATGCGCCAGGCCTTGCACTTGTTCTCGTTGACCAAAACCACCCCATCCTCGGCGCGCTTGTAGATCGCGCCGGAGGGGCAGGCCGCGACGCACGCGGGGTTCAAGCAGTGGTTGCAGATGCGGGGCAGGTAGTTCATCACCACCCGCTCGATCTCGTGGAGCTGGGCCTGCACCTCCGCGGGAAGGCCCTTGAGGTTGGGGTCGTTCTTGGCGTAGAGGTTGGAGCCGGAGAGGTCGTCGTCCCAGTTAGGGCCGGCCTCGATCTGGATGGGCTCCCCGGTGATCATCGAGACGGGCCGGGCGGTGGGCTGGTCGTCGGATTCCGGCGCGTTGAAGAGGTCCTCGTAACGGAAGGTGAAGGGCTCGTAGTAGTCCTCGAGGCTGGGCAGGGCGGGGTTGTAGAAGAGGTTCGCGAGGCCTTGGGGGCGCGTGTGCAAGCGCAGCTCGATCGCGCCCGGCTGCGTGCGCTTCCAGCCGCCCCGGTAGTGCTCCTGGTCCTCCCACCCGGTGGGGTAGCCCATACCCGGGCGGGTCTCGACGTTGTTCCACCACATGTACTCCGCGCCTTTGCGGTCGGTCCACAGGTTCTTGCAGGCGATGCTGCAGGTGTGGCACCCGATGCACTTGTCCAGGTGGAACAGCATGCTCATGTGGGCGCGTACGTCCATGCCGCTCTCCTCCTTAGAACTCCGGCGGATCAATCCGCCGCACGTACACGAAGGTGTCGCGGTTCACGCCGGTGGGGCCCCAGTAGTTGAAGAAGTAGGTGAACTGCGCGTACCCGCCGCTCATCAAGAGGGGCTTGAGGCGCGCGCGGGTGATGGAGTTGTTCATGCCGGCGCGGCGCTGGCGCAGGGGGGATTTGGGGATGCCGACGGTGCGTTCGGTCGCGTGGTACACGAAGACCGTGCCGCGCGGGATGCGGGCGGAGGTGATGCAGCGCTGTACGAACACCCCGTTGTCGTTAAAGAGCTCCACCCAGTCGTTGTCCTTGATGCCCATCTCCGCGGCGTCCTTGTCGTTCAGCCAGACGGGGTACCCGCCGCGGGAGAGGGTCATCATGCGGTGGTTCTCGGAGTAGGTGGAGTGGATGGACCACTTGCCGTGCGGGGTGATGTAGTTGAGGAGCCGGCCCTGGGCCTCGGCGGCGCTGCGTTCGGTCTCCATGAGCATCGTGTGGTCCGGGCGGGGCTTGTAGGTGGGCAGGTGCTCGCCCCAGGCGAGGTAGATGGGGTGGTCCAGGTAGAAGTGCTGCCGCCCGGTGAGGGTCCGCCACGGCACCAGCCGCTCCCGGTTCAGGGTGAAGGGACTGTAAGCCCGGCCTTTGTTGATGATCCCGGACCAGGTGGGGGTGGTGAGGACGCGCCGCGGCTGGGAGGCCAGGTCCCGGAAATGCACGCGCACGTCCCGCTGGCCCTCCGCGAGGTCGGTGAGCTTCAGGCCGGTCTTCTTCTCCTCTACCTCAAACGCGCGGTAGGCGAGCTCGCCGTTCGAGGCGGGGTCGAGCCACAGAATGGCCTCCGCCACCTCCCGCGCGGTCTCCAGGGAGGGGTAGGTGGCCTCGGCCTCGAGGAAGAACTGCTCCGCGGCCTCAGGCTCCGCCGCCGGCCGCGCAACCCCCTTGAAGCGCCGCGGCTGGCGCTCGAGGAGCTCGCGGTACTGGTCCGCCGCGGGGATGGTAAGGCCGTGGGCGCTCACCCCGTTCTCCTCCACGCCGCGCCCCAGGGAGACCATGCGTTCGTAGAGGTTCACGTAGTCGCGCTCCACCACGCGGAACTTGGGCATGGTCTTGCCAGGGATGGCCTCGACCTCCCCCGTCCACCAGTCCTTAACCTCGGGCTGGGCGAGCTCGTCCGGGGTGTCGTGCTGCAGCGGCAGCATCACCACGTCCTTCACGGGATCGGGCAGGTGCACCCGCGCGAGCTCGCTGACCTTCTTGGCGAGGGCCTTGTAGATCTCCCAGTCGGGCTTGGACTCCCACGCGGGCGGAACCGCGGCCTGCATGGGGTTGATGAAGGTGTGCAGGTCGGTGGTGTTCAGGTCGTCCTTCTCGTACCAGGTCGCGGCGGGCAGGACGATGTCCGAGTACAGGGCCGAGGTGTCCATGCGGAAGTTCAGGTCGACGACGAGGTCCATCTTGCCCACGGGAGCGGGCGTGCGGTAGGTCACCTCGTGCACCGCGCCTTCGGCCTGCTCCTCGGCGATCGCGTTGGAGTGCGTGCCCAGGTAGTGCTTCAGGAAGTACTCGTGCCCCTTGGCGCTCGTGCCGATCGCGTTCCCCCGCCAGATGAACCACACGCGCGGCCAGTTCTCCGGCGCGTCCGGGTCCTCCACCGCGAAGCGCAGCTCGCCGCGCTTTAAGGCCTCCACCACGTACTCTACGATCTCCGCGTCACTCTTCGCGCCGGAGCGTTCGGCCTCCCGCACCACCTCGAGGGGGTTCTTGTTGAACTGCGGGAAGAAGGGAAGCCAGCCCCGCTTGACCGCGCGCGCCTGGTGGTCGATCGTGTGGGCCTCGAGCCCCTCGGCCTCGGGCAGCCGGTCGTAATCCCGGTAGCCGCGCTCGTACCGCCACTGGTCGGAGTGCACGTAGTGGAAACTCGGGGTGTTCTGCTGCCGGGGGGCCATCCTCCAGTCGAGCGCGAAGGCGATCGCGCTCCAGGAAGCCTGGTTCACGAGTTTTTCCTGCCCCACGTAGTGCGCGAGCCCCCCGCCGTTGGTGCCGACTGAGCCGGTGAGCATGAGGGCCACGATGCCCGCGCGGTACAGGAGGTTGTTGTGGTACCAGTGGTTCGCGCCCGCCCCGATGATGATGAGGTTCTTGCCTTGGGTTTTCTCCGCGTTCGTGGCCCACTCGCGCGCGAAGCGGATCACGGTGTCGCGGTGGATCCCGGTGAACCGCTCCTGCCACGCGGGGGTGAAGGGGGCCTGGGCGTCCTCGTACCCGTTCGCGTACGCACCCGGCAGACCGCGGTTCACGCCGAACTGGGCCATGACGAGGTCGAAGACCGTGGTGACCGCGACGCGACCCTCTGTGGTCTCCACGTACCGCACCGGCACCCCGCGGCGCAGCGTCTCGCCGGTGGTGAAGTCGTCGAACTCCACAGGCACCACCGCGTCGTGCGCTTCCTGGAAGGTGAGGAGGGGGTCGATCGGCGCCCCATCACGGCCGTCCTTCAGCTCGAGGTTCCAGCGTCCCTTGGCCTTCTGAGCCCAGCGGTACCCGATCGTGCCCTGCGGCATGCGGGGCCGGTCGGCCTGCCGGTCCCACATGAGGAGCTTCCACTCCCCGTGCTCTTCGTCCCGGTACTCGGCGAGGCGGTTCGCGCGAAGGTAGCGGGTGGGGCGGCCGTCCTCGATCTGTACCAGGAAGGGCATGTCGGTGAAGCGCTTGAGGTAGTCCGTGAAGTAGGGCACCTCGCGCTCCACGTAGAACTCCTTGAGGATCACGTGGTTCACCGCGAGCCAGAAGGCCGTGTCCTGGCCGGGGTGGGTGGGGATCCACCAGTCCGCGTACTTCGCGACCTGGGAGAAGTCCGGGCTGAACACCGTGAGCTTCGCGCCCGCGTGCCGCACCTCGGAGATGAAGTGCGTGTCCGGGGTGCGCGTCATGTTGAGGTTCGAGCCCATCACCGCGATGAAGCGCGCGTTGTACCAGTCCGCGGACTCGTGCACGTCGGTCTGCTCCCCCCAGATCTCGGGGCTCGCGGGGGGCAGGTCGCAGTACCAGTCGTAAAAGCTCATCGCGACTCCGCCCAACAGCGTGAGGAACCGGCTGCCGGCCGCGTAGCTCACCTGGGACATCGCGGGGATCGGGGAGAACCCCACCACGCGGTCCGGCCCGTACTCCTTGACGGTGTGGATCACGGAGGCCGCGATCAGCTCGAGGACCTCGTCCCAGGAGGCGCGCCGGAACCCGCCCTTGCCCCGGGCCTCCTGGTAGCGCCGGCGCTTTTGGGGGTCCGTGACGATGGCTCGCCAGGCCTCCACGGGGTCCTTGTAGGTCTTGCGGGTCGCGCGCCACAGGTCGATCAGCGCCCCGCGGGCGTAAGGGTACTTCACCCGGATGGGGCTGTAGAGGTACCAGCTGTAACTGATCCCGCGCTGGCACCCCCGGGGCTCGTAGGGGGGCAGGCCCTCCTCGAGCAGGGGGTAGTCCGTGGCCTGCAGCTCCCAGGTCACGATCCCGTCCTTGACGAACACCTCCCAGCTGCAGCTGCCGGTGCAGTTCACGCCGTGGGTGGTGCGCACGCGACGGTCGTGCTGGAAACGGTTGCGGTAGAACTCCTCCCACTTGCGTTCCGCGGGAGACTCGATCTCCTTGACCCACCAGTCCTTCATGCTCTCCTCCTCAGGCGTTCCGCCAGGCTTTCCCGCTGGCGCGGCCAGAAGGCGTACATCGCCGCGAGCAACAGCCCCATCCCGAGCAGCCCGAGCTGCCACAGGCGCGCAAGGCCGGCCTGCGGCGCGGGCTCCGCCCCGTCCACCGCCTTGAAGAAGGCGATGAGGTCCGCAACCTCCGCGTCCGTGAGGGGCTTGTCGCGGTACGTCTCGCGCATCACGCGAAACGCGGGGGTCTTCAAGGCGCTGGAGAGGCCGGCCTCACCGAAGCGGCGGTACAGTGCCGAGAGGTCCGGGCCGAGCGCCCCGCCCCCCAGGGCGCCCACCTGCCCCGCGGTGTGGCACGCGACGCAGGCCGCGCCCCCGTTCGTGAAGCGCGCGCTTCCCAAAAACAGCGCCCGGCCGCGCGCCGCGTCCCCTTCGGGCAAGGTGGAGGCCGGGGAAGGCGCTTCGGGAGCGGAAGCCGTGCCGAACCTCACCTGGAGGTAATCCAGCAGCGCCTCGAGCTCCGCCCCCCCGAGGTTCGCAAAGGGCGGCATCGCACCGGTATAGGTCTGGCCGTTCACCTCGATCGGTCCTGAGAGGCCCTCCTGAATCACCCGGGCGAGATACGCGCGGTCCGCGAGGCGAGGATTGTCCTTTAAGGGCGGGAACACCCCGGGCACCCCTTCTCCCGTCGCCTGGTGGCAGGCCGCGCACTGCTGGGCGTACACGGCCTCCCCGTCCGCACCGGCCGCGGCCACACTCCACGCGCCGAACGCGAGCACAGCCCCTACCGTCCACAACCACCTCATTGCACCCTCCCTTCGGTCTCGAGCCAGCGAAGCAACGCTTCCAAACTCTCCACGAACACCTCCTTGCCGTCCGCGATTCGTTTGACGCGCCCCTGCCAGCGTCCCTCCGTGTCCCGCCACAGCAGGGCCAGCACGACGGGACGGTTCTTGGGCGGCAGTTGGCGCGAGGTGCGGACGCGTTTCACCCTGGGTTTAGGGTGCGCCTGGAGGCTTACAGCGGGGTTACACGGGGGGGACGTATGTCCCACTCGTAACGGGCGTAGAGTGAAGGGGAATGGGCAGCATGGCGTGGCGGTTGGATTGGGAGGGGCGCATCCTCCAGATCACCCCGGAAGGCGCAGAGCGCTTGGGCTTCCGCGTCGAGGAGGCCCTCGGGCGGCGCTGCGCCGAGGTCACCCAGGGCACGGACGCGTTCGGCCGGCCCCTTTGCGCGCGCTGCCCGGTCCTGCGGGAGCTGGGCCAAGGCGCGTACGAGGCCTCCACCACGGTGACCGTGCGCGGCCGGCGGTTCCGCTGCCGTGCCGTCGCGCACGAAGCGATCGAGGTGGAGTTCTCCCCCTCCCGCCACCCGGACCCTTCCGAGGTCCTCTCCTCCCTGGCCTGGGCGGTGCGCTACCTGACCGCGACCCCCGAGCGGTTCTTCCAAACCCTCGGAGTGTTCCTGGGGGTGGTGCGCCGCGCGGCCCGGATGGAGGCCGTGGAGCTCTTCCTCGCGGACCCCAAGCAACGCTACCTGGGGTTGACCGCACACGAAGGCGCGCACCCCAGCGCGTTCTTCGAGCAGCCGTGGTTCACCTTCGGGAACGGGTACCCGGGGATCGTCGCCCTCGAACGTACCCCGATCGTCACCCACGAGCTCGGACGCGACCCCCGGTACCTGCGCCGAAAGGTGAAGGCCCTGGGGTACGCCACGTACATCTCGTACCCGCTCGAGCTCCCGCACGGCCTGATCGGTGTGCTGAACCTCGCCAGCCGGGACGCGGCGCGGGACGAACGGGAGGCCCTGGAGCTTCTCGAACGCATCGCGCCGCTCCTCGCGAGCGGGCTCTATACCGTCCTGACGCGCCTGGGCGAAGCGCAGCTCCTCTCGGCCCTTCAGGCCCTCCGGCGCGGTCAGGAAGGCGCGGGCTTGCAGGCCCTTCTGGAACAGACCGCGCGGTTCGCTCAGGCCCGGTTCGTGATCCTCCGCACGCGCGCCGGCCAGCAGTTCGCGAGCCGGGAGGTCCGGCAAGCCGCGTGCCCCCACCTCGAGACCTGCCCGGTCTGGGAGGGCCGGCTCCTCACCGTGCGCGGCGTGGGCGCCGCCTGCCCCCACGTGCGCTCGGGGGCGCTGCGGTACTGCATCCCCGTCTGGTCCGGGGAGGAGGTCGTGGCCGTGGAGTCCGTGTACTTCGCCCGGTCTCCCGCCCCACCCACGGCCCCCCTGGTGCCCCTCATGTGGCTCGAGCGGCTGGCCCTGGAGGCGCTCACCACGCCTAAGCCCGCTGTAGCCGCGGCCCCCGAGGCGCCGTGGCTCGAGATCGAGACCCTGGGGCGGTTCGTGGTGCGCCGGGCGGGGCGGGTCCTCTCCCCGCGGGATTTCGGCCGCCGCAAGGCCTGGCAGTTGTTGAAGATCCTCGTAGCGCACTGGAAACGCCCCCTGCACCGGGAGGAGCTCGCGGAGCGGTTGTGGCCGGAGGCCCCGCCGGAGCAGGCGGTTCGTCACCTGCACGTCCTGGTGCACGCCCTGCGCAAGGGGCTCGAGCCCGACCCCAGGTCCCCCCGCGTCATCAAGAGCGAGGGGGAGACGTACCGCTTCGACCCGGAAGTCCCGTACTTTTTGGACGTGGAGCGGTTCGAAACGCTCGTGCGCGAGGGGGACCGGAAGGAGGGCCCCGCGGCGCTCGAGGCGTACCGGCAGGCACTGGAGCTGTACCGGGGGGAGTTCATGGCGGAGGAGGTGTACAGCGACTGGTGCGACCTGGACCGCAGCTACTACCGCGAGCAGGCCCAGCGGGCGCTCGCGGGCACGGCGGAGATCCTCGAGCGGTTGGGCCGGGCGCGGGAAGCGATCGCCGCGTACCGGCGCATGCTGACCCTCGATCCGTGGCGGGAGGAGGCGTACCGGGGGTTGTTGCGGATTCTGGTGCGGGAGGGGGAGCGCGCCGAGGCCCGCGCGGTCTTCGAGGCGTACCGCCGCCACATGCGGCAGGAGGGCCTGCCCGTGGACGAGGCCCTCGCCCAACTCGTGGAGGTCGGGGCCTGACCCAGCTCAGTTTCCCATTGGCGCAAGCCACGGCGGGGCTTTTAGCGCGCCCTGTACCACTTGGTCTCGAGGTCCCGGAACTCGATCCGTTCCTTCGCCCGGCGCCACCAGCCCGCGTGCTCCACGTACCACCGCACCGTCTGGCGCAGCCCCGCCTCAAAGCTCCACCGCCGCTCCCACCCCAGCGCCTCCGCCTTCGACGGGTCCACGCTGTACCGGTAGTCGTGCCCCGGCCGGTCCGCCACAAACCGGATCAGCTCCCGCGGTTTGCCGAGAAGCCCTAGCACCCGCTCGGCTACCTCCACCCCCCGCACCGCAAGCCGCGCCCCCAGGTTGTACGCCTCCCCCGCCGTCCCCTTGTGCAGCACCAGGTCGATCCCCGCGCAGTGGTCCTCCACGTGCAGGTAGTCCCGCACCGCGCTCCCGTCCCCGTACACCGGCAGCGGCTTGCCCTCCAGCGCGTTCGTGATGAACAGCGGGATGATCTTCTCCGGGTACTGGTACGGCCCGTACGTGTTCGAACCCCGCGTCACCACCACCTCCAGCCCGTACGACACCCCGTACGCAAACACCAGGTGCTCCGCCCCCGCCTTCGAGGCCGCGTACGGGGAACGCGGCCGCAAAGGGTCGGTCTCCACAGAGTGGCGCTCCGTCCCCGACAAGTCCCCGTACACCTCGTCCGTCGAAACCTGCAAAAACCGCTTCACCCCGGCGCGCCGGGCCTCCTCCAAAAGCACCAGCGTCCCCTCCACGTTCGTCTTCACAAACGGCCGCGGATCGAGCAGGGACCGGTCCACGTGGCTCTCCGCCGCGAAGTTCACCACCGCGTCCGCCCCCGCCATCGCCCGCCGCGCGTCCTCCGGGTTCGCGATATCCCCCTGGATAAAGGTGATCCGGTCCATCACGCCTTCCAGGTTCTCCAGGTTCCCCGCGTACGTGAGCTTGTCCAGCACCACCACCTCCCACTCCGGGTGGTGCGCTAGCGCGTACCGCACGTAGTTCGACCCGATGAACCCCGCCCCGCCGGTGATCAGCACCCGCTTGAAGGTCATCCCCGGTCCTCCTCCCAAAGCTCAGCCCCAAAAAAGTCCCACGGCAGCCGCCCCTCGTTCGGGTCCTCGGGGTTAAACTGGTTGTTCATCGCGTACAACAGCACCGCCCCCTCCGGCCCCGCCCTATACCCGTGCGCCACCCCGCTCGGGATGTAGAGCAGCCCCGGCTCCTCGCCCGAAAGAACATAGCGACGCCGCACACCTCGCGTCGACGACCCTTCACGCACGTCCACCAGCCACACAAGAAGGGTCCCCTCCACCACGCACCACACCTCATCCTGGACCTCCTTGGGGTGCACGTGAAACGCGTTGATCCGCCCCGGCGCCGCCCACGAAACCGAAACCTGCCGCACCTCAAAGGGAGTATCGAACCCCTCCACCTTACCCCCCGTCAACCGCAGGTACTCCATAAACGCCCCCTCCAGCGCCCGGTGCTTCCGTAACGGCGTAAACCGCACCCCCGCAATCTCCGGCGGGGCGTCGTAACGCTGGAAGGAAAGGGCCGCGCGTGCCTCCGGCGTGAGGGGAATCTTGAGCGCTTTCATCCGGCTTCCTCCTATAACCGCACCCGGCTCCGGTCCCCGAGCACCAGCTGGAGCGTGTGCCGCCGGGGGCTGTTCTCCCCCCCCGTCACCGTCACCCCCTGCCCCAAAACCGACGCGTCCAGCCGGTACGGCAGGTCCACCACCTCCGCCCGATCGAGCAGGATCGAGTACTCCACCTCGCTGCGGATCACCCGGGCCGCCCGCCCCACCGAGGTGTACGGCCCCAGGTAACTCCCCTCGATCACCGCCCCCTCGGCCACGTGCGCCGGACCCCGGATCACCGAACGCACCACCCGCGCGCCTTCTTCCACCACCACCTCGCCCACAATCTCGGCCTCCACCACCTCACCCGCAATCCGCCGCTGGATCTGCGAAAGCGCCAGCCGGTTCGCGTCCAGCAGGTCCTCCGGCTTCCCCGTGTCCTTCCACCACCCCCGCACCTGGTGGGCCACGACCCTAAAGCCCCGGTCGATCAGCCCCTGGATCGCCTCCGTGATCTCGTACTCCCCCCGCCACGACGGCTTAAGGGTCTTTATCACCTCGTGAATCTCCGGGCCGAAGAGGTACACCCCCACCAGCGCCAGGTTCGAGGGGGGTTCTTTAGGCTTTTCCACCAGCCGCACCACCCGCCCCGCCGCGTCCAGCACCGCCACCCCGAACTGCCGCGGGTCCTCCACCTCGGTCAGGAGAATCACGTGCTCCGCCTCCCCCCGCCGGTACGCCTCCACCAGGTGCCGGATCCCCCCCGAGAGCAGGTTGTCCCCCAGGTACATCACGAACGGCGCCTCCCCGAGAAACCCCCGCGCGGTCCTCACCGCGTGCGCCAGGCCCAGGGGTTGATCCTGCACGATGAACGTGAACCGCGCCCCCCACCGCGACCCGTCCCCCAGCGCCGCCCGCACCTCCTCGCCCGTCTCCGGGCTGATCACCACCCCGATCTCCGTGATCCCCGCCTCAACCAAATCCTCCACCACATAAAACAGGTTCGGTTTGTTCGCAATCGGCACCAGCTGCTTCGCCCGCGTAAACGTCAGCGGCCGCAACCGCGTCCCCTTACCACCTGAAAGAATGAGTCCTTTCAACGCGTTCACCGCACCACCTCGTCCCTCGCGGAAGCCTCGTGCCCGCGCCTTCTTATTGTGCCGCACCACCCGGCCCGAAAACGGCCATAGCGCACCCGCGTTCCCGAACCGGGGCGAAGCGACACACCCGCACGCCGCTTTGTAGTAGATTACCAGTCAGGTATGGCGCGAGCGAGAGACGCACAACAGTGGCCCGAAACCCCCAACCTCCTCTACATAGAAGAACTGTACACCACCTACCAGAAGGACCCCACCGCGGTGCCGCCCGAGTGGCGGCAATACTTTGACGCCCTCGAGCACGACCTCGCCCGCCCCGTCCCCGCTCCCCCACCCCGGCCCGCGGCGCAGCCCGCGCCCCGACCGGCCGCGGCCGCGCCGAGCCCGGCCGCGATGGAGGCCGCGGGGTTCCAGGAGCGGGTGGACGAGCTCGTGGAAGCGTACCGCGAGCTGGGGCACCTGGCGGCCCAGCTGGACCCGCTCGGCAGCCGCCGGCCCGAGCCGGCCGAGCTCGACCCCGCGTACTACGGGTTCACCGAGGCGGACCTGGCCCGCCCGGTCCCCGAGGGGATCGTGCCGGGCGTGCAGCTCCGGACGCTCGGGGAGCTGGTCGCGCACCTGCGCGAGACGTACTGCCGCACGATCGGCGTGGAGTTCATGCACATCGACGACTCCGCGGCGCGCAACTGGCTCATCGAGCGCATGGAGTCCACCGCGAACCGCACCCCCCTCGACGCCGAGACCCGCAAGCGGATCCTCGCGCGCCTCACGGAAGCCGCGGTCTTCGAGGAGTTCGTCCAGAAGAAGTACCTGGGCGCGAAGACCTTCTCCCTCGAGGGGTCCGAGACCCTGATCCCCTTGATCGACCTCGCGATCGAGCACGCGGCGGAGCGCGGCGTGGTGGAGATCGTGATGGCCATGGCGCACCGCGGGCGGCTCAACGTGCTCGCGAACATCTTCAAGAAGCCCGCGCGGGACATCTTCCTCGAGTTCGAGGAGGTCTTCCCCGAGGACTACCGGGGGGACGTGAAGTACCACCTGGGGTACTCGAGCGACCACACCACCCGCACCGGGAAGCCGGTGCACCTCTCGCTGTGCTTCAACCCGAGCCACCTGGAGTACATCAACACCGTGGCCCTGGGGCGCACGCGCGCTAAGCAGGACCGGTTCGGGGACGCGGCGCGCACGCGCGGCATGGCGCTCATCGTGCACGGCGACGCGGCGTTCGCGGGCGAGGGGATCGTGCAGGAGACCCTGAACCTCTCGCGCCTCCCCGCGTACGAGGTGGGTGGGACGCTGCACGTGATCGTGAACAACCAGGTGGGGTTCACCACCAGCCCGGAGGAGGGGCGCTCCACCCTGTACGCCACGGACGTGGCGAAGATGCTGCAGGTCCCGATCTTCCACGTGAACGGCGAGGATCCTGAGGCCGTCGCGCACGTGGTCGCGCTGGCCCTGGAGTTCCGCAAGACCTTCCACCGGGACGTGGTGATCGACCTGTACGCCTTCCGCCGCCGGGGGCACAACGAGGCGGACGAGCCTTCCTTCACGCAGCCCCTCATGTACAAGGCCATCGCGCGGCACGAGCCCCTGTACAAGCGCTACCGCGCGCAGCTGGTGCAGGAAGGCGTGATCCGCGAGGCGGAGGCCGAGGCCATCGCGCGCGCCTACCGCGAGCACCTGGAGGCGGAGCTCGAGGCGGCCAAGCGCGAGCCCACCCCGCCGAAGCCCGTGGGGCTGGGCGGGATCTGGAACGGGTACGTGGGCGGCCTGGAGAAGGACGTGCCGGACGTGGATACCGGCGTGAAGAAACGCCGGTTGGTCGAGGTGCTGGAGGGGATCACCCGGGTCCCCCAAGGGTTCCACCTGCACCCCAAGCTCAAGCGGTTCATGAAGCAGCGCGAGGAGATGGCCCAGGAGAAACGCCCCGTGGATTGGGCGACCGCCGAGGCTCTCGCGTTCGGCACGCTCGTGACCGAAGGGTACCGGGTGCGCATGAGCGGCCAGGACTCGCGGCGCGGCACCTTCAGCCAGCGGCACGCAGCCCTATATGATTACGAGACGGGCGAGCCGTACATCCCGCTCGCGAACCTCGCGCCGGACCAGGCGCCGTTCGAGATCTACAACAGCCCCCTTTCCGAAGCGGGGGTGCTGGGCTTTGAGTACGGGTACAGCCTGGACACCCCGGACGGCCTGGTGCTGTGGGAGGCGCAGTTCGGGGACTTCGTGAACGTCGCGCAGGTGATCATCGACCAGTTCATCGCTTCAGCCGAGGCCAAGTGGAACCGGCTCTCGGGCCTGGTGATGCTGCTGCCGCACGGCCTGGAGGGGCAGGGGCCGGAGCACTCGAGCGCGCGCCTGGAGCGGTTTTTGATGCTCGCCGCGGCGGACAACATCCAGGTCACCTACCCCACCACGCCCGCGCAGTACTTCCACCTCCTGCGGCGCCAGGTGCTGCGCCCGTGGCGGAAGCCCCTCGTGGTCCTCACGCCCAAGAGCCTCCTGCGGCACCCGGAGGCGACGAGCCCCCTCGAGGCCTTCACCCAGGGGCGGTTCCGCCGCGTGATCCCGGACGCCGCCGCGAACCCCGAGAAGGTCAAGAAGATCCTGCTCGTCTCGGGCAAGCTCTACTACGAGCTCGAGGCCAAGCGCCGCGCCGAGGGGATCGAGCACGTGGCGATCGTGCGCCTCGAGCAGCTCTACCCCTTCCCCGAGGCGGAGCTCGAGGCGGCCCTCGCGCCCTACAAGGACGGCACGCCGGTGGTGTGGGTGCAGGAGGAGCCGGTGAACATGGGGGCGTGGCCGTACCTGCGGATGCGGTTCTGCCAGGAGATCTTGGGGCGGTTCCCGCTCTCGGGCGTGAGCCGTCCGGAGTCCGCATCGCCCGCGACCGGCTCGAGCCGCATCCATAAGCTCGAGCAGGAGCGGTTGTTGACCGAGGCCCTGAAGGCGGAGTAAAACGAGTCGTTGGAGGATTTGGGATGGCTATCGAGATCCGGGTACCCGAAGCGGGTGAGTCGATCGTTGAGGTCGAGGTCGGCGAGTGGTTGAAGGCCGAGGGCGAGCGGGTGGAGAAGGACGAGCCGATCGTGGAGCTCGTCACGGACAAGGCCACGATGGAGCTGCCGGCTCCGGCCGCGGGGGTGCTGGGCAAGGTGCTCAAGCCCAGCGGCGCGCTGGTCAAGGTGGGCGAGGTGATCGCGTACCTGGAGACCGAGGGGGCGGCCGCGGCCCCGAAGGCGCCCGTTCAGGAGCCGGCCGCCGCGCAGCCGCAACCGGAGGCCGCGCGGGAGGAGGTGCCCGTCGCGCCGGCGGCGCGCCGCTTGATGGCCGAGCACGGCCTTTCGCCGCGGGACGTTAAGGGGAGCGGGCCTGGCGGGCGCATCCTGAAGGAGGACGTGCTGCGCGCCATCGAGGCGAAGAAGGCCCGGCCTTCGGCCCCTGAGCCGGCCCCGGCGCCCGCGCCGACCCCCCAGCCGGCCCCCGCGCCGCGCCAAGCCCCGCCCCCACCGCCCGCCCCGGCGGCCCCCGCGGGGTACGACGCGCCTTGGCGGTACGAGGAGGCCGTGCCGATGAGCCCGCTCCGCCGCCGCATCGCGCAGCGCCTCGTGGAGGCCCAGCAGACCATGGCGATGCTCACGACCTTCAACGAGGCGGACATGTCCGCGGTGCTGGCGCTCAGGCGCGAGCTCGGGGAGCGCTTCAAGGAGAAGTACGGCGTGAAGCTCGGGATCATGAGCTTCTTCGTGAAGGCCGTGATCCAGGCGCTCAAGGAGATCCCCGAGCTGAACGCGGAGATCCGCGACAACCACATCATCTACAAGCGCTACTACGATATCGGCATCGCGATCGGCGTGGGGGAGGCGCTCGTGGTGCCGGTATTGCGGGACGCGGACCGCATGAGCTTCGCGGACATCGAGCGAGCGATCGCGGACTTCGCGGAGCGCGCGCGGGCGAAGAAGCTCCGCCCGGAGGAGTTGCAGGGCGGCACCTTCTCCATCACGAACGGCGGGGTGTTCGGCTCGCTGAACTCCACCCCGATCATCAATCCCCCGCAGGTGGGGATCCTGGGCATGCACGCGATCCAGGAGCGGCCGGTCGGCCGGAACGGGGAGATCGTGCTGCGCCCCATGATGAACCTCGCGCTCTCCTACGACCACCGCATCGTGGACGGCCGCGAGGCGGTCACCTTCCTGCGGCGCGTGAAGGAGTGCATCGAGAACCCGGCGCGTCTCCTCATCGAGGTGTAACCCGAGCGTGCACGCGGGGCCCGGACGGGGCCCCGCGGTCCTTGTTTTAGGGTTTTAGATAGGGGGTACGTATGAAACGACACGATCTGGTCATCATCGGTGGCGGCCCCGGCGGGTACGTGGCCGCGATCCGCGCGGCGCAACTGGGGTTCGACGTGGCGGTCGTGGACGAGAACGACCGCCTGGGCGGCACCTGCCTGCGCGTGGGGTGCATCCCCTCCAAGGCGCTTTTGGAAGCGAGTTACCGGTACTACGAGGCCAAACACCACCTCAAAGCCTTCGGCGTCAAGCCCGGCCGCGTCACCCTGGACCTCGCGGCCATGATGAAGCACAAGGACGCGGTGGTCGAGGCCAACACCGCCGGGATCGCGTACCTGTTCAAGAAGAACAAGATCACCTGGTACCAGGGCCGGGGCCGCCTCCTCGAGCCGGGCCGCCTCGAGGTCCAGGGCCCCGAGGGCACCGAGACCCTCGCCGCGGACGATATCGTGATCGCTACCGGCTCGGTCCCCGCCCGCCTCAAGGGCGTCGAGTACGACGGGGAGGTGATCGGGACCAGCACCGAGGCCCTCGCGTACGAGAAGGTTCCGGAGCACCTCGTGGTGATCGGCGCGGGGTACATCGGCCTCGAGCTCGGCTCGGTCTGGGCGCGGCTCGGCGCGCGGGTCACGGTCCTGGAGTACCTGGACCGCGTGCTGCCCGGGATGGACAGCGAGCTCGGCCGGAAGGCCCAGCGCCTGTTTGAGAAGCAGGGTCTGGAGTTCCGGCTGGGCACGAAGGTGCTGGGCGCGCGGGTGGAGAAGGGCCGGGCCGTGGTGGAGGTCGAGGGGGCGGACCCCATCACCGCGGACCGGGTGCTGGTCGCGGTGGGCCGCGCCCCGAACACCCAGGGCCTGGGGCTGGAGGCGGTCGGCGTCGAGACGGACGCGCGCGGCTTTGTCGTGGTGGACGAGCACTTCCAGACGAGCGTGCCCGGCATCCACGCGATCGGGGACGTGATCGGCGGGGCGATGCTCGCGCACAAGGCCTCGGCCGAGGGCGTCGCGCTCGTGGAGTACCTCGCGAACGGGTACGGCGCGGTGAACTACGACGTGATCCCCGCCGCGGTCTTCACCCACCCGGAGATCGCCTCGGTGGGCCAGACGGAGGACGCGCTCAAGGAAGCCGGGGTGCCGTACACCAAGGGCGTCTTCCCCTTCCAGGCCTCGGGCCGCGCCCGCGCGATGAACGACACCGAAGGGTTCGTGAAGATCCTGGCGCACAAGGAGACCGACCGCATCCTGGGCGTGCACGCGATGGGGCCGGCGGCCGGCGAGCTGATCCACGAGGCGGCGGTCGCGATGGAGTTCGGCGCGTCCGCGGAGGACCTCGCGCGCATCATTCACGTGCACCCCACGCTCTCCGAGGCCGTCAAGGAAGCCGCGGAGGTCGCGGGGGGCCACCCGATCCACATCTAATCCCAGCCCGACTGGGCACCGCCGCGCCCCTTGGGGGCGCGGTTGGGTTTACTCGAGCCGCGCCCCAACCCGCAGGCCGTACCCGCGCGCCCAGTCGGCCGCGGGCATGCGGCGCTTGCCTTCGGGCTGCACCTCCACGAGGCGCACCGCGCCCTCCCCCACCGCGACGCGCACCCCCTCGGGCTCCACCGCCAGGACCTCCCCCGGCGCGCCCTGGCCTTCCGCGGGGAAGAGGGCGTGCACCTTGACGCGCACGCGGCCGCCCCCGTCCCGGGCGTGCATGAACCACGAGCCCGGCCACGGCTGCACCCCACGGTGCCGGTCGTAGACCGCCCGGGCGGGGTCCGTCCAGCGGATCCGGCCGTCCTCCTTGGTGAGGAGGGGCGCGTACGTGCCGTCCGCGGGTTGTGGGCGGGGCTCGAGGTCCTCGAGGCGCTCCAGGGCCTCCAGGAGGAGCTGAATGCCCTTGTCCCGGAGGCGCTCGGCGAGCTCCAGGGCGGTCTCGTCCGGGTGGATCGGGGTGCGCCACTGGAGGAGGATCGGGCCGGTGTCGAGCCCCGCGTCGGTCCGCATGATCGTCACGCCGGTCTCGCGCTCCCCGCGGATCAAGGCCCACTGCACGGGCGCCGCGCCGCGGTACTTGGGGAGGAGGGAGGGGTGCAGGTTCAAAAACCCGTGGCGGGGCACCTCGAGCAGCTCGGGGGGCAGGAGCTTCCCGTACGCCGCGGTGACCGCGGCGTCCAGGCCCAGGGTCTTGAAGCGCTCCAGGAAGGCCGCGTTGCCCTTTAAGCGCGCGGGTTTCTCCACGGGGAGGCCGAGCCGCGCCGCGGCCTCGGCGACCGGGGCGGGCGTGAGGGCCAGGCCGCGCCCGGCGGGCTTGTCCGGCTGGGTGACGACCAGGACGACCTCGTGGTGCGCGGCGAGGGCCTCGAGGACCGGCACGGCCCAGGCGGGGGAGCCGAAGAAGGCCAGGCGGCGGCGCACGCTAGGCCTCCTTGAGTTCCTTGATCAGGGCCCGCGCCCGCCGCTGCATCTCGGCGAGCTCGGCGCGGTGCTCGTTGATGAAGGCCCGGCGCGCCTCGGGCGGGAGCCGGTCGATGAAGAGCTTGCCCTCGAGGTGGTCCAGCTCGTGCTGGATCACCCGCGCGAGGTACCCTTCGGCCTCGAGGACCTTGGGCTCCCCGTACTCGTCCTGGTACTGGACCCGCACCCGGAGGTCGCGCGGCACCTCGTCGGAGTACAGGCCGGGCAGGGAGAGGCAGCCCTCGGTGCCGACCTGGTGCCCCTCGCGGTAGGTGATCACGGGGTTCACCATGACGTAGAGCTGCTTGACCCGGCTTTTCAAGGGGGTGTCCTCGGCCTCCTCCTCCTCGTCCAGGTACTCGGCCGCGACAAAAAGGCGCCGGGAGATCCCCACCTGGGGCGCGGCGAGGCCCACGCCGCCCGCCTCGAACATGGTCTCGAACAGGTTCTCCGCCAGTTCGGGGATGCCGTCAAACGCCTCCACGGGCAACGCGCGGCGGCGCAGGATGGGGTCCCCGTACAGCCGGATGGGGTAGATCGTCGCCATCGCGTTCATTCTACGGGCTCGGCCCGCTCCACGCGAAACCGTCCCCAAACCTCGCCGCCCGCGCGCACCCCGTCCGGCAGCTCCAGCGCCAACGGCGCGACGTAACTCCCCTCGCGCCACTCGGCCCGAGCCGGGATGAACTCGAGGCCGTCCAGGGCCTCGGGCGGCCCGACGACCGTGACCTCCGTGGGGACGCGCGCCTCCACCAGGCGCAGCCCCGCCGGGGGCGGCTCGAGGCGCAGGGGCACCGCGCGCTCGATGAGGAGGGGCGCGCGGGCCTCCACCCGGGCCGTGTTGGGCTCGAGGGCCAGGCCCGTCACCGGGCGGCCCGCGGCGTCCACCGCGTACAGCGCGACCTCGTCCTCCCCCTGGAGTTCCAGGCCGACGGCGGCCACGGCGCGCTGCACCTCGCGGTCGGGCCCGCGGGCGCGCACTTGGTTGGGGCTAAAGCGCAGGCCGACCCCGGGGCTGAAGACCTCGACCGGCAGCAGGGCCTCGCCCAGCGGTTCGATGCGCCCGATTAGGCGGTCGGGCACGATGTCCACGACCTGGATCCCGGGGGGCAGCTGGATCTGGATGCGTTGGTCGAAGGTCTCGCCTTCCACGCGGGAGAGGTCGACGAAGGGCACGACCGCGTTCGGGGAGAGGGTCTCCACGCGGCGGGCGGTGCCGCGCACCCGGACCTGGACGACCTCGGGCAGCCCCACCGCGACGCGGTCCTCCCCCAGGCCGATGACCTGCAGCTCGCGCACGAAGGTGCGGTCCACCACGGGCTCGTTCTCGCGCAGCTGGTACCAGAGCATGAAGGCGATGAGGAAGGTCAGGAGCTTCGCGGGCCAGTTGTGCATGAGGCGCGCCCACACCTCACGTGGACTCACGGAACACCTCCTCCAAGCGCCCGCGCAGCTCGGACGGGGTGAGGTTCGCGCTCAGCACCCCGCGCTCCGCCACGCGGATCGTGCCGCGTTCCTCGCTCACCACGATCACGATCGCGTCCGAGACCTCGCTGAGGCCCAGCGCCGCGCGGTGGCGCGTGCCGAGGTAGCGCAGGTCCTCGCGCTCCGACAAGGGGAAGACGCACCCCGCGGCCACCACCCGCGGGCCGCGGAGGATCGTGCCGCCGTCGTGCAGGGGCGTGCCGACCGTGAAGATCGTTTCCAACAGCCGCGCGGAGACCCGGGCGTCCACCACCTCGCCGGTCACCGCGTACTCCCCGAGCGGCGTGCGGCGCTCGATCGCGATCAGGGCCCCCAGCCGCCGGGCGGCCATGCGTTCCACGGCGCGTACCAGTTCGTGCACGCCCTTCTCGTCGATCCCATTCTCCCGGAGCCGGCCCCGACCCAAGCGCTCGAGGAAGCCCCGCAGCTCGGGCTGAAACACCACGATCAGCGCGAACACCCCGAGGGTCGCGGCGTTGCCCAAGAGCCACGCGAGGGCCCTAAACTCGAGCTGGTCCGCGAGGAACCAGACGCTGAGGTAGACCAAAAGCCCGCGCACCAGGTTCAGGGCGCGGGTCTCGGCGACGAGCCTGTACAGGTAGTACAGGACGGTGCTGACCGCCAGGATGTCGAGGACGTCACGCCACGTCATGGTTCGCGCCTAGGCTGTGCTCCTTCACACTACTGGCGTTCCCGGTCCTTCCCACGCCACCCCGAAGATCCGCGCCCAGCTCGCGCCCAGGTCCGCGAAGGTCGCGCGCGTGCCCAGGTCCCGCCCGGCGAGGCCCGGCCCGACCGCGAGGAGCAGGCCGTACTCGCGCGTGTGGTCGGTCCCGCGGTAGGTGGGGTCGTTCCCGTGGTCGCTCACGATAAACAGGTAATCCTCCGGCCCGAGCGCCGCTAAGAACTCGGGCAGCGCCGCGTCGAAGGCCTTAAGGGCCTCCGCGTACCCCTCGGGGTTCCGGCGGTGGCCGTACTTGGCGTCGAAATCCACCAGGTTCGTGAAGATCAGGCCTTCCACATCCTCCCGCATCAGCTCGAGGGTCTTCCGGATGCCGTCGGCGTTGTCCTTGGTCTTCACCTCGCGGGTGAACCCGCGGTGCGCGTAGATGTCCGGGATCTTCCCCACCCCCACCACGTCGAGCCCCGCGCCCACCAGCGCGTCCAGCACGTTCGCGGGCGGCTCGAGGGCGAAGTCCTTGCGCAGGTCGTTGCGCCGGTAAAACCCGCCGGGCTCGCCTTCGAAGGGCCGGGCGATGACCCGCGCGACCGCGTAGGGCCCTTGCAGGATCTCCCGCGCGGCCTGGCACCAGGCGTAGAGCGTCTCCAGGGGCACCACCTCGAGGTGCGCCGCGATCTGGAAGACCGAGTCCGCGGAGGTGTACACGATGGGCTGGCCGGTCCGGAGGTGCGCCGCCCCGTAGTCCCGGATGACCTCGGTCCCGGAGTAGGGGCGGTTCACGAGCCAGCCGCGCCCGATCCGCTGGGCGAAGGCCTCCATGACCTCCGGGGGAAACCCTTCGGGAAAGACGCGGAAGGGGTGCTCGAGGATGATCCCCACGAACTCCCAGTGCCCGGTGGAGGTGTCCTTCCCGGGGCTTTGCGCGCGCATGCGGCCGAACGCGCCTTGGGGCCGGTCCACGCGGGGCAGGGTGTGCACGCCCGGAACGTGCCCCAGCCCCAGCTCGGCTAAATGCGGGAGTTGAATGCCGGTGGCGAGCACCGTGTGGTCCAGGGTGTCCGCCCCCTCATCATTAAACTCGGCGGCGTCGGGAAGGTACCCGAGCCCCACCGAGTCGAGGACGACGGTCGTGACCTTCATACCCCCAGCATACCCCTAAACGCGGGGTTTACCGGTGCCGCCGCGCGTGCTCGAGGAGGGCCTCGGCCGTCCAGGTGTTCACCACGCGTTCGGGGGCGAGCCCGGCCTTGGCCGCCATCCACAGGCCGTAGGTCACGTCGTCCATCCCCTCGACCGCGTGCGCGTCCGGCCCCAGGGAGAACCAGAGCCGGTCCCGCCAGGCGAGGGCGACGCGCCAGTCCAGGTCGAGCCGCCAGGGGTTGGCGTTGATCTCGAGGATCACGCCGCGCATAGCGGCGCGCTCCAGCACGCGTTCCCAGTCGGCCACGGCCCCCTTGCGGCGCAGCAAGAGCCGCCCCGTGGCGTGCCCCAGGATGGTGAGGTAGGGGTTGTCCAGGGCGCGCAACAGCCGCGCGGTCTGCGCCTCGGGGTCCAGGCCCAGCTGGCTGTGGAGGCTCCCGATCACCACGTCGAAGCGCGCCAGGACCGCCTCGGGGTAGTCGAGCCGGCCGTCCGGGAGGATGTCGGCCTCGATCCCCTTGAGGATGCGGAAGGGGGCGAGCTCGGCGTTCAGGCGGTCGATCTCCGCCCACTGGGCCTCGAGGGCCTCGAGGTCCAGGCCGCCCGCGTACGCCGCGGCCTGGGAGTGGTCGCTGACCACCAGGTACCGGTACCCGCGCGCCCGGGCGGCCTCGGCCATCTCCCGCAGGGAGGCGGCCCCGTCGGAGTAGGTGGTGTGGGCGTGGATCAGGCCCACGAGGTCCGCGCGCGCCACCACGCGCGCGGGAGGAGGTAGGCCCAGGTGCTCCGGCTCGCGCCAGAACGGCGGCACGAACGTCCGCTCGAGCGCGGCGAAGACCGCGGCCTCCTCCGGCAGCTCCGGGAGCGGCCCCAAAGCCTCGACGAAGGCGCGGGACCCGGTGGCCTGGAGGAGGACGGTGCCGAACGCCTCCGGGCGGGCCGTGAAGACCTTGAGGGGCAGGCCCTCCACCCGGCCGTGCACCACCCGGCCCTCGACGCGCTGGGCGTGCACGCCCAAGGCCGCCGCGACCCGCTCCGGCGGGGCCAGCGCGACGAGGTCCACGCTCCCCACGGTCTCCAACCCCCGCCGGAGGCTGCCGGCCAGCTCGGCGCGAATCCCGGCCCCCTCGAGGTCCGCCAGTAACAGCCGCGCTGCCTCGAGGCCGGTGGGCAGGTGGACGCGCCGCGCGTTCGCGAGGGCGAACCGGGCGGCCTCGAGCAGCGCGGCCTCGCTCCGGGCTCCGAACCCGGGAAGGGCCCGGATGCGGCCGGCCTCCGCCCAGGCCACGAGCGCCCCGAGCGAGTCCACGCCCGCCTCCCACAGGGCGCGCACGCGCTTGGGGCCGAGCCCCTGCACCTCCAAAAGCTCCAGCACGCCCGGGGGGACGCGCGCGAGGAGCTCCTCCAGGTACGGAAACTCGCCCGTGCGGTACACCTCCTCGAGCAACGCGGCCAGGCTCCGCCCCACGCCGGGCACGCCCTGGAAGCCGCGCGCGGCCAGGGCCTCCAGGTCCTCCTCGTGGCGCTCGAGGGCCCGCGCGGCGCGGCGGTACGCCCAGGCGCGGGGCCCGCCCTCCCCCAGGACCTCCATCAGGTCGGCGGCGCGCGCGAGGAGGCGCGCGAGTTCCTTGCGGTTCATCAAGGGAATGATACCGCCTTACGAACCGCTCGGCGCGCCCTGCGGGGGTTTTTCGGAGGAGTGGCCGGGGTTGACCTTGAGCTCGGGGTGGGCGTAGACCGCGGCGTGGTTCGCGGCGATCGCGGCCTCCCCGAACCCCAAGGCGATCAAGGGGAGCTTCCCGGGGTAGGTCACGATATCCCCCGCGGCGAACACCCCCGGGCGGCTGGTCTCCATGCGCGAGTTCACCTTGATCTTGTTCCGCTCGAGCTCCAGCCCCCAGTTCGCCAAGGGGCCCAGCCGGGTCACGTACCCGGTCAGGACCAGGACCGCGTCCACCTCGAGGGTCCGTTCCTCCCCGGTCTGGTTGTGGAAGATCACCGCGCGGCGCACCTGGGTGTCCCCCGTGACCTCGCGAACCTCGTAGGGGGTGAGGACCTCGAGCTCCTGGGCCTCGGCCGCTCGGAGGAGTTGCTGGACGGTCGCAGCGTGGGCGCGGAACTGCGCGCGGCGGTGGATCAGGGTGACCTGAGCGACGTCCTTGAGGCCCAGCGCCCAGTCCACGGCGCTGTCCCCGCCGCCCACGATCAGCACCCGGCGGCCCGCGTACTCCTGGACGCGGCGCACCGCGTAGGCCACGCCGCGCCCCTCGAACTCCCGGATGCCCGGGGCCTCGAGGCCCCGGGGCTGGAAGGCCCCGACCCCCGCGGTGACGATGACCGCGCGGGCGCGGTAGGCGCGGCCCTGGGAGGTGGTGACCCTGAAGAGGCCGTCCGCTTCCTCCAGGGTCTCGGCGCGCTCGCCGAGGGCGTAGGCCGGCTGGAAGGGGGCGAGCTGCTCCACGAGCCGGTCCACGAGGTCCTTGGCGCGCACCTTGGGGAAACCGGCGACGTCGTAGATGTACTTCTCCGGGTAGAGGGCGCTGAGCTGCCCGCCGGGCTCGGGCAGGGGGTCGATGAGGCGCACGCTGAGGCCCCGCAGCCCCACGTAGAACCCCGCGAACAGCCCGCTCGGGCCCGCGCCGACGATGAGCACGTCGCTGTACGGTTCGGCGGCTTCCGTCGTCTTGGGGGGGATGGGTTCGGGTTGGCTCATACCGACTCCTTTCGTAGTAGTTTAAGGCCTTGGGTCCGGGGGCGGCACCCGCAGCACCTCGGCCACCTCGGGCCGCACGAGCTCCGGGGGTGGCCGCCGGCCCTCGCGGAGCAAACGCCTTACGGTGGTCATGCTAATCGGGGTGCGCGCCCGGGGATCGTGGCCGCAGGTACGCTCGGAAGCGATTCCGCCGCAGGCCGCGCAGTGAAACACCGCGCCGACCTTGAGGATCCGGATCCCCAAAGGCTCCGGGAGCTCATCGAAGATGCGGTGCGCCGCGAACGGGTCGTAGTAATCCCCGACCCCCGCGTGGTCGCGCCCCACGATGAAGTGCGTCGCCCCGAAGTTCTGCCGCACGATCGCGTGGAAGACCGCCTCGCGCGGCCCCGCGTACCGCATGGCCGTGGCCAGCCCCGCGAGCACCACCCGCCCCGGCGGGTAGACCCGCTCCACCAGGACCCGGTAGGCCTCGAGGATCGTCCGGGTGTCGAAATCCCCGGGTTTTTTCCGTCCCAGGATGGGGTGGATCAAAAGGCCGTCCGCGAGCTCCAGGCCGAGCCGGTGCAGGTACTCGTGCGCCCGGTGCGGCGCGTTCCGCGTCTGGAAGGCCACCACCGTAGCGAACCCGCGGCGGGCGAACTCGGCGCGCACCTCGGCCGGGGAGCGGCTCCAGGCCCGGTAGGCGTGCGGCACGGGCTCGAGCAGGGTCACGCGCCCCGCGACCGCCCAGGGCCCCTTCCGGTACAAGAGGGCCACGCCGGGGTGCCGGGGCGCATCCGTCCCCCAGACCCGCCGGGCGAGGCGCTCGAGGTCCAGCCGGTAGACCTCCGTGACCTCGAGGAGGCCCAGCACGCGCCCCGACGCATCCCGGATCGCGGCCGCCTCCCCCACCGCGACGCGCGGCCGCTGGCGGCGCTGGAACAGCACGGGGAGCGGCCAGACGGGCCCGCCGGGCAGCCGGAGGGTCTCGGCGACCGCCCAGAGGGCCTCCCGGTCCATGAACCCCTCGAGGGGGGAGAAGGCCCCGGTCGCGAGGTTCTCGAGGTCGAGCAGGGTGTCCAGGTCGGCCGTGAGGGCGGGGAGGGCCCGGGCCTCGGCCCGCAGCCGCTCCCGCTCGGCGCCCTCCGCCACGCGCTGCACCAGGGTGTTGCCGTGCGGGGGGATCAGCACGCGTTCACCTCCGTTTCCTCGCGCATCAGTTGATCCCGCAGGGCCACGACCGGCCCCACCACGAAGACGGCGGGGGGCGCGACCGCCACCCGGTGCGCGGCCACCGCGGCCAGCGTCGTGATCACCACGCGCGCCTCGGGGGTGCTGCCGCGCTCCACGAAGGCCACCGGTTCCGCGGGCGCGCGGCCCGCCGCGATCAAGGCCCGGGCGATCTCCGCGCGGCGGCGCACCCCCATCAGGATCACCAGGGTCTCCACCCCCGCGTACCGCCGCGCGTCGAAGGGCGCGCCGCCCGCGCCGTGCCCGGTCACCACCACGAACCCCCGGGACACCCCCCGGAAGGTCAGGGGAATCCCCGCAAGGCCCGGGACCGCGAGGGCCGAGGTCACCCCCGGCACGACCTCGACCGTCACGCCATGCGCGGCGAGGTAACGCCACTCCTCCCCCCCGCGCCCGAAGACGAAGGGGTCCCCGCCCTTGAGCCGCACCACCGCGCGCCCCGCCCGGGCGTGCTCGAGCATGAGCCGATAGATCTCGCGCTGCACGCGCTCCTGCTCGCCGTAGCGTTTACCCACGGGGACCCGCTCGGCCGTGGGGGGAGCCCACTCGAGGACCGCCGGCGCGACCAGCCGGTCGTAGAGGACCACGTCGGCCTGCTGCAGGACGCGCACCGCCTTGAGCGTGAGGAGCTCGGGGTCCCCGGGCCCCGCGCCCACGATGTACACCTTGCTCATCCCATCCCTCCCTTCGCGAGGGCCAACCCCCGGTACACGAGGGACGCCCCGACCAGCACCAGCCACGCCAACAGCCCCAGCCGCAAGGGTCGCGCGGGAATCCGGCCGGCGAGGAACGCCCCGGCCACAGCCCCCACGCTTCCCCCGAGGGCCAGCTCGGCGAGGAGGGGTAGGTTCACGTTGCCCATCCCGAGGTGGAGGCCCCCACCCACGGTGGCGGCGACCAAACCGAAGGCCAGGTCCGTCCCCACGACCCGCGCGGGCGCGAGGCGGGTCGTACCGAGGAGGAGCAGGGTGCCCAAAGCTCCCGCTCCCGCCGAGGCGAACCCCATCTCGAGCCCGATCCCAAACGCCCCTAAGGGGATCAGGTGGGGCCGCGCCTTGGGGACCGCTCGGCCGCTGAGGGCCCGCCCGAGCCCCCAAAGCGCGGAGAAGGCCACCGTCCCCCCGAGGACCGCCAGCACCACCCCGCCCTGGGCCTTCAGCCTATCCAGGAAAAGCGAGCCCAGCACCACCCCGGGCACCCCCCCGAGGAGCATCCGGCCGAGGACCCCGGCGTCCACCTGGCCCCGCGCCAGGTACACGCCCCCCGCGAGGAGCTTCGCCAAAGCGCCGTACACGAGCGCCGTCCCGACCGCCTCCGCCGGCGGCACCCCCAGGGCGAGGATCAGCAGCGGGGCGGTGAGCGTGCCCGCACCGACCCCGCTCAGGCCGACCCCCAGCGCGATCAACAGCCCCAGCCCCACCGCCATTCGCGCCCTCACCCCTCCCGGTCAAAGGTGTGGATGCCGCACTCGAGCTTTCGCCCTCCCCAACGCCCCGAGCGGGGGTTGGTGGGGTCAGTAGGCAGGCTGGTGCACGGCGCGCACCCGATGGAGCGGTACCCCTGGTCGTACAGGGGCAGGTGCGGGATCTCGTGGACCTCGAGGTAGGCCCACACCGTCTTCCAGTCCCAGTCCGCCAAGGGGCTCAGCTTCGCGATCCGCTTGCCGCTCGGCAGGGTGTGGGTCTCGAGCTTTTTCAGGCCCGCCCGTGTGGGCGACTGCTCCCGCCGGAGGCCGGTGAGCCAGAGGTCGTACGGCTCGAGGCCCGCCACGAGCGGCTCGACCTTGCGCAAGCGGCAGCACCGGTCGGGGTCGGTCCGGTAGAGCTGACCGAAGCGCGCCTCTTGCTCCGCCACGCTCAGGGGGGGCGTCAGGTTGATGAGGTTCAGGTTCCACGCCGCGGCGAGCCGGTCGCGGTAGGCGTAGGTCTCGGGGAAGTGGTACCCGGTGTCCAGGAACAAGACCGGAAGGTCCGGCCGGTGTTGGCGCGCCATGTGGAGGACCACGACGTCCTCGGCCTGGAAGCTGCAGGTCAGGCAGGCCGCGGGGTAGGCCTCGAGCGCCGCGCGCACCAGGGCCTCGGCCGACAAGCGTTCGGCGGTCTCGGGCGTTAAGCTCATGCGATCCCCTCCTTCGCGTACGCTTCGATCACGGCCCGAAGCTGCGCCTGGGCCCGCTGCGGCTGGCCCGTGCGCAGCCACTCCAAAGCCTTCGAGTCCACGAGGGCGTACCAGAGGCGGCGGCGCGCGGCAAACCCGGGCACGCGCCGGGCCACCTCCTCCCGGAGGCCGCCTAGTAGCTCGAGGAAGGCCGCGTACTCCGGGCCGAGCTCGCGGGCGAACCGTTCCTTGAGCCGCACCGCGAGGGCCGGGGCCTTGCCGCTCGTGGAGACCGCGACCACCAGATCCCCCTGGCGGTGGACGGCGGGCAGGATGAACGAGGCGTGCCGCGGGGCGTCCACCGCGTTGAGGAACACCCCCCGCCGCTCGGCCTCCGCGAAGACCCGCCCGGTCACGGCGGGGTCCTTGGGGTGCGCGAAGGCCAGCACGGCCCCCGCGAGGTCCCCCTCGCGGTAGGCGCGCCGCTCCCAGCGGATCCGGCCGGCGGCCGCGAGGGGCTCGAGGGCGGGGTGCGCCTCGGGGCTGATGAGGGTCACCCGCGCCCCGGCCTCCACGAGCCGCTGCACCTTGGCCTCGGTCTCCCCGCCGCCCCCGACGAAGACCACGGGACGGCCCTTAAGGTCGAGCATCACCGGGAAGTACCGCATGCGTGCACCTCCTCGTAGTACCGCGCCAGCGCCATGATCATCGCGCCCATGCGCTCCTCCTCGGGCATCACGACGCGCGTGACCCCCGCTTCGGTGAGGGCCTCGCGGGTCACGCGCCCGACGCTCACCGCGACCACGGGGCCGGAGAAGGCCTCGAGGACGGGGCCCAACCGCCCCAGCGCCCGGACGCCTTCGAAGAAGTGGTGCACCTGGACGGCGCTGGTGAAGGCCACCGCGTCCACCGCGCCTTCCAGGACCTCGCGGGCCAGGGTCTCCACCACCGCCGGGTCCGGGGGCAGGTGCCGGTAGGGCCACACCTCCACCACGCGCGCGCCGCGCGCCACGAGCCAGCCCGCGAGCCCCGGGGCCGGCACCCCAAACAGCTGCAGCGCGACGCGCCGGCCCTCGAAGGCCTGTGCGGCCAAAGCGCGCCGCAGCCCGGCGGTGGTGCCGTCCGCGGCCACGACCGCGGGCCAGAGGCCGAGCGCCTTGAGGGCCTTCACCGTCTTGTACCCCCGCGCGGCGAGGCGGGCCCGGGCCAACAGGTCGAGAAACGCCTCGCCCAGCCCCACCGCCGCTGCCGCGCGCGCCAGGGCCTCGGTGCCCATCCCGGTGGTGAGGAGGACCCAGTCCACCCCCTCGCGCACCAGGCGCGCGAGGAGGGGCTCGAGCCGGGCCGGGTCGAGGAAGGCGGTGCCCTGGGTGGGCCGCACGAGGGGGGTGCCGCCGAGCTTCTCCACGATCCGGGCGAGCTCCGCGGCGCGGCGGGGGCCGGTGAGGGCCACGCGTTTTCCCTTCAGACTCAGCATGCCCGTCCCCCCCGGCTAGACCCCGCACTCGCCCTCGCCGACCTGCACCCGGAACGCGCCCTCGCCCCCCAGGTCCGTGTAGAACTCGGGGGCTTCGGCGTAGGGGGGCACCTGGGTGAAGGGCTCCAAGAGGGGCTTGAAGGAGGCGGGGCCCACGCGGTCCACGAACGCGGTGAAACCCTCGCCCTCCTGGCGCTCGGCGAGGTAGCGCTCGAGCACGGCCCGCACCGCCTCGGGCACCCGCCGGGCGGGGATGCGGGCCACGGGCTTCCCGAACCGCGCGCCCTCGAGGGTGGTTCCGCCCCCGAGGAGCAGCACGTAGTGGGGCACCTCCCGCCCGTCCACGGTGCGCGCCGCGCCGTAAAACCCGATGTCGGCGATGTGGTGCTGGCCGCAGGAGTTGGGGCAGCCCGAGATCTTGAGGGTCAGGTCCTTGAGGGCCGGGTGGGCCCGAAGCTCGGTCTCGAGGAGGCCTTGGAGGGCCTGGGCGAGCCCGCGCGAGCGGGTGATCGCCAGGTTGCAGGTGTCCGCGCCCGGGCAGCGGGTCACGTCGGCCAGGGTGTGCCCTCCGGCCGCGGCGAGGCCCGCGGCGTGCAGCGCGGCGTACACCTGGGGCAGCGCGGCCTCGGGCACCCAGCGCAGCAGGAGGTTCTGGGTGATCGCGCTGCGCACCCGCCCCCCGTTGTACCGGCGGGCGATCCGCGCGAGGGCGCGGAGCTGGTCCGAGGTGACGTCCCCCAGCGGGCAGCGCACGATCACCGTCGCCCAGCCCGCCTGCCGCTGCGGCACCACGTTGGTCGCGGCCCACTCGGCGAACCCCGGGGGGACGGCCCCCACGGCGGGGAGCGGCTCGAGCTCAGGCGGCCCTTCCTCCTCGAGCGTGGGCTGCGCTGTGAGGGCGCGGCCGGAGCGCGTGGCCTTCACCACCCGGCGCTCGGCGAGGACCGCTTCGCGCAGGGCGTCCGCGCCCCATTGCTTCACCAGGAACTTGAGGCGGGCCTGGGTGCGCACCTTGCGGTTGCCGTGGCGGTCGAAGACCCGGAGGACCGCCTCGATCGTGGGGATCAGGTCCTCCGCGGGGGTGAAGGGCTCGAGGAGCACCGCGGCGCGGGGGGCCGCGCCGAGCCCGCCGCCGACGTGGATCCTGAACCCCGGCCGGCCCTCGGCGTCTCGGACCGCGACCGCGCCGATATCGTGGATGGCCACGCGGGCGTGGTCGGTCCGGCACCCTTCGAAGGCGATCTTGAACTTCCGCGGCAGGTTCTGCGCGACGGGGTGGCGTAGGAAGTAGCGGAAGGTGGCCTCGGCGTAGGGCGTGACGTCGAACGGCTCGTCGGGCGCGATCCCCGCGTAGGGGCAGGCCGTGACGTTCCGTACGGTGTTGCCGCAGGCCTCGCGGGTGGTGAGGCCCGCGCGCGCGAGGTGGCGCAGGAGTTCGGGCAGGTCGCGCCGCTGGACGTGGTGGAGCTGCACCGCCTGCCGGGTGGTGAGGTGCGCCTTACGGTGGGGGGTGAAGCGGTCCGCGGCCTCGGCGAGGGCCTCGAGCTGCTCGGGCGTCACGCGGCCGAAGGGCAGCTTGACGCGCACCATGTGCCGGTCCGAAGCGCCCCGGATCCCGTAGATCCCGTTTTCCAGTCGGTAGCGCTGGAAGTCCAGCGGGTCCTCCAGGCCGGCCTCGAGCCGGGCGATCATGCGCTCGAGGTGCGCGATCTCAGCGGCTTGGGCGGGGTCTTCAAGCAGGTTCACGTTCCTTCACCTCCTCGGGGTTGGTGGCCGGCGGGCCAGGCCCCCTATACCCCTGATACAAATAGGCTCAGGGGTAGGGTAACACAACAACCCGCGCGCGCCTCCTCGGGGGCGGGGTAGGGCAACCCCCCTTCTCCCGGGGGATCGGAGAAGGGGGGCGGTCTGGTTTGGCTGGCGTCTCCCCTCTCTTATCTCCCCCGCTTGCGCAGGCCGGAGTTGGCACCGGACGTGGGCACGCGCCCACCGGTTGCCGCGGCTTCACAGGGCCGGGTCCCTCCACCGCTCTGGATAAGAGACGGGCCGGGTTGTGGCCGCGCATCCCGCGCGGTTACCCGCGAGTGTATACCCTTAATACTAGCTTTGTCAAGGGTATCTCCGACCCGGTCCGCGGTAGATTAAGGATATGCGCCTCCTCCTGTTCTCCGACGTGCACGGAAACCTCACCGCCCTCGAAGCGGTCCTCGAGGCCGCCCGGGCGTACGGCCCCTACGACGGCGCGTACTGCCTCGGCGACCTCGCCCTGTTCGGCCCCCACCCCGAGGAGTGCCTCGACCGCCTCACCGAGGCCGGCGTCCAGGCCCTGGCGGGCAACACCGACGAGTGGCTCGCCCAGGACCTCGAGGCCCCCACCCCCACCGCCCAAGCCCACCTCGCCTGGTGCCGCGCCCGCCTCTCCCCCGAGGCCCTGGCCTTCCTCCGCGGCCTGCCGCGCGCCCTCCAGGCCGCGGACCTCCGGATGGTGCACGCCACGCCGCGCACCCCGCACGACGACCCCGAGCGGTGCGGCCCGGACCTCCCCCCGGACGAGGCCCGCGCGGTCTTCGGCGAGGGCCTCGTCGCCTTCGGGCACCGGCACGGCGCCTTCCTCGCCATCTCCCCGGGCCTGGTGCGGGTCAACGTCTCCTCGGTCTCGATCCCCCCCGAGCCGCGCCCCCTCGCGCGCTTCACCGTCGCCACCCGCCACGCCGGCCACTGGAGCTTCGCGCAGCACGAGGTGCCCTACGACCCCACCCCCGCCCTCCGCGCCGCCCGCGCGCGCGGCCTGCCCCCCTTCCCCTGGTGGCAGGCCCTGGTGGGCTAGAGCGGGTAACGCTGGGGCCGCCCCTCGCGGTACACCACCGCCTCGGCGTACCCCGCGGCCTTCAAGAGCCGCACCGCGTCCTCAAAGCGGTACCCCACCTCCTCCGGCCGGTGCGCGTCCGAACCCAGCACCACCGGGATCCCCAGCGCCCGCGCCCGCTCCAAAAGCGCCGGGGCCGGGTAGACCTCCCCCACCGGCTTGCGCCACCCCGCGGTGTTCACGTCCAAAGCCAGCCCCTCCCCCGCGATGACCTCGAGGGCCGGCTCCGCCAGCTCCAGGTACCCCTCCTCCGGCACGTGCCCGAACTTCTTGGGGAGGTCCAGGTGCCCGATCGCGTGGAACAACCCACTGCGAGCCGCCTCGACCACGAGCGCGAAATACGCCCGGTAGACCTCCTTCAGGTCGCGCCACGCGAACTCCTCCACGTAATCCGGGTGGTCGAAGGGCCACGCGCCGATAAAATGCACCGAACCGATCACGTAATCGAACGGGTACCGGCCCAACACGTGCCGCACGAACCCCTCGGTCCCCGGGTGGTAATCCGCCTCGAGGCCGATCCCCAGGTAAAACCCCGTCGCCTCCTCCCGCAAGGCCTCCAGGGCCCCGAGGTAAAACGGCAGCTCGTCGAGCTCCATGCGGCTTTGCGGGTCGAACCAGGGGGGCATGGGGCTGTGGTCCGTAAAGACCAGTCCCGCAAGCCCCGCCCGGCGCGCCGCGGCCACGTACTCCGCCGGCGCGCCTCGAGCGTGCTTGCACAAAGGGGTGTGCACGTGCGCGTCGTACATGCCCGCAGTCTACCCCCAACCCTCGGGTAGACTGGGGCCACCCCCAAGGAGGACCGCATGGAAACCCTACTGCGCCAGCACCTCACCGAGCTCCTGGTCGGCGAAAGCGCCCACGTGAACGCCCGAACCGCCTTCGCGCGCCTCCCCGCCGCCCTCCGGTACCAAGCCCCCCCGGGCTTCCCGCACACCGCGTGGGAACTCCTCGAGCACCTGCGCCTCGCCCAGCGGGACATCCTCGAGTACCTCCAGAACCCGCGCTACACCGCCCCGCCCTTCCCCGAAGGGTACTGGCCCCCCACCCCCGCCCCGCCCACGCCCGAAGCCTGGGACGCGAGCCTAACGGCCTTCCTGGAGGACCTCGAGACCCTCCAGCACCTCGTGAACGACCCCAGCGTCGACCTGTTCGCCCACCCGCCCCACGCCCCCGCCGCGCACACCCTGGTGCGCGAAGTCCTCGTGGTGGCCGACCACAACGCCTACCACCTGGGCCAGGTCGTGGCCCTCCGCCGCGCTCAGGGCGCGTGGCCCCCCTAGCGGACGTGCACCACCCGTCCCGCGCTCGCCCAGACCTCGACCGGCTCCCCCAGGACCTCCGCCGCCCGGCGGGAGAGGTCCGCATCCGGCCGCGGCAGGGCCTCCACCCGCTGCACCAGGCTCGGCCGGTCGGGCGGCGCGAGGCGCGGCGCGCGCGCCAGCACCGCGTCCACCTCCCAGACCGAGGCCCACAGCCGCTTCAGGTGCCACAGGACCTCCTGCCGCCCCGTCGCGATCCCCACCGGGGCCCCGCCCGCGTACCGCACCACGAACCGCCCCTCGCCCACCACGGCGCCCAGCGCGTCCGCCCGCTCGGGCAACAAATAACTCTCGCGCACCAAACGCTGCGCCTCGCGGCAGGCGGCCTCGAGGCGGTCCTCGTCGATCCGCACGCCGAACACCCCCTCGAAGGCCCGCCGCACCCGCTCCGGAAGGTTATTCAGAGCGTAGAACTCGGCCTCGAGCTCCACCACCCAGGTCGGCACGACCGGCACCCCCGCGGCCTCGAGGCGCGCCAGCCGCGCGACCTCGCCGCCCGCCTCCGCCTGATCCAAGGGACGTATCATGGCCCCAGTCTACTCAAGCCTTCCCGTCCGCCTCCGCCCACAGGTACCAGGCCGCCGCGCTGCGGTAGGGCTGGAACCGCTCCCCGAGCCGCACCAGGCCCGCGCGGTCCGCGACCCCGTACAGCGCCCGGGCCTGCCGCGCCAGACCCAGGTCCGCCACCGGCCAGACGTTCATGCGCCCCAACCCGAAGATCAACAGCATCTCCACCGTCCACGGCCCCACCCCCTTAAGCGCCCCAAGCTGGCGGGCCACCTCCGCGTCGGGCAAGGCCTCCAAGCCCTCGAGGCCGCCCTCGAGGGCGAAACGGGCCAGGCCCCGCAGGTACCCGATCTTCACGCGGGACAGCCCTACCGCCCGGAGCGAGGCCTCCGAAGCGGCGAGGAGCGCGGCGGGATCCAGGCCCACGCGCGCCTTGAGGCGCGCGTAGATCGTGCGCGCGGCGGCGTTGGAGAGCTGCTGCCCCACGATCGCGCGCACCAGCGTCGCGTACGGGGGGTGCAGCCCCCAGCGGTACGGGCCGTGCCGCGCGACGAGCGCGGCCATGACGGGGTCCGTTTGGAGCGCGGCGAGCACCTCGGGCCGGGCCGTGACCTCGGCGAGGTGCGCTTCGCTAGACAAACGCCACCCCTTCCGCGGTGGTGATCCGCCCCTGGTACAGGAAGGCCACCTGGCGCAGCGCGGCCGCGTGATCGAAGGGGGTGAGGGCGCTGGTCGCGTCCTCGGGCAAAACCACGCGGTACCAGCGGAGCGCGGCCGAGCCCGCGGTGTGCAGGACGCAGATGTTCGCGACGGTGCCGCACACCACCACGTGCCGCACCCCCCACAGCCGGAGCAGGTGGTCGAGGGCGGTGCCGTAGAACGCGTCGTACCGGAGCTTCTTCACCGTCACCTCCCCCTCCCGGGGCTGGAGGTCCTCGAGGATCTGGGCCCCCCAGGTGCCCGCGACCGCGTGCCGCGGCCAGATCGCGAACTCGGGGTCGTCCTCGGCGTGCCAGTCCTGGGTGAAGACCACGCGCGCCCCGGCGGTGCGCGCCTTCTCAAGGAGGCGCTGGATCCGGGGCACGGTCTTCGGCGCCTCCGGGACGAAGAGCGCCCCGTCCGGGTGCGCGAAGTCGTTCTGCATGTCCACCACGATCAAGGCGGTCTCCCGAGCAGGGAGCTCCACCACCGCCTCGCGGGGAATCTCCGGGACTTCCACAGGCATGGGGATCACCTCTCACCCCTCATTATGCGCCGAGTGCGGCATAACGCGCCAGAAAGGGCTCGAGCGTTCCGCCCGCGGCCACCGCAGCCGCGGCCTCCGCCGCGGAAACGATCCGGGATCGCCTCGGCACAAGGCCCAGCACCGGCACCCCGCACATCTCCTCGATCATTTGGGGATTGGTGCGCTCTGCGACCCCCGGGGCGGCGGGGTACCCCGAGACCACCACGCCCAAGACCCGAAGCCCCTTCGTCCGCGCGTAGTGCACGGTGAGGAAGGTGTGGTTAAGGGTCCCCAAGTTCGGCCGGGCCACAACGAGCACCGCCAAGCCCCAACGTTGGGCGAGCGCCGCGTAGTCCAGCCCCTCCGCGATGGGCACCGCAAGGCCACCGGCCCCCTCCACGAGCACCCAGTCCGCGCCCGCCCATCCCCGCCAGGCCGCCTCGACGGCCTCCCAGTCCACCGGCCGCCCCGCCCGGCGGGCCGCCACCAGCGGGGCCAACGGCTCGGCGTACACACAAGGCACCACCCGCGCCCGCGGCCCCGTTACCCCTGCGGCCTCGGCCAGCATCCGGCCATCGGGCGGCCACTCACCCCGACCATCCCACCCGGTCTCCACCGGCTTCAGCACGCCCACGCGGTACCCGGCCTCGCGCAAGAGCCGCGCGAGGCCAGCGGCCACCACGGTCTTCCCCACCCCGGTGTCCGTCCCGGTCACGAGCACGCCCCTCACCGCACCGCCCCCCGCGCCAAGGCCTCGAGCTCGGGCAGCGCGTCGGTGAACGCGGCCCTCAAAATGGCGGTCATCTCCTCGAGCTCCACCTCGCTAGCGGCGAGCGGCGGCATGAAGATCATCACCCCCCCGATCGGCCGGACCAACAACCCCCGCGCCCGGGCGTGCCGGGCCACGACGTACCCGACCTCCGCCCCGTACGGGAAGGACCGCTTCGTAGCCTTGTCCGCCACGATCTCGATGCCCACCATGAACCCGGCCTGGCGCACCTCCCCCACGAACGGGTGCTGCGCCAGGGGATCGAGCCACTCCTTAAGCCGTGCGGCCTTCGCCGGCAGCTTGGGGAGCAGCCGTTTCAACAGCTCGAGGCTCGCAAGCGCCGCGGCGCACCCCAAGGGGTTCCCGGTGTAGGAGTGGCCGTGGAAGAAGGTCTTGCGCTCCTCCACCTCCCCCAAAAAGGCCTCGAAGACCCGTTCGGTCGTGAGCGTCGCCGCGAGGGGCAGATACCCCCCGGTGATCCCCTTGCCGAGGCAGAGCAGGTCCGGGGTCACGCCCTCGGCCTCGCAGGCGAACATCCGGCCGGTGCGGCCGAACCCGGTGGCCACCTCATCCACGATCAAAAGAACCTCGTACCGGTCGCACAAGGCGCGCAACCCCCGGAGGAACCCCTCGGGCGCCGGGATGATCCCCCCCGCCCCCTCGACCGGCTCCACGATGACCGCGGCGATCTCGTGGCCGCGCTCCCGAAGCACCGCCTCCACCGCCTCGAGGCTCGCCTGCATGCAGCGTTCGGGATCGGAGTACGGGCTGCGGTACGGGTAAGGGTAGGGCACGCGGGGGTGCTCGGGCAGCAGGTCCAAAAAGGGCCAGTGAAAAAGCGGGTCGGGGGCCACGGAAACCGCGCCGAGCGTGTCCCCGTGGTAGTTATTGGTAAAGCCGAGGATGTACCGCTTCTCCCGCCGGCCCTGGTTGGCCCAGAACTGGATGGCCATCTTTAGGGCGATCTCCACCGCGGTCGCCCCACTATCCGAGTAGAAAACGCGGGACAACCCCTCCGGCGCGACCTCCACCAGCCGCCGCGCCAGCACGATGGAGGAAACGTTGGCCTGTCCTAAAAGCGTGGTGTGCGCCACCTGCTCGAGCTGCGCACGTACCGCAGCGTCGATCTCCGGCACGGCGTGGCCGTGCACGTTCAACCAGATGGAGGAGGTGCCGTCGTAGTACCAGTTGCCGTGGATATCCTCCAGCTTCACCCCCCGACCCCGCCGGATCACCACCGGCTCGGAGGCGATGTACTGCTTCATCGGAGTGAAGGGGTGCCAGACGTGCGCCTTGTCCCAAGCGATCAGCTCCTCGTGGGTTACGGTCTCCATCCTGAACCTCCCTACCAGCGCAGCACCGCCCCCGCGACGAGCACCCCCGCCCCCACCGCGGTCAGGAGCACCACATCACCGGGACGAAACCGATCGGCCACCGCCGCGAGTGCGATCGGGATCGTGGCTGCCGAGCTGTTCCCCATGCGCGCGATCACGTCCACCGTCCGTTCGGGGGGAATCCCGAGCAGCCGGCCGGCCTCGTGGACGAGGCGGCGGTTGGCCTGGTGGGGCACCCACCAGTCCACCGCGCCGGCCTCGAGGCCCGCGCGCGCCAGGGCTTTTCGTCCCGCCTCGGCCATGCCGCGGGCCGCCCGGCGGAAGAGGGTGGGGCCGCTCTTCATGCGCATGCGGTGCTCTCCACGGGCCAAAGCCTCCGGACTCAGGGGCACCCGGCTCCCCCCCGCAGGGATGTAGATCGTGTCCCAGCGGGAGCCGTCCGCCCCCAAATGCGACGCGAGCAGCCCCCGCCCCTCCCCGCCCGGCCCCAGAATCACCGCCCCCGCTCCGTCCGCGAACAGCGGCGCGGTGTTCGGGTCGCGCGGGTTCACCCGCCGGCTCAGGACGTTGGCCGCCACCACCAGCACGTACCCGCCCCAAGCGCGCACCTGCGCATCGGCCAGAGCCAGGGCGTACACGAACCCCGCGCACGCCCCCGCGAGATCCACCGCCCCGGCGTTCACGAGCCCCAGCCGGTGGGCCACCACCGGTGCGGTGGGGGGCAGCGGGTGGTCGGGGGTGCTCGTCGCGAGGAGCAACAGGTCCACCGCCTCCGACTCCAGCCCCGCGTCCACGAGCGCGGCCTGCGCAGCCCGCACCGCGAGGTCGCTGGTCGCCTCGTCTAAAGCCGCGACGGGGCGCTCGAGCACTCCGGTTCGCTGCACGATCCACCCCGGAGGCAGGCCCAGCGCACGCTCGGTCGCGGCGCTGGCCACGCGCCTCCGGGGCAGGGCCGCACCCACCCCCAATATGGCAGCGCCTGCCGTGCTCACACCCCCACCTCCTCTGCCGGGGGGAACGCCTGAATCACGCGCTCGATCTCCACCTCGGTGTGGGTGGCCATCGGGGCCAACCGCAACCGGCTCGTGCCCTCCGGTACGGTAGGGGGTCGGATCGCCGGGGCGAGGACCCCCCGGGCCTCGAGGTGCGCCGCGAGGCGGAGCGCAGGCCCCGGCGCCCCCACCCACACGAGAAGCATCGGGGCTGGGTCCTCGTGCAGCACCCGGTACCCCTTGGCCCTAAGCTCGGCCTTCAGCCGGGCCAGGTGCTGCCTGAGGCGCGCCCGGCGGGCCTCCCCCTCCGGACCACGAACGAGGCGCACCGCCTCGAGCGCAGCCGCAGCTAGGGCCGGGGCGATTCCCGTGCTGTAGATGAACGCCCGGGCCCGGTGCAACAGCACCTCCACCAACGCCCGTGCACCCGCCACCACCCCCCCTTGCCCCCCAAGGGCCTTGGAGAGGGTGGCCACCTGGACCGGGACCCGCCCGGCGAGGCCGAAGTGGTGCACCGTCCCGCGCCCCTCGGGGCCCACCACGCCACTCCCGTGCGCGTCGTCCACGACGAGGAGCGCTTCGTAGCGCTCCGCGAGCTCCACAAGCGCCGGCAAAGGGGCTAGGTCGGCGTCCATGCTGAAGACCGCGTCGGTCACGATGAAGCGCCGCCCTCCACGTCGGGGCCCCGGCCCCTTGAGCAAGTCCTCGAGGTGATCGAGGTCCCGGTGGCGGTAGTAGCGGAGCCGCGCCCGGCTGAGGCGCGCCCCGTCGTTCAGGCTCGCGTGGTTCAGCGCGTCGGCGAAGATCTGGTCGCGCGGCCCGGCGAGCGCGGCGAGCACCCCCACGTTGGCCGCGTACCCGCTGGTGAAGACCAGCGCGGCTTCCGTGCCTTTGAAGTCCGCGAGGGCCGCCTCGAGGGCTGCGTGTACCCTCCGGTCCCCCGAAACCAGCCGGGAGGCCCCGGCCCCCACCCCCCACCGCGCCAACGCCTCCTGGGCGGCCCGCACCAGCCGGGGATCGGTGGACAAGCCCAGGTAGTCGTTCGAGGCCAGGTTGATCAGGTACCGGCCTTCGCGTTCGACCCGCGGTCCCGCAGCTGCAAGGGGCCGTAAGGTGCGCCGCAGGCCGCGGGCCGCCCACAGCTCGAGCTGCCGCTCCCAGTCCGTCATGGCGTGCAACTCAGGAGGGGATCCCCGCCCCCTCCGGCACGAACCCCAGGTCCTCGATCATCCGCCAATCGGCCTCGGCCGCCTGGCCTTTTTCGGTGAGGTAGTCGCCGAGGAAGAGGCTGTTCGCGATCATCAGCGCCAGGGGCTGGAGGCTGCGCAGGTACAGTTCCCGTCCCGCCGAGGCCCGCAGCTCGGCCGTGGGGTTCACGAAGCGGAAGACGGCCAGGTAGCGCAAACACGCCCAGGGCGTGAGGTGGCGCACGGTCCGCCCGTCGCCGAGCGGGGTGCCCTCGATGGGGATCAGGAAGTTCACGGGGATCGAGGCCGCCCCCATCGCGCGCAGGGCGTAGGCCAGCTCGACGACCTCCTCGTCGGTCTCGCCCATCCCGAGGATCACCCCGCTGCACGGCGCGAGCCCCGCCGCCTGCGCGGCCTGGACGGTCCGCACCCGGTCCGCGTAGGTGTGGGTGGTGCAGATCTCGCCGTAGCGGGCGGCGCTGGTGTTGAGGTTGTGGTTGTACGCGTCCACCCCGGCCGCTTTAAGGGCCCGGGCCTTGGCCTCGTCGATGAGGCCCAAGCAGGCGCAGACCTCGAGGGGCAGCTCCGCCTTGATGCGGCGGGCGGCCTCGGCCACGGCCTCAACCTCGCGCCAGGAGGCCCCGCGCCCCGAGGTCACGATGCAAAACCGGTCCGCTCCGGCGGCGTGGGCCGCGCGGGCGCGGGCGACCATCTCCTCCACGCTCAGGAGGCGGTACCGGGGGATCGCGGCCTGGGAGGCGCGGGACTGCGAGCAATAGTGGCAGTCCTCGGGGCACAGCCCGCTCTGGGCGTTCAGGAGCACGTTGACCTTTACCCGGTTGCCGAAGAAGTGCCGGCGCACCCGCCAGGCTGCCTCCACCAGGCGCAGGGTCTCCGCGTCGGGCAGCCGCAATAGGGCCAGGGCCACCTCCCGGGGGGGAGGGTGGCCCTGGAGCGCGTCGGCCACAAGCCGGTCCCAGGGGATCTCCACGGCCGCACCTCCGCGCTAGCGCCGGCCTACGAACCGCCAGGCCGTGGGCAGCACGAGCGCGGCCAGCACAGCCTTCACGAGATCACCGGGGATGAAGGGGAGAAACCCCATCGCGAGCAGGGCCCCCAGCCCCCCGAACTTGCCCGCGCCGGCCAGCCACGCGCCGAGCCAGGCGAGGCCCAGAGCGTAGATGATCAGGTTGCCGAGGAGCATAGCCAGGAAGGTCAGGCCCCAGCCGCGGTCCGCGCCGAAGCGCTCCACCAAATACCCCACCACGAAAGCCGCGACGGGGAAGGCGATCAGGTACCCGCCGGTCGGGCCGAAGAGCTTCGCGACCCCCGCGCTGCCCCCCGCAAAGAAGGGCAGGCCCGCCGCGCCCTCCGCGAGGTAGGCGAGGAGGGCGAGGAGGCCCAAGCGGCTGCCGAGCGCCGCGCCGACGAGCAGCACGCCGAAGGTCTGGCCCGTCACGGGCACCGGCGTGAAGGGGAGCGGCACGCTGACCTGCGCGCTCAAGGCCACGAGCAGGCTGCCCGCGAGGACCAGCGCCACGTCCCGGGTAAGGCTGCGGGTCGGGAAGAACACCTTGGCCAACGGTAGGTACGGTAACGCCTGGGTCTGGTTCATCGGATACCTCCCACGAGTTCCACGTCCCCCGCCGAGATGCGGGTGCGTTTGCCGGATGCGACCTCCACCACCAGCGCGCCGTCCGCCTCGAGGTCCACGGCCACGCCCTCCACCACGCCGCCCACCCAGCGCACGCGCACCGGCCGCCCCAGGGTGTACGAGCGCGCCCGCCAGGCCGCCAGGATCGCCTCGGGCTCCCCGAGCCGCGCGTACCAGTGCTCGAGCCGCTCGAGGAGGTGGGCGAGCACCTCCACCCGGCGGGCCGGGCGGTAGGCTTCCAGGTACGCCGCGCCTTCCGGGAGGGGGCTTTGGTGCACGTTCAGGCCGATGCCGAGCAGGACGTAACGGACCTCCTCGCCCAGCAGGTCGGCCTCGAGGAGGACCCCCGCGAGCTTGTTGCCGTCCGGGGCGAGGAGGTCGTTGGGCCACTTGAGCCCCCCGACCCCCGCGGCCTCGGCGAGGGCGACGCCCGCGGCGAGGGTGAGGCGGGGCAGGGCGGTGAGGGGCAGGGCGGGGCGCAGCAGAAGCGAGAAGTACAGGCCCGCGCCGGCCGGGCTGGCCCAGCCGCGCCCCCGGCGCCCCCGGCCTTGGGTCTGCTGCTCCGCGAGGACCAGCGCCCCTTCCGGCGCGCCGGCCTCGGCCCACTTCCGGAGCGCGTCCTGGGTGCTGGCGACGCGCCCCAGGTACCGGTAGGGCCGGCCGAAACGGCCCTTGAGGCGGGGGGCGAGGCGGGCGGGGGTGGGGGTGCCGGGCGCGAGGCGGTAGCCCCGGCCCCGCGCGACCTCGATGGGGTAGCCGGCCTCCCGCAGGGCCTGGGCCTGCTTCCAGACCGCGACCCGGCTCACGCCCAGCCGCCGCGCGAGCGCCTCGCCGCTCTGGTAGGTCTCGCTCAGGTGGTCGAGGAGGGGGGGCGGCGCATCCAGCACGTTAACCAAGTTACGGGCCTGGGGTTAACGGCTCAAGCCCCAGCCGCGAGTCTGAACCCAGCCCAAAAAGCGTGGCGTTCCCCCTAACGTAGGCCAGCCTCCGCCGCCCCCCGCCGCACCGCCGTATGCTAAAGGCATGCGTGCTCTCCTGATCGCACTGGCCCTCGGCAGCCTGGCCCTGGCCCAGGGGCTCGTCCTGCCCTTCGAGGGGCCGCAGGGCGCCAGCACCGCCCGGGCGGTGGCCCAGAGCCTGGACGCCCCGCCACCCACCCTGGCGGGACTGTTGCTGCCCGAACCCCCGTGGCAAGGCGGGTGGCGCGTCCTCACCCCGAGCCTCGCGAGCCCCGCCGGCGCCCGGCTCATCTGGGAAGCCACCGGCGCGGACTGGGTCCTGACCGGCCGCCTCACGAACGGCCAGATCGAGGTGTTCCTGTTCGACGGCGAGAAAAGCGAAAGCGCCCGCTTCGCGAACGCCCTCCTCCTCGAGCGCTGGGCGGCCCAGCGGCTCGACCGCCCGGCGCAGGCCGTGCCGCCCGAACCGGACCTCGAGCCCGTCCTGCGAAGCCTCCTGCAAGGGCAGCGCCCCTCCTCCCTGCCCGAGGCCCTCGCGGGGGAGGCCGAGCAGCTCGAGGCCGCGCGCGCGCGGAACGTGGACGCTTTAGCCGGCGTGCTGCCCGAACCCATGCTCGCCTTCTGGCGGGGGCTCCGCGACCCTAGCGCATTCCCCGAGAACGGGGTCGGGCCCGTCTGGCGCGCCTTCCTGCCCCTGCAAAACGACGACCGCGCGACCGCCCTCGAGCGGGCCGCCCAGCTCGCCCAAAGCCCGCGGGCCCTGGACCAAGCCGCGGCCCTCATCCTGTTCCGGGGGTTGGAGGACGACCGGTGGCGCGAGGTGGCGCGCTCCCTCACCGAGGTCGCGCCGGAGCTGGTGTTCGGGTGGGAGATGCGGAGCTTCGCCGCGTTCGATGAGAACAACGGCGCGGAGGCCCGCGAAGCCCTGGAGCGCGCGGTTCAGCTGAACCCGGAGGAGGTCCTGTACTGGACGAACCTGGGCTGGGCCCGGTACCTGACGGGAGACGTGACCGGCGCGATCCGCGCCTCCGTGAAGGCGATGCGCCTCGAGCCGAACTCCACCGCGGCCTACAACCTGGGCCTCTTCCACGCCCTCGCTGGGAACCACCTGGACGCTCAGCGGTTCTACCTGCAGGCCCTGCGCCTCGACGACGAGAACGAGGTGGAAATCGCTCGGGAGGACCTGGAGAACACCGGACGCAGCGACCTCCTCTACTACCAAGGCTTCCTCCTCGAGCGGGCAGGGCGCGTCGCGGAGGCTCTCGAGGCGTACCGCGCCTTCCTGGAAGCGCACCCGGAGCACGTGCTCGCCCCCGAGGCCCGGCGCGCGGTCGCGCGCCTTGGGCAGGCCCGCCGCGAGGTACGCATCCAACGGCTGGCCCTCCAACCGGACGGGGTGGACGCGCGGCCGTTCGGCGCGGGGGAGCAGGTCTGGCCGGTGGTGGAGCTGGTGGGCGAACCGGCCCTGGCCCGCGGGGAGGTCCGGACCCTGCTCCTTAAGGACGGCCGGGTGGTGGATGAAGCGAGCTTCGAGCTGGACGTACCGCCCATCACCGCGGACTGGCGGGGGAACGCGTCGCCCGTCACGCCGCCCGAGCCGGGCCGGTACCAGCTCGTGGTGCGTTACCTCGACGCCGAGGCCCGGCTCACCCTCCAGGTGGGGCCGCCCAACCTCGCCCGGCGTTTGTTCGCGCTGGGGTTGGAGGTGCGCGGGCTCAACGGCACCCCCCTCCTCACCCCGGCGGTGGCCCTCTCCCCCAGCGGGGAGGCGCGGCTTTTGGCCGCGGTCGCGGAGGAGCTGCGCCAGGCCGCGCCGCGCGCGCGGGAGGTCGCGCGGTTCAACCAGATCCTCGAGAACGGGCCCTTCCCCGGGCGGACCGTGGCGGAGGTGATGGAGGCCGCCACCCCGGAGACCGCGCGGGTGTTCTTGGAAGCGGTGGTGCAGCGCCCCGAGCTCCTGGGGGGGCGGGACGTGGTGAACGCCTTCGCGGAGTGGGCGTCCGGGGCCGGGCGCTAGGTCCCGGACGCCCCTCGGATGCTATACTCCCTTAGATGGACCGTATCATCGTCAGAGGGGCCCGGGAGCACAACCTAAAGAACATCACCGTCGAACTGCCCCGCGGCAAGTTCATCGTGATCACTGGGGTTTCCGGCTCGGGGAAGTCCACCCTAGCCTTCGACACCATCTACGCCGAGGGGCAGCGGCGCTACGTGGAGAGCCTCTCCGCCTACGCCCGCCAGTTCCTGGGGGTGATGGACAAGCCGGACGTGGAGGCCATCGAGGGCCTCAGTCCGGCCATCTCCATCGACCAGAAGACCACCTCGCACAACCCCCGTTCCACGGTCGGGACCGTCACCGAGATCCACGATTACCTGCGCCTGCTCTTCGCGCGCGCGGGCGAGGCGCACTGCCCCGAGTGCGGCCGTAAGATCGAGAAGCAGTCCGCCTCGGAGATCACCGACCGGCTCCTCGCGCGCCCCGAAGGCACCCGCGCGATCCTGCTCGCCCCGATGGTGCGCGGCCGCAAGGGGGAGTACCGCAAGCTCTTCCAGCAGCTCATCAAGGAAGGGTACGCGCGCGTCCGCGTGGACGGCGTGATCTACCGCCTCGAGGAAGCCCTCGAGCTGAAGCTGGAGCGGTACGAACGGCACGACATCGACCTGGTGGTGGACCGGGTGGTCCTCAAGCCCGAGGAACGCACCCGCATCGCCGAGTCCGTCGAGCTCGCCCTGCTCCGCGGGGACGGGCTCGTGCGCGTCCTCTACCCCGACACGGGGGAGGAGGCGCTGTACTCGGAAAAGTTCGCCTGCCCCGAGCACGGCTCGGTCCTCGAGGAGCTCGAGCCGCGCATCTTCTCCTTCAACTCGCCGTACGGCGCGTGCCCCGAGTGCTCGGGCCTCGGGCACCGGCTCGAGTTCGACCCGTCCCTGGTCGTGAACCCCGAGCTTTCCCTCGCCGAGGGGGCGATCCTCCCCTGGTCCAAGGGGCGCGACACGGGCCGGAGCTACCTCTGGGACCGGCTGAAGGCCCTGGCGGAACACCTGGAGTTCGACCTCAAGACCCCCTTCCGGGACCTCACCCCCGAGCAGCAGCACGCGGTCCTGTACGGCCTTCCGGAGCCCTTCGAGGTCGTGTTCCGCCGTGGGGGCAAGGAGACGATGCGCTTCCCCGTGCACTACGAGGGGGTCATCCCCTGGCTCTCCAAGCGCTACCAGGAGACCGACTCGGACGCGTTGCGCGAGAGCCTCGAGGGGTACATGTCCCTCAAGGCCTGCCCCGCCTGCCAGGGCACGCGCTACAAGCGCGCGGTGCTCGCCGTCACGATCGGGGGGAAGAACATCGCCGAGGTCTCCGCGATGAGCGTGAAGGACGCGCTCGAGTTCTTCCAGGGCCTGGAGGCGCACCTCTCGAGCTTCCAGCGCTCCGTGGCTCGCCCGATCCTGCAGGAGGTCGTCACGCGGCTGGGCTTTTTGGTGGACGTGGGGCTGGATTATCTCTCGCTGGACCGCGCGGCGAACACCCTCTCGGGCGGCGAGGCCCAGCGCATCCGGCTCGCGACCCAGGTCGGCTCGGGCCTCACCGGCGTGCTGTACGTCCTGGACGAGCCCTCGATCGGGCTGCACCCCCGGGACAACCAGCGCCTGATCCGCACGCTCAAGAAGCTCCGCGACCTCGGAAACACCCTGATCGTCGTCGAGCACGATGAGGAGACGATGCGCGAGGCCGACTGGATCGTGGACATGGGGCCGGGCGCGGGCGTGCACGGCGGCGAGGTCGTGGCGGAAGGCCCCCCGGAGGCGGTCGCCGCGAACCCCAAGAGCCTGACCGGCGCGTACCTCCGGGGCGAACGCCGCATCCCGGTTCCCCAGGAGCGGCGGCGGGGCAACGGCAAGAAGCTCGTGGTGCGCGGCGCGCGGGAGCACAACCTTAAGAACCTCGACGTCACGATCCCCTTAGGGAAGTTCGTCTGCATCACCGGGCCCAGCGGCTCCGGCAAGTCCACGCTGATGCACGACGTGCTGTACGCCGCCCTCGCGCGCGAGCTGATGCGCGCCAAGACCCGGCCTGGCCGGTTCGACGCCCTCGAGGGCCTCGAGCACATCGACAAGGTCATCGAGATCGACCAGTCCCCCATCGGGCGCACCCCGCGCTCCAACCCCGCCACGTACGTCGGGGTCTTCGACGAGATCCGCGACCTCTTCGCGAAAAGCCCCGAGGCCCGCAAGCGGGGGTACGCCCCAGGCCGGTTCTCCTTCAACGTCAAGGGCGGACGGTGCGAAGCCTGCCGCGGCGACGGCACCGTCAAGATCGAGATGCTCTTCCTGCCCGACATCTACGTGCCGTGCGAGGTGTGCAAGGGCCGGCGCTACAACAAGGAGACCCTCGAGGTCAAGGTGCGGGGCAAGACGATCGCGGACGTGCTGGAGATGACGGTGGAGGAGGCGCTCGAGTTCTTCCAGAACGTCCCGGCGATCACCCGGAAGCTGCAGCTCATGGTGGACGTGGGCCTGGGGTACATGCGGCTCGGCCAGCCCTCCCCCACGCTCTCGGGCGGCGAGGCCCAGCGCATCAAGCTCGCGACCGAGCTGGGGCGCAAGTCCACCGGGAAGACGCTGTACATCCTGGACGAGCCCACCACCGGACTGCACTTCGAGGACGTCGCGAAACTCCTCCGGGTGCTGCACCGGTTGGTGGACGCGGGGAACACGGTCCTCGTGATCGAGCACAACCTGGACGTGATCAAGACCGCGGACTGGATCATCGACCTGGGGCCCGAGGGCGGCGCGCAGGGCGGCCGCATCGTGGCCGAAGGCACCCCGGAGGCGGTCGCGATGTGCGAGGAGAGCGCCACCGGCCGGTTCCTCGCGCGGATCCCGGAGATCGCCGAGCGGATCGGGGTGGCCGCGGACTGACCCGGGAGGAGCCATGGCGACCGCTCCGCTCGACCCTCAAGCCCGCCACGCCCTCTTCACCCAGGCCCGGCGCGTCGTGGTGAAGGTCGGCAGCGCCGCGCTGGCGGGGGAGGCGGGGCTGAACCCGGAACGCATCGACCGGCTCGCCGCCGAGCTCGCCGCCCTCGGCCAAGCCGGGCGCGAGGTGATCCTGGTCTCCTCCGGCGCGATCGCCGCCGGCACCCGGAAGATCGGCCTGCCCCGGCGGCCCGCCTCCATCCCCGAAAAGCAGGCCGCGGCCGCGGTGGGGCAAAGCGCTCTGGTCCAGGCCTGGGAGGACGCGTTCCGTAAGCACGGCCGCTCCGTGGCGCAACTCCTCCTCACCGCCGACGACCTCGCCCACCGCCACCGCTACCTGAACGCGCGCAACACGCTCAACACCCTCCTCGCCTGGGGGGTGGTGCCCCTCATCAACGAGAACGACACCGTGATGGTGGACGAGATCCAGTTCGGCGACAACGACCACCTCGCCACCCTCATCGCGGGCCTCGTGGGCGCGGACCTCCTCGTCATCCTCTCCGACGTGGACGCGCTCTACGACGCGGACCCGCGCCAAAACCCCGCGGCCCGCCCCATCCGCTGGGTGCCCCGGGTGGACGGCCGGCTGCTGCGCGCCGCGGGTGAGGCCCCGAGCGCGGTGGGGCGGGGCGGGATGCGCAGCAAGCTCCTCGCGGCCAAGAAGTGCCTCGACGCGGGGATCCCCCTCCTCCTGGCCTCCGGTCGCCAGCCGGGGGTCCTCGAGGCGGCCTTCGCCGGCCTCGAGGTCGGCACCCTGTTCTGGAGCGGCGAACGCCGGTACAGTGGGAAGAAGCTCTGGCTCGCCCAGCTCCCCCGCCCCCAAGGTGAGGTGGTGGTGGACGCGGGCGCGGCGCGGGCCCTGCGCACCGCGGGCACCTCCCTCCTGCCGGTGGGGGTGCGGGCGGTGCGCGGCGTGTTCGGGGTGGGCGCCCCGGTCCGGGTGGTGGACGAGGACGGCCGGCTCGTGGGGATCGGGCTCACCCAGTACGCCGCGGCCGACCTGGAGCGGATCAAGGGCCGCCGCACCCACGAGATCGCGGCGGTCCTCGGGCACAACCCCTCGGACGAGGTGATCCACCGCGACAACTTCGCCCTCGCCGAGGAGCTGGTGGACGCGGAGTAACGCTGGAGGCAAGCATGGCGACCCAGAACCTCACGCACGAGATGCGGGCCCTGGCCCAACGCGCCCGGGCCGCGGCCCAAGGCATGAGCCGCGCCGGAACCGCCGCGAAGAACCAGGCGCTCCTCCGCGCGGCGGAACTGTTGGAGCAGGAACGCGCCGCCCTTTTAGCGGCGAACGCCCAGGACCTCGAGGCCGCCCAAGCCGCGGGCACGACCGGGGCGAAGCTCGAGCGGCTGCGCCTCACCGACCGCGTCCTCGCCGACCTCGCCGCGGGACTGCGGCAGCTCGCGGCCCAACCGGACCCCGTCGGGGAGATCAGCGAGATGCGCCGCCTCGAGAACGGCCTTTTGGTGGGGCGTATGCGCGTCCCGCTCGGGGTGATCGGCATGATCTACGAGTCCCGCCCCAACGTGACGATCGAGGCGGGGGCCTTGACGCTCAAGGCCGGGAACGCCGTGATCCTAAGGGGCGGCTCGGAGGCCTTCCGCTCCAACACGGCGCTCGCTGGCCTGCTGCGCCAAGCCCTCCGCGAGGCCGGCCTGCCCGAGGACGCCGTGCAGCTCGTGCCCACCCCGGACCGCGCGGCGGTTCTCGAGCTCCTCAAGCTCGACGAGTGGATCGACCTGATGATCCCCCGGGGCGGGGAGGGCCTGATCCGGTTCGTGACCGAGCACGCCCGCATGCCGGTCCTCAAGCACTACAAGGGCGTGTGCCACGTGTACGTGGACCGCGACGCCGACCTCGAGATGGCCCGGCGGATCGTGCTGAACGCCAAGACCCAGCGCCCCGGCGTGTGCAACGCCCTCGAGACGCTTCTGGTGGACCAGGCGGTCGCCGCGGATTTCCTGCCCCAAGTGGCGCGGGACCTCGAGGCGGCCGGGGTGGAGCTTAGGGGGTGTCCCGAGACGCGGGCGGTCCTCCCCGAAGCGCGGCCGGCTACCGAGGCGGACTGGGCGGCGGAGTACCTGGACCTCATCCTCGCGGTGCGGGTCGTGCGGGACATGGAGGCGGCCCTCGAGCACATCGCGCGCTACGGCTCGAACCACACCGAGGCGATCGTGACCCAGAACCACGCGCGCGCCATGCGGTTCCTGCGCGAGGTGGACGCCTCGCTCGTCCTGGTGAACGCCTCCACCCGCTTCAACGACGGGTTCCAGCTGGGCCTGGGCGCGGAGATCGGGATCTCCACCTCCAAGCTGCACGCGTACGGCCCCATGGGGGTGCGCGAGCTCACCACGACGAAGTTCGTGGCGCTCGGGGACGGGCAGGTGCGCGGGTAGGATGCGCCTTCGGGTCCCCCGGTTTGTAAAGCGGTTCCTCCGGATCTACACCCGGGTGCACGTGCCGTTCTTCGCGGCGGCCTTGGCGTACTACGCGTTGTTCAGCCTGCTGCCCCTCCTCTTCTTCCTGGTAGGGTTGTTCGGGTTCGCGCTGCGGCGCAGCCCCGCGCTTTTGGCGGACTTCGAGGCGCAGCTCGTGGCCTTCACCCGCGCGGCCCTCCCGGCCTCCGCCGACCTCGCCCAGGAGGTGCTCGGCCTGCTCACCCAGGGCGCGCCCTCGTTCACGCTGGGGGCGCTCGCGCTCTTGGCGTGGCTCGCGAGCCACTTCTTCGCGGCCCTTTCCTACGCGCTCTCGGTGATCTTCGGGGGCCGAGCGTCCGGCGTGCGGGGCCGGCTCGTGGGGCTGTTCGCGCCCCTGGCGCTCGGCATGGGCCTCCTCCTGTTGATCCTCCTGAACCTGGGGCTGGGCCTCGCGCAGCGCTTTTTGCCCCAGGGCGCGCTGCAGGCGGTGGCGGGCGGCGTGCTGCCGTACGCGAGCACCGCCGGGGCGTTCTTCCTCATCTACCGCTTCCTGCCCCGCCGCCCTCCGCCCACCGGCCCCGCCCTCCTCGCGGCGCTCGGCGTGGCCCTCGCGTGGGAGGGACTGCGGCGGGGATTGCCCCTGCTCATCCCCCGCTCGCAGTACGAGGTGTGGTACGGGCCGCTCGCGGGGCTGGTGCTCGCTCTGTTCGGGTTTTACCTCGCGATGCTCCTCCTCCTCGCCGGCGCGGTGCTGTTACGCAGCCTGCTCCCAGATCAAGCGCAGCCCCTTGAGGGTTAGGTCGGGGTCCACCACGTCCACCGTACGGCACAAGGCCTTCAGGGTCTGCGCGAACCCGCCGGTCGCGATCACCAAGGCGTCCCCGCTCGCCTCCTTAAACCGCGCGACCATCCCGTCCACCAAGGCGGCGTACCCCAGCACCAGCCCCGACTGCAGGGCCTCCACGGTGTTCTTCCCGACGGGGCCGCGCGGCGGGGGCACCAGGTCCACGCGGGGTAGCTTCGCGGTCTTCAAGGCCAGCGCGTCCGCCGCGGTCTGCGGCCCCGGCGCGATCGCCCCGCCCAGGTACCGGTCGGGGGCCTCCACCAGATCGAAGGTCGTCGCGGTCCCGAAGTCCACCACCACGTACCGGCCCCGGGGATCCCCGTACCCCAGGGCCCCCACCGCGTTCACCAAACGGTCCGCCCCCACCTCGCTGGGGGTGTCGGTCTCCACCCGCAGCCGCGCCGAGTCCGCGGTCACCAGGTACGCCTCGACCCCGTAATACCGGCGCAGGGCCTCCTCGAGCTCGTGCTCCACGGGCGGCACCACGCTCGAGACCACCGCCGCGTCCGGCGGGGGCAGCCCCTCCAGCGCGAACAGGTCCCGCAGCAGCACCGCGTACTCCGAGACCATGCGGCGGCGCTCCGTGCCCACGCGCCAGCGCGCCCGCAGCACGTCCCCGTCCCAGACCCCGAGCACGGTAGAGGTGTTCCCCACGTCCACGGTCAGCAGCATACCTCCAGCATACCGACCTTGGATACACTAAGCGCATGGACCCCTGGACCGCCCTCCTCCACGAACCCCCCCTCACCCCGCACCGGGAGGTCGTGCCGCCGATCTACCAGAACTCCCTCTTCACCTTCGAGTCGGTCGAGGCCTTCGAAACCGCGATCCAGACGGGGGACCGGCACGTGTACACGCGCGGCACCAACCCCACGGTGCGCCTTTTTGAGGAGAAGATCGCCGCCCTCGAGGGCGCGGAGGACGCGGTGGCGTTTGCGAGCGGCATGGGCGCGATCGCCGCTGCGGTCCTCTCGGTCCTCGAGGCGGGGGACACCCTGGTGGTGGCGACCCCGGTGTACACGAACGCGCACAACTTCTTCACGCGCATCCTCTCCCGCTTCGGGGTGCGGGTCGTGTTCGTGCCCGGCCGCGACACCCCGGCCGTCCTCGAGGCCCTCAAGGGGGCGCGGGCGCTTTATATGGAGTCCCCGGCCTTCTTCACGCTGGAGGTGCTGGATTTGGAGCCGCTGGTGGCCGCGGCGCGCGAAGCCGGCGCGGTTACGCTGCTGGACTCCACCTGGAACGCGGGGTACGCCCTGAACCCGCACGCGTGGGGGGTGGACCTCGTGGTGCACTCGGCCACCAAGTACTTCTCGGGGCACGCCGACGTGGTGGCCGGCGTGGTGACGGGCGCGAAAGCCCCCATCGCGCGGATCCGGCGGCGGGAGTACGCCCTGCTCGGCGCGACCCTCTCCCCGATGCACGCCTGGCTGCTGCTGCGCGGGCTGCGCACGCTCCGGGTGCGCCTCAAGGCGCACGAGGAAGGCGCCCTAAAAGTAGCCCGGTTCCTCGAGGCCCACCCCAAGGTGCGGCGCGTCCACCACCCGCTCCTCCCCTCCCACCCGCAGCACGCCTTGGCCAAGAAGTACCTGAAGGGCGCGTCGGGCCTCTTCACGATCGAGCTCGAGAGCGAGGCTGCGGCGCGCGCGTTCTGCAACGCGCTGGAGCTGTTCAAGATCGGGGTGAGCTGGGGCGGGTTCGAAAGCCTGGTCTTCCCCGCGTGCTGCACCCCGCTCCTCACCCAGACGTACGGGATCTCCCCGGGCGCGGTGCGGCTACACGTGGGCCTGGAGCCCCCGGAAGCGCTGATCGCGGACCTGGAGCAGGCCCTGGCGCGCCTGTAACCCCTTACGCGCCGCTCGCTTTGGGGACGGGATCCGCCTCGAGAAACCCTTCCCGGTAGAGCCAACCGAGGAACTCCGCCACGTCCCGGCGCAACGCGTCCCGCGGCGCGTCGTACTCGCGCGCGAGCGCTTCCACGAGCGCCTCGAGGGTGCGGGGCGCCGCGAGGAGCTCCCACACGCGCGCGCCGACCTCGTTCAGGGCGTAGCACGCCCCTCGAGGGTGTTGGAGGAGGACCATCCCGTACAAGCGCTCGACCGTCACCCCGTCCGCGGCTCGAACGCTCCGGGCGGGGTCAAACCTCCGCACGGTCCTGCCCCCGAACGAACCCGATCCGGCAGACGACCCGCCGCGCCCGGGGTTTCTTGTAGGGTTTCTTCCGTTTCACGATCCACCTCATCCCACCAACCGCCACAAGAACTCGGACAGTCCCTCGAGGCTCGTGCCCACCTCGAATCGGTAGGCGGCGCTCGTCTCCACCAGCTCCGAGAGGATGTCGAGGTGCGCTTGCGTCGCGACGGGTTCGGTCACGAGGACGTTCGGCAACAGCTCGAGGAGGGCGTCGTCGCGGCTCATGGGGCGCACCCGGTTGCGGGGGCTCGAGCCGCGCGTGGGGAAGAGCAAAAAGGCCGGCTCCACCTCGAGCCGGGTGGGTTCCGGCGGGGCGTCCTCCGCCCAGGTGGAGGGGGGGGCTTCGCCAGCGGTGCGGGGGTGGCCTTGCAATAGCGCGCCTGGCGAGAAGGGCGTCACCTCGGAGATGTCGCGCTCCTTGGGGAAGGCCAGCACGCGCAGGCCTTCCGGGCGCCGCACCAGGAAGACGGGGCCGGGCCCTAGGACCTTGAACCCCGCCCGCTCCAAAGCCCGCATGATCCCGGCCTGCAGGACCTCCTCGACCGCGGGGAAGAGCACGCCGACCCCGTTCACCCGCACCCCCACCGCGTTGATGCCGAAGCGCCCCCAGCGCTTGAGGACCTCGAGGAAGGGCAGGGTGAAGAGGGGGTGGGTGGCCACCCAGATCGCGTCCGGGGCGTCCTCGGCGAGCGCGATCCGGACCCGGCCCCGCGCGGCTTCGCACAGGACGCGCACGCGTCCCGTGTGGTTGATGAAGAGCTCGTCGGAGGCCGTGTAGTACAGCACCTCCCCGAGGGGCGGCTCGTACATCCTGCGGGCCTCGCCTTCCGGCGGGGTGAGCCATCGCCGCCGGGGGTCCCCGTGCACCCGGTACTCGAAGGTGCACTGCGGGTGGCCGTACCCGCCGCCCGCGAAGCCCCCGATTCGGGCGTGGAGGGCCGCGAGCACCCGGGGATTGTCGGCACGGACCGCGATCTCCAATCCGTGCACCAGGTACCGGCTCGTCAAGCGTGTACGCCCCATCCCTCCAACGCCCCCCCTAACGCTCCCGTGCCGCCGTAGGCCCTTGCCTCACCTCGAGGCCCTGGGGGCACCGGTGGCTTGCTCTGCCTGTAGGGTTGTGCGTTTTTACGGTACCCAAGCCGACGTGACCCCCGCGTTATCGGGGGCCGGATAGCCCGGTACGGAACGGGATCTGGGGGCGTTACCCCCCCTGGGGTAACCGGCCGGAGCGGCAACGCGGGGGTAACAGGGGGGATAACGCCCCATAATCTTGACCAAAGCACTAGACTTTCTGCGGATCCCCCCGTATACTCTTAATGACAATCGGTCGCAATAAGCGGCCGGCTTAACGGAGGAAGACAGCATGGCGAACCAGCTCGAAATCCGCGACCTCTGGGTATCCATCGAAGGTCAACCCATTCTCAAAGGCGTGAACCTCACCGTCCCCAAAGGCGAAGTCCACGCGCTCATGGGGCCTAACGGCGCGGGCAAGTCCACCCTCGGCAAGGTCATCGCCGGAGACCCCGAGTACACCGTTGAACAAGGCGAGATCCTCCTCGACGGCGAAAACATCCTCGAGCTCGAACCCGACGAACGCGCCCGCAAAGGGCTCTTCCTCGCCTTCCAGTACCCCGTGGAGGTCCCCGGCGTCACCATCGCCAACTTCCTCCGCCTGGCCCTCTCCGCCCACAAAGGCGGCGACGTCTCCGTCACCGAGTTCTACAGCCGCCTGCAGCACGCCCTCGAGACCCTCGAGTGGGACGAGTCCGTCGTGAGCCGCTACCTGAACGAGGGCTTCTCCGGCGGGGAGAAGAAGCGCAACGAGATCCTCCAGCTCATGGTGCTCCAGCCCAAGTACGCCATCCTCGACGAGACCGACTCCGGGCTGGACATCGACGCCCTGAAGATCGTGGCGAAGGGCGTGAACGCCATGCGCGGCCCCGAGTTCGGCGCCCTGGTCATCACGCACTACCAGCGCCTCCTCAACTACATCGTGCCCGACGTGGTGCACGTCATGGTGGACGGGCGCGTCGTCAAGAGCGGCGACAAGAACCTCGCCCTCGAGCTCGAGCAAAAAGGGTACGACTGGATCAAGGAGCTCGCGGCCCAGTCCTAGGAAAGGGAGGAGCGCATGGAGTTCGACATCAACACGATCGGCAGCGAGTACAAGTGGGGGTTCGCCGACCCGGAGAAATACGTCTTCAAGGCGGAAAAGGGCCTGAACCGCCGCGTGGTGGAGGCCATCTCCTACCACAAGAACGAGCCCGAGTGGATGCTCAAGTACCGCCTGAAGGCCCTCGAGATCTTCCAGAAAAAACCCATGCCCACCTGGGGCGCGGACCTCTCCCAGCTCGACCTGGACAACATCTACTACTACGTCAAGCCCACCGACCAGCGCGACGCCCGCAGCTGGGACGACGTGCCCGAGGAGATCAAGCGCACCTTCGACCGGCTCGGCATCCCCGAGGCCGAGCGCAAGGTCCTCGCGGGGGTGGGCGCCCAGTACGACTCGGAGATGGTCTACCACCGGGTCAAGGAGGAGCTCGAGCGCCAGGGCGTGATCTTCGTCTCGATCGAGGACGGCCTCAAGAACTACGAGGACCTCTTCAAGGAGTACTTCGGCACGGTCGTGCCCCCGGAGGACAACAAGTTCGCCGCGCTGAACGCCGCGGTCTGGTCCGGCGGGTCGTTCGTGTACATCCCGCCGGGCGTGGAGGTCGAGCTGCCCCTCCAGGCTTACTTCCGCGTGAACACCGCGGAGCTCGGCCAGTTCGAGCGCACCCTGATCATCGTGGATGAGGGCGCGAAGGTGCACTACATCGAGGGCTGCACCGCCCCCACCTACTCCACGGACTCCTTCCACTCCGGCGTGATCGAGATCGTGGTCAAGAAAGGCGCGACGAGCCGCTACACCACGATCCAGAACTGGTCGCACAACATGTACAACCTGGTGACCCAGCGCGCGGTGGTGCACCAGGACGCGTACCACATGTGGCTGGACGGGAACCTGGGCTCCAAGGTCACCATGAAGTACCCGAGCAGCTACCTGATCGAGCCCGGCGCCCGCTCCGACATCCTCTCCATCGCTTTCGCCAGCACCGGGCAGCACCAGGACACCGGCGGCAAACTCATCTTCGCCGCGCCGCACACCTCCGGCTCGATCGTCTCCAAGTCCATCTCCCGCGGCAGCGGCCGGGCCTCCTACCGCGGCCTCATCAAGGTGCACGAGGGCGCCACCCACGCCAAGGTCAACGTCGAGTGCGACGCCCTCCTCATCAACGAGGAGTCCCGCACCGACACCTACCCCTACATGGAGATCGAGGAGGAGACCGCCTCCGTCGGGCACGAAGCGACCGTCAGCCGCCTCAACGACGAGCAGATCTTCTACCTCCAGTCCCGCGGCCTGGAGGAGGACGAGGCCGCCGCCCTGATCGTGCGCGGCTTCATCGAACCGGTCGCGAAGGAACTCCCCCTGGAGTACGCCGTCGAGCTGAACCGCCTGATCGAGCTCGAGATGGAGGGCTCGGTCGGGTAACCCCGGGCCCCGCCCCGTCAGGAGTCCCTCCCTTGGCTCCTGGCGTCTTGATGGAGGAAGCATGGAAGCCGTAACCGCACTCTCGCGCGAACGCGTCGAAACCCTCTCCCAAACGCTCGGCGAGCCCGCCTGGCTCACCCAGGCCCGCCTCGCCGCTTGGGAAGCCTACAAGGACCTGCCCTTCCCCACCCCGAAGACCGAGGAGTGGAAGTACACCGACATCCGCAACCTCCCCTTCGAGGACCTCCCCCTCGAGACCCCCACGGGCCGCACCCTCACCCGGGAGGCCCTCCCCCAAGCGGTCCAGGCGCGCCTCGAGCGGACCGACGCCGCCGCCATCGCGGTCTTCGTGGGGCCGGACCTCGCGTACGTCGAGCTGCCCGAGGAGCTCCGGGAAAAAGGCGTGATCGTCACGGACCTGCGCACCGCGCTCGCCGAGCACCCCGAAAAGGTCCGGCCGGCCCTCTACCGCGCGGTGCCCGCCACGAGCCCCACCCCCGGCGCGCCCGACAAGCTCACCGCGCTCAACGCGGCCTTCTGGACGTACGGGATCTTCATCTACCTCCCCAAAGGCGTCACCCTCGAGGCGCCCATCGGGATCTTCAAGTACCTCGAGACGGGCGGCGCCCTCTCCGTGGGCCGCACCCTGATCGTCGCGGAGGAGACCGCTCAAGGCGCGTACCTCGAGGAGTACCTCTCCCCCGCGCTCGACGCGCCCGCCATCCACGTCTCCGTCAGCGAGCTCCTCCTGCACCCCGGCGCGATCCTGCGCCACGCGAACGTGCAGAGCTGGGGGCGGGGCGTGCACCACTTCCACCGGCAGCGCGCCCTCCTCGAGAAAGACGCGCGCCTTAACGACCTCGTCGCCACCTTCGGCGGCACCCTCTCCCGCGCCGAGGTGCAGTCCGAACTCGTCGGGCCCGGCGCGGACTCGGAGATGCTCGGAATCTACTTCGCGCACGCCGACCAGCACTTCGACCACTACACCCTCCAGCACCACGTCGCGGACCACGCGCGCAGCGACGTGCTCTACAAAGGCGCGGCCAAGGACCGGGCGCGCACCGTGTACTCCGGCCTGATCCGGCTCGAGCCCGGCGCGCAGAAGACCGACGCGTACCAAACCAACCGCAACCTGCTCCTCTCTCCCGAGGCGCGCAGCGACTCCGTGCCGCAGCTCGAGATCGCCGCGAACGACGTGCGGTGCAGCCACGGCTCCTCCACCGCGCCGGTGGACGAGACCCAGGTCCTGTACCTGATGAGCCGCGGCCTGCCGCGCACCCTGGCCGAACAGCTTTTGGTGAAGGCCTTCCTGGCCGACGTTCTCACCCGCATCCCCCTCCCGGCCCTGCGCCAACACCTCGAGACGGTCATCGAGGAGAAGGTCACGCTGTAGGGGGTTGGCCATGAACTGGGTCCAGGTCACCACCCTCGAGGCCCTCAAGGCCCAAGGGCGCACGCGGCTCGAGCTCGACGGCCGCAGCGTGCTGGTCCTGTGGTACGAGGGCCAGGTCTACGCCATCGAGGACCGGTGCACGCACGACGACGGCCCCCTCGCCGAGGGCGAGGTCGAGGCCGGCAAGATCATCTGCCCGCGCCACGGCGCGCGCTTCGACCTCGCCACCGGGCGCGGCACCCTGCCCGCCCCGAAACCGGTGCGGGTGTACCAGACCAAGGTCGAGGACGGCCAGGTCTTCGTCGGTTACGAGGAGCGCACCCTGCGCTAACCGCGCCCGCCCCGGCGGGGCGGTAGACTGGTGAAGGAGGCTGTATGATCGCGCCGCTCGAACTGCGCAAGGACTTTCCACTCATCGCGGGGAAGCCCGACCTGGTCTACCTGGATTCCGCCGCCACCAGCCAGAAACCCCGCCGGGTCATCCAAGCCCTCACCCGGTACTACGAGGAACTCAACGCCAACGTGCACCGCGGCGCCTACGCGCTCTCGGTCCAGGCCACCGAGGCGTACGAGGAAGCCCGCCGGCGCATGGCCCGCTTCCTGAACGCCGCCCGGCCCGAGGAGATCATCTTCGTGCGGAACACCACCGAGGCCATGAACCTCGTGGCGCACGCCTGGGGCCTCAAGCACCTCCGGGAAGGCGACGAGATCCTCGTCACCGAGATGGAGCACCACGCGAACCTCGTGCCCTGGCACCTCGTCGGCCGGTACACCGGGGCTAAGGTCAAGGCCATCCCCATCACCCCGGACGGACGGCTGGACCTCGACGCCTTCGAAACCCTCCTCACCGACCGCGTCAAGGTCGTGAGCCTCACGCACATGTCCAACGTCCTCGGCACCGTGAACCCCGTCGCCGAGATCGCCCGTGCCGCCAAAGCAAAAGGCGCGCTGGTCGTGGTGGACGGCGCCCAGTCCGCCCCGCACCTTCCCGTCGACGTCCAAGCCCTCGGCGCGGACTTCTTCGCCCTGAGCGGCCACAAGATGATGGGCCCCACCGGCGCGGGCGTCCTCTGGGGCCGGTACGAGGTTCTCGAGGCGCTCGATCCCTTCCTCGGGGGCGGCGAGATGATCCTCGAGGTCCACATCGACCGCTCCACCTACGCCGCGCCCCCCCAGCGCTTCGAGGCCGGCACCCCCCCCATCGCCGAGGCCATCGCGCTCGGCGAGGCCGCCGAGTACCTGATGGGGCTCGGCATGGACGCGGTCTGGCGGCACGACCGCGAGCTCGTCACGTACTGCCTCGAGCGCATCCGCGAGATCCCCGACGTGCGCGTCCTGGGCCCCGAAGGCGAGGACCGCGGCGGCGTCGTGGCCTTCACCCTCGGCCGCGTGCACGCGCACGACGTGGCCACCGTCCTCGAGCAGCACGGGATCGCGGTGCGCGCCGGGCACCACTGCGCCCAGCCCCTGCACCGCAAGCTCGGCCTGGCCTCCACCACCCGCGCGAGCTTTTACGTGTACAACACCCGGGACGAGGTGGACCGCTTCATCGAAGCGCTCCAGAAAACCCGCGATTTCTTCAAGGACTGGCTGTAAAGCACGCGCCGCGCGGCGGGGGCCCCACCGCCCCCGCCTCCCATACAATGGAGGTGCCATGTCCCTGCTCGACGAACTCTACAAGGAGATCATCCTCACGCACTACAAGAACCCCAAGAACTACGGCCCGCTGCCCGACGCGACCCTCACCCTCTCCGGCCACAACCCCTCCTGCGGCGACCAGCTCGAGCTGCACCTCAAACTCGAGGACGGCCGCATCACCAACGTCACCTTCTCCGGCCAAGGCTGCGCGATCAGTCAGGCCAGCGCCTCCATGATGACCGAACTCATCAAGGGCAAACCCCTCGCCGAGGCCCTCGAGCTCTCCCGCAAATTCAAGGCCATGGTGGTGGAGGGCGCGCCGCCCGCCCCGGAGCTCGGGGACCTCAAGGCCCTCTCCGGGGTCTCCAAGCTCCACGCGCGCGTCAAGTGCGCCACCCTCGCCTGGACGACCCTCGAGGAAGCCGCGCGGCAGCTCGAGAAGTAACTACTCCGGCTTCAGCTCCCGCCCCATCAAGGCCGAAAGCGCCCGGATGGGGTCTTCCTTCTCGTACACCACGCGGTAGACCGCCTCCGTAATCGGCAGCTCCACCCCCCGCGCGCGGCTCCAGTCGTACAGGGCCCGCACCGTGTACACCCCCTCCACGACCTGGCGCTCCCGCTCGAGCGCCTCGAGGGTCAACCCCCGAACGAGCCGCTCGCCCGCGCTGCGGTTGCGGGAGTGCAGGCTCGTCGCGGTCGCGATCAGGTCCCCCACCCCCGAAAGGCCGTAAAAGGTCTGTTCGCGCGCGCCCTGCGTTACCCCGAACCGCACGATCTCCCGAAGCCCCCGCGTGATCAGGGCCGCGCGCGCGTTGTCCCCGAGGCGCAGCCCGTCCACCATGCCCGCCGCGAGCGCGATCACGTTCTTCAAGGCCCCCCCCAGCTCCACCCCTACGAGGTCCCGGCTGGTGTACACCCGGAACCACGGGGTGGTGAACGCGGCCTGCACCTCCCGCGCGAACCCCTCGTCGCTCGAGGCGACCACCGTCGCCGCGGGCAGGAAACGCGCCACCTCCTCCGCGTGGTTCGGCCCGGAAAGCACCGCGACCCGTCGCGCGCCCGTAACCTCCCGGATCACCTCGCTCACCCGGCGCAACGCCCCACCCTCCGCCACAAGGCCCTTCGTGGCGGAGACGTACGCGGGCGCCGCCGGCAGGTCCGCGAGCACCGCGCGTAGCGCCTTGGAGGGCACCGCCACCACCGCGAACGCCGCGCCCTCCAGGGCCTCCCCCGCGTCCGCGGTGGGCTGGATGTACGGCGGCAACGCCACGCCCGGCAGGTAGTCCCGGTTCTCGCGCGCGGCGAGCATCGCCTCCGCGAGTGCCTCCCGGCGCGCCCAAAGCCCGACCGGCACGCCCTTCGACGCGAGCACCACCGCCAACGCCGTGCCCCACGCGCCCGCGCCCAGCACCGCGACCTTCATCTCATCCCCCCAGAAGGTACAGGAGCTCGAACGCCTCGTACCACGCGCCCACGAGCAGGAAGACCGTCGCGAGGACCAGGCTCAACCCCAAGGCCCGCAGGCCCGCCCGTCCCCCCGCGCTCTGAACCACCCGGTTAAACACGTACACGAACACGCCCAGGAAGAGGACCAGCTGCAGCAGCGCGTTCGGCACGAACATCGCCAGGAACGTCCCCCCAAAGACCCAGGCGAGGAGCCGCACCCCCCGACCCACGCCCTCGCTTCGCATGAAGGACGCGAGCAAGGCCAACCCACCGAAGGTCACCAGGATGTACGCCTGCAGCTCGATCACCAGGGTCGGCACGTGCCACACGAACGTCCCCGCGGGGAACAACGCGGGGCTGAGCGCGAACCCGAAAAAGTAGTACCGCAGCGCGTTGATGAGAAAAGCCGGAACCCCCAACAGCAACGCCGGCGCGAAACTCGTGAGGAGCACCCCCTGCGTGAAGTTCCAGTAAAAAATCACCAGGGCGAGCTGCAGCACCCCCCGTCCCTCGGTACCCTCAAACCCGATCTGCGCCAGGGCCCCGCCCACCAGCTCCTGCACCGCGCGCGCCAGCTCCGGCGCAGCGTACGCCCCCAAGGCCCCCAGCACGAACAGGCCGTACAGGACCGCGTTCACCCAAAGGTACAACCGCCAGTGCCGCCGCACCACGCTCCAACCCTCGCGCCACCAGCGGCCCAACACCCCCCGCCGCAAGCCCGACACGAAGAGCAGCGAGGCCAGCGCGAACCCCCACGCCGCGGCGGGGCTCCACACCCAACCGGGCAAGAGCCCCCCCTCCGGCACCCACGCGACGCGGGTCACCTCACCATCCCGCACCAGCACGCGCACGTCCCCGCCGCGGCTCCCCACCACCGCGGGAAAACGCACCAGCGTCCCCACCGGCGTGGTCTCCACCTCCGGGGCCTCGAGGTTCACCTCCAGCCCCACGGGCGGCGGGGAGAACGCCGCGAGTTCCCGCACGACGCGCGCCCACTCCTCCGGGCCCGCCTCGAGGACCCGGGCGGGGTCCAGCTCCCGCGCGAGCTCCCCCGCCTGCCACGCCGCGACCGCCTCGCGGGCCAGCGCGACCGCGTCCCCGGCCTGCGCGAACCCCAAACCCAGCAGCACCCCTAAGCACACGAGTACGCCCCGCATCACACCTCCTCCAGCGGCACGCCCGCCGCGCACAAGGGACAGGCTTCCGGCGCGTACGTAGGGAACTCCAGCGTCGCCAGCGCCCTGAACGGCACCCCAAAGGCCGCCTGCCCCCCGCTCCGGTCGATGATCGCGCCGACCCCCACGAGCCGTGCGCCCTTCGCTTCGGCCGCGGCGATCGCGCGCCGCACCGAACCGCCGGTCGTCACCACGTCCTCCACTGCAAGAAACCGGTCCCCCGGCCGTACGGTCAAGCCCTCGCGGATGAACATGCCGCCCGCGCCGTCCTTCTCCGAGAACAGCGCCCGCGCGCCCAACGCCCGCGCGGTCACAAAAGCGAGGACCACACCCCCCATGGCCGGGCCCACCACGAAATCCACGCGTTCCCCCGCGAATAACCGCGCGATCGCCTCCCCGATCGCTTCCGCGTGCGCGGGGTGTTGCAGCACCGTCGTGGACTGCAAAAACCTCGGCGAATGCCGTCCGCTCCTCAGGAGGAAATGCCCCTCCAGCAAGGCTCCCGTTTCCCGGTACACCGCCAGTACGTCCACGGCCTTATGCTACACGACCGGCCCGCCCCCCCAGCACGTAACGCCGCTGACCGTCTCCCCCCCTCCCCCCGGCACCATGGACACATGGCCCGACTCACCCCAGGCGCCCCCGCCCCCACCTTCCACGCCCCCGACCTCACCGGTCGCCCCGTCCGCCTCGAGGCCTACCGCGGCCGGCCCCTCCTCCTCTCCTTCTATCGCGGAGCCTCCTGCCCCCTGTGTAACCTCCGGGTCCGCGAACTCATCCGGCACCACGCCGTCCTCGCCGCGCGCGGCCTCCAGCTCCTCGCCTTCTTCGAGTCCCCCCGGGAAGCCCTCCTCGAGCACGTCGCCCGGCAACACCCGCCCTTCCCCCTCGTCCCGGACCCCGAGCGCCGCGTGTACGCCCTCTTCGGGGTGGAGGCCTCCCTGTGGGGGCACGTGCGGAGCCTACTCTCCCCCGCCCCCTCCAGGCCCTGGCCGCCGGGTTCTACCCGCAGCGCGAGGACTGGGGAAGCCACACCCTCCCCGCGGACTTCCTCATCGGGCCCGACGGCCGCATCCAGATCGCCCACTACGGGCGGGACATCGCGGACCACCTGCCCCTACCCCGGCTGTACCAGGCCCTCGGCACCCCTAGCTCGAACCCTCCGCCATCGGTGCCCTGAGCGCCTCCAGGTACGCCCGCGCCTGGCGCAGGGCCACCCCCACGTCCGGCCGCCCCCCGGGGTAGTACAAGGCGCGCGAAGCCGAGAGCAGCAACCCCTCGCCCCGCAGCACCGCCCCGCCCTGGGCGCCCAGGCCCGGGACCAGGAACAAGCTCCGGGGCATCCCCTCCCGCAACTCCCGCACCCGCTCGGGGTACGTGCCCCCCACCACCGCGCCCACGCGGCTCCAGCGCCCCACCGCGTACCGTTCGCTCCACGCGGCGACCGCCTCCGCCACCACGCGGTAAAGGGGCCGTCCCGCCACCTCCAAATCCTGGAACATCCCCGACCCCGGGTTCGAGGTCTTCACCAACACGAACACCATCCCCCTCGAGCGCGCCGCGGCCTCGAGGAAAGGCGCGACCGCGTCCTCCCCCAAATACGGGTTCACCGTCACGGCCGAGCCCGGGTAGGCCTCGAGGTACGCCTGGGCGTACGCCTGGGCGGTACTCCCGATGTCCCCGCGCTTCACGTCCCAGATCACCGGGAGCGCCATCACCCGCGCTGCCGCGGCCAGCTCGTGCATCAGCGCGTACCCCTCCGGCCCCAGCGCCTCGAAAAACGCCGCTTGGAACTTCACGGCCGCGATCCGAGGCGCGAGGGCCTCCATGACCTCGAGGGAGTACCGGCGAATCTGCCCCAGCTTGTCCTTCCCCGGGTGCCACGCGGGGCGCGGGTCCACCCCCAGCACCAGGGGCGGGCGGCGCGTGACCTCCTCCACAAAATCCCACATGCCTCCAGCCTACCAAGCCCCCCACCCCGCCCCGCGCCGCAGGCTAAAGCCCCAACCGCTCCAGGGCCTGCTTCAGGGCCTCCCGGCCCTTGGCCCACCGCTTGAGGTCCCGGGGGTTGTTGAGGAACCCCTTCGCGTGCATGGCTTGGCGCAGGTCCTGCGCCTCCTCCGGGGACAACGCCTGGATCAGGGCCGCGTGGGCCTCCAGGAAAGCCCGCAACTCCCGGTACGAGGTGCCCCGCAACCGGATCTTTAAATCCTCGTACTCCGGGCTGAAGCGGGCCCCCGCTCCTTCCCGGGAGGGTGCGCGGGCGGCCCCTCCCCCCTCCAGCTCCATCCGGCCGTACCCCGCGGCGGTCTTCGCGCCCACCCCCTCCTCCTTCAAGGCCCACGCCAGGATCCGCCAGGCGGCCTCGAGCCAAGGCCGCGCCACCTCCGGAGAAAGCCCGGGAACGGGGGCCAAGGCCAGCAGGAAGGTGCCCGTGACGCTCAGGAAGGGGACGGGCACGGGGCTATCCCAGTCCGCGGGGGGCGCGCCCCCACCCCCGTAATACTCCGCGTGGTGCGGCGTCATGACGTCAGGATGGAGCGCATACGTTCCCGGCAGGGGCAGGGCGTCAAAGAAAACCAAGGCTCCTTGTTCCTCGAGGTCGCCGAAGAGGGCTTTTTGCGCCGCGCCTCGCTTGAACTCCTTCAGGTTCCGCCGCCAAGCCTCCCCCTCCAGGTACAGGTGGGCGTACCGGCTCGCCAAGCCCTTCAAGGCCGAGCCCGGGATGTACGGCACCCCGTAGGTGCGGTGGAGGGTGAGGCTGGTCTCCAGCACCCCCTCCCCCCCCAGCCCCACCACCAACCGGCCCAGGGTCCGGGCCTCACGCACCTCCGCCCCGAGTTCCTCGAGGGCCTTGCGGTAGCGGGTGAAGAAGGCCCGGTACTCCTTAGGCTCACCGCACCCAGCCACCTCCCGCACCAGGTCCCGCTTGGCGTCCGTGTCCTCCTCCCGCACGGTGCGGATGTACTTGTCCAGCCAGAGGCCCCGGTGGGGCTCCCGGTGAGATGGGAACCGGATTCCCCTCAAGGCATCCCGCCGACTCGAGTCCGCGTTGGGTTCCTTCCGGGCCATGGTTACTCCTCGATCAGGGCTTGCGCGAAGCGCTTGTACCAGTCCGCCGCCCCCAACACCTCCCGGGTCAGGCGGAGGTACTCCAGAAGGGGGGCTTTCCTCGCCTGGGCTGAGAGGTCCCGCAGCCCCTCGTACCCCAGGGTCCTGGCCAGGTCCTCGCCCAGGCTCTTGTGAGCCGCCTTGCCGCGGGACTCCACGAAGGCCAGGGCCTGGGCGAGCCCCGCCTGGCGGATGAGGACGGGGAGCTTTAGGGCCATGTCCTTGTACTCGCCGGCCTCCCCCGTCCTTGCCCGCGCCTGCACCCGCTCATAAGCGTCCTGGGCCCACCGTTGTGCCCGCGTGTGCATGGTTACCTCCCCACCTGCACCCGGCAAAGCCCCCGGCCCACCGTGGCCTTGCCGCCCAGCTGGAGAGCGCCTTTCAACAGCCCTTTGAACAGGGCCATGACCGCCTCGGGCAGCATCTCCTGCCCCTTGCGGAACGACCGCTCCGCCCGCACCAGGCTGTACAGGACGCTCTCCGCGGGCAGGCTCTCCTCGTACCAGAGGGCCCCCCTGGCTACGGTCTTGGTCTCGTCGTCCAAACGAATCCGGGCCACCACCTCCGTGACCGTCTCCAGGAGGAAGCCCATCAGATCATCGTGCACCAGCAGCAGCCGGCCCTTCACCGGGGCCTCGGTGCGCTCCGCCAGCCAGGCCTCCCACTCGGCCACGTGGGGGGCCTCCTTAACCTCGAGGTCCAGGTCCTCCAGGTAAGCGTTTGATCCCTCCACGACCTGGGCGCCGGAGGCCGCCAACGCCCAGGTCCGGCCCGGCACCGTAGGCGTCTGGGGGGGCGTTAACCCCACAAGCGCCGCCTCCCGCCGAAAGCGCTCCAGAAGGTAGGGGCTCGTCACGTAGGCGAACACCCCGTACAGGCTCCGCACGGGTAGGAGAAGGAGCTTCGCGTCCCCTACCTGGAGGGCCCCGGCGTGCTCATGAGCGTTCTCCGTATCCGGCCCAAACACCGCAAACAGCATGGCCTCATCCCACTGCCTCGCCCGCTCCCGAAGCACCCCTTTGAGGGAGCTGCCCGGGAGGTACGGGATGCCCGTGGCCTTCTCCCGAGCGATGGGCAGGTCAATAGCCCCAACGCCTTGCCCCGTCCCTGCGTGCAGGGGAGAAAGGGCATGGATGAAGAGCAACGCGGTCTCGGTCTGGTGCACAGCTTACCTCCTTGCCTCCAAGTGCATCACGAAGGCCCGCAAGGGGTCCGGCTCCCCCCCACGGGCCCTTAAGGGCTCGATCTTCTCGGCTTCCTCTGGGCTGAGCCGGGTCTCCACCCCGCACTCCCTGCCCTTCCACTCCAGGACCACTCCCCCGGGCGGGGTGCGGGGGGCCTCGAGCACCGCCACCACGCACGCCTTCTCCGCCAAGGGACGGAAGATCAGGGGGCTGGCCAGGCGGTCGGCCGCCTGGGGCTTCAGGGTCGCGTCGGGATGGACCTCGCGGTCCTTGAAATGAAAGATGATGGGCAGGCCGAACTGAGCTCGGGGGAACTTACGCACGGGGTGCTGGGGCTTGTGGTGGAAGGCGTACTGCTCGGTACGGCGGCGCACCTCGTCGGGCTCGGGCCAGTGGGAACGCCCCGGCCGGTTCCGCCCCTGGCCCTCCCGGCGGCTTTGGCGGAAGGCCTGGTACGCCTCCGCCACCTCCCGCCAGGACAAGGGCACCACCCGCACCAGGCTGGCGGGCGTCAGGTGGGGCACCCCCTCAGGCCAGCCCGCCTCCCGGGCATACGCCCTGAGCTTCTCCCGGATCTCCGCTTCCCCCAAAGGCCGGCTCCCTTCCCGCATCAACGCCCCGAACCCCCGCCGGGTCCGGGCCCCGATTCCCCCGAAGGTCTCCCAGGCCCAGAGGGCGGCCTCGAGCTCCTCCTTCACGTCCAGGTCCCCCACCCGCTCCGGGAAGCGCAGGCGGAGGCGGAAACGCACCCCTCGCCGTACGGGGTAGTTCTTGGAGTCTTGTTTCGTGCGCTGAAGCGGGAAGGCCAGGTAAGGGTGGGCCACATCCCGCCGGGCCCTCGGGAAGCCCCGTCCCGGTTGATCCTCGAAGGGATGGGCTTCCTTCCCTTTCTCTAGGGGCTCGACCTCCACTAAAAGCGGTGAGGCGCCCCCCTCCCCCGCGCTGCCGAACAGGCGGGACTCCAGCGCCAGAAGGCGCTTCAGGCTCCCCTGAGCCTGCCAGCCCCGCACCGCCCGCCACCAAAAACGCAGCTGCCCCCGCACCTCCGAGGCCCGCACCGCGGTCAAGGGATCCGCGTGGCGGGGCTCCACCCCACCCCCAAAGAGCGGGGTGAGGAGGCGGTAGGTGCGCTCCCAGGTGAGGATCCGCACCCCGTCGTGCCGCACCAGGCCACCCTCTACCTCCCGACGCCTGGGGGCAAAAGCGTCCGTGTACTCCTTCCTCATGCTTCCTCCCAGCGCATGAGCTGCCCGCTCCAAAGCCCCACAGCACCCAGGCCGTACCCGTCCTTGCGGTCCTGCTCCTCGTCGGAAAGGTTCTGGAACCAGACTTTCAACAGCCAGTCCCGCACCGCCGCCTCCCCCCACGCCTCGGGCAGGCGCACGAAGTACACGCTTCCCGCGGGCACTGCCCGGCGGCTCTTCTTCGGCTTCCCCTCCTTAAGATCCCAGCCCGAGACCGCCACCGGCCGCCCCGAAACCACGGCCACCACCTCAGCCCCGAAGAAGGTTCTACCCTCCGGGAGGAACGCCCCCCGGAAGAAGGCCGGGGTGAGAAGGACCACCCGGGCCGCCCGGCGAGCTAGGAGCCCCTCGAGCAACCCCTCCGGTACCCCCGGCACTTCGGGTCCGCCCCGCTGCCAGAGGGCCAGCCGCCGCTCCCCGCCTAAGGGGTGCACCCCCTCCACCTCCACCCCGTCCTCCGGCCACAAGGTGAGGGCCATGCGGCGAATCCCATGAAGAGAGGCCGAGTCCTCCTTTTGTTGCCGCGCGAACTCCAGGCCCGACGTCTGGAAGAGGAAACCTTCCCGAGCCGTTTGCGTACCGGGATCCAGACTCACGTGAGTGCGCACCTCCGGGGTGGGACCATCGTGCCCCTCAGGATGAAACCCCTCCGGGGCATCCCGCACCAGCCAGTCCAGGACGCAATCCCAGTAAAGGAAGCGGGGCAACACCTCCGGTTTCGTCTTAAGGTCCGGACGGGGCAGGCCCACGGGGCAAAGCCCCTCGGGCAAATTGGTGCCGCACCCTTCGGGCGGGTCTAAGGGCCGCAGGGCGTACACCGCCTTGCCCAGCTTCAGCATGTCCAAGGGCCGCGGCACGAGGAGGCGCCACGCCGCACCCCCCCACTCCGCGAGAAGCGGCCCCCGCACCCCCCAGGAAAGCACCCGGTGGGCGTCCTCAGGAAAGCGCAGCCCTTCCGAGAACCCCCGCCGGGCGCGGTACGCCCCAGCCAGAGTCTGGGGCAAGGGGAAGGGCAGGCTCCGGGCCCGAGCCCCGGGGCTGTTGGTGAAGGGCCGCCCATCCCGAACGATCAGAGGGTCCCGCGGTTCAATGAGCACCGTACACCTCCCGGTTCTCGAGGGGCACCCTCGCCTGCTCCAACGCCTCGGCGAACGGCCGGGCTAGGATAAGCTCGTCGGCAAGCCGTTTCACGTCCTTCCCCGTGCGAACCCAGCGGGAAAGCTCCTCCCGGTACGCGCCCTTCATCTCCTTCCTCCCCAGGATGCGCAAGGCCTCCGCCACCAAAGCCTCCTCCGAGAGAACCCCTTCGGCCTCGAGGCACAACCCCCTCAGCTCATAAGCCGCCCTGGAGGGGATCGCTCCCATGCGCAGGAGGTCCGCGTAACGGCACAGGCGTTGGGTGAGCCGGGGGTCCTCGTCCCAGCGTCCCCGCACCATGAGCTCCGTCCCGGAGCGGGGGCTGTACGCCACGACCAAGGCGTTACGCTTTTCCTCGCCCGTGCGCCCTTCCTTCGCGAGTTTCTCCGCCCGCCGCACCAGGTCCAACGCGTCCTGCAGAGGCTCCAAGTGGTGCACCACAGCCAGCCCCACGGAGAGGCTCGGTGGGGCTTCCGGCTTCCCGTACGGCTTCACGACATCCCGAAACCGCCGCGCCAGGGCCCAAGCGGCCCGAAGGGCGGTGTGGAGGGGCAGAAGGGCCAGCACGTCATCCCCCCCCGAGTAGACGAGCCCCCCCTGGTGGGCTTCCACAATCCGCTTGACCTTATCAGCGAACTCCAGGGCTTGGCGCCGGGAAAGCTCCCGGTGCGCCTTGGGATCCTGCTGGCGGTCGATCGTCTCCCCCATCCGGTCCCCGTCCGCGTGCAGCAGGGCGTAGTAAGCGCCGGGCGGCGCCTTCACCCCCTTCAGGCCCAGATCCCGCCAAAGCCGCTTGAGGCGCTCCTGAACACGCGCCTTGACCCCCTCGTCCTTTAAAGCGAGGAACTCCTCGAGGCGGCTTTCGTAGAGGAGGTGCACGTTCCAATGCGCGAAGGGGGTGTTTCGAAGGACCGGGTGCCAGGTGTCCGCCCGGGCCGCCTCCCCCACCCAGGCCGCCAGGTCCTTGAAGGCCTCCTCCAGCAGGCCCTGCGCCCCAGCCTGCCGCACCCCCTCCCAAAAGGGAAGGACCGCCGCGTGAGAGGTGCTCAGGAAGCTGCCCTCCGTCCGCCACCAGCGCTTGAGGAGGTCCGGCCCCGAAAGGTACTCTCCCCGCCTTAAGCCCAGGCTCAGCCGCGTCGCCTCCGCCTGCTCCCGGTCCTTGGGCAGGCGCAGGACGTGCTCTCGAGCCCCGTCCAAGGAGCTTTTGAACTCCGCCTTCCCCCAGGTCACGGGAGCGAAATCCCGGGTGTTTTTCCTCGCGGCGAGCAACGCCATGACCCGCGCTCGGGTCTTCGGGTACCCCTCCTGCAAGGGCGCGTAGGCGTAGTACCCCTCCAGCAGGTCCTCCACCTGGGCCAAGGCCGCTTCCATCTCCAGGTGGGCCTCCCGCGCACGGAAGACCTCCAAGGCCTTCCCTCGCAGGTACTCCCGAGCCGCGGCCAGGGCCTTCTCCCCCAAGACCCTGGGATCCTGCCCCTCCGGCACCCTGAGGAGGAGGACGTTAGGGATACCTGCCGCCCCAAGCTTCTCCAGATCGCCCTTGCCCTCCGGGGCCGGGAAGATCAGGCGCTCCACCCCCACCGCATCGGCCAGGACCTCCGCCGCTCGCTGCGCGGCCTCGGAGAGGAGACGGCTTCCCGCGAACAAGTCCCGGGTACGCCGGGCAGTTGCGATGAACTCCTGCACCGGGCCCAGGGACAAAACGAGCAACCAGTCCATACCCTTCCTCCATAACAACCCTGCGGACGGGAAAAGTATACCAAGCGCCGTGTCCCCAAAGAGTTCCTATTGGTCTTTCTTGATCTCTTGATACAACCTTAATCCTTCCTGGAACGTATCCTTGAGCAACCTCCAGTCACCGAGCACCTGCTGCACCTTTCCGTCACGGGGACGGGTGCCATGGGCCACCGCGTTCCTTAGGAGTCGCACCTTCTTATAGATCTGTACCCATGCCGAGTTAGGGTGATCCCTAAGCAGCTTCTCAAGCTTATCCTGAGCATCCCTTCGCATCTCGTAATTGAGGGGATCACCCAACCCAAAGCGTTTTACTCCGGCCACCACCAACCCCTCATAGAGGAGAAGCACCGCTTTAAATACCTGATCCCTTTCAAAGAAGAAGCGTGCCCGGTTGATCAACTTGTCTTCAAAACACTCACCCTCCAACTCCTTAAGGATCTGCTTGACCTCCTTGCTTACCACTCCCTTCGCTAAAGGTGGCCCTTCCACCTCGGCCAACTCCTTCAACCAGGACGCAACGTTCTCCTGTCGGTTAACCTCCAACGCAAGGTAAGCCCTTTGGGCTTTTTCCTCCTCGGAGGCCAGCGCGAAATAAGGCACAAAGTTTCCCGTCGTTTGGAGGATACTCAAGGCCTCGTCCAAACGAACCAAATCCTCTAACGCCTTTAGTTCGATAACCTGGGAATCACCTTCGATCTTAGGCAACTCCACTCCGCCGTAAAATATCCTTACCTGACACCTCCACACATGGCGCAAAGACAGCAAAATCGCGAACAATACATACCCCATGAATCTATACGCATGTGTTATATCCAGAATAATCTCGTCATAGGAACCTCTCGCACTTAAATCCTCAAACACCCGCTCCGTTAAGACTTCCCCAGAAGGAGGATCCTCAACCGGTAAAAGCGTAACGTCGACCCCCAAAAAGTCCGCCAGCAATCGCTCCCGCTCCTCAACCACCTTGGCCTCTTCATGCCAACGGTCAAGGAACGCTTGCGCCTCAGCAGTGAAACCAACATCTTCTAATAGAAAGAAGTCCTCCAAGGCTTGCCAGGTGGACCCCGAGGTTCCCACTATCAAAAGATCCGGAGTTTCCCCCCTCCTGTGGAAGTACTCAAACAAGGAAACCCCGAAAAACGCAGATGCATGACGCGTGCCATCGGGGAAACGGTAGGGCACCATCTTATACCGACCGCCGCCCTCCGCGGTACGGGCCTGACCAATCAAGGTGATCAGCAGCTTTCTAGGGCGTTCTCTCCCCATAAACCCCCTCCGCTAAACGCGCTCCAAAGGAATCGTCTTTAGATCTGTCCGATAAGCCAGTTCCTCCTGTAAGGCACCCAAGAGCACTCGAAGCGCGGTCTGCACCTGCTTCACCTGCTTCTCGCTCGGCACCTCCAACCCATGGATCAGCAGGGCCTGGTTCCTGGCCTTAAGCACTCCGGCCAGGCCCTGGAGCTCCTTAACGCCCTTCTTTTTGAGCACCGGGTCCCCCAAAACCCTTAGGAAGGCCAGGACCTCCAAAAGCCCGAGCTTGGGCCCCACCCGAATCTCGTCGGTGTCGGGGAGAAGCGCGGCGAGCTCGTCCCGCAAGGCCGCTTCCTCCTCCGGGGAAAGATTCGGGGTCTCCGCCCGGCGGCGATCAAAGCGGTACAGCCTTTCTTGAAGGAGGAGCTCCAAGGCCCGGTAGGCGTAGAGCGCAGCGAGCACCGGCTGTTTCTTCGCCGTGCGCTCGGAGAGGTGCAGGAGGGTGGCTGCCACCCCCAAGACCCCGCGCTGCTTGCCTAGGTCCTTCGTGGACAGGAACTCCGCCGCGGCTTCAAGAAGCTCCACCTGCCGCCTCAACCGGGACAGGTGCTGCCCCAGGGGGTGCTGGAGCCAGGTGTCCTTCTCCAAGGCGCGCTGGAGGGTCTGCCCTTTTCTCGCGGCCTCCTTGAAGTCCAGGGCCTGCCAGGCGGCGTACATCTCCGCCAGCATCGCGTACAGGGTGTAGGCCTGGTCGCCCGTCTTACCCACAAGCCCGCTAAAGTACCTCGCGGCTCCCCCGTAGTCCTCCTTCGCGTAGAGTTCCTTAGCGAACAGCGCATCCACCTCCCCCACCACCTCGTGGGGGTTGGGCAGCACGATGAGGCGCTCCGTTCCCGCCCGGGGGCGGCGCAACTTCACGTCGTACTCCCCGCTGTCCACGTACACCACCCGCACCCCGGGGAAGAAACGCTGGAAGAAGAACCCCGCCGCCGCGAGCCCCGCACTCATGGCCTTGGTCCCGCCCGTCACGTCCAGGGCCACGAGGGCCTCGGGGCGCTTCTCCAGCAGCTCTCGTACCTTGCGGTAGATCGCGGCGACATCGCTCTTTTGAATCTCCAGGGGGTAGACCTCCTTCCCCGTCTCTTCCCGCAAGCGGGGAAGGAAGCGGCGGGTTTCCTCCGTGTGAAAGACGTACACCTCCTCCGCCCCCGTACCCAGAATGGCCTGGATGGCGGCCTCCGGACTGGTACCCAGGGTGTGAATGGAAAGCGCGAAGGTCTGCCTGCCGGGGTGCACCGGGGGTTCCGCACGCCAAAGCGCAAGGAGCAACGGCCAGACCCGTTCCCTATAAAGGGTTTGCGGGTCGCCCCCCTCCTCCACCCGCGCCTTGTATTCCGCCCAGGCGGCCTCGAGGGCTTCCTTAAGTGCTTGCGGATCATTCAACGCTTTCTCGGGCATACCTTTTTTCTATCAAAGGGTCCCCCTGGGGCGTGTGCGGCATGCCCCTCACCCGATTCTGGAACCCCCGCCCTCGCGTATACGGTCGCGCACCCGGATACAGGGCCCATGGTTGACAAGCGCCACACGCCGTGATACCTTACGTCTTGCGCGTGGGCGGTTAGCTCAGCGGGAGAGCGCTCGCCTCACACGCGAGAGGTCGCTGGTTCGATCCCAGCACCGCCCACCACGAAGGGAACGTAGTCCCCGGCCCGTATGTCCAGGCCGGGGGTTTGTTGTTTAGGTTCGTGTGAAAGGCTCGTGTATTATAGTTTGAAAATTCGCGGGTGTCATGTAATATTTTGAAAGTAGGCGCGGGCTTCACCCCGCACGGACCTTGAAAACGCGGGTTTTGGCGTCAGGGACGGGATTAACGCGATGTTACATGCTCTACTAATTCCGAGTTATCCACAGGGAATTGCCTGTGGATAACTGGGGGGGTGTTCAAAACGCCCTCAAAAACCCCCTCCAGGACGGACCTCCGAAACGGCAGAGTTGCAAAAAGGTCAGCCTCGTAAGGGGATTGCAACCGGATATACAACTTGCGCCCGGGGATTTTATCGGCGTGTTGCAAAAAGGTCAGCCTCGTAAGGGGATTGCAACCCAAGAGGAACAACCACTCCTCAATCGCTTTGCTCCTCGTACCCGGAATTAAAGCCACAACAACCGTACTTCAATCCCCCAAAACGCCTCTGCTTCGCTCATTGCAAGCAGTGTCCCAAGCCCCCCACGACCCCCCAGAGCAACCCATCGCTTCGCCCAACCCCCCCGCACCCCCCGCAACGCACGCGTTTCGCGTGGTAAAATCACACAAAAGAACAAACCCAGGGGGTGAAAAGCATGCTGAAGCGGGTCTTGCGTCAAACGATCGGCGAAAACACCCAGCGTTCCCGCTGCCTCCCGATCCTAGCGGCCCTAAGCCTCACGCTCCTCGCAGCCTGCGCTCCCCAAACCACCCTCCCCCCAATCCCAGACGTCACACAAATCCCCATGCCGCTCCCCACCGGGATCCCCCAAGGAAAACCCGTGGTCCAAGCGCTGCCCGGAACCCCCATGCCGCTCGCGGACGAGTTCTCAAGCTACCCCACGGGCGCGGTACTGCCAGCCGTGGCCCCGGACCGGTACGGCCTGCTCCGGTTCAACCAGGGATGGGAAAAGATCTCCATCGTCGAAGCCTTCACCTCCGAAGGGAAGCTAGACAAAGCCGTGCGCCTCGAGGGCGGCCTCGGTGAAGGGTTCCTCACCGCCGGCGCTCCGGACTGGACCGATTACCGCGTTACGCTCCGCGTAAAGACCCACGAAGCCTGCTGCACGGAGTCCGCGATCCGCGCGCGGCTTTTCATGAACGAAACCGGCTCCAAGGCCCTGGAGTTCCGGATCGGTTTTTACGGGGTCCGGCTCATCAAGATCGCGGGGGACCAGAGCTTCACGCTGATCGACCGCCCCGAGCTCGAGACTCTAGGCCGCGCGGTGCTGCGGGACCAGAACTGGCACGACCTCTCCTTCGAGCTGCATAGCGACGGCACAGTAACGGTACGGGTGGACGATACCGAGGTGGTCACCTGGAAGGACGCGGACTACCGGCAGGGCGGGTTCGGCATCGGTCCGATCAACACCACCTTCTTCCTGGATGACCTGCGGATCGAGCCGTTAGCGTCACAACCCCAGCCGCCCGAAGCGACCGCCCCCCAACCCGGCGACTTCTGCGGTTACCGGGCGGGGGCGGAACTGCCCCACCAGCGCTTCGAGGCCACGGGGCCGGTGAGCCTCACGCTGCTCGGTGGGTACTCGGCAGCCCGCGACTACCGGGTCGGGTACTACGAGACCGCCCGCCCGGAGGTGAGCGTCGCGCTCCTGGAGTACGCGGGGGCGTTCGATCCAGCCGTTTGCTTGACCCCCCCGCCCACAGCCACGTTCACCCCCTCGGGGCCCTTCGGCCTCGCGCACACCTACGAGCACTACGGGGAAAAAACGATCTACACCGAGGACGCGCGCAATGGCGGCGAGCCGCGCTTCCGGGCGTATGAGGCGCTGAACCCGGAGGGTCGGGCCGTAGGGGTGTTGTTGCTCTTGGAGGACTGGGTGGACAACGACTACGACGACGTGGGGTTGCTCCTCGAGGGCGCACGGCCCGTTGGCTAGGCGCTCGAGTGAAGCGTGGCGCTCCGGGTTTTGTTGCTTCTCGCCAGCACGCACCTGCTGGACCTCGGCGCGGTCCTCGCGGGACCGGGCCTGGCTCCTTGGGGTTCAGGCATCGCGGGAGGACTGCTGGGCCTTGGGTTGCGCCGCCTGGCCTGGACGTACCCGCGGGGTCGGGTCCTGGGTTGGGCGCTGGGCCTGAACCCCACGTTCTGGCTAGGGGTGGCGATGCTCGTGAGCGGAGCCTGGACGGAACTCACCCAGGAGGCGGAAGGCTTCGGGATAGCAGCCGCTCAGACCGTCGCCGCGTTTCTGGTGCTGGGCGCGTCCAGCCTCGCCCTGTGCCTGGCTGGCCTGGGCACCCACGGCCCTGTGGGGGGCGCTGTTCCCCACCTTTGGGGACCTGGCGGGCGGCGCTCGCTCTCTTCCCGGGGCCCTCGCCGCTCTCGCACTAGGGGGGATGGGGTGCTGGGGGTTCTGGCGCACCCGGCCCGACCCCCGGCCCGAGGAGTAACGCCCAAATCCTGCCCTGTGGTTGGATCGAGTCGCGCAACCAAGATAAAATACGGTAGGATCCCTTTCGTTCCTCATGCACGCTCGCGTGGTAACTGGAGGATACGATGCCCGTTTACATCGCTACCGTGACCTCCTCCCCAGCCCTAAAGGGCGGGGCTTCCCCCTTCTACGTGGCGTGACTTAAGCGGATCCGGGGGTTGGGCCCCAGAATCCGCCCAGCGGCCTCCCACTCCAGGGGCGTGACTTCGGGCCGGTCCAGCCCTAGGGCCCTCGCGGCGGGCCAGGCCATCGTGAGGACGTTGAGAGCGGCGTTGAGGTCGCGATCGATCCGGAAGCCGCAAGCCTCGCAGGTGAAGACGCGCCGGTCCAAGGGGACCTTTGGGTTCAGGTGGCCACAGCTTGAGCAGGTCCGGGTGGTGGGGGCGTTCCGTTCCGTCGCGACCAGGGTCGGAAGCCTGGTCCTCAGCGCTTCCAGCAGTCCCCCCAAGGCCGCACCCTGAACCTTACCGCCCCACAGCGCCTGCCAGCCCTTGATACGATCGGGTTGGACGGCGACGAGGTCGTATTGGCGGAGCAAAGCGAGGACGCGGTTGCGGATGTCCTGCTTGATCCAGCGGAGCTTTTCGTGCTCGCGCCGGATGCGGTGGACTACGTGTTCGCGGTTCTTTGAGCCCTTTTTCTTCCGGCTCAGCTTGCGTTGGAGTTTTTTGAGGCGGTCGGTCTCCCGAACCCGCCACCGGAGGACGAAACCATTCGAGAGGGCGGCCTGGTTCTTGAGGCCGAGGTCCACGCCGACGGCCTTGAAGTCGGTGGCTTGGTTGGGGTTCCCGGGGTCCGGGAGGGGTTTCGGTTCGTCTTTGGGAACGTACACCGTGACGTGGAGGTAGTGGCCCGAGGGCTTCCGGACCAGGACGGCGTTGGCGACCTCGGCTTTTTGGGGGATCTGGTGCAGGCCGAGGGCCCGGAACTCCCCGAGCTTCTGAAGGTGGACGCGGTTCTCTTTCCCGCGAGACCGCAGGGTGAACGCCTGGTTGCTGAAGGGGATGGCGTCGACGCGCCGCTTGAATCCGAGCCGCCCGACCTTGTGGCCGTTTTGCTTGAGGGCGTGGAGGCCTCTGAGGTCCTCCTGGATCCGCCTGCCGATCCGTTGCTTGACCTGGGCGCCGAGGACCCGGAGTTTGCAGGGCTCGAGGGCATCCCCGGCCTTGGCCTCAACCTCGTGGACTTTGTTGAGGGGAAGCTGCAGCCTCTCGATGTCGGCAATGATCCAGTTGGTGAGCCATTTGGCTTCCAGGAAGGCGCGCTCGAGCGTTCTCTCTTTGTTTTTGCTGAGGTTCTGGAGCTTGAGCACGAAGGTTCGTGGGCGCTGGTTCTCGCGGCGCGCTCTGGTTTCGGCTAGCGAGGCCTTGATTTTTTCGTTCTTTGCGCCCATCGGACCTCCTCCATTATAGCGGTTCTTTTTGGAAAATCCGGGGGGTCCATGTGCCCCCACAGCTAAAGCCGGGGGCTCTATAGCCCCCCGGACCCCCCGGTTTGGTAGGTGCGGAGGGTTTGCGTGTACGCTAGGGCGTAGGTGAACCCTGCCCCTAAGGACACGGTTTCCGTCACGGCATACCCAAGCCCCACGCTCGTATGCAGACCGTAGGTGGTGAAGCGATCGGTGTACGGGCCCTGGGCCTCGTCTACGCCGAACGCAACGCGCGCGTCGGGCGCGTACCCTAGGGCAGCGTTCAGGGTGAAGCGCCCCGGCGTGGGGACGGCGCGCACGAGGGGGTCTACCGGCTCGAGGGCGGGCTGGGCCCACCCCACACCCCAAAGCCCTAGGAGGATCAGTAGGAGTCTTCGAAGCACGGCCGTTTTCTCCTTTCGCAGCGTCACGGCATCCATCCACGTAAAGCACGCAACCGATTAAGGGATTGCTGAGCCCAAGCGAGTTCCTGTACCTGAAGCGCCTGGACTTGCTCTAGCTGCGCTGAGTTTTTAGGGATCGCGAGGAGCACCACGCCGGAGAAGCCCTTGTCGTGCAGCAGGTCCTCCACCTCCAGGACACGCCGTCCCCAGGAGGGGTCCGCGAGGAGGAGGTGCGGGCGACGCGTCCGCGGATCGCGGAGCAGGCCCGCGATCACCAGGAAGTGCCGCTGGGGCTGGGTCACGTGCGCGATGAGGGGCAAACCGCCCGCTTCGAAGTACGCCACGAGCTGCTCGAGGTTCACGCGGTACGCCTTCACCGCGTACCCGCGCTGCTCTAATGCCCGCTTGAGGGCGAGGGCGGTGAGGCCCTTTAGGGGGTCCTTGCCCGCGGCTTGGGTTTCCTTGAAGGCGATCTCGAGGACCTCCCGCTCGGTCGCGGGGTCGGCGTAATAGTACGTGAGGAGTGTGGCTACCGCGGCCGCGCCGCAGGTGTACCAGTCGGTCTGACCGACGACGTGCGTGTAGCGCAGGGCGCAGTACGGGGTGGGGGCGGCGAGCCCTAGGCCCGCCGCGAGCAGCGCGAGGCACAGGAGGGCGTGTAAACGCATCGCGTCCTTCCTCAGGGGGGCTGGGGTTTAACGCTGCAGCGCTTCGAACAGGGGGCGCAGGAGGAGGAGGAGGGTGTAGGCGATCCCGGCCCCCACGAGGAGCCCTGTAATAAACGCTAGAATGCGGTTATTCAGGGTGCTTTTCATACGCGCTCCTTACTCCCCTCCCATCAGGGTCTCGAGGGCAGGCTCACCGACCTTCACCGCGACGTACCCCAGGCCCACCCCGAGCGCCGCGCCCGCGAGGAACGCGCCGACGAGGGGGAGGAAGGCGCCGCTGGCCTCCAGGAGTTCCGCGTCGCTCAGTTCCTGCCCGGCGGGAAGCGGTACCTCTGGCACGGGAGGCAGGGGGTTGCTCCGGGCCATCACGGGGAGGAAGGCGTTGGCCAAAAGCGCTGCGATCATCAGGGGAACGGCTTTTTTCATCCCGTGCACCTCCTAGCGGCTGGCGAGCCAGGCGCCGACGAGCAGGCCCACGCCGAGCCCCGCGCAAAAGGCCATGGCAGCAGGGCCGGCCGTGCAGGCCGCGACCAGGCTCCCGAGTTCGCCCTGGGTGGCCTCGAGTTCCGCATCCAGAAGCGGCGTGCCTTCTGGAAGCACGACCTGGACTTGAGGGGGGTGCGCTGGGGGAGGGGTGGCTTAAACGGCGAGCGCCGGGCTTGTGGTTGTGGAGAGGAGAAGTCCCGCTGTCGCGAACCATAAAAGAACTTTTCTCATATTCTCACCACCTATTTTACAACTACCTGGAATTATAATTAAATCTGGCAAAGCATGTCAATAACACGCGTAAGCTTACCTAGAACTCTATACTTCGCACCGATTGTGATTTTCTTACTAGAAATGCTGGCTACCCAATTTAGTATTATTTATCTTAAGGAGGTGAATAAATGAATAGTAAACGTCACTTTCCGCTTTTATCGCAAATTCTAGGAATTATAATAGCTGTTTCCTTCTCTTCCTGCGGAACCCTCGCTAGCGAAGCGGTGGATCCCTCCCCAGCGCTACCTTCGCCCGTAGCACCTGGCGTCTGGGCGCGCTGGGACGCCTACAGCGTGACGGTGCACCTGACCCCTCCCCTATTCACGGAGGAAAGCCTCCCCAAGTTCCGCGCCTTCGTCGCGCAAGCCGAGGCGGCGGGCGCTTCAAAGACCGTGCTGGGCCAACTGCGGGGGGCCCTGAGGAGCGCGGAGATCGAGTGGGAGACGCTCCAACAGCTCGACCCAGCCACGATTCAGGAGCTGCGCCGCCAGATCGCGCCGGCCGCCCAGCCCGGCCCGGCAGCCCCGCAGGGGCTTTTCAACTGCACCCGGGCCACCGCCGGGCCGACCACCGCCCGGCCCGGCGCCAAGGCGTACGCGAAGGGCTCGTGTGTGAACGCCACGAACCACGTGTACGCGCGCGCCGAGGCCGCAGGGGAGGTGCGCGCCGCGCGGGACGCCGGGTGGAACGGGGCCTTCGCCTCCGCCTTCCAGTACGGCAACTGGGCGTGCGCAAGTTACGGCGCGGCCTCCGCTTACCTCAGTATCGGCGGGTTTCGCATCACGGTGGACTCCAGCACCGCAGCCTACGACCGGTGCCGGTAAGAGCACAGCAACCCGTCCCGCCAGGGGATGGCCCCGGCGGGACGGTCTGCGGGGGTTCATCCTTCGATGACCCCGAGCTGCTGCATCAACCCCAAGAGGTCCGGGCTGCCCCAGTACTCGACCAACCGTCCGTCCGCGAAGCGCGCGATCACCGTCGAGTTGATCGCGAAGGACTTGTGGGTGGGCGCGATGCCCTTGAACTCCCCCTCGTGTGTGCCCCGCAGGATCAGGCGCGCCACGACCCGGTCGTCCGCCGCGAAGAGGTCCTCGATGACGTGCTCGTAGTTCCCGAAGGCGTTGTACAACCCCCGGATGAACTGCTTGAAGGTCGCGCAGTCCATCGGGTCGGGGAAACCCGGGATGTGCGCCACGCAGTTCTTCGCGAGGATCTCGTCCATGACGCGGAACTCACGCCGGTCCAGCGCCTCGTACAAGCGGCGCAACGCCGCCTTGTTCCGCCCGGCCGCTTCAGGACTCGAGAGCACGCCCAGCTGCTGTAGCATCCCGAGGGTGTCCCAGTGGGTCCAGCCTTCCTTAACCCTTCCCCCCTCCAGCCGATCGATCGTCAAGCCCGTAACCACGACCTTCTTTCCGGTAGGCGGGATGCCCATCAACTCGCCCTTGTGCGTGCCCTGCGCCTTCCAGCGGGTCACGACACGGTCCCCCACCGCGTGCATCTCCTCGATCGTGAACCGGGTGTCCGGAAACGCCTTCTGGTAGTACTCAACCAGCGCCCGAACGCTCTCCGGGCCGCGTCCCGCATCCGGCACGGCCGGGTCGTGATTCACGTAATCCGCCGTCACGATCTCCCGTAAGCCATCGAAACGCCCCTGGTTCCAGACCTCCTCGAAGTAGCGACGGACCACGGCCTGATTCCGCTCCGCCTGTGCAGGATCCCCCGCCGTCCCCAACCGTTCAGGAAGATCCGTGATGCCCCAGTGCTCCACCGCCTTACCGTTCTCGAAACGAATGACGTGCATTTCACGGAACGCTATCCGCTTCCCGGTGGGCGGCCGGCCGAAGAGCTCGCCCTTGTGCGTGCCCTGGAGGGTCTGGTGCAGCACGACCCGGTCCCCCGCGGCGATGGCGTCCTCGATGGTCGCCCGCAGGTCGGGAAAAGCCCGGCGCATCTGGGTGAAGAGCTGCTTCACCCCCTCGCGGCCCTGGGGCAGGCCTGGAGGCAGGTCGTGATCCACGAGCTGCTCCGCGATTACCTCGTCCAGCGCGGCGAGGTTGCCTTTGTTTAATCCCTCCTCGATGATGCGCCGCGCGGCGGCCTGGTTCCGCCCCTCCAGGGAGGCCGGGCGTTCGGGGGGCGCCTCGAGCTCCATGATGCTCGCCACGTCCGCCATCTCCCGCCCGATCAGGTACATCACGTCGTCCAGCGTGAAGATGCCGGAGAGCTCCCCCTTGTCGTTCACCACCAAGAAGCGTCGGATGGGCTTCCCGCGCACCGCCTCGAGCGCTTCCAAGAGCCCCATGTCCTCGTTCAGGGTAAGGACCTCCCGGGTCATGACCTGCTCCACCTTGGTCTTCTTAGGGTCCATACCCTGGCGCAGCACGCGTAGCGTCAAATCCCGATCCGTGACCAGACCGAGCGGCTTTCCGTTGTCCGAGACAACGACGCACCCGATGTTGTTCTCCTCCATCAAACGGCACGCCTCCGCGATCGGTGCTTCAGGCCGGACGCGCACGACCTCTTTCCGGGCAATGCTCCGCAAACCCATCTGCCTCACCTCCCCTGGTTTTAAAGCCCTTTATTCTACGCCCATGCCCGGCCGCCTCCCTAGAAGGGATGCACCGCCGCCGCTACGAACCCCCCGCGCCTTAACGTGGGAACGCGAAGGGGATGGTTCCGAAACGTTCGGTGAAACGGAATCCCGGAGGATCAGGAACGCGTCGCGTCGTCCAGCCCTTGGGATTCCTGATCCGCGTCCGTGCGCGCGAACTCCTCGAGCTCGGCGGAGAGGGCCTCGAGCTCCTCGCCGCCGGCCATCATGGTGAGGATCTCCTCGCGGGTCACCTCGCCTTTCTTGAAGGTGCCGTAACTCCGGCCGCGGTTGAGGAGGGTGAAGCGGTCCCCTACGGGGAAGGCGTGGTGCACGTTGTGCGTGATGAAGACCACGCCGACCCCCCGGGCGCGCGCTTGGGCGATGTAGCGGAGGACCACGCCGGCCTCCTTGACGCCGAGGGCGCTGGTGGGCTCGTCCAGGATCAGGACCTTCGCGCCGAAGTAGACCGCGCGCGCGATGGCCACGGACTGGCGCTCCCCGCCGGAGAGGGTGCCCACGGCCTGGTTGGGGTCGCGCACGTCGATCCCGATTTTATGCATCTCCTCGCGGGTGACGCGCTCCGCGAAGGCGAGATCGAAGCGGCGGAAGGGCCCCCACCCCCGGGTGGGCTCGCGCCCCAGGAAGAAGTTTCGGGTGATGCTCATGAGGGGGATCATGGCCAGGTCCTGGTACACGGTGGCGATCCCGTGGTCCAGGGCCTCGCGGGGGGAGCGGAACCGTACCGGCTTGCCCTCGACGAGCATCTCGCCCCTATCCGGCGGGTACACGCCCGCGAAGATCTTGATGAGGGTGGACTTCCCCGCGCCGTTATCCCCCAAAAGGCAGTGCACCTCCCCGGGGTAGACGGTCATGGAGATGTCCTTCAGGGCCACGACCGGCCCGAAGTACTTGTCCACGTGACGCACCTCGATCAGGGGGGTCACGGCGATCACCTCGCCTCCACGGCCCGCTTGCGCACGTAGTTGTTGAACATCACCGCGACGAGCAGCACCGCGCCCAGGAAGACCTGGAACCAGTCGGTGTCGATCCCGGTGAAGAAGAACCCCTGCCGGACCATGCCGAAGATCAACGCGCCCAGGCTCGCCCCGATCACCGAGCCGTACCCGCCGGTGAGGAGGTTCCCGCCGATGACCGAAGCGATGATCGCCTCGAACTCCTTCAGCTGGCCCCGGAGCACGTCGGCCGACCCCGCGTCAAGCACCTGGAGCGTCGCGAGTAAGGCCGCGGAGAAGGAGGTCCCCATGAAGAGGGTGATCTTGACGCGCGCGACCGGCACCCCGACGTTCCGCGCGGCTTGCGCGTCCCCCCCCGCGCCGAAGATCCAGTTGCCGAAGGCCGTGCGGAACAGCACCCAGGCCCCGATCGCGGTCAGGCCGAGCCACCAGAAGACCGCGGCGGGCACCCCGAAGGGCGCGGCGGTGAAGATCGGGGCGATGGGGTCCTCCTGGATAGCGGGGTGCAGCCCCGAGACGATCGTGCGGTGGGTGAGGAGGCGCGTGACCCCGATCGTGAGGCCGCGCAGTATGAAGAGCGCCGCCAGGGTCACGATGAAGGAAGGCAGCCCCGTGCGGATGACCAGCCACCCGTTGAAGTACCCCACCGCGAGGGCCAGGGCAAACGCGAGCAGCACCCCCGCCCAGACCGGCCAGCCGAACAGCTTGACGGGAATCGCGATCGCCATGCCCGCCACGCCGATCATCGAACCGATCGAGAGGTCGAACTCCCCCGCGATCATGAGGAGGGAGACCGCCACGGCCAGGATGCCGAGCTGCGCGGAGACCTCGAGGTAGTTCACGGTGCCGAGCCAGCTGAGGAAGCCGCGGTCCCCGGCGATCACGGCGAAGATGCTGAAGACCAGGACCACGCCCGCGGCTGAGCCGAGCTCCGGCCGTCCCAATAAGCGGCGCAGGAGGCTGGGCTTTCGCATCCGCTCGTCGGTGTTGCGGGCCACTGCAGCGGCTCCTTTTAGGGAAGCCGCGGGGAAGCCCCGCGGCTTGTAGGGTTAGCGGAAGCCTTCCTCGCTCAACTCGATCACCTGCGCTGCGTTCTCCGGCGTGACGAACCCGGGCCCGGTGAAGATCACGTCCTCGGCGGGCAGGACCCCGTACTTGATGTACTGGGTGAGCAGGACGATCGGCAGGTAGCCCTGGAGGTACTGCTGCTGGTCGATCGCGAAGCTCATCTTGCCCTCGGCGAGGGCCTCGAGGACGGTGGGGCCGAGGTCGAAGGTGCCGAAGACGACCTTGCCGATCAGGTCGAGTTCCTCGAGGGCCGCGAGGGTGGGTTCCGCGCCCACGGGGCCGAGGGTGAGGATGCCTTGGATGTCGGGGTTGTTGCGCAGGAAGATCGCGACCGAGTTCTTGATCTCGGTGAAGTCGCCCCGCACCCCGAGCACCTCGACGTCGCCGCCCAGGCCTTCCTCGAACCCTTGGCAACGCAGGTCCAGGGCGAGGTTGCCGACCTCCTGGTTGATGCAGACGGCCCTGGTCACGCCGGCGGCCTTCATGCGTTCCCCGGCGCCCTTGCCGGCGATGAACTCCTCCTGGCCGATGTGGAGGAGGACCCCGAGGTCCTTGAACACGTCGAACCCGGAGTTGATCGAGATCACGGGGATGCCGGCCTCCACCGCGGCGCGGATCGAGCTCCCGAGGGCGTCCGCGTCGGGAATGGAGACGACCAGCGCGTCGGGCTTGGAGGCTACGGCCGCGTCGATGAGCTGCGACATCTGCACCAGATCGAAGGTCGCGGGGGCCCGGTACTCTACCCGAACGCCCATGTCTCGCGCCGCCTGGTCCACGCCGTTCTTGACCACCGACCAGAAGGGGTCGGCGGCCGTGCCGTGGGTCACCACGACGATGCGTTGCGCGCTCCCGAAGCCGAGGCCCAAGAGGAGCAACGCCCCTACCGTCAGTACCCAGCGTTTCACACGCACCACCTCACTCCGGTGCGGCCCCTGGCCGCACCCGGCAACCGCGCTTATGGCCTAACCCAGCCGCTCTCGTTTTTCCGAGGCTTCCACCCCCGTACCGCGCTGATTTCCAGGGTTGCGAGATCCCATTTTAACCGCTGGTATTTCCTCAGGTCAAGGATAAAACCCGCGGTTCACGCCCCCTCCATCCGACCACGCCCCACGCCCCGCGGGCGTATCCCGGAAGACACGCGGTGATCTCCCCCACCCGCCCGCCCCCCCAAGGGGCGTATCATGCGAGCAACAACCCGGAAAGCCCAACCGCGAGAGGTGATACATGAAACGACACGTACGATCCCTGATCGCGCTCGGGTGCGCCCTCGTCCTCCCAGCCGCCGCGCAGGGCCTCGAGGCGCGCGTGCACGCGTTCACGCTGGACAACGGGCTGCGCGTGCTCATGGTGGTGGAGCCCAGCGCCCCGGTGATCCACTTCAACCTGATGTTCGACGTGGGCGGCGTGGACGAACCCCCCGGCCTGGGCGGCATCGCCCACATGGTCGAGCACATGGCGTTCAAAGGCACCGCCTCCATCGGCAGCCGCGACCCCGAGGCCGAAGCGGAAGCGCTCGCCGCGGTCGAGCGCGCCCTGGACGCCCTCGAGGCCGCCCGCGCGAGGGACGCGGACGCGGCAGAGGTGCGCCGGCTCGAGGCCACCTTCCAAGAGGCCCGCGAGCAGGCCCAGCGGCTCGCGATCCCGAACGCCTTGGACAACCTCTTCAGCGCGAACGGCGCGGCGGGATTGAACGCCGGCACCGGGTACGACTTCACCTCGTTCGTGGTCTCCCTCCCCAAAAACCGCCTCGAGCTGTACGCGCGCGTGTACGCGGACGTGCTGCTCAACCCGGTCTTTCGCAGCTTCTACGAGGAGCGGGACGTGGTGCGCGAGGAGCGCCGGCAGCGCAGCGAGGACGACCCCCAGGGCTTCCTGTTCGAGCGCTTCCTCGGCGCGGCGTTCGAACGGCACCCCTACGGAAGGCCCTTGATCGGCAGCGCCGAGGAGATCGAAGGTTACCGCACCGCCGAGGCCCAGGCGTTCTTCGAGCGGTTCTACCACCCCAACCGCGCGGTGCTCGTGATGGTGGGGGACCTCGAGCCGGAGCGCGACATCCAGGTCATCGAGCGGTTCTTCGGGGCGGTGCCCCAAGGCCCCGAGGCGCGCGTCCCGATCCCCGAGGAACCCCCGCAGTCCCGCGAGAAACGCATCACGGTGCGCTACGACGCCGAGCCGCAGCTCGCGATCGGGTACCACAAGCCCACCTACCCGGAGCGGGACGCGTTCGTGATGGACGTGATCGACGCGCTGCTGAGCTCGGGCCGCACCTCGAGGCTGTTCAAGCGCCTCGTCCTGGAGGAACGCCTCGCCCTCGATGTCAGCACGAGCTCGAGCTTCCCCGGGGCGCGCTTCCCGAACCTGTTCCTCATCTTCGCGCAGCCGCGCTTCCCCAACCCCCCCGAGGCGGTGGAGGCCGCGGTGTACGCCGAGCTCGAGCGCCTCAAGACCGAACCGGTTCCGGAGCGCGAGCTGGAGAAGGTCAAGAACCAGGTGCGGGCGGGGTTCGTGCGGGCCCTGGCCTCGGGCCCTGGCCTCGCGCAGCAGCTCGCGTTCTACGAGCTCTTCTTGGGCGGCTGGGAGAACCTCCTGACCTACGCGGACACGATCCAGACCGTGACCGCCGAGGAGGTTCAGGCCGCGGCGCGGCGGTACTTCGTCCCCGAGAACCGCACCGTCGCGATCCTCCTGCCCAAGGACGCGAGCGAAGGAGGTGAGGCCCCGTGACCGCCCGCACCCTAAAGGCCGCCGCGCTGGCCGTAGCCCTGGCCGTTCCCGCGCTCGCCGCGCCCCCCGGCGTGCCCCCGGACTGGCCGGACCCGTTCGCGATGCGCTTTGACCCGATCGCGTTCACCCCCCCCGAACCCCAGCGCTTCGAGCTCCCGAACGGCATCGTGGTGTATTTGCTCGAGGACCACACGCTGCCCCTGGTGGAGGGGGTGGCGTACGTGCGGGCCTCGAGCCTCCTGGACCCCCCCGACAAGGTCGGGCTCGCCGCGCTCACCGCGGACCAGATGCGCGCGGGCGGGGCCGGGGACCGCGCACCGGCCGCGCTCGACGAGGCCCTCGAGTTCCTGGCCGCGACCGTGGAGGCCTCGGCCAACCCCTTCTTCGCGGAGGTGCGGTTCAACACCCTGAGCGATCAGCTGCCCGAGGTTCTCGAGATCTTCGCGGACGTGCTGATGCGCCCCCGGTTCGACCCCGAACGGCTGGAGGTCGCGCGCGGGCGGATGCTGGAAGCGATCCGGCGGCAGAACGACGACCCGGTCCAGCTCGCCGTGCGGGAGTTCTTCAAGCGCCTCGCCTCCGGCCACCCCGCGGGCAACACCCCCACCGAAGCCACGGTGCAGGCCATCACCCGCGCGGACCTGGTGGCCTTCCACGAACGGTTCTACAAACCGAACGCGACGATCCTGGCCCTGAGCGGGGACTTCGACAGCGAGGCCGTGCTCGATGCGCTCGAGGCGACCTTCGCGGACTGGAAGCCCGCAGCGATCGAGTACCCGGAGATCCCCCCCTTCAACCCGCGCCCCCAGCCCAAGGTGTACCACGTGCCCAAGCAGCTCGCGCAGAGCGTCATCCTGATCGGGCACCCGAGCGTGTACGCCTACACGCCCGCGTACAACGTGCTGGACGTCGCGAACGGGATCCTGGGCGGCTCGGGGTTCTCGAGCCGCATCGTGACCGAGATCCGCACCAAGCGCGGCCTAGCGTACGCCACCGGCAGCTCGCTCACGCAGGGCTTCACCTTCCCCGGGTTCTTCTTCGCCTTCTCCATCTCCCGCGCCGACCGAACCGGCGAGGTGATCGAGCTCATGCTCCAGGAGATCCGCCGGATCCGAGAGGAAGGCGTGAGCGCGGAGGAGCTCGAGCGCCAGCGCAGCATCATCCTGAACCGCGCGGTCTTCCGCTTCACCTCCCCGCACGCCGTCGCGCAACGCACGGCGCGGGCGGAGCTTTTGGGGCTCGAGCCGGGGTACTACGAGCGGTACCTCGAGCGGGTGCAGACGGTCACGCCTGAGGAGGTGCAGGCCGTCGCGCAGGCGGAGCTGCGCCCCGAGGAGGTGATCATCCTGGTGGTGGGGGACGCGGCGTTGTTCGACCGGCCCCTGGAGGCGTTCGGGGAGGTGGAGGTCATCCAGCCCGACGAGTGAAACGGCTCGGAAAGGACACCGTATGCACGAGGAAAAGGAGTTGCGGGAGCGTTCCGCCCCGATTGAGCTGGCTCCGGACGCGTTCCGCGCATTAGGGCACCGGCTTGTGGACGAGATCGCGGACTTCCTGGTTTCGCTGGCGGACCGGCCCGTGACGCCCGCCGACCCGCCGCAGGCGGTGTGGGCGGCGGTGGGGGAACGGAACCTGCCCGAGACGGGCCAGCCGCCCGGCGTGCTCCTGGATCGGGCGGCCCGCCTGCTCTTCCAGCACTCGCTGCTGAACGGCCACCCCCGGTTCTGGGGGTACATCATCGGGGCTCCCGCACCCATCGGGGCCCTCGCGGACTGCCTGGCCGCCGCCGTGAACCCGAACTGCGGGGGGTGGGATCTCGCGCCCGTCGCGAGCGCGATCGAAGCCCAAACCGTGCGGTGGATCGCCCAGCTCGTGGGGTACCCCGAGGACACCGGGGGGCTCCTCGTGAGCGGGGGGAATATGGCGAACTTCATCGGGTTCCTCGCCGCGCGGCGCGCCAAGGCCCCCTGGGACGTGCGGCAGCAGGGCATGAACGCGCCGGGCGCGCCGCCGCTACGGGTGTACGCCTCCACGGAAACGCACACCTGGATCCAGAAAGCCGCGGACCTCTTCGGCTTGGGGACCGACGCGATCCGCCAGGTCCCCACGGACGCCGCGCACCGCATGGACCCCGCCGCGCTTAACCGCCGCATCCAGGAGGACCGCAAGGCCGGGGCCTGCCCGTTTCTGGTGGTGGGCACCGCCGGCACGGTCAGTACCGGCGCGGTGGATCCCCTCCCCGAGCTTGCCGCGGTCTGCCAGGAGCACAACCTGTGGTTCCACGTGGACGGCGCGTACGGGGCCCCCGCCGCGTGCGCGCCCGAGGCCCCAGCGGACCTTGCGGGTCTCGCCCTCGCGGATTCGGTCGCGATCGATCCGCACAAGTGGCTGTACGTCCCCGTAGAGGCCGGGTGCGTCCTGGTAAAGCACCCCGACGCCCTCCGGGACACCTTCAGTTACCGCCCCCCGTACTACCACCTCGACCCGGACGAGGCCGTGATCCACTACTATGAGCACGGCCCCCAGAACTCCCGCGGCTTCCGCGCCCTCAAGGTCTGGCTCGCCCTGCAGCAAGCGGGCCGGGAAGGGTACCGGCGCATGATCCAGGAGGACACGCGCCTCGCGCGCGCCCTGTACCGGCTCGCCGACGCCCACCCCGAGCTCGAGGCGGGCACGCACAACCTCAGCATCACCACCTTCCGCTTCGTGCCCGCGGACCTCGAGGTGGGCACGCCCCGCGTGGAGGCGTACCTGAACACGCTGAACGAGGCGATCTTGGACCGCGTGAAGCGAAGCGGTGCGGCGTACATCTCGAACGCGGTGCTCGCGGAACGGTTCGTGCTCCGGGCGTGCGTGGTAAACTTCCGCACGACGCTGGGGGACCTCGAGGCGCTCGTGGCGCTGGTGGTGCGGCTCGGGCGGGAGCTCGACGCCGCGCTGCGCCCCGCGGCGCTGTGACAGAATAACCCCATGACGCACCTGGTGTACGCGGCCTTGTGGGGCGTCGCGGGGGGGCTCCTCGCGATGCGGCTTCAGTTCCCGGGCGGCGCGGTGGTGGGCGCCATGCTCGGCAGCGGCCTATACAACCTCCTCGCGCCCGTGCGGGCCGTGGCCCCTCCCGCCCTGGAGACCGGCGTGCAGATCGCGGTGGGGATCGTGGTGGGCCTGTCCTTCAACCGCGAGCTCCTCGCCGTGGCGCGCGCCCTCCTGCCGTGGGCGCTCCTCGGCACCCTCGCTTTCTTAGGGCTCGGGGTGCTCCTGGCCTTCGCCGCGGCGCGTTTCGGCGGGATCACGCTCGTCACGGGGCTCTTCGGCTTCTCCCCGGGCGGGATCAGCGGCATGGCGGTCCTGGCGGGCACCGAGGGCGCGAACCCCGCGGCGGTCGCGCTGTTCCACTTCGTCCGCGTGGTCGCCCTCTTCATCCTGGTGCCGCTCCTGGCCCGGCTCATCGCGCGCCTCGGGGTATAATGGCCCCCACATGCGCGTAGCGTTGTTCGTGACCTGCTTGGGCGACCAGTTCTTCGCCGAGGCCGCGGCGGACGCGGTGCGGCTCCTCCGGGCGCTGGGGGTGGAGGTGGACTTCCCGCGGGACCAGACCTGCTGCGGCCAACCCGCCTACAACGCCGGGTACCGCCGCGAGGCCCTCCAGATGGCCCGCCACACGCTGCGGGTCTTTGAGCACGCGGAGTACGTGGTCCTGCCCTCCGGGAGCTGCACCGCCACGCTGCGGGCCTTCTACCCCGAGCTGCTCCGGGAGGACGCCTCCGCCTACCGCGCGGCCACGGACCTCGCCCAGCGCACCTACGAGCTCAGCGAGTTCATCGTGCGGGTCCTCGGCGTCACCGAGCTCGGGAAGGGCCTCGAGGGTCGCCGCGTCGCGTACCATCACGGGTGCCACGCCCTGAGGGAGCTCGGCCTGCGCGAGGAGCCCCTGACCCTGCTGCGCAACGCCGGGGCCGAGCTCGTGGACTGGGAGGCCGCGGAGGAGTGCTGCGGGTTCGGGGGGCTGTTCTCCGTGAAGCTCCCGGAGGTCTCCCTCGCGATGGCCGACCGCAAGCTGGATACCCTGCCCGCGCCCGACCTCCTCACCTCGGCGGACGGCGGTTGTTTGCTGCACCTCGCCGGTCGCCTCGAGCACCGCGGCCGGTCCGTTCCCGTCCAGCCCCTCGCGAGCGTCTTGTGGGAGGCCCACCGTGGAGGTTAAGAGCCAGCAGTACCCCGAACTCGCCCGGAAGATCCTCCGCCAAACCCCCCAGGTGCGCGAGGCCGTGACGCGGGCCGCGCTGCACTTCGACCACAACCGCCAAACCGCCTACGCCGAGATCGACGCGGCCTTCTGGCGGCAGTGGGCCGAGGCGGTGAAGAACCACGTCCTCACCCACCTCGACCACTACCTCGAGCTCGCCGAGCAGCGCCTCGCGGCCCGCGGGGTGCGCGTGCACTGGGCGGAGACCGCGGAGGACGCGCGCCGCGTGCTGCGCGAGCTCGTGCGCGCGCACGGGGTGAAGCGCGCCGTGAAGGCCAAGAGCATGCTCTCCGAGGAGCTCGGGGTGAACCCGGCCCTGGAGGCTCTGGGCGTGGAGGTGTTCGAGACCGACCTGGGGGAGTACATCATCCAGCTCGCGGGCGAACCCCCCAGCCACATCGTGGGCCCCGCGATCCACCGGAACCTCGAGGAGATCCGGCGGCTCTTCCACGAGCGGCTCGGCACGCCTTTGGACGCCGAACCGGACGCGCTCGCGCGCGAGGCGCGCCGGGTGCTGCGCGAGGCGTTCCTGTCGGCGGAGATGGGCGTCAGCGGGGCGAACTTCCTCGTGGCGGAGACGGGCACCATCGCCCTGATCGAGAACGAGGGGAATATCCGCCTCACCACCTCCCTCCCCAAGGTGCACGTGGCCCTGGTGGGGATCGAGAAGCTCCTCCCGAGCCTCGCGGACCTCGCGGTCTTCCTGCAGCTCACCGCGCGCGCCGCGACCGGCCAGCGGATCGGCACCTTCGTCTCCCTGATCCAAGGGCCGCGCACCGAGGCGGAACCCGACGGCCCCGAGGAGGTGCACGTCGTGCTCGTGGATAACGGCCGCAGCGCCCTCCTCGCGGACCCCGAGGCGTGGGAGGTGCTGCGTTGCGTGCGGTGCGGCGCGTGCCTGAACGCCTGCCCCGTCTACCGCCAGACGGGCGGGCACGCGTACGGCTGGGTGTACTCCGGACCGATCGGCGCGGTGCTCGACCCGGGCCTTTTGGGCCTCGAGGCTACCCTGCCGTTGCCGTTCGCGTCCAGCCTGTGCGGCGCGTGCTTTGAGGTTTGTCCGGTGCGCATCCCCATCCCGAAGCTGCTGGTGACCTGGCGGCAGCGCGCGGTCGCCGCGGGGCTCGCCTCCAGGCCGGAGGCCGGCGCGGTGCGCGCGTACGCCGAGGTCATGACCCGGCCCGAGCTGTACCGGTTGTTCAGCAAGGCTTTGCGGGTCTTCCCCGGGGCGCTGGAACACCCGGTGCTTCCGGTGGTCCGGGCCTGGCGGGCGGGACGCTCCGGGCTTAAACCGAGCCCTAAGAGCTTCCGGGAGCTTTGGGAAGAGGGAGCGGTGTAGCCCCACCCGTGCTATACTCGAGGGGTTCCGCAGGGTTTGGGCCGCCCTACCGCGTGCCGGCGTGCACGCTGCGGGAAGCCGTTGCCTTTCAGGGATTCCTTGAGACAGCGAAGCGCGTCCCGCCACGACGCCGGTCGGGGGGGCGGGAGCTTGCGCGGAACGGATTGGGAGCATGCGCAATGGAAAAGCACACATTGAACGAAACGGCATTCCAGGCGCTGGCAGCGGGGTTCCGTGGCCACCTCATCCGGCCGGAGGACCCGGCGTACGAGGAGGCCCACCGGGTCTATAACGCCATGATCGACAAGCACCCGGCCCTAATCGCCCGCGCCGCGGACGTGGCCGACGTGATCCGCACCGTGAACTTCGCTCGGGAGGAAGGGCTGCTCCTCGCGGTGCGGGGCGGCGGGCATAACGGCGGAGGGCTCGGCACGTGCGACGACGGGGTGGTGCTCGACCTCTCGGGGATGAAGGGCGTCCGCGTGGACCCCGAGGCGCGCACCGCCCGGGTCGCGGGCGGGTGCACGTGGGGGGAGGTGGACCACGCCACCCACGCCTTCGGGCTCGCGACCCCCGCAGGCATCATCTCCACCACTGGCGTGGGGGGGCTCACGCTGGGGGGCGGGCTGGGCCACTTGACGCGCCGCTACGGGCTCACCATCGACAACCTGCTCGAGGTGGACATGGTGCTGGCGGACGGGAGCTTCGTCACGGCGAACGAGGCCACGCACCCCGACCTGTTCTGGGCGGTGCGGGGCGGCGGGGGGAATTTCGGCGTGGTGACCTCCTTCTTGTTCCGCTTGCACCCGGTGGACACCGTCGTGGCGGGCCCTACCCTTTGGGAGATGGACCAGGCGGAGGCGGTGCTCCGCTGGTACCGCGAGTTCATTCCTCAAGCGCCGGAGGACCTGAACGGGTTCTTCGCCTTCCTCACGGTGCCTCCGGGACCGCCCTTCCCGGAGGCGCTGCACCACCGGAAGATGTGCGGCGTGGTCTGGTGCTACACGGGACCTAAGGAGGAGGCGGACGCGGTCTTCGCCCCGATCCGGGCCTTCGGCCCCCCGGCCCTGGACGGGACCCACGAAGTGCCGTACCCCGCCCTGCAAAGCGCCTTCGACGGGCTGTACCCGCCGGGATTGCAGTGGTACTGGCGCGCGGACTTCGTGCGGGAGCTTTCCGACGAGGCCGTCGCGCGGCACGCCCAGCACGGGGCCGCGATGCCCACCCCGCTCTCCACCATGCACCTCTACCCCATCGACGGCGCGGTGCACCGGGTGGCCCCGGACGCGACGGCGTTCAGCTACCGGGACGCGCGCTGGGCCGAGGTGATCGTGGGGGTGGACCCCGCTCCGGCGAACGCCGGGCGGATCAAGGACTGGACCGTGCGGTACTGGGAGGCGCTGCACCCGTACTCGGCCGGAGGAGCCTACGTGAACTTCATGATGGAGGAGGGCCAGGAGCGGGTCCAGGCCACCTACCGGGACAACTACGAGCGCTTGGTGCGGGTGAAGCAGCGGTACGACCCCCATAACCTCTTCCGGGTCAACCAGAACATCCGGCCTGTCTCGGCCTAGGGTGAGGGAACCCAGGCGCTCCGGTGCGGTGCCGGAACGCTTGGGGGAACCCGCCCCGGGTCCGCTTCGGGGCCCGGGCGCGCCGGCGAAGCGCGTTGGGGGTGCGGCCGGCGTATACTCGTAACCAAATGAAAGAACGCATCCTAAGCCGCATCCGCCGCGCCCTCCAGCACCGTCCCAAGGCCGCGCACCCCGGGGCGTTCACCCCACCCGTACCGGACTCAAGCTCCCTCGAGCGGTTCGCCGCGCACCTCGAGGCCGCGGGGGGGGAGGTCGTGCGCTTCGCCTCGCTGGAGGAAGCCCAGGCCTGGCTCGCCGAATTCGCGCGGGCCTTCGACGGCGCGGCCGTGAGCCCGTTGGTACCCGAGGCGCTCCGCCCGGAGTTGCCCGAGGTGCCGCCCGAACGCGCGCCGCTCGCGGTCTCGCTGGCGCGCGCCGCGGTCGCGGAGACCGGCACGCTCCTCCTGGATAGCCGCGAGGGCCGGCGCCTGCAGCTCCTGGCCCCGGTGCACCTGGTTTGGGTGCGGGCCCACGACGTGGTGGACACCCTCGGCGTGGCTCTCAAGGCCCTCGAGGGGGAGCTGCCCGCCGCGGTTGGGCTGCACTCCGGCCCCAGCAAGTCCGCGGACATCGGGCAGATCATGGTGCGCGGCGTGCACGGCCCCGGCCGGTTGATCGCGGGGGTCCTCGAGGCCGGGTAAATCCGCTTCGCTCCACAGACACGCCCCCCTTTGGCCGCTACACTAGAGGCAATGAAACCCCAAACCCTGGGCGAGCTGAAGCGCGCCTACCCCCTGGAGAAGCTGCGGCGGAGCGTGAAGGACGAGGCGCGGGAGAACCTGATCGCCAAGCTCCGGCGGGGCGACCCGCTCTTTCCCGGGATTCACGGGTACGAGGAGACCGTCGTCCCGCACCTGGTGAACGCGATCCTCGCGCGGCACAACTTCATCCTGCTCGGGCTTCGGGGCCAGGCGAAAAGCCGCCTCTTGCGCGCGCTGATCGACCTCCTGGACCCCGAGATCCCGGCGCTGCCCACCGAGATCCGCGACAACCCCCTCCACCCCCTCTCCGCCGAGGGCCGGCGCCTCCTGGCCGAAGCGGGGGACGACGCGCCGATCGTCTGGGTGCCCGCGGACGAGCGGTACGTGGAGAAGCTCGCCACGCCCGACACCACCGTCGCGGACCTGATCGGGGACGTGGACCCCATCAAGGCCGCGCGGCGCGGCACGGGCCTCGGCGACCTCGAGGCCGTGCACTACGGCCTGCTGCCCCGCGCGAACCGCGGGATCTTCGCGGTGAACGAGCTCGCGGACCTCGCCCCCAAGGTGCAGGTGGCCCTCTTCAACATCCTCCAGGAGGGGGACGTACAGATCAAAGGGTACCCCGTGCGCCTCCCGCTCGACGTGTGGCTGGTCTTCACCGCCAATCCCCAGGACTATACCGCGCGCGGCAAGATCGTCACGCCGCTCAAGGACCGGATCGGCTCCGAGATCCGCACGCACTACCCGCGCACCCTCGAGGAGGGGTTGAAGATCACGCTGCAGGAAGCCTGGACCGAGCGGGAGGAGAGCCTTCTCGTACCGCCGTTCGTTGCGGCCGGGGTGGAGGCCGTGGCCTTCGCGGCCCGCGAGGACAAACGCGTGGATCAAACCAGCGGGGTTTCGCAGCGCGTCAGCATCAGCCTGCTCGAGCTCGTGGCCTCGAACGCCGAGCGGCGCGCCATCCGGTACGGGGAGCGGCCCGTCGCTCGTCCGCTCGACGTGTACTTCGGCCTGCCCGCGGTGACGGGCAAGCTCGAGCTGGAGTACGAGGGGGAGCTGGTGGGCGCGGAACGCATCGCGCGGGAGCTGGTTCTGAAGGCGTTCGGGCAGGCTTTCGGCGCGTACGCGCGCAGCCTGCCAACGGACGAGGTGGTGGCGTGGTTCGAGGAGGGCAACCTCCTCCGGCTCCCGGAAGGCCCCGCGCGTGCGGTGGTGGAGGCGATGGGGCCGGTCCCGGGCCTTGTGGCCGCGGCGCGAAGCCTCGCGGGGTCCGACCAGCCGGAGCTGCTCGCCGCGGCGGGAGAGTTCGTGCTGGAGGGGCTCGCTGGCCGCAGGAAGATCGCGCGCGGCGAGGAAACCTACAGCGCCGCGCTGGGCGAACACCCCCAGTGGGGGAACTAGGAGGCCGCATGAAGGTCCGGTACAGCAAGTACGAGGGGGGGCTCGAGCAGCTGGACCTGACCGAGGTGATGGACTGGTTGAAGGACTTCCTCCTGGACTCGGGGTTCAACGACCCCTTCAACCGGTACCACCCGGACCCCGAACGCCAGGCCACCCTCGAGGACCTGTACGACGCGCTGCTTCGGGCGCTGGCGGAACGCGACCTCATCCCCGAGGCGTGGCTCGAGGAGGCCGCCGAGGCCACGCGGCGCGAGGACAGCCGGTTGCACCGGGAGCTCGAGCGGCTCGTGCAGCGGCTGGAGGACGAGGGGTTCCTCCGCCGCCCGGACGCGGACCCCTCCCGGCCCGCGCCGGGGGAGGGGTTCCGGGGCGAGGCAGGCGCGGCGCGGTTCGAGCTCACGCAGAAGTCCATTGATTTCCTGGGGTTGCGGAGCCTGCGCGAGCTGATGGGGGGGCTGGGCCGGAACGCGCCCGGAATGCACGCCACGCGGCACTACGCGACTGGGGTGGAGGCGAGCGGGGAGACCAAGGCCTACGAGTGGGGGGACCAGCTGAACCTGCACCTGCCCGAGACGCTCAAGCGCGTGCTGCCCAAGGGCCTCGAGCGCCTCAGCGAGGAGGACCTCGTGGTGGAGATGAGCGAGTACACCGCGGCGATGAGTACCGTGGTGCTGCTGGACTGCTCGCACTCGATGATCCTGTACGGCGAGGACCGCTTCACGCCCGCCAAACGGGTGGCGCTCGCGCTGGCGCACTTGATCCGCACCCAGTACCCGGGGGATCAGGTGCGGTTCGTGGTGTTTCACGACACGGCGGAGGAGGTCCCGCTCGCGAAGCTGCCGATGGTGCAGGTGGGGCCGTACCACACGAACACCGCGGAAGGGTTGCGGCTCGCCCGCAAGATCCTGCGGCGCATGGGGGGGGAGATGCGGCAGGTGATCATGATCACGGACGGGAAGCCCTCCGCGCTCACCCTGCCGTCCGGGCAGATCTATAAGAACGCCTGGGGGCTCGACCCCATGATCCTCGCGGAGACCTTGAAGGAAGTGAGCGCCGCGCGGCGCGAGGGGATCCCCATCCACACCTTCATGCTCGCGCGGGAGCCCGAGCTGGTCGCGTTCGTACGCAAGATCACGCGCATCACTCGGGGCAAGGCGTACTTCACCACGCCGCGCAACATCGGCCGGTACGTGCTGATGGACTTCCTGAACAAGAAGGTGCGCCGAGTGAACTAGGGGGTGGACGTGCGCAGGATCGGGTTGGTGCTCCGGTTATCCCTGGCGTTGGAGGGGTTGGCGGAACGCGTGCGCCCGCGGTTTAGGCCGGTCCTCCACCAGTTCCGGCGCTACGACGAGGTGCGCGCGCCGCTGGACCTCGAGACGCCGTACTACCCGGCCCAGGGCGAGCACGGGTACGTTCTGATCCCGAAGGACCGCTACATGGCGGAGGTCGAGAGCCTACTCTCGGAAACTATTTAAACTCAATCCACGCAGTCGCTATACTGTAGGGCGATGCGGAACCTCCTGGCGCTTCGGGACCGACACTGGCCCGCCTGGGCGCGACTCCTCGAGCACCCGTTCGTCCAGCGCTTGCAGGACGGGGAGGTGCCCTACACGGCGGGGCTGCGCTGGCTGGAGCAGCTCTACCCCCTCACTCAGGAGCTGCTCCGCCTCAAAGCAAAGCTCCTCCTCAACGCCCCGCGCCCGCACCAGTTGGTGCTGGCCTACGGCCTCGTCGCCGCCGTGGAGGAACTGGACTGGCTCGAGGTGCTGGGCGTCAACCCGGACGCGCCGCGGCACCCCACGATCCAGGCGCACCTTCAGCTCCTCAAGTCCCTGGCCGAACACCCGTACCCCGTGGCGATCGTGGGGCTTTGGGTGCTGCACCGCGCGTTTCTCGACGTGTGGATGAGCGCGTGTCCCGCGTGCGAGCCCCTCGGCCGCCTGACCGAGTACCTTTCCTCCTCCGAATCCCGCGCCTACATGCACGACGTGAGCGACCTCGCGGAGGAGGCCCTGATCCACGCCACGCCGGAGGAACGCGCCCGCATCGAGGAGGTCACGGAAGCGATCCTGCGCTACGAGCACGCCCTTTGGGACCTGGCGTTAAGCTACGCGCACAACGCCCGCTAAGCCCCGGCCCGCGCTACCCGCGCGGAACGGGCAGCCTGAGCCCCCACCAGCGGCTCCCAAACCGCAACAGCATCGTGGTCAACGCGCCCGCCACCAGGCTCAGCCCGGGGTCCAGGCCGTACAGCAGGTACACCACCAGCGCCCCCGCCGCCGCGGCCGAGGCGTACAGATCCCCCGCCCGGTACAGGATGCCGGGCACCTCGCCGGAGAGCACGTCGCGGAGCACCCCGCCCCCCACGCCGCTCACCGTACCCGCGAAGACCACCCCCCACACCCCCAGCCCGTAGGTCAGGCCGCGCTCCGCGCCGAGCGCGGCGAACAGCGCGAGCCCCAGCGTGTCCAGGGCGTACAAGGTGCGCTCGAGCCGCCCCAGGTACCGGTGCAGGTAGAAGGTGGCCACCCCGGTGAGCGCCACGCCCCAAAGCAACGCGTCGTCCCGGAGCGCGGCGGGCGGCAAAAACCCCACCACCACGTCCCGGATCGAGCCGCCCCCCACCGCCGTGACCGAGGCCAGGATCATCACGCCGATGAGGTCGAACCGCTTCCGGACCCCCACGAGCGCGCCGGTCGCGGCGAAGGTGAGGGTGCCCAGCCCGTTCAGGAAGGCGACGAGGTCCATGCGCCGCGTTACGCCGTCCACACCCCGCCCGGGCCTTGGGGGAGGGGCTCGAGGAGCACCACCGCCCGCACCTGCACGTGCGCGGGCGCGAGGCCTTCCGAGGTCTTAAAGGAAAGCCCTACGTCCCCCGCACTCAAGGCGAGGAGGTGGGCCAGGCGCTCCTGGATGCGTTCGCGGTGCGGGGTGAGTTTGGGGCGGTCCAGGGTCACCACGGCGTTCACCTGCCGGGGCCGGTACCCCTCGGCGCGTACCCGGCGCAGCGCTTCCGCGAGGATCACCGTGCTGTCCACCCCCCGCCAGCGGGGGTCCGTGTCGGGAAAGAGCTGGCCGATATCCCCGAGCGCGAGAGCGGACAGCAAAGCGTCCGCAACCGCGTGCAACAGCGCGTCCCCGTCCGAGTGCGCCACGGGCCCGTGCGGGCTTTCGATCCGCACGCCGCCCAGCCATAAGGGCCGGCCGGCCTCGAGGCGGTGGCTGTCCTCCCCGTAACCGATCCGCATACGGCCCATGCTAGCAGATTCCTCGAGGCAGGCGGTATAGTCGAAGCATGCCCAACTACGCGGAAGCCCTGGCCTTGATGCGGGAGTGGACGGCTTCGGAGAACCTGCGGCGGCACATGATGGCCGTGGAGGCCGCGATGCGCGCGTACGCGCGCAAGCTGGGCGAGGACGAGGAGCTTTGGGCCATCGCGGGGGTGCTGCACGACTTCGATTACGAGCGGTACCCCGAGGAGCACCCCTACCGGGGCGTGGCCTACCTGCGGGAGCACGGGTACCCGGAGGTGGTGTGCGAGGCCATCCTGGGGCACGCGAGCTTCACGGGCGTGCCGCGCCGGACGCGGATGGCCAAGGCCTTGTTCGCGTGCGATGAGATCACCGGCTTGATCACCGCCGCGGTGTACGTGCGCCCCGACCGCAGCATCCACGGCCTCGAGCTCAGGAGCTTGAAGAAGAAGTTCAAGGACAAGAGCTTCGCGCGGGGCGTGAACCGCGAGGAGGTGCGGCAGGCGGCGGAGGCGTTCGGCGTGGAGCTCTGGGAGCACATCGGGTTCGTGCTCGAGGCGATGAAGGCGGACGCCGAGCGGTTGGGGCTGGCGTGACGGCGGGGTAACCGCGCGATGCAAAGGGGTCCGGAAGCGACTCATGTAAAAAAGTCGGTTGACTCAAAACTTGCACCTCCCGCATATCCCGCATAAACCTTCACCCCCTCCCCCCGGCGGCCAGAGACCCAGGGCATAGAGCTCCCGCAGGGCGACCTGCACCACGAGCTCAGGCAAGAGAACCCGCGCCGCCCGCTCCCTGGCCTCCCGCCAGCTTCCTTCCCCCTCCATGCCCACCCAGTGGGCCAACAGGTAGGCCAGAAGGGAAAGCACCAGAAAACGGTGCACCCCCAAAGCCGTCCGCTGCCCAAACTGCCCCAGGGAGAACTCGCTTTTCGCGGCGCGGAAGAAGTGCTCTATGGCAAACCGCCTCTTTCCCCAAGTGAGCGCCGTCCGGGGCGTGGCGGGAAAGGTGGCCACCACGTACCGCCACTCCCAGCCCCCTTGGGGCAGGGGGTAGCGGTACCAGGCCACCCAGACCGGGAAGGAAAGCCCCCAAAGGTAGACCCGGCTCCCCTGCCGCCTGAGGTCCCCAAGCCTCCCCCCTTCCCGCAGCCTCCGGTCCCGCCGCATCCCCACCACCGCTTCAAAACCCAACCGCTTCACCCCGAAAAGGAACCAGGTGGTGCCAAAGGCCGCATCCGCGGCCACCCGTATCCGGAAGGCCCGGCGCATCCAGGGGGGCAGAGAGGCCAGGAGGCTTAGGGCCAGGCGGGAGAGGGCCTTCTCCCCCTTGCCCCGCCAGAGGCGGTAGGCCCAAGGGATGCGGAGGTCTCCGTAGACGAGGTAGAGGACCACCAGATGGAGTCCCCACTTGCCGTGAAAAAAGGAGAGGGGCAGGGCCTGGAAACGGCCCCGCTTCTCCAGAGTGACTAGGTCCAGGACCACCAGGAGACGGGGCTTGGGGCCTTTTTTCTTTCTGGCCCGGTCCAGGGCTTTCTCGGCCTCTTTTCTTGCCAGGCGGATGAGAGCGCGGGTGGGCCAGGGGTAGCGGTTGAGGAAGCGAGAGAGGGCGGAGGGGGACTTGACCTGGCTGTGCTGGGGTCTGGCCTTGCCGTGGCCGTGGAGGAGGAGCAAGAGCAGGGCCTTGAGGGATTCCTGGAGGTGGGGGCTTGGCAAAAGGGCCAGGAGGGTCCAAAGTAGGGACAGGGCCGCTTGGGTCATGGCACCCGTCATCAGACGGGAAACCAGCGGCCCCTTTCAAGTGGTCCTGGCGCATAGGTATCCCCAGGGTGCATAAGTGCAAGTTTTGAGTTGACCCTTTTATCCTCCCCACCAGGGGCCTCCACCAGCACTCTGGGGAAAGAGTTCCCGTAAGCCTTTCCCAGGGGCTCTTTTCCCCAATCCGCCGATGCCGCATCCGGTAAAGCCCCACCATCAACCAGGATTCCCCCACCTCCAGGCTCCGCAACACCCTCCGCCTGCGCCGCCGCCACAATCGCCCATGCCCTACCTCCGCCACGTTGTTTGTCCAAGGAGGCGGTACCTCGGCCCCCCAAGCCTCCTGCAACCCCTCCCAAGCCCGCACCCAGCCCTCCAAGGCCTTACCCCACCGGGGCAGAAGCTCCTTCCAAAAGAACGCCTCCCTCTCCCCAGGCCCAAGCCCCCGCAGCACCCTCAGACCCTCCCGTATCTCCCCCCACGCCTTCCGGTCCACCTTGGCCCGTACCTCCCGCATCAGGTGGAAAGCGCACCGGGCCCAAAGCAGCCTCCGCCCCAACCAGCCCAACGCCTCCCCTACCTCCTGCGCCCCGTCCGAAACCACCCCCAGCCTTGGAGGTAACCTCCAAAGGAGCTCCCGCACCCGCTCGTAACGCCGCCGATGGCCAAGGTCTCCCCACAGCGGGCAACCCGTCCAAGCCTCAAAGTAAAGGTACCCGTACCCCTTGGGGCCCCGGCCAAAGGCCCATTCATCCACACTCCCCCAGTACACCCGCCCTCGGAGAAGACGGTTCTCCCGCTGAAGGAGCCGTTTGGCCCTGGCCCCCGCGGACCTGAGCCAGCGGAGGCGGGTGGGACGGGTGAGGGGGAAGCCCAGGTTCTTGGCGAGATCGTTTTGGACGCTTTCAGGGGCGCGATGGCTTGCGAGGATGAGGAAGTGCTCCTGGATGGAGATCGCGTACCAGCGGCTTCTAGGGCAGTCCTCCGGGTAGAGAGCTCGTTTCTGGCGCTTGCATTGGGCGCAGCGGATCCGTTTGACTCTGACTTCCTGGATGCCCCGAAAGGTGCGCAGCTTGCGTCTGCGGTAGCCCCCGCTCTCCTCACGGGTGGCTCCGCAGTGGGGACAGGGTACGATGGAGCTCGGGGAGCCCTCAGTCGGCTTCATGGCAGAACCAGACTAAGGGCTCCCCTCTTACTCAACCGAGTTTTTTACATGACCCCCCGGAAGCATACCCCTTTGCATAACCGCAAACCGTGGTATAATTAGATTTGGATGGCCGGGGGAGTCGCCCCCGGCGGTTGTGTTTTCCCGGCCGCGTCTCCCTCCATACCCACCCCCGCACCGCCAGGCCCTAGCCTAAGGGCAACCATGCCCAGCGATTACAAGCCCTTAGAAGCGTACGGCCTCGTCGGGAACCTCGAGACCTGCGCCCTCGTCGCGCGCGACGGGGCGATCGACTGGCTGCCCCTCCCGCACCTGGAGTCCCCCAGCATCTTCGCGGCCCTTCTCGACCCCGAACGGGGCGGGCACTTCACCCTAAAACCGCGCGCCCCCTTCGAAACGACCCAGGCCTACGCGGAACCCACCAACGTGCTCCACACCCGCTTCCGCACCCCTACCGGCCAGGCCCGGCTCGTGGACTTCATGCCGGTGCGCGGCATGACCGGCCTCCCCCCCGCCGGCCACCGGGTCCTCTTGCGGAAGCTCGAGGGCCTCACCGGCACCCTCGAGTTCACGCTCGAGTTCGCCCCCCGCTTCGATTACGCCCGGGTCACCCCGCGCCTCGAGGCCACCCCGACCGGCGTCCAAGCCCGCTGGCGGGGGACGCACCTGGTGCTGGACAGCCCTGTGCCGCTCGAGGTGCGCGGCGCGACGGCCCGAGCGCGCTTCGTCCTCGAGGCGGGCACGACGCTGTGGTTCGGGCTGCGCTACGACGGGGCGCCCTTCCTGACCGAAGCGCAACGCGAAGCGCGGCTCGAGGCCACCCTCCGCTACTGGCGGGCGTGGGCCCACCGCTGCGAGCAGGAACCGTGCCTCTTCGAGGGGCCCTGGCACGACCTCGCGACGCGCAGCGGCCTGGCGCTGAAGCTCCTCACGCACCCCGAGACCGGCGCGATCGCCGCGGCCCCCACCACCTCCCTCCCCGAGGCCATCGGGGGGGTGCGCAACTGGGACTACCGGTACGCCTGGATACGCGACGCCTCCTTCACGGTCCAGGCCCTGCACCGCCTGGGGCACGTGCAGGAGGCGCTCGAGTACTTCCGCTGGATCTGTGCGGTCTGCGCGCAGGCGCGGGAACCAGCGGCGATCCGGGTCATGTACACCCTGCACGGCGATCCGGTCCCTCCCGAGGAAACCCTGGACCACCTGCGCGGGTACCGAGACTCCCGGCCCGTGCGCGTGGGGAACGCCGCCGCCACCCAGACCCAGCTGGACATCTACGGCGAGCTGGTGAACGCCGCGTACGAGGTGCACCGGCACCGAGAAGGCCTCGAGGGGGTGGACTGGAGGTTCATCCGCGGGCTCGTGAACCACGCCGCGCGCGTCTGGCGCTCGCCGGACGCGGGCATCTGGGAGGTGCGGAGCCCGCCCCAGCACTTCACGTACTCGAAGCTCATGTGCTGGGTGGCGCTCGACCGAGGCATCCGGCTCGCGGAGCGCTTCGGCCTCAAGGCCTCGCTCCGCACCTGGAAAGCACAGCGGAAAGCCGTGCGCGACGCGATCTTGACGCAGGGGTTCAGCCCCCGAAAGCAAAGCTTCGTGCGGGCGTTTGGCACCGAGGAGCTCGACGCGACCGGGCTGCTGATCCCCCTCGTGGGCTTCCTGCCCCCGGATGACCCGCGCGTGCGGGGCACGATCGCGGCTACGCAGCGCGAACTCGTGGTGGACGGCTGGGTCCGCCGCTACACCGGGGAGGACGGCCTGCCTGGCCAAGAAGGCGCGTTCCTCCTCGCGACCTTCTGGTTGGTGCACGCGCTCGCGCTCGGAGGGGAGACCGAGCCCGCCGCGGCCCTTCTGGAGCAGGCGGTGCGCCACGCGAGCCCCCTGGGCCTCCTCGCCGAGGAGATCGATCCCACCACCGGCGCGATGCTCGGGAACTACCCCCAGGCCTTCAGCCACATCGGCCTGATCCACAGCGCGCTCGCCCTCGGCGAGGCCCGCACCCCCGCTCCTTGAACCCTAACGTGCAAATAGGGGGTCCACCCCTTGCCGAACCCCCCCGGGTTCTGGCAGATTAGGGCACGTTCGGAGCGGTCCGGGCTCGCCGGATCAGGAGGACGACCGCATGACCGTGGGTGGCCGGCTCAAGCTGAAGGGAACCTCGCCCACCGCGCGAGCGCGCGCGCAAGCCATCATGGAGCGCCTCCAAAGCGCGGGGTGCACGGTCGTGTTGCGGGACGGCGAGGTGCACTACCGGCTCCCCGAAAGCGGCGTGCGTCGCGTTACGGCCCACGGCGTGCTGTACGCCGTGCTCCTGGAACACGCCGACTGGATCGAGGAACGCCAGCTCGAGTCCACCACCCTGTAACGCCCGGTGTTAACCCCGGCGGTCCATGCGCGGGGCCTTGCCCGCTGCCCCGGTAACACCGGCGCGTTTTGTGCGTGCCGGAGCGGGTTTGAACGGTAACGTTCGGGTCACAAGGATTCCGGTATCGTCGAAAGCAAGACCATACCCACCCCGATGGGAGGGGAGGAGCCTGTAATGACCCGACACCCGCCCCAACGGCCGCTAGGCGGACTCGTCCTTGCACTCATCGCCACCTACGGCCTACAATCCCTCGCCCAACCCGCATCCCCTGCCCCGGCGGCCTGGTCTTACCGGGACGGTGTCGCCGTCGAACTGATCGGAACCGGTATGGGCACCGCCATGGCGGACGATCCCGAGAACACGCACCGGCAGCGCGTGCGCATACCCAACCCCGAAAGCGTCGCCCGCATCGTGGCTCAGGTCACCCTGAAAGGCGGGCGCGACAACACCCCGCTTTTCGGGGTGCCGGAACAGGTGCGGATCACCCTAGCCTGCGGCGATCACGACCGGGCCGTCACGCTGACCGTACCGACGTACACCACCCCGTTCGGCTTCATCTACGAGCACGCCTTCGCCCCGATCGCCTGCCGCGCCTCCCTCTCGCTCCAGGCCGAGGTGGCCGGCGGCACGGACCGGACGGGAACCCGGTACGGGCCGCGCAGCCTGGTCGCGGCGGTCTTCCGGAAGGCCGGGCCGCACCGGCCGCCCAGCAGCGGCGCGACCCCCTACGCGGACCTCTGGTGGGGCCGCACGCCCACCGACCCGGTCGGCGACGTGTACGAGGTCACGCTGCCCCTCCCCACCGCGGACGCTCCCCGCACGGTACGGGTGGATTACGCGATTTCCGAACTGGACAAGGCCGGCACCCGCTCCGCCATCGTGGAGGCCAGCGCGGGCGGCGTCACGACGAGCCGCATCCACTTCGTCCCGAACCAAGGCGCGGAGCTCGTGCTGGCCCACCTCACCCTTCCCGACGTTCCCGGCGACGCCACGCGCGTCACGGTGCGCTTCCTCTCCCCCCACGGCGACCCCCAAGCGCTCACCACCACCGGAGGCGACTCCTTCTTCGTTAACGCCGTCATCGCCACCCCCCTCCCCCCGCCCCTCCAGCAGGGATGCGCCCCCTCGCCCCAACCCCACCTCACGCAGGTGGAAACCCTCGCGCTCCCCCCCACGCCCGGCGCGCGCTCCTGCACCGACTAGGCCGAATCGTGCTCCACGATCCGCGCCGCCAGGCTCGGCAGCACCACGGTGAACCGACTCCCCTTCCCCACCTCCGAAGCCACCCGGATCTCCCCCCCGTGCTGCCGGGCGATCCGCTGCGCCACGCTCAGCCCCAGCCCCGCCCCGCCCCGGCGGGTGTAGAAGCGCTCGAAGACCCGCGGCAACTCCTCCGGCGGGATCCCCGGCCCCTGGTCCCGCACCTCGAGGTACACCTCCTCCTCCGTGGCCCAAAGCGCGACCCGCACCCCGGCTGTCCCCCCCGAGGCCTGCACGGCGTTCCGCACCAGGTTACGCACCAGCTGCGTCATGCGCTCCGGGCTGCCGGCCACCTCCGCAGGCCCCTCCACCGCGAGGGCCACCCCCGGGTACTCCCGCGCGACCCGCGCCGCGACCTCCGCGAGGTCGAAGACCCGGAGCTCCAGGGGCCGCTCGAGCTCCCCCCGCGCGAGGGTCAAGAGGTCCTGGGAGGTGTAGAGCAGCTCCCGCGCCGCGTCCCGCGCGGCCAAAAGACGCGCGTCCCCCGCGTGGGTTTCCGCGAGGGACTCGAGGTGCCCCGCGACGAGGGAGAGCGGCGCGGCGAGCTCGTGCGCGACCTCGGCGAGCGCGGCCCGCTCGGCCTGCTGGCGTGCGCGGATGTTCTCGAGGGCCTGGTTCAACGCTTGGGCGAGCGTGGCCACCTCGTCCTTGGGGCCGCGGTAACGGGCGAGGCGCGGGTTCGCCGGGTCGATCCCCCGCGCCTGGCGGGCCAGCTCGGCCAACGGCCGAAGCGCCCGTTGCAGGCTGGCGAGCCCTACGGCAAGCGCGACCAGAGCGATCACCGCGCCGCTAGCGACCAGGCTCCGCAGGAGCGTCGCGCGCGCCGCGAGCGCCTCCGTGACGTCGAGCCCCACCCGGATCGTGCCCAGCACCGCCCCGCTGGGGGAGCGCCAGGGCGTCGCGGCCACCAAGAGGGGCCGGCCCCACGAGCGGTCCAGGGTCGGCTCGGCATAAAGCGGCAACGGCCGTGCCCCGGTCGGCAGGATTACGGTCCCGTCCCGCGAGACCAGCTGCTGCACCCATCCCTCCTGCCCCGTGTTCAGGAGCCGCGCGCCCACCACGGGGTTTTGCACCAGCGCGCCAAGCCGCTCCAGGTCACGCGCGACCAGGGCCTTGAGCTCTCGCTCTTGCTGCTCGACGAAGAGCAGGTACGCCAGTCCGCCGAAGAGCGCGAGCCCTCCGAGCAGAAGGAGGGCAGCGAGGAGGCTCAGGCGCAGGCGCAGCGTCATCGCACCACGTACCCCATGCCCCGCACGGTCGTGATCAGGCCCTGCACGCCCCGCGCCGCGAGCTTGCGGCGCAGGTTGGAGATGAAGACCTCGATCGTGTTCGAGGCGGGCAGGTCCATGCCGTAAAGCCGGTCCTCCAACTCCTCCTTGGAGAAGATGCGCCCCCGGTTCACCAAGAGCAGCTCGAGCAAGGCGTACTCCCGCGCGGTGAGCGGCACGACCGCTCCATCCACGCGGCACTGCCGCTTCACGCGGTCGAGCTCGAGCGTCCCGACGCGGATCACGTCCTCGTGACGCTTGCGCTCGCGCAGCCGGGCGTGCACCCGGGCCAGGAGTTCCTTGAGGCTAAAGGGCTTGGTGACGTAATCGCTCGCGCCCGCGTACAGCCCCTGCACGCGGCTCTCCACGTCGCCCCGCGCGGTAAGCATCAGGATGCTCGTGTCCTTCTGGCCCGCGACGCGGTGCGCGACCTCGAGGCCGTCCAGGTCCGGGAGGTTCAGGTCCAGGATGACCAACTCAAAGGCCTCCTCCTCGAGCTTCGCTAGGGCGTCCGATCCGGTGTGCACCGCGCTGGGGGCGTACCCGGCGGCCGCGAGCTCGTTCACGAGCAGCCGCGCCAGCCGCGGGTCGTCCTCCACGATCAAGAGGCGTTCTCCGGCCATCGCTCCTCCACACGCCCTGCTACCGGTCCTTCTCGTCGTTCTCGTCCCGGTCCTCGTCCTCGTCATCCCGAGACCCGGAGCCGGAGTTGTCCTTCCGGTCGTCGTCCTCCCGCACCCGGTCGTCCTGGGATCCGGGGCCAGAGTTGTCGGGGCCTTCCTCCACATCGCCGTCCCGGGACCCGGGACCGGAGTTGTCGTCCCGCACCGCGTCCTCATCGTCCTCCGGTGCACCGGGGCCGGAGGGGTCGTGGGCTTCCTCTTCCTCCCCCCAAAGGAGCGTTACCGCGACGCGAGCCTCCCTAAGGAAGCCCAGCAAGTCCACCGCTTCCCCGGACGCGTCCACAAAGAACAAACGGCCCGCCGCGTCCTTGTACCCCGGGAACACCAGGAACGAACCGTCCCTGCGGGTAACCAAAAGCACGAACTCCCGCACCTCCGGGTTCACCCGCAAGCGGAGCGTCCCGTCCTGCAGCACGCCGTACCCGAGGATGCGTTCGCCCAACGCGTCGGTGAACAGGAACTCCATCCCCTCCTCGGGCACGAACGCCAGGGCGAGGTAGCTCAACACCCAAAGGACCCAAACTCCGATCCGCTTCACGGCCTCCCACTCATCTTAAAACCTTGCCGTACCCGGCTTAACGCCAGCTGAACGCCCCCGCCTCTGCCGCAAAATAAAAGCATGGACGCCCATCGCCTTGAAGCCCTACGCCGCGAGTACACGCAACGCGGCCTGCACGAGCACGAGATGGATCCGGACCCCATCCGGCAGTTCGCGCGCTGGTTCCAGGAAGCCCTCGAGGCCGAGCTGATCGAGCCCAACGCCATGACGCTCGCCACCGCGACCCCCACAGGCCGCCCGTCCGCCCGCGTGGTCCTCCTCAAGGGGTTCGACGCGCGCGGGTTCGTCTTCTACACGAACTACGAGAGCCGCAAAGGCCAGGAGCTCGCCCAGAACCCCCAGGCCGCGCTGGTCTTCTGGTGGGCGCCGCTCGAGCGGCAGGTGCGGATCGAAGGCCGGGTGGAGCGCGTTCCGGAGGCGGAGGCGGACGCGTACTTCCAGACCCGGCCCCTCGAGGCGCGGCTGGGGGCCTGGGCCTCCCCGCAAAGCCAGGTCATCGCGAGCCGGGAGGCGCTCGAGCAGCGCGTCCGGGAGGTCCGGGCGCGTTTCGGTACGCGCGTGCCGCGCCCCCCGCACTGGGGCGGGTACCGGGTGGTGCCGGAGGCGATCGAGTTCTGGCAGGGCCGGCCGGGCCGGCTGCACGACCGATTGTGCTACACCCGCACCCCGGACGGGTGGCGGCTCGAGCGCCTCGCGCCGTAGCTAGGCCTTGCGTGGCGGCTGGCTGGGCCGCAGGTCGATCTGGCTGGGGATGATGCGGGGGTCGGTGCGGAGCACGAAGAGCACCGCCTGGGCCACGTCCTCCGGCTGGATCTTCCACGCCTGGCCGGTGGGGTGGTTGTTGAAGGTGGTGTCCACCGAGCCGGGCAGGATGCTCGTGACGCGGATGTTCTCGTACCTCAGGTCGAGCATCGCGGCCTCGCTCAACCCCAGCAGGCCGAACTTGCTCGCGTTGTACGCCGCGCCCCCGGGGAAGGTGTTCTTCGCGGCGAGGGAGCCGATGTTCACGATGTACCCCCCGCCGCGGCGCCGCATCGCGGGAACGGCGGCCTTGATCCCGTAGAAGACCCCGTCGAGGTTGGTGGCGAGCACCTGCCGCCACTCCTCGAGGCTTAGCTCGTGCACGGGCTTGAAGATCCCGATGCCGGCGTTGTTCACCAGGATGTCCAGCCCGCCGTAGGCCGCCTCGAGCCGCTGCACGGCGGCCTCGAGGTCCGCGTAGCGGGTCACGTCGCCCGGCAGGGGGAGGGCCTCCCCGCCGGCGGCCTGGAGTTCCTGGGCGACGGTCTCGAGCCGTTCGCGGCTGCGGGCGAACAGCCCGACCTTCACGCCGTGCTGCGCCAGGGCCTTGGCGATGGCGTACCCGATGCCTTTGGAAGCGCCGGTGACGAGTGCGACCTTGCCTTGCATCATACGTCCATAGTAGCGCGGGCGCGGGGAGCCGCACCAAAGCGACTGACCCGTCGGTCAGGTATACTCGAGCCATGAACCGCTCGCTGCCACGGTGGGACCTCACCCCGCTCTTTCCCTCGCTGGAATCGGAGAAGTTTCAGGAAGCCTGGAACGCGCTCGAGGCCGGCATTCAACGGCTCGAACAGCTCTTTGCGCGTTACGAGGTGGGCGCGCGCCCGGCGCGCCCCGAGGACCGGGAGGCCTTTTGGGCCGTCGTGGAGGAGCTCAACCGCTTCCTGGAGGGCCTCACGCCGGTGCGCGCCTACCTCTACGGCCGCGTGGCCACCGACGCCGAGGACCGCGCGGCCCAGGCGAAGCTGAGCGAGCTCGAGCGGCTCGTGCTGGACTTCCGTAAGCTCCGCCCCCGGCTCGTGGCCTGGCTGGCCGCGCTCGACGCCGAAGCGGTAGAGGCCGGCCCGTACCGCCTGTTGCTGGAGGAGGCCCGCCTCGAGGCCCAGCACCTCATGAGCGAGCCCGAGGAGACCCTGGCCGCGGAACTCAGCCTCACGGGCCGCACGGCCTGGGCCAAGCTGCACGGGAACGCCTCGAGCCTGATCACGGTCCGGCTCGAGGGGAAGGAACTCCCGATCACCGCGGTGCGGAACCTGGCGTACCACCCGGACGAGGCCACGCGCCGGGCCGCGTACGAGGCCGAACTCGCGGCGTGGAAGGCCCACGCGGTGCCGCTCGCCGCTGCGCTCAACGGGGTGAAGGGGGAGGCGAGCGTGCTGAACCGCCGCCGGGGCTGGCGGGACGACCTCGAGCCCACCCTCTTCCGTAACCGCATCAGCCGTAAGGCCCTGGAGGCGATGCAGGCAGCGGTGGTCGCGAGCTTCCCGGTCTGGCGCCGCTACTTCCGCGCCAAAGCCAAGGCGCTGGGGAAGGCGCGGCTGGACTGGTGGGACCTGTTCGCCCCGGTGGGGCGGCAGCAGCGGCGCTGGACATGGCAGGAAGCGGAACGGTTCATCGTGGAGCAGCTCGGGCGCTTCTCCCCCCGCGACGCGGACCTCGCCCGGCGGGCGTTTCGCGAACGCTGGATCGACGCCGAGCCCCGCAAGGGCAAGCGCGGCGGCGCGTTCTGCATGAGCGTGGGCAAAGGGGAAAGCCGCATCCTCGCCAACTTCGAGGAGAGCTTCGACTCGGTCTCGACCCTGGCGCATGAGCTCGGGCACGCCTACCACAACCTCAACCTGGCCCAGCACCCGCCGCTATTGCGCGACACCCCGATGACCCTGGCGGAGACCGCCTCCATCATGAACGAGACGGTCATCGTGCAGGCGGCCCTCCAGGCCCTTCCGCCGGAGGAGCAGCTTCCCATCCTCGAGACCGACCTCCAGGGGGCGGCCCAGGTGGTGGTGGACATCCACGCGCGCTTTTTGTTCGAGTCCTGGGTCTTCGAGCGCCGGGCGACGCGGGAGCTCTCCCCGGAGGAGTTCAACGAGCTGATGCTCGAGGCCCAGCGCGAGACCTACGGGGACGCGCTGGCCACCTACCACCCCTACATGTGGGCGGTCAAGCCCCACTACTACGGCACGGACTTCTACAACTACCCCTACACCTTCGGCCTGCTCTTCGGGCTGGGCCTCTACCGGCACTACCAGGAGGCCCCCGAGGGATTCCTCGAGCGCTACGACGCGCTTTTGGCCTCGACCGGGATGCACACGGCCCAGGAGCTCGCCGCCCGCTTCGGGATCGATATCGAGGACCGGCGGTTCTGGGAGGAGGGGCTCGAGGTGCTCGCGGAACGGGTGGCGCGGCTCGAGCAGCTCGTGGAGGAAGGGTAGGGCCTCGAGGCGCGAGGCGGCCGCGCCCTCCAAAAGGCGCGGCCGCTTAAGCGGTATGGCATGAGCCCGGGATGAGCCCCAACCGTAACGGTCACCGCTTGATCTTAAAGCGGGGGCGGGATAGGGTCAGGGGTCAGGGCTCGTATGGGGGGCATGGAGCCGACCGCGGCCTTTCAGAACCCTCGTCGGCGCCGGGGATCTGCGGGCATTTTCGGAGAACTCCAGATATTTATGATGAGAATAAAAATTGCCATTTTACAAAATCTATTTAATAAAATAGCACACCGATGATTATCGGTAAATAGCGCGTCAGCATACACACACCCCTCCCGCCGAGTCGTAGACTCCAGTAGATCAGTTTCCCGGGAAATTGACGAAAATTTCCAAAGGAAGGAAGTAATTCTCGTGAATTTTAACAAAAAATCTCGATTAGTTGGGGTGTTCGCCGCATTCACCCTTCTCGGCCTGGCTCTGGTCATCGCGTACGCTCCCCCAAGCCAAAGCAGCACCCCCTCCACCACCCTCTTATCCTCGACCGACCGCGCCCCCGACGTCACCCTCACCCTCAACAACCGCGGCAACAGCGCCTGGCGCGTGACCGTGGTGGACGGCATCAAGGACAGGGATATCGAGGATACGGTCGCGCTTAACGAGACCAACGCCGAGATCACCCTCGTGGTGGGCACGCGCTACCGCATCATCAACAAGGGCGGCCAGGGCTTCCACCCCTTCGAGTTCACCGATCAAAACGCCGTCGAGAACGACGACGAGGAGCTCGTGGACTTTGAGGAGGACGTCGTGCTGCTCTCGCAAAAACCCGGCGTTCAGGGCAGCTTCGAAGCCGACCCCGCGGTGGCCTGGGTCGAGGACGCGCGCGGCGTGACCTTCACCCTGACCCCCGAGCTCGCCCTGTCCCTCAAGGGGTACCGTTGCGGCAACCATACCGAGAACATGCGGGGAGACATCGAGCTGTAGCCACAGCCTCGAAACGAGGCCACCAACCCCAACCCAACCAAACCAAAAGGCGGGCCTGCACGGCCCGCTTCGTTTCTTATTTATACCACGCCTTGCGCTTATGCAATAGGGTATGCTTCCCAGCTCCTCCAGGACGGGGAAATCCCGCCCCTGTAAACCAGCACACGCCCCCCGTCCCCCCCCGGTACCCATAATCGGAAAGGAAAGGAGCCCCCATGCAAGCACGCAAGCGCTTATCCTCCCGGATAAGGGTACTGCTCGGCATGCTAGGCATTCTGGCTGTAGGGTTCGTCCTCGCCCGGTACCACTACGAAAGCCCGGGCGCCACCGCCCAAAACACCGCGCAAACCACGGACGCCGACGTGATCCTCACGATCGACAACCGCGGCAACAGCGACTACCTCGTCCTCGAGGTCGAAGGGGCCGACGGCGTGGCCGAACTCAACACCCCCGACCCCACCTGGACCCTCACCATCGGCACGCGCTACCGCATCATCAACAAGGGACGGCGCAACATCCACCCCTTCGAGCTGATCGACCAGCCCGCCTCCGGCCGCGCCAGCGACGACGGCATCCTCCTCTCGCAAAAAGCCCGGGTTAAGGGCCGCTTCGAGGATGACCCTGCGGTGGCCTGGGTCGAGGACGACGAAGGCGTGACCTTCACCCTGACCCCCGAGCTCGCCCAGGCCCTCAAGGGGTACCGCTGCGGCGTGCACACCCGCAGCATGCGCGGGGACATCGAGGTCATAGAGGGCCCGGGCGGGTAACCTAGCGCCACTCCCGGATCGGCACCAACTCCCCGCCCTCCACCACCTTCCGCACGGGCCGGTAACGCCGATCGAACCAGATCTCGAGCACCGCCCGATCCAGGCTCTGGGGCGCCACGATCACCTTACGCACGTAGTACCCGTCCCGCGTCTGGCTCACCTCGTTCGTGCGGGTAAAGCGCACCTCCACCACCTCGCGGTGCGCCGCGGTCCGCACCCGCACGAGGAAGGCCGCGCCTTCCTCCTTGACGTGCTCGTCCCTACGCCAAAACACCCCGCCTCCCTTCGCGCCCCTAGTCCAGCAGGCTCACCACCAGCTCAGCCAAAAGCGCGTTGCGCGCCGGCACCTGCGAAGCCACGATGTGCTCCGTCCGCTGGTGCGCGTCCGCCCCGAACGGCCCCAACCCGTCCAGCGTAGGCACCCCGAGCGCCGCGGTGAAGTTCCCGTCCGACCCGCCCCCCACCCGGCCGGCCTCGAGCACAAGCCCCAGCCGCGCCCCGATCGCTCGGGCGCGTTCGAACAGCGCGCGCGAGCCCTGCATGGGCGGGCGGTTGATCCCCCCCGCGACCTCGAGGCGCGCCCCGGGCAGGACCGGCTCCAACGCGCGGATCGCCCGGTCCACCCGCCCGGCCTCCTCCTCTGTCCAGGCCCGGACGTCGATCACGGCCTCAGCGTACTCCGCCACGACGTTCGAGGCGGTCCCGCCCCGCACCAGGTTCGGCCCGATGGTGGTGCCCTGCTCCAGGTCCTGGAGGGCCATGACGCGCGTGATCTGGTGCGCGAGCTCCACCACCGCGTTCACGCCCTTTTCCGGCTCGACCCCCTGGTGCGCGGCCTTTCCGTGCACCCGGATCGTGTAGATTCCCACCCCCTTGCGGGCTACCTTGAGCCCCCCCGTCCCGGTGGGGGCCTCCAGCACCAAGACCGCGTCCGCGCGGCGCGCGGACGCCTCGATCACGGGCCGGCTCTCGGGCGAGCCGATCTCCTCGTCCGGCGTGAGGAGGACCTCCAACGCCGGGTGCGGCGCGCCGCTCGCCTCAAGGTAGCGCAGGGCCCAAAGGATAAAGAGCAGCCCGCCCTTCATGTCGTACACGCCCGGCCCGTAGACCCGGTCGCCCTCCACGCGCCAAAGCTCCGGCCACGCCCCCACCGGGTGCACGGTGTCGTAGTGCGCGAGGAGCAGCACGCGCCGCCCCCCACCCGGCCGCTCCAGGCGCAGGATGGGGCCCATGGGCGTCTCCAAGCGCTCGAGGCGCCCCAACGGCGCGAAACGGGCCTCGAGCCAGTCCGCCGCGCGCGCGAGGCGCTCCAGGTCCCGGGAGGGGGTCTCCAGGCGCACGAAGGCCTCGAGCTCCTCGAGGTACGCGCTCAAGTGGGCCTTGAAGTACTCCAGGGTGTCCATACGCTTACTGTATCCCGATCCGGGCAGCCGCTCATCCGTTCGCATGGCGTAGAATACCCGTAAACAAAGGAGGGAGCATGCAACTGGTGCGGTTTTTGGGCCGGTTACTCCTCGGCCTCATCCTGCTAGGAGCGGTGATCGCGGCGGGCGGGTACCTCTACCTCAAGGGCACGACCCTCCCCCAAACCACGGGCCGGCTGGCCCTAAAGGGACTCCTCGAGCCCGTCGAGGTGGCGCGCGACGCCTACGGCGTGGTGCACATCCAGGCGCGGAACCTGCACGACCTGTTCTTCGCGCAGGGCGTGGTGCACGCCCAGGACCGGTTGTGGCAGATGGAGTTCCAGCGGCGCGTCGGCGCGGGCCGGCTCGCGGAGGTGCTCGGGGAGGCCGCCCTCAGCCAGGACAAGTTCCTGCGCACCTGGGGGTTCTACCGCGCTGCCCAAGCCGCGTACGACAACCTCTCCCCCGAAGCGAAGGCCGCGGTGGACGCGTACGTGGCGGGCATCAACGCCTACCTCGCCACGAACCCGCCCCTGCCCCTCGAGTTCCGCCTCCTGGGGTACCGGCCCGAGCCCTGGCAGGGCGCGGACGTGCTGGTCTGGGCGAAGATGATGAGCTTCGACCTCTCCGCGAACTACGAGGCGGAACTCCGGCGCTACCGCCTCCTGGCGCGGGGCCTCACCCCGGAGCGCATCGCCGAGCTCATGCCGCCCTACCCCGAGGACGCCCCCACCATCCTGCCCCCCGCCGGCCTGCCCCTCCCGCCCCCCGGCGCGGAACAGCAAGCCGCGGCGCTGCTCGAGCTCGGCCAGGCCCGGCCCCGCTTCCTCGAGGCCTCCAACAACTGGGTCGTGAGCGGCAGCCGCACCGCGAGCGGCAAGCCGCTCCTCGCGAACGACCCGCACCTGGGGCTGGGGGTGCCTTCGCTGTGGTACCTGATCCACTTGGAGGCCCCCGGGTACAACGCGATCGGCGCGAGCCTGCCCGGCACGCCGGGCGTGGTGATCGGGCGCAACGCGCGCATCGCGTGGGGCGTGACGAACGTCGGGGCGGACGTGCAGGACCTGTACGTCCTCGAGGAGAAGGACGGGGGGTACGTGTACCAAGGGGAGGTCCGGCCGTACACGACGCGCGAGGAGGTGATCCGCGTCAAGGGCGGGGGCGAGGTGCGGCTCGTCGTGCGGGAGACGGTCTACGGCCCGGTGATCTCCGACGTGGTGGACGCGCCCGGCGCCAGCCCCCTCGCGGTGCGCTGGGTCAGCCTGGAGCCGGTGGACCACACGATCGAGGCGTTCCTGAAGATCAACCAAGCCCGGAACTGGGGCGAGTTCCGCGAGGCCCTCAAGGGATACCTCGCCCCGAGCCAGAACTTCGTGTACGCGGACGTAAACGGCAACATCGGGTACATCGCCCCCGGGAAGATCCCCATCCGCCGGCCGGGCCACTCGGGCGCCTACCCCGTTCCCGGCACCGGCGCGTGGGACTGGGAAGGGTTCATCCCCTTCGATGAGCTGCCCCAGGCCCTCAACCCGCCCGAGGGGTTCATCGTCACCGCGAACAACAAGGTCACGCCCCCCACCTACCCCTACACCCTCACGGTGGACTGGGCCGAACCCTACCGCGCAACCCGCATCCGGGAGCTGCTCACCGCCAAGCCCCGCCTCACCCTGGAGGACATGGTGCGCATCCAACTGGACCAGTACACCCTCCTCTACCGCGCGTTCCGCCCGGTCCTCGAGCTGATCCAGCCCGAGGACGAGGCCGCGCGCCGCTGGCGGGCGCGGCTGCTCGCGTGGGACGGCGTGATGCGCCCGGACACTCCGGAAGCTACGGTCTTCGCGGCGTGGTACCGGGAGCTCGCGCGCCTGCCGGCCGCCGAGGTCGGCCAACCCTACTGGAACGAGCCCCGCTACCTCCTCAACGCCCTCAAGAATGGGGACCCGGCGTGCGCGGCGCGGGGCCTAGTCTGCCTGGACTACGCTGCGCTGGCCTTCGAACGCGCGGTGCAGGCCGTCGCGGAAGACGGGAGGGTGCCCGCGTGGGGGGCAGTGCACCGGGCGAGGTTCGCGCACCCGGTCCTCAGCCAAACGCCCCTGAAGCGGTTCACGGACCGCCAGGTGCCCTTCGGGGGGGACGCCTTCACGGTGAACGTGGGCCCGTACGACCTCGCCACCCTCCGCATGGACCACGGACCCAGCTACCGGCAGGTGGTGGACCTCGCGGATCCCGAAGGCTCGCGCTTCATCCACCCCATGGGCCAGTCGGGGAACCTCCTCAGCCCGCACTACGCGGACCTCCTGCCGCGGTGGGCCTCCGGCCAGTACCTCCCCATGCGCACCCGAGGGTACACGGTGCAGCAACGGCTGGTGCTCGAGCCGCGGTAACCCAACCAGCCACCGCGCCAAGGTGCAATGGCCGTATCCGGAACGGATGGAAAGGAGAAGGGGCACGGCGAAAGTACTTCGCTGCAAGGACTCGGCTTCGCGTGCGACCACGTGATCGAGGCGGACACCGTAGAGGAGGCGCTCGAGGCCGCCGTGAAGCATACCAGGTGGCGCGCGTCTCCCAGGAGATGCTCGAGCAACTGCGCCAAGCCATCCAGGAAGCGTAGCCTCGCCGCGACCAAGGCCCTTCCCGTGACTGCTAGCATAAAAGCATGCTCACGGTAGATTTCGCGAACGTGACGGAGGCCCGGATCGGGCCGGACCAGGGGCTGGACCTCGAGCGCGAGCTCCGGGCGCACACCCCCCCGCTGGAGCAGGCGCTCGAGGCGCTCTGGGCGCGCCACCGCGACCCCGATATGCCCCTCGGCTGGATCGCCGTGCCCGAGGACACCGAGACCGCCCGGGCCGCCTTACGCTACCGGGAGGCAAACCCTTGGGTCACGGACGTGGTCGTCCTGGGGATCGGCGGGTCCGCCCTCGGCGCGCAGGCGGTGCACGCGGCCCTCGGCGACCGGCGGGTGGCCCTGCACTTCGTGGACAACGTCGAGCCCGAACCGGTCCTGCACCTGCTCGGCAGCCTGAACCCCCGCACCACGCTGGTGAACGTCATCAGCAAGTCCGGCACCACCGCCGAGACCATGGCAGCGTTCCTGGTGTTCCGCAAGTGGCTCGAGGACGCGCTGGGGGCGGAGTGGCGGCGGCATGTAGCCGTCACCACGGACCCTAAGAAGGGCGTGCTGCGCCCGTACGCCGCGCGGCACGGCCTCACCGCGTTCAGCATCCCCCCCACCGTCGGGGGGCGCTTCTCCGTCCTGACGCCGGTGGGCCTGGTGCCGCTCGCGTTCGCGGGGGTGGACCTCGAGGGCCTCCTCGCCGGGGCGCGCAAGGCCAACGAGACCGCCGCGGCCCCGGTCGCGGAAAACCTACCGGCCCAGACCGCCCTGGTGCAGTACCTGTACTACCGGCGCGGCAAACCGATCAGCGTGCTGATGCCGTACTCGACGCGCATGCGGCTCGTGCCGGACTGGTTCGTGCAGCTGCACGCCGAGTCCCTCGGCAAGGCCGAGAGCAAGACCGGCAGTCGGGTGCACGTAGGCCCCACCCCCCTCAAGGCCGTCGGCACCACCGACCAGCACGCGCAGGTACAGCTGTACCGCGAAGGCCCGTTCGACAAGCTTGTGGTCTTCGTGCGCCTGGAACGTCCCACAACGGACCTCGAGCTGCCCGCCGTGGAGGGCCTCGAGGCGCTCGATTACCTCTTCGGCAAGCGCCTGTTCGAGCTACTCACCGCCGAGGCCAAGGCTACCGCGCACGCCCTCGCGAAGGCGCGGCGGCCTAACTACACGATCCAGCTTGAGCAGCTGGACGCGTACCACCTGGGCTGGCTCTTACAGCACCTGATGTGGCAGACCGCGATCCTGGGTGAACTGCTCGGGGTGAACGCCTTTGACCAGCCGGGCGTGGAGCTCGGCAAACAGTACACCTACGCCCTGATGGGCCGCGCGGGCTTCGAGGCCCTCGCGGAGGAGCTCAAGGCCGAAGGGGTGGTGTGATGCGCTGGGTCGTCCGCGCACTCATCTGGCTTACGCTCCTCGCGGTCACGTACCTCGGGGTGGGGTACGTGGTGGCCGTGCAGCTCTCCGTCCCCGATCGCGTTCCCGTGACGCGCACGCCGCAAAACTACGGCCTGCCCTTCCAGGAGGTGCGCCTCACGAGCACCGACGGGCTGGAGCTCTCCGGCTGGTGGGTGCCGGTGGAGGGGGCGGAGTGGGCCGCGGTGCTCGTGCACGGCAAGGACTCGAGTAAGGCCGCGGCGTACGTGCTGGACACCCTGCCCACCTACGTGCACGCGGGGTTCAGCGTGCTCTTGCTGGACTTGAGGGGGCACGGGGCCTCGGAAGGCACGCGCCTCACGCTGGGGTACCAGGAAGTGCGGGACGTGGCCGGGGCCGTGGCGTGGCTCGAGGCGCGGGGGTACCGCCGGGAGCGGGTGGTGTTGCATGGGTGGAGCATGGGCGCGGCCACGGTGCTGCTCGCCGCGCCTGAGCTGCAGGTAGGGGCGGTGGTGGAGGACTCGGGGTACGCGGACCTGCCCTACCTCCTGCGCAACGCGCTCCCCGAAGCCTCGGGCCTGCCGGCCCTGTTCAACCCCGGCATCTTCCTCGCGGCGCGGCTCTTCCTGGACTTCGATCCCTGGGCGGTGCGTCCGGTGCGTGCGGCGCGGGAGCTGTACGCGCGGGGCGTGCCCTTGTTCATCCTGCACGGCACCGCCGACGAGACCGTACCGTTCGTGCACGCCCAGATGCTGCAGCAAGCCTACCCGAACGCGGAGTTCTGGGCGCTCGAGGGGTACGCGCACGTCGAGGCGTACAAGCACCCGGAGTACCCCCGGCGCCTTCAGGCCTTCCTTCAAGGCGTGCAGAACGCGCAACTCGTTGCGGGAACCGTGCGTAACGGCGCAGGAAGGAGGTGAGGTATGCGCGTGCGCTTGCGTTTCCGGGAGAACGGTCCGTTCGTCCTCGACCTGCCCGAAGGCACCCGGTTCACGCTGAACGGGGAGGACCGGGTCCTCGAGCGGCCGAAGCTCGCGTTGTGCCGCTGCGGTCACTCGAGCACCAAGCCGCTTTGCGACGGTTCGCACAAGCGGGTGGGGTTCACCGCCGCCGCGGGCGCGATCGAGCTGGACCTGCCCTCCTAGATCGCCTCACGCGGGGGACACGGCGCGTCTTAACGCGGTATAACTGAGTGCGGGAAGAGGTGGTCTTGCATGCGGAATCTGGACCGACACGGCATCAAACCCAAGGGCGTTGTGTACTGGGATCTGCCAGCCCCGATCCTGTACGAGCACACCATCAAGCGCGACCTGGGGCAGATCGCCCAAAGCGGCGCCCTCGTGGTGGACACCACGCCGTACACAGGCCGCAGCCCGAAGGACAAGTTCATCGTGGAGGAACCCCCGTACGCGGAGGAGATCTGGTGGGGTGAGGTGAACCAGCCGTTCCCCCCGGAGGCCTTCGAGGCGCTGTACGCTCGGGTGGCCGAGTACCTCTCGGGCCGGGACCTGTACGTGCAGGACCTGTACGCCGGCGCGGACCCCGACCATCGCCTGCCGGTGCGGGTCATCACGGAAAGCCCCTGGCACGCGCTATTTGCGCGGAACATGTTCATCCGTCCCCCGCAGGGCGACGACGAGATCGAAAGCTTCGTGCCGGGCTTTACCGTGGTGCACGCGCCGTTCTTCCAGGCGATCCCCGAGCGGGACGGGACCCGCAGCGAAGCCTTTGTGATCATCAGTTTCGCCAAGCGGGTGGTGCTGATCGGCGGCACCCAGTACGCCGGGGAGATCAAGAAGTCCATCTTCTCGGTGATGAACTACCTCATGCCCCAGGAAGGGGTCTTCCCCATGCACTGCTCGGCGAACGTCGGGCCTCAAGGGGACACCGCGATCTTCTTCGGCCTCTCCGGGACCGGGAAGACCACGCTCTCCACCGACCCTGAACGCCCCCTGATCGGGGACGACGAGCACGGCTGGAGCGACACGGGGGTGTTCAACTTCGAGGGCGGGTGCTACGCCAAGGTCATCCGCCTCTCCCCCGAAGCCGAGCCCCTCATCTACCGGGCCTCGAACCAGTTCGGCGCGATCCTCGAGAACGTCGTGCTCAACCCGCAAAGCCGCCGGGTGAACTTCGACGACGGCTCCAAGACCGAGAACACCCGCGCCTCCTACCCCATCGACCTGCTCGAGGGCGTGGTGCCCTCCGGGCAAGGCCCGCACCCCCAAAACATCTTCTTCCTCTCCGCGGACGCGTTCGGCGTGCTGCCCCCCATCGCGCGGCTCACGCCCGAGCAGGCCATGTACTACTTCATCAGCGGGTACACCGCCAAGGTCGCGGGGACCGAGCGGGGCGTGACCGACCCCGTCGCGACCTTCTCCGCGTGCTTCGGCGCGCCGTTCCTGCCGCTCCACCCCGGCCGGTACGCGGAGATGCTGCGCGCAAAGATTCAGCAGCACCGGCCCCGAGTCTGGATGATCAACACCGGGTGGACCGGCGGCCCTTACGGGGTGGGGGAGCGCATCAAGCTCGCGTACACCCGCGCGATGCTGCGCGCCGCGCTCAGCGGGGCCCTGGACGAGGTGGAGTACGTAAAGGACCCGGTGTTCGGCCTGGCAATCCCCACCACCGTCCCCGGCGTGCCGCGCGAGATCCTCATCCCCAAGCAGACCTGGGCTGACCCTGCGGCTTTCGACGAGACCGCGGCGCGGCTCGCCCGCATGTTCCGCGAGAACTTCGAGAAGTACCGGGATGGGGTGGACGCCGCGGTGCTCGAGGCTGCTCCGAGCGCGTAGTCCCTCCGCTCACCTCCGCCGGGCCGCGCCGGGCCTGGCGGGGGTTTTGGCTTGGCGCTTCCTTAGGGGTGGGGTAAATTGGTAGGGATGCCCGTTGGGACAAACGTCCTGGGCAGGCACCGCAGAATGGGTGAAGAGACACCACCTGGGAGGGTGGCGCATCATCATGAAGCGAATTCGGTTTGAGTGGTACGCCTGGGGAGCGCTGGCCTACACGCTCGCCGTGATCGTGTGGGGGGCCTACGTACGCGCGACCGGCTCGGGCGCGGGGTGCGGCCGGCAGTGGCCCAGTTGTCAAGGCGAGATCCTCCCCCGCCCCGAGGCCCTCGAAACGCTCATCGAGTTCACGCACCGCGTCACGAGCGGCCTGGCCTGGTTCCTCGCGCTGGGCCTCCTCGTGTGGGCGTTGCGCGCCTTTCCGAAGGGCCACCCCGTCCGGTTCGGGGCCGGGCTTTCTTTGTTCTTCATGACCACGGAGTCCCTGGTGGGGGCGGGCCTCGTGCTGTTTGAGATGGTGGCCGACAACGTCTCCATCGCGCGCGCCTGGTGGATGAGCCTGCACCTGATCAACACCTTCCTCCTCATCGCGGCGCTCACGCTCACCGCCTGGTGGGCCTCGGGCGGCCCCCCGGTGCGCCTCAAAGGGCAGGGCGCGGTCGGCGTGGCCCTGGGCCTCGGGCTTCTCGGCACCCTTATCCTCGGCGCCAGCGGGGCGGTCACCGCGCTTGGGGATACCCTCTTCCCAGCGAATAACCTGGTGGAAGGCATCCGCCAGGACTTCTCCCCCACGGCCCACCTCTTCATCCGCTTGCGCCTCTTCCACCCGCTGATCGCGGTCTCGGTGGGGGTGTACCTCATCCTCACCGCGAGCCTCGTGAGTTACCTGCGCCCCACCCCCGCCGTGCGCCGCTTCGCGAAGCTCCTCACCGTCCTGTTCCTCGTGCAGCTCGGGGCGGGCCTCCTGAACCTCCTGCTCCTCGCGCCGGTCTGGATGCAGCTGGTGCACCTGCTGCTCGCAGACCTCGTCTGGATCGCGCTGGTCCTCCTCGCGGCGGCCGCGCTAAGCCAGGACGCGCTGCCCGCAGTCCCTACCCCTGCCCCGGCCTCCCCCCACGCGGGCACGGGCGGAGCCACCTGGCGGGACTACATGGCGCTCACCAAGCCCCGCGTGATCAGCCTCCTGCTCTTCACCACCCTCACCGCCATGATCATCGCCGCGGGCGGCTGGCCGGGCACGGGCCTCTTCCTCGCCGTCGCCCTCGGCGGGTACATGGCGGCCGGCGCCGCGAACGCCATCAACATGGTGATCGACCGGGACATCGACGGCCGCATGGCGCGCACCGCGCACCGCCCCACCGTCACGCACCGCATCCCCTCGAACCACGCCCTCCTCTTCGCCTTCGCGCTCACCGTAGGCTCCTTCCTGATCCTCTGGCTCGCCGCGAACCTCCTTACCGCTGCCCTGGCCCTCGCGGGACTTTTGTTCTACGTCCTCGTTTACACGATCTACCTGAAACGCCGTTTCTGGAACAACATCGTAGTAGGCGGCGCGGCGGGAGCCTTCCCCCCCCTCGTGGGCTGGGCCGCGGTCACGGGGGAGCTCTCCCTATTCGCCTGGTACCTCTTCACCATCATCTTCTTCTGGACCCCGGTGCACTTCTGGGCGCTGGCCCTCTTGATCAAGGAGGACTACGCCCGCGTCGGGGTGCCGATGCTGCCGGTCGTGCACGGCGAACGCATGACCGTGCTGCAGATCGCGCTGTACGCTGTCCTCACCGCGCTGATCTCGATCATGCCGCTCTTGCTCGGTGAGGTGGGCTGGTTCTACCTGAGCATGGCAGCCCTGCTGAACCTCGTGCTTCTCGTGCGCAGTCTCGAGCTTTACCGTCACCCCGACCGCCCGCACGCGGTCTCGTTGTATAAGTACTCCATGTTGTACCTCGCGCTCCTGTTCCTGGCGATGGCCGTGGATAGGGCGCTTTGGCTTTAGGTTCTTGAGGGAGGGATGATGCTGCGGATAGTTCTAAGTTCACTCGGCCTGTTGTTGTTGGGTCTCGCGCTCGCACAGAACGACGTGCAGAACGTCACCGTCTTCGACACCAGCTCCCCCATCAACCGGGAGGTCTCGCAGCTCTTCTGGATCACGATGGGGTTCGCGGCATTGATCTTCACGGTCGTGTTTGGCGCCTTGATCTACTCGATCGTGAAGTTCCGCGCCCGCGGTGACGAGAAAGGCGAACCCCCCCAGTTTCACGGGAACGACCGCCTCGAGATCCTCTGGACCCTGATCCCCCTCGGGATCGTCGCGGTGCTGTTCGCCCTCACCGCGAAAACCCTGTTCGCGATCGGCACCCCCCCGGAGGAAGGGATCGAGGTCCAGGTCACCGGCTACCAGTTCTGGTGGGACTTCTACTACCCCGAGTATGACGTACGCACCTCCAACGAGCTCATCATCCCCGTGGGGCGGGCGGTCAAGTTCGAGGTTACCTCGAAGGACGTGATCCACTCCTTCTGGGCTCCGAACCTCGGTGGGAAGATCGACGCAATCCCCGGCGTAACGACACGCACGTGGTTCCAGGCAGAGGAGCCCGGTATCTACTACGGCCAGTGCGCCGAGTTGTGCGGGGCTTCGCACGCCAACATGCGCTTCCGGGTAATCGCCGTTCCTGAGGAGGAGTTCGAGAACTTTATGCGGGCCGCCCGGGCTTATAAGGCGCCGGAACCGGTCTCGCCGCGGGAAGAGCGGGGGCAGCAGATCTTCGCCCAGAGCTGTGCGAGCTGCCACCGGGTGCAGGGCACCGCGGCACAGGGCACGCTGGGGCCGGACCTCTCCTACTTCGGCAACCGCACCACGCTCGGCGCGGGCGTCTGGCCGAACAAGCCGGAGTACCTCAAGCCGTGGATCATGAACTCGACCGACGTGAAGCCCGGTTCTGAGATGCCGGCCTTCCCGCAGCTCACGGAAGAGGATGTGGAGGCCCTCGTAGCGTACCTGGACAGCCTGCGGCTCGAGGGGTTCGATTTTAGCGAGCTTCCGAAGCGTTAAAGGAGGGATTTGAATGGCGGTTCAGACCGAGGTGGCACGGCAAGCGCGTCCCGGCCTTCTGGCCACGATCTGGGACCTATTAACCACCGTAGATCATAAAAAGATCGGTTTGATGTACCTGGTCGTTTCGATGCTTTCGTTCGGGCTGGCGGGCATCCTCGCCCTCTTGATCCGCTTGCAGCTCGCCGCGCCGAACAACGAACTGCTCGTCGGCCAGGCGTACAACCAAGTCCTGACCCTGCACGGGGCCACGATGCTCTTCTTCTTCATCATTCCCGCCGGAATCTCCGGGTTCGGGAACTTCTTCGTGCCCCTCATGCTCGGGGAGCGCGACGTGGCCCTGCCGCGCGTGAACGCCTTCGCCTTCTGGTTGTTCGTGGCCTCCGCGGTCCTGATCTACCTCTCGATCTTCTTCGGCGGCGCGCCGGACGTAGGGTGGACCTTCTACTACCCCTTCTCGGTGGACCCCAGCACCACCGGTGTGGACTTCTTCATGGTGGGCGTGCTGCTTCTCGGAATCTCCTCCCTTTTGGGAGCCGCGAACTTCGCCGCCACCATCTACAACCTGCGCACCAAAGGGCTCACGCTCTGGAAGATGCCGATCTTCGTCTGGTCGGTCTTCGCCACCTCGATCCTGACCCTCCTGGCGCTCGCCGGCATCACCGCGGCCTCGCTCCTCGTCTTCCTGGACCGCAAGATCGGCCTCACGCTGTTTAACCCCGCGATCGGCGGTGACCCGATCCTCTTCCAGCAGTTCTTCTGGTTCTACTCGCACCCCGCCGTGTACATCATGCTCCTCCCCTACCTGGGGATCCTGGCGGAGGTCGCCTCGGTCTTCGCGCGCAAACCGGTCTTCGGGTACCGCTTCATGGTCTTCGCCCAGATGGGCATCGTGCTGGTGGGTATGCTCGTGTGGGCCCACCACATGTTCACCGTGGGCGAGTCCCAGATCTTCCAGCTGGCCTTCGCCGCGGCCACCGCGCTCGTCGCGGTCCCGACTGGCGTGAAGATCTTCAGCGTGCTCGGCACCCTCTGGAAGGGGCACCTCGTCATGAAAACCCCCCTGTACTGGGTGCTGGGCTTCCTCTTCAACTTCCTCATGGGCGGGATCAGCGGCGTCACCCTCGCCCTCGTGCCCTTCGACTACCAGGCGCAAGACTCGTACTACGTGGTCGCCCACTTCCACAACGTCCTCATGGCCGGGTCGGGCTTCCTGGTCTTTGCCGGGCTGTACTACTGGTGGCCTAAAATGACCGGCCGCATGTACGACGAGCGCCTCGGGAAGACCCACTTCTGGCTCTTCCTCGTGGGGTACCTGCTCACCTTCATGCCGCAGTACGTCCTGGGCCTCCTCGGCATGCCCCGCCGCTACTACACCTACCCGGACGGCCTGTACCTCTGGAACGAGCTGAACCTCATCTCCACGATCGGCGCGCTCCTCCTGGGCTTGGGCGGCCTGGTCTGGCTCTGGGCCATGATCAAGAGCCTCCGCTACGGCGAAAAAGCCCCGGACAACCCCTGGGGCGGCTGGACCCTCGAGTGGGCCACCTCCTCCCCGCCCCCCGCGTACAACTTCGCGGTGGCCTTCCCCACCCGCTTCGCCTCCGAGCGCCCGCTGTATGACTGGCAGAAGGAAGGCCTCACGCCCAAACCGATCGACCCCGCCACCATCCACCTACCGAGCCCCACGATCTGGCCCTTCATGACCGCGCTCGGCCTCCTCATCCTGGGCGTCGGTCTGGCCCTCCCCTGGCCGAACGGCTGGCTCTGGGCCGGCGGGGTGTGGTTCCTCTTCAGCCTCTTCAAATGGGCCGTCACCCCCGAGTACGATCACCCCGTCGAGCACCACACCGTCACCGGGAAGTCCAACGCCTGGATGGGCATGGCCTGGTTCATCGTCTCGGAGGTCGGGCTCTTCGCGCTGCTCATCTCGGGATACCTGTACCTGCGCCTCACCGGCGCGGCCGTCCCGCCCCTCGAGCGTCCCGCCCTGTGGCTCGCCCTCCTGAACACCTTCTTCCTGGTCTCGAGCTCCTTCACGGTGCACTACGCGCACCACGACCTGCGCCACGGGAAACCCACCCCCTTCCGCTTCGGCCTCCTCGTCACGATCCTGCTGGGCGTGATCTTCACGCTGTTCCAGACCTATGAGTTCGTCACTGCGGCCAGCCACACGAGCTGGACGGAGAACCTCTGGATGGCCGCGTTCTTCCTGATCGTGGGGCTGCACGGTCTGCACGTGATCATCGGCGCGACCGGCCTGACGCTCGCGTACTACCAGGCCCTCAAAGGGCGGCTGGACCCGCACCACCACGGGACCCTCGAGGCCGCCGCGATGTACTGGCACCTGGTGGACGCGGTCTGGCTCTTCATCGTGACGATCTTCTACGTCTGGTAAGGCCTCATCCCCCCGCGCCCCGCGGGCTTGGCCCGCGGGGCGCGGCGTTTAATTTCCGAGGAAGAACTGGCGCACCGCGGCCACGTACGCCCCCTCGGGCATCAGGATGGCGACGAGCGCCAGCAGCAGCACGGGCGGCAATAGGATCGCGAAGACCAGGCTCTGCCGCTCGAAGCGCATGTGCATGAAGTACGCCACGATCAAACCCGCCTTCACCAACGCCAGCGCGGTGATCAAGAACCACTTGAGCCCCAGGGGGCGCACCTCCAGGTAGTCCATGAGGTACGAGAAGACGCTCAACACGAACAAAGCCCCCCAGACCATCAGGTACACCCGGATCGGTTGGTGCTGTTCTCCCGCGTTCGCCATACCCCCCCCTAGAACAGGTAGAAGAACGCGAAGATGAAGACCCACACCAGGTCCACGAAGTGCCAGTACAGCCCCGCGATCTCCACCCCCGCGTACCCGTGCCGGTCATACACGCCCTTCAACACGCGCACCGCCACCGCGGAGAGGTAGATCACTCCCGCGGTTACGTGCAGCCCGTGAAACCCCGTCAGCATGAAGAAGGAAGACCCGAACTGCGGCGCGCCCACCGGGTTCCCCCACGGCCGGAACCCCTCGAGGATCAGCTTGGTCCACTCGAAGGCCTGCATGCTCACGAAGGTGAGCCCCAACAACGCCGTGAGGACCAGGAACAGTGCGGTCCGCGTCCGGTCCTGGCGGTACCCGTACGCCACCCCGATCGCCATGGTGCCGCTCGAGCTGATCAGCACGAAGGTCATGATCGCGATCAAAAGGAGGGGCACCTCCGTCTGCCCGACGCGCAACGCGAACACCTCGCTGGGGTCCGGCCAGGCCTGGGTGGCCGCCACGCGGGCCGCCGCGTACCCCGAGAGGAAGGCCCCGAAGATGAAGGTGTCCGAGAGGAGGAACAACCACATCATGGCCTTGCCCCAGTTGACCTGGAAGGCCTGCCGGTCCGCGGACCAGTCCACCACAAGATCGCGAACAAACCGGGGCAAGCCGTGCACGTCCCTTTGCATCCTCACGCCTCCTACGTCACGAGCATCAAGCCGAACAAGACCAGCCACACCACGAGCAAGAAGTGCCAGTACAGGGCGGTGAGCTCCACGGCGAGGCGGACTCGAGCCGCTTCCTCCCGCCTCGCGCGGGCCGTTACCCTACCCCACGCCACGAGCCCGCCCACAAGGTGCAGCCCGTGCAGCGCCGTGATGAGGTAGAAGAAGCTGCTCGCAGGGCCTTGTGCGACGAAGTACCCTAGCGCGGCGAGTTCCCGCCACGCGGCGAGCTGCCCGAGGAGGAACAAGGCCCCAAGCCCCCCGCCCAGCGCAAGCCCTTGCCGCACCCCGCGCCCGTCCCCGCGCCGCGCGGCCCTCACCGCCCGCTGGAGCGCCCCGCTGGCGAAGAGCAGGAGGCCCGTGTTCACCCACAACAAGCCGGGTTCCGGCAGGGGCTGCCAGTCCGGGTACCCCATCCGGATGATGTACGCGCTCATGAGGGCGCTGAAGAGAACCGTGGCTACGGCGAGGAAGAGCCAAAGCCCTAGACGAGCCGTGGGGACGGGGAAGGCCTCGCTGCCCCCACCACCCCCCCCGCCGCCCCCGTCCCTGCCGGGCGGGTGTCCCTCACCACCGCGTCGTGCGGGCTCCTTGACCTGGGGCATCCCTTACCCCTTTCCTCCAGCCGCGCCGCCCGCGTGCTCGCCGCTTGGGGCCGCGACCGGCTCCACCGTCTGGGGCACGAAGTCCTCGCGCACGCCGGGAACGCTGTAATCGTACGCCCAGCGGTGCACCACCGGCAGCCGCTCCCCCCAGTTCAGGTGCGGCGGGGGCGTGGGCGCCTGCCACTCCAGCGTCGTGGCCCGCCAGGGGTTCTCCCCGGCCTTCCGGCCCTTAAAGAAGCTCCAAATCAGGTTGAACCCGAACACGAGCTGCGCCGCGCCCACCGCGAAGGCCGCGACCGTGATGAAGGCGTTCAGGCCCTGCACGGACGGCGGGAGGAAGTCCAGGCCCTCAAACGCGAAGTACCGGCGCGGCACCCCCAGGATGCCCATGTAGTGCATGGGGTAGAAGATCAGGTACACCCCGATGAAGGTCACCCAGAAGTGCAGCTTCCCCAGGGTTTCGTTCATCATGCGGCCCGTGACCTTGGGGAACCAGTGGTAGATTCCCCCGAAGATCGCCATGATCGTGGCGACCCCCATCACCATGTGGAAGTGCCCCACCACGAAGTACGTGTCCTGCAGGGGGAAGTCCACCACCACGTTCCCCAGGAACAACCCGGTCAACCCACCGATCACGAAGGTGCTCACGAACCCGATCGCGAACAGCATCGGGACCGTGAGGTGCAGGTTCCCCCGCCAGAGCGTGATCACCCAGTTGTAGGTCTTGATCGCGGAGGGAATCGCAACGATCAGGGTGGTGGTCGCGAAGAAGAACCCGAAGTACGGGTTCATCCCGCTGGTGTACATGTGGTGCGCCCACACCACGAAACTAATCGCCGCGATGCTCACGATGGACAGCACCATCATCCGGTACCCGAAGATGGGCTTCCGGGCATGCACCGCGATCAACTCGGACACCAGCCCCATCGCGGGCAGGATCACGATGTACACCTCGGGGTGCCCGAAGTACCAGAACAGGTGCTGCCACAAGAGGGGGCTGCCCCCTTCGTACGGGAGGCGTTGCCCGAACTGCACGATCGCGGGCATGAAGAAGCTCGAGCCCAGCGTCTTGTCCAAAAGCAGCATCACCGCGCCCACGAAGAGAGCGGGGAAGGCGAGGAGGGCCACGACCGCCGCGACGAAGATGCCCCAAACCGCGAGCGGCATCCGCATCAAGGTCATGCCTTTCGTCCTGAGCTGCAGGACCGTGGTGACGTAGTTCAGGCCGCCCATCGTGGCCGCCACGATGAACAAGGCCAGCGAGACGAGCATCAGCACGATCCCTAGGTCCGCGCCCGGCGTGCCCGGCAGGATCACCTGCGGGGGGTAGAGGGTCCACCCGCCCCCGGTCGGCCCGCCCGGCACGAAGAACGACGCGAGCAGCACCACCACCGAGAGGAAGTACACCCAGTAACTCAGCATGTTCACGAAGGGGAACGCCATGTCCCGCGCGCCGATCATCAAGGGGATCAGGTAGTTCCCGAACCCCCCCAGGAGCAAGGCCGTGAGGAGGTAGATCACCATGATCATGCCGTGCTGCGTCATCGCCTGGTAGTAGTTGTTGGGGCCGATGAAGTCGAACCGGCCGGGGAACCCCAGCTGCAGTCGCATCAACCAGGACAACCCCATGCCCACCGCTCCCACAAAGAGCGCGGTGAGCGTGTACTGAATGGCGATCACCTTGTGGTCCTGGCTGAACACGTACCGCGTCCAGAACCCCCCGCCGTACTGGTGTGCGTTACGCCCTTCCATCGCGCCCTCCTCCTACGGCCTCGAGCCGGCCAGGGTTGCTTGGCTGCGCAGCCACGCCTCGAATTCCGGAGCTTCCATCACTAGGACTTGGCCGAACATGTTGTAGTGCCCGATCCCGCAGAACTCCGCGCACACCACCTGGTACGTCCCCACGCGCGTGGGTGTGAACCACATCTGCGTCACCATGCCCGGCACCGCGTCCATCTTGACCCGGAACTCCGGGATGTAGAAGCTGTGCAGCACGTCGATCGCGCGCAAGCGCAGCAAGACCGGCTGGCCTACGGGCAGGCGGAGGGGCTGCGCGAAGGCCAGCACGTCGTCCTTCCCCGCGGGGTCCTCCGGGTCCAGCCCGAAGGGGTTGGTCGGGCTGACCCGGTTGATGTCGGTGCGCCCCAGCACCCCGTCCCGGCCAGGGTACCGGTAACTCCAAAGCCATTGCTGCGCCAGCACCTCCACCACCAGCGCGTCCCTTGGCGGGCTGATCACGCGCGCGTAGTACGCCAGCCCCGGCGCGAGCAGCACCACAATGCCGAGGGCGGTCACCCAGACCAGGGTCCACTCGAGGCGCGGGTTGTCCGCGAGGAAGAAGGCGCGGCGCCCTTCCCGCCGGCGGTACTTGTACACCGCGTACGCAATGAAGAGGTTCACGGCGATGAAGGCGATGCCCGTCACGATAACGGTGACGTTGATCATGGTGTCCAGCGCCCCCCAGTTCGAGGCAAGGGGCGGGAACCACCAGACCCGGGCCAAGGTCAGGAGGACCGCACCGGCCACGATGCCGGCCAAAGCAACGGCGAGCAGCACTCCCTGCATACCCTGTCCTTTCTCTAATGAGCCTTATCTTTCAGCGTACACGCTTGGCGGGTGTATGTCCAGCGCCCCCCGCCTTCCCCTCCCGAACGGGTATTGTGTAGCATGGGGTACGGTATGAAGATCGTCGCGCTAAAGAACGGACCCTTCGTGCTCGAGACCGGTGGACGGTACGTGATCCAAAAGGACGGAAAGGAAGAGGTCGTGGAGAAACCGCGCGTTTCCTTGTGCCGCTGCGGCGCCTCCAAGAACCAGCCCTTCTGCGACGGGGAGCATAAAAAAATCGGGTTCGAGGCCCCAGCGGCGGAGCTCGAGGTCGGTCCCGTTCCTGTGGAGCGGTAACGCTTCGCGTGATCCTGGCGCGGCCCTTGCGGGCCGCGCCGCGCTGCTTTGACCCGGTCCAAACTTATACCGGGGCGCCCCTCGCTTCCAGCGCGCGGGGGCGTTTCCCTCATCCATTACAATGACTGGCGTCATGAGCTGGGTTGCGTTCCTCATCCCGTGGGTGCCCCTGCTGTCCGCCGTGACGCTCGCTTTCGTGAGGGATGAGCGCACCTTCCCCAGGTTAAGCACCGGCCTGACGTTCCTCGCCTTCGCGCTGAACCTCCTCGCGCTGTTCACCACCGAAGGCGGTACGTACGCCGTCGGGGTGCTGGCGTTTTACACCGATAACCTCGGGCTTCTGCTCTCGGCCTACATCCTTCTCGTCAGCCTCGTGGTGCACAAGTACTCGGAGAAGTACATGGCGGACGAGGAAGGGTACCGGCGGTTTTACATCCTCCTCGACTTGATGACCGCCTCGCTGGTCCTGCTCGTGCTCACCGCGAACCTTTTGCTGCTCCTGTTGTGCTGGCACCTGACGGGACTTTTGCTTTACCTCCTCCTGAACCAAAACCACAAGCGAGCCGCCGCGCAACGGTACGCCAACCTCGCCTTCTTCACCCAAAGGCTCGCGGACCTTCCCCTGCTCCTCGCGGTTCTCCTTCTCTTCAAGGAGTTCGGGACGCTCAACCTTCCCGAGATCAGCGCCATCGCGCTCACCTCGAGCGCGCCGGTGTTCCCCACGGTCACGCTGCTGGTCACCCTAAGCGCCATCCTGAAATCCGCCCAGTTCTTGTTTCACCACTGGATCGTGTACACGATGGAGGGGCCGACCCCGCTATCCGCCCTGATGCACGCGGGCATCGTGAACGCGGGGGCGTTCCTCGTGAACCGGTTCGCGCCCCTTTACGTGCACGACACCCTCGGGTTAACCGTCGCGTTCATCGTGGGCTCTGTCACGGCGGTGATGGGCTCGGTGCTCATGCTCATGCAAAGCGACGTCAAGAAGTCCCTGGGCTACTCCACGGTAGGCCAGATGGGGTACATGGTGATGGAGCTCGGGGTGGGCGCCCTAGCGCTGGCGGTCTACCACATGATGACCCACGGCATATTCAAGGCCACCCTGTTCCTGTACTCGGGGAACGCGATCCACTCCGCGAGGCGAGACCCGAACCTACCCGAGGACGCGGTCTACAGCGCCCTCACCCAAAAGGGGTCGGCCGCGCGGAAGGTTCCCTGGATCGTGTACGGTTTCTTCACCGTAGCCATCCCCCTCCTCATCGTGCTCTTGACGCACTATCTCTTCGAGGAAAAAGTCTTGCAGCGCGAAACCTACCTCGTGATCCTCTTCTTCGGGTGGGTGACCGCCGCGCAGGCGCTGGTCAGCGTCTTCAAGCTGGGCCGGGACCGGCCCGTGCTCACCGCTCTGATCGCGACGCTTTCCCTCCTCGTCGTGATGACGGGGTACGTAGCGATGGGGCGCAGCCTCAAAACCTTCCTTTACCCCGAGGCCTTCCTCGTGGAGCGTATCTACGAGGCGGCCTTCACCTCCTGGGGGGTCTTTCTTCTAGAGGTCGCCTTCATGGTGCTCGTGATCGGGGTGGGGTGGATCTTCATCTACTACGCGAACCGGGAACGCCCCCTACCCTTGTACACACGCCTGTACACGCACTTCTCGCGAGAACTGTACGTGCACGACATCTACGAGTGGTTAAAAACCCACGCGCTGCGCCTCGTCGCGGCCTTCTCCCGACCGCATCTCATTGCGGCCAGCGCCCTTTTAGCCCTCGCGCTCCTTTGGAACCCCGATCCCTCCCTGCTCGCCCCGGCGGTCTTCCTGCCCCTATTCCCCCTCAGCGTGCTGAGCGTCGCGCTGCTGCACAAGCTCGGCGCCATCGCGTTTCTCGTCATGCCGGCCGCGGGCGCGCTCCTCCTCCCTTCCACGAGCATCCCGGACTGGGTGCCGCCCCTCGCGGCCCTCACCGCACTCTTCCACACGCTGCGCCTCTTCTCCACCCGAACCCTAAGCGCCGCGGCCTCGGAACTCTACGCGGCCCTCCTCCCCCTCGCCTGGCTGAACCCCCACCCCGCCTACCTCCTCGCGTTATCCGTACCCCCCTTCCTCTTCAAGCTCCTCGCGCTGCACGTCAAACACACCTTCCTCACCGAGGACCTCTCGTACGTCAAAGGACTCATCGCCCAAGCCCCCGGAGTTTCAGGCGCGTTCCTGGCGCTCTCCTTCCTAGCTTACACCCTGCCCATCCAACCCCTCCTCGCACAACCGAACCCCACCAACCTCGCCCTCCTGAGCGTTAGCTGGTTCCTGCTCGCCTTAGGCCTCCTCGCGCACACCGGGAAGATCCTATGGGGGCAGCCCAGGGAGGATATCGCGTGATGCAGCTAGGCAGAAAACTCTGGATACGGTCCCTCGTTCACGTCGCCGCCGAGGCCGTACCGTTCTTCTGGCCCATGCGCATCTTCGTGCACCACAACCCCTTGCACGAGCTCGAGGAACTGCCCTTTGAAGAGGCCGTGAAGGTCGGGGAGCGCCTTTTCGGCGGGAAGGGGTACCTCCGCCGAGCGCAGGCCCTTAAGCTCCTTCGAAACGGCCCCCTCAAGGAGCGCCACCTAAAAACGAAGGTGCGCGCGCTCGCGCAACGAATCCACCCCAGGCCGGCGGGAATCGACGTCGAGGCGCTCCTCTACACGCTCCTCACCTCGGAGCGACGCCCCTGGCAAAACCGGGTCCGGCCGGACCTGCCCCCCGAGGCCGTGCGTACCCTCGCGCAGGCCCTGCAAGAAGATCCTAAAGCAGCCTGCGACGCCTTCCTCCGCTCGATCGGGGAAGACCTCACCCTTTATGAAGCCATCGATCAAGTGACGGGCGCTGCCCTCGGGGAACTCATCGACGACCTCGTCGTCAAGGGCGTCATGGACTTCCTGGACGAGGGGCAGGCCGCCATCAGCATGCCCCACCGGGAGCAAGGCCTGTTCCAGGCCTGGAAGGCGCTCGCCCGGCACAACCTCCGCTTCCGCCTCAAGATAGGCCCGCACTTCCGCGCGCTCGTTCAGCGGTTCTCGAGCCCGGAAGAAGCCATCGAGTACGTCCTCACCACCCTCAAGATCCCCGAAGCGCTCTGGGAAAACTACATCCGCAGGGAACTCACCCGGCTCAAGGGCATCGTCGGTTTCATCCGGTGGCGGCAAGCGAACCGGGACTACTACTGGCAGCGCAGGTTCCCCGCCGACATCGTGGACTACACCGCCATCCGGCTCCTCATCTCCCTCGCCGTCCTGCAGTCGCGCACCCGACGCCTCCCCTTCCGTACGGACTACGCGGCCTTCACCGCCTTTGTGCGCCACGCCCCGGAACAAACCTACCTCCGACGCGAGTACTTCACGGGCCGCGCCGCCCTTCCCTACGCCGAAACGCTGCCCCCGCACTTTAACCGCCCCCACCCCTTCGTCCAGACGTACACCCAGCAAAAAGCCGCGTGGGAGGCCAAGGTCTTCCTAACCTTCCTCGCCGACTGGCTCGAGGCGGCCCACCTGTCCTTAAACGCCCTTTCCCCCGAAACGATCCTGGACCTGCACGCGCTCTACACGCGGGTCACGGAGGAAGAAGGGAAGGTGTGGCTCGAGGCCCTCGAGGACAGCCTGCTCGAGGACCTGCTCTCCCAGATCCGCCTCGAGGCGCGTCCTGAGCCCGCCTCCCCCAAGGCGCAGGTGTTGTTCTGCATCGACGTGCGGTCCGAGCGGTACCGGCGGAACCTGGAGCGCCTCGGACGCTACGAGACCTTCGGGGTGGCTGGGTTTTTCGGCGTGCCTATGGCGTTTGTGGAGCTGCACAAGGGGCACGAGGAGTTCCTCTGCCCGGCCTTGATCCGCCCGCGGAACGTGGTGCTCGACATGCCGCAAAGGCGCGAACCGCGGCGGGAAAACCTCTTCAAGCGCGTCCTGCACGACCTGAAGGAGAACATCCTCACCCCCTTCATCACGGTCGAGGCCCTGGGGTTCCTGTTCGGCCTGGACTTCGTGGGCAAGACCTTCCTGCCGGTGGGGTACACGCGGGCACGGGAAGCGTTCCTGGACGCGCGGGTGCACACGAAGCCGTTGCTGGACCGGCTGGCCCCCGAGGAGATCGAAGAGGTCACGCGCACGCTCTACGGGGAGGTGGTGCGGACCGCGCTCGAGAAGGAGCTCGGCCTGCGGAACGTGAGCTCCGCGCAGCTGCACGCCCTGTTTGAGGACGCGGTCGCCAACCGCGAGCGCTCGGACGTGCTGAGCGCCTTGGGCGTTCCCGAGGCGGCGCACCCCGCGTTGCTGCGCACGCTCAGGGAGACGTACCGGGTCGAGCGGGGGTACGTGGAGCTCGTGAAGGAGAAGCTGCGCGGGATCGGGTTCTCCCGGGAGGAGCAGGCCGCCCTCGTGGCGAACACCTTGCGGTCCATCGGCCTCACGCAAGGGTTCGCTCCCCTCGTGCTCGTGCTGGGGCACGGCAGTCGCTCCGAGAACAACCCGTACGAATCCGCGCTGGACTGCGGCGCCTGCGGGGGTGCCGCGGGCACGCACAACGCGCGGGTCTTCTGCTTCATGGCAAACCACCCCAAGGTCCGGGAGCTCCTAAAGCAAAAGCACGGGATCTCCATTCCCGAAACGACCCACTTCGTGCCCGGCCTGCACAACACGACCACCGACGCGGTGCAGCTTTACGACCTCGAGTACCTGCCCTCCAAGCTGTTGCCCGTGCTCGAGGGAGTGCGGGCGGACCTCGAGGCCGCGACCCTCCACACCGCGCAGGAGCGGGCCCTCGAGCTTGGCGTGAAGCCTGAGTACGCCGAGGTGTTGGAGCACGCTTACGACTGGTCTCAGGTACGGCCCGAGTGGGGGCTTTCGGGTAATTACGCGTTCGTGATCGGCCGGCGGGAGGTCACGCGAGCGCTTGACCTTAAAGGCAAGGTGTTCCTGCACTCCTACGATTACCGGGTGGACCCTAAAGGGCGGCTTCTCGAGAACATCCTCTCCGGTCCGTTGATCGTGGGGCACTGGATTAATATGGAGCACTACTTCTCCACCACGGACAACGAGGCGTACGGGAGTGGGAGTAAGGTGTACCACAACGTCGCGGGGCGGATCGGGGTGATGACGGGGAACGTGAGCGACCTTCGGACGGGCTTGCCCGCTCAGACCGTTCTGAAGCAAGGCGAGCCCTTCCACCTTCCCGTCCGGCTGATCGTGCTGCTCGAGGCGCCCTTCGCGTTCGCGAGAACCGCGATCGAGCGGGTGCACAAGGTTCGAGAGCTCATGCACAAGGGATGGCTGAACATGGTGGTCCTGGATCCGGAGGAGCGGGTGGTGCGTCGGTTCATGCAGGGCGCGTGGCGGGTGTTCGGTAGCGTGGAGGAGGTGCAACGATGAAAGGCCTAACGCTCTACCCCATGAAGAAAGTGGAGATCATCGTGCGGGGGGAGGACTTGAGCTTCGTGCTGGATCTCCTCGAGCGGGCGAACGTGAGTGGTTACACCATCGTACATAACCTCTCGGGCAAAGGCAGTCATGGGTTTCACGAGGGCCACCTCCTCTTTAACGAGGAGGACACGCTGGCGATGGTGGTCTCGGTGATGCCCGAGGAGAAAGCGCGTTCTATCCTGGAGGGGTTCGCACCCTTCTTGAACAAGCACTCCGGGGTGGTGTTCGTCTCGGACACGATGGTGAGCCGGATTGAAAAGTTCAAGCGGTAAGGCGGCCGGCCGCCTGCATGCCCTACGGAGCGCGTGCGTTCCCGCGCGGGTCAGGCTTCTTCCGTCGCGTCTTCCGGCTGCCTTTTGTGTTGAGCATGCACGTCGGTGACCCCGGCGAAGTTCGCGAGTTCCGGCCCGGCCTCTACGGTCTCCCCGCGCACGGCCTGGGCTAATTCGGTACGCTGCCTCACCGCCTCGACGAGCCCCTCGAGGCTCTTCCGGGCTCGCTCGTGCACGTCGGCCCTATCCTTCCCCCCCCCTTCCCTCCTTGACCGGCCTCACTTTCTTTGCGATCCCCTCACCACGACCACGCCGCGGGCCCGCGAACGCAGCGGGCTACAACGCAGGCCTCCGCGCGCAGGACCGCAACCTGGAGGAAGACGACCGTGACGATCTTGTTGTCGGTGCAGGTGGGAGCCTCCTGGGTTTCCGGAGGGGATTGGAGGGGTTCGGAGTAGATCATGGAGGCCTGCGCGCCCTGCTGCACCCCGTTTGGGGTGAGCAAGCGGCGCACCGTGTGGATGAGGGCGGTGTGGATGCTGTCGGGGTGGACCGTGCACTTGACACGGCGGGTTTCGACAGCGATGTCCACAGGAGGGATCTGGTCCGATCCCAAGACTTTTAGTTATAAAACTAAATTATAGAAGCTAGTATACACTTCATGGCTACCATCCCAATATCCATCCTTACCAAGGTCATGTGCGCTTGGTATACGCATTCCCTCCTCCCCCAGCGATACACTAAGAAGAGCAGCCTCCACAAACAGGAGGCTGCCTAAGCCTACCTTGACCTCAGAGGTTCTTTAGATACTCGAGCAGGGCCTCAAGGCGTTCCTCATCCAAGGGGATCGCAGGCATGGCTCCCATTCCTTGAGTAATGATCCCGCGCACCGCATCGGAAACCTCCACCACAGGGTTGCCTTTGAGGCGGGGTCCCGTACCTCCCTGACCGTCCGCACCGTGGCACGCGGCGCAGCTTACAGCGTAGACCCGCTGACCTAGGGGCGCATCCGCCAAGGAGCGGGCCTTTTCAATGAGCGGCGCCACCTGGTTCGCATCCCCGGCGTCCAGCGCCAGGTACCGTTCCCACGCCTGGACCGCCTCCTTCATCTGCGCTAGCTGGTAGTAGGCGCTCCCCAGAAAAAGCCATCCCTCCGGTTCGTTCGGATCAAGTTGTGTAGCCAGGACCAGAACGTTCGCCGCCAGGTCGAAGCGGCCGGAAATGAACAGGAGCTTGCCCATGCGCTCCAACGCTCTGGGCTCCCGGGGATTAAGGCGCAACACGGCGGCGTACCCTTCCGCCGCACGGGTGAAGTCCCCAACCTCCCAGGCAAAATCCGCGTAGCGGAGCCATGACTGTGCGGTGTTGGCTGATTCCGCTTCTTGCCGCAACTCCTGAAGGCGCAACGCGTCCTCCACCCGAATCGCTGTCGTGACCGTCTCGCCGGGAAGGCGCGGCAGGGTGTACCGCCACAACACCGCTCCCACAACCACTACACCGAGCACGGCTAGCCCGTACACCCAGGCGGCAGGACGCCGTGTCGTGGAAGGCGCGGGCGCAAACTCCTGTAGGGTCCGTTCGAGATGCGCAATGCGCGCCAACAAACGCCGACGCTCCGCTCCCACAAGCTCACGCGCTTCGTTTTTGAGTAGGTTCAGCTCCTCGCGCAGCTCCTCCGGGCGAGGGTCCTCGGGAAAGGGTTCAGAACGCCCCCGAACCGGGGCCAGCATGTACACGCCCCCCGCAAGAACCAGGATCGCTAGCAGAATCCACGCACCAACCGTCATGGCTCTCCTTCCTCGATCTCGCGTTCGACCCGCCGCAGCATCGCCTCATCCACCGCTTGGGCCAGCGCCTCCTCACGCCGACGCACCTCCGCTAAGTAGCGGAAAATTCCATAGCCTATCGCACCCAACCCCAGCACCGGCCCGATCCAGACCCACAGCGTGATGCCTTTACGGGGTGGGGAGTACAGGATCCACTCCCCGTAGCGGTCCACGAAAAACTGAAGGATCTCCTCCTTGGACTTTCCCTCCGCCAGCATCTCCGCGATCAGCCGACGGGACTCCTGGGAAAGCTCCGCGTTAGACTCTGCAATGCTCTCTCCTTGGCAGACGGGGCAACGCAACTCCTTCGCGATCTGGAACACCTCGGGCGAGAGATCCGGGGGCGGACCATCCTCCACCGCCCAAGCTCCACCCCACACCAGGAGCAACGCCATCCATAACCTTAACCTTCTCATGGCAGAATCTCCTGAATCCGCTTCTCGAGCTCCTCACTCGAGATCTCCCCCGCGAACCGGTAACGCACAATTCCGTCCTTGTCGATGAAGAAGGTTTCCGGTACGCCGTAGGTGCCGTAGTCCACGGCCACACGGCCGGGCGGATCGATGCCGTGCGGAAAGGTCAGCCCGAAACGGTCCAGAAACGCCTCAGCATCCGCGCGCTTATCCTGAATGTTGATGCCGATGAACTGCACCCCTTGCGGGCGGTACTTGCGCCACGCGGCCTCCAGACGAGGGGCCTCGTTCCAACACGCCGGGTAGCACCAGCTGGCCCAAAAGTTGACCACTACGGGCTGCCCTTTAAAACGCTCGAGGGTAATGGTCTCCCCGTACTCCTCCTGGTATCGGGGGAAGAGGGGCAGTTCAAAGTCCGGAGCGGGCTTGCCGATCAGTACGGACTTCAGCTCCCCCGGATCGCGGCCCAGTCCCCACCAGAAGATTCCGCCTAGTACCAGCACGGTACCCCAGATCAGCCACCGCTTCATACCCGCCCCCCCCCTGTCGCGGTTGGTATCGATGCAGTGAAGCGCTGTCCCGAGGGCCAGAGGATGTACATCGTTCCTAGTAGGATTAAGGCGCCCGCCACCCAAAGCCAGAGCACCATCGGGGTCACCACCAGTCGGAGCGTGGCCCACGCGCCATTCTCCTCATCAAAGGCCTGTAGCGTTAGATAGTAGTCCCGCCCCAGCGTGTACCCTACGTCCGGCGCAGCCAACGGCCCTCTGCGCGTCGGGTAGTAGTGCAGCCGCGGCTCGAGCCGCCCAATTCCCTCGAGCTCGAGTGGAGCTAGGACCGCGAAACGGTTACCCTCATCCTGGGCCCGCACCCCCAACAGGGTGATCCGGGTGTCCAGTACCTCCCAGGTCTCGCCTACCCGGAGCGTTTTCTGCGCGTCCACTCGGTAAGCCTGACTGAAGGCGATCGCAAGCGCGGCTAGGGCCACCCCAAAATGTACGACGTGGCTCCCGTAGCGACGACGAGCCTGGGTCGCCTGCCGTACCAGCGCAACCGCCCACGCCTCCCCGGTGCTCCGTGCGCGGGTGCGCACGCCCTCAGCCACCATGAGCACGATCGCGGCCACGTTGTACGCAAACAACCCTACCGCGAGGCTCACACCCACGGTCCATCCGACGGCGAGACCCCCTAGAAACCCCAAGACCAGGACCCCTAGGATCCAAGCGAGGTTGCGCAGCACCTCGCTCTGGGTGCGCTTCCACGGCAATACTGGACCTATACCCATGAGCAGCAGCATCATCGCCCCGAGGGGAATGAAGATCTGGTTGAAGAAAGGTGCACCCACTGAGACCTTAAGCCCCCGGGTAGCCTCCACCAGCAAGGGGAAGAGGGTCCCCAACACCACCACAAACGCCATGGTGGCGAAGACCACTGCGCTAGCAAACAACGCCCCTTCTCGGCTTACAAGCCGTACACTGCCCGCATCCCGCACCTCGCTCGAGATGCGCGAGAGCAGCATGAATCCTACGGCGAGGACCACAAGGAAAAAGCCTAGAAAGATGGGGCCGATGGGGCCGCTGGCAAACGCGTGCACCGACTGGATCACCCCGGAGCGGGTTAGGAAGGTGCCGAACACCGTACCCGCGAAGGTCAGCGTGATCAGCCCGAAGTTCCACCCCCTAAGCAACCCCCTGCGCTCCTGCACCATCGCGGTGTGCACGAATGCGGTGGCGAGCAGCCAAGGGATGAACGAGGCGTTCTCCACCGGGTCCCACGCCCAGTACCCGCCCCAGCCCAACACCTCGTAACTCCACCATCCCCCAGCGAAAATCGCTGCGGTGAGGAACCCCCAGGCGATCAAGGTCCACCACTTGGTCTCCCGCACCCAGCTCTGGTATCGGCGGCTCACCATCGCGGCCACCGCGTACGCAAAGGGCACGCTGAGCCCCACGAACCCCAGGTACATTAGGACCGGGTGTACCGCCATCATCCAGTGGTTCTGCAGCAAGGGGTTCGGACCAGGGCCGTCCGTGGGCGGGTTTGGCACTGGCGTGAAGGGGTTCTCCACGAACAACAGCACCCCAAAGAAGAAACCTTGGATCGCGAACAGCGTCCCCAGAGCGACCGGCGCCATCCAGTAATCCTTGAGCCGCCGCGCTGCGAGGAAGGTATATAGGGCCTGTAGCATCCCCCATAACAGCAGCGATCCTTCCAAAGCCGCCCACAGGGTCGCGATCTTTACCCAGGTAGGACTCTTCACGGAGTGCGTACGTGCCGTGTAGGTGATGGAAAAGTCATCGGTCAGCAGGGCCCACTCCAGAGCGAGGAACGCAGCCAACGCCCCTAGGAACACCAGGCCGGCCGCACGCCGCGCCATGCGCACGTACCGCACATCCCGCGTGTACCATCCCAACCCTGACAGGACCAGCCCCGCAACAGTAAAGAGCAGCGCCACCAGCAGCGCTAGGTTCCCCACCGCACCCGGGGTCATTCACTCACCTCCTCAACCGCATCTCCCAAGCCTTGGAGATGTCCTCCGCTATTCGAAGCGCATGCTGCCCATTGCGGACAGCCGCTGTACGCACATTAGCACCTCGTTTCCCAGAACGCATGAAACGAATCACTGTTCCATTGTCCTACGGCTATGATTAAGCTACTGTAAAGCCACCACAACGTCCTTACCCTCTACGCCGAGGAACTGACCCGTGGGTCACATTCTGGGAGAGGTCCCGTCGGTAAAGTGCCCAACGGAGGGTACACACTATGGAAATGCGGTATCGCAAGCTCGGCAAGTGGGGCCTTAAGGTCTCCGAGATCAGCCTCGGTGCCTGGGTCACCTACGGCAACACGGTCAAGGACAAGGACACGATCCGCGAAATCGTGAAGCTTGCTTACGATCACGGCGTGAACTTCTTCGACAACGCGGACGTGTACGCCCATGGCCTCGCCGAGGAGATCATGGGCGAGATCCTCCAGGAGTTCCCGCGCCACACCCTGGTCCTCTCCTCCAAGGTGTTCTGGCCCATGTCGGAGGACGTGAACGACCGGGGCCTCAGCCGCAAACACGTGCGGGAATCCATCGACAAAAGCCTCAAGCGCCTACGGGTGGACTACCTCGACCTGTACTTCGCGCACCGGTACGACCCCGAGGTGCCCATGGAGGAGATCGTCACCACCTTCAGCGGCCTGGTGGACGAAGGGAAGATCCTGTACTGGGGCACGAGCGAGTGGCCCGCCTCCCGCATCGCCGAGGCGGTGACCTTCGCCCGCGCCAACGGCCTGCACCCGCCCGTGGTGGAGCAACCCCAGTACTCGATGCTCTACCGGGAGCGCGTCGAGACCCGGATCCTTCCGGAGGCCGAACGGTTCGGCATGGGGCTCGTGGTGTGGAGCCCCCTCGCGATGGGCATGCTCACCGGGAAGTACGACCACGGCCTGCCCGAAGGTTCGCGCTTCGCGCAGTACGAGCAGTTCCGCGAGATGTTCCTCACCGAAGAAAACCGCGAGAAGGTCAAAGAGCTCAAGCGCGTAGCCGACGAGCTCGGCCTCACCCGCACCCAGCTCGCCCTCGCCTGGGTGCTGCGCCAAGGTCAGGTCTCGAGCGCGATCACGGGCGCGAGCCGCCCCGAACAGCTCAAGGAAAGCCTGGGCGCGGCCGGGGTGGACCTGCCCGAGGAGGCCCTCAAGGAGATCGACGCAATCCTGGGGAACGCCCCCCAGGAGTAAGCGGTCCCTCCACGCCACCCGCCCCGCCGCCCCGGGGCGGCGGGGTATTCTGGAATAAATGCTGGCCGGTACCCTGCGCCAAGTCCTAGGGGAGGCGAAGGTCTCCACCAGCCCGAGCGTCCTCGAGGCCCACGGGCGGGACGAAGGCTACCCGGAGGTGCGCCCCCCGCTCGCGGTGGTCTTCGCGGAGACGGTAGCGGACGTGCAGGCCGTGCTCGAGGTCGCCCGGCGCGAGGGCGTGCCGGTCATCCCGTTCGGGGCGGGCACCAGCTTAGAGGGGGCGCTCGTGCCGCAAGGACCCGCGATCAGCCTGGACCTCTCCCGCATGAACCAAATCCTCGAGGTGCGCCCCGAGGACTTCGTCGCGGTGGTGGAGCCGGGCGTGACGCGCAAGCGGCTGAACGAACGCCTGAGGCGCGAGGGGTTGTTCTTCCCGGTGGACCCCGGCGCGGACGCGAGCTTAGGCGGGATGGCCGCGACGAACGCCTCGGGCACCACGACCGTGCGGTACGGCGGGATGCGGGCCAACGTGCTCGCGCTTCAGGTGGTTCTCGCCAACGGGGAGGTGCTCGAGCTGGGCCGCGCGGTGCGCAAGACCAGCTCCGGGTACGACCTCAAGGACCTCTTCATCGGTTCGGAAGGCACGCTCGGCGTGATCACGCGCCTCACCCTCAAGCTGCACCCCCTACCCGAGCACGTGCACACCCTGCGGGTCTTCTTCCCAAGCGTGGAGCGCACCGCCGAGGCCGCGTACGCGATCCTGGCGAGCGGGCTTCCGGTGGCGCGGCTCGAGCTCGTGGACGACCTCGCGCTGCGGGCCGTGAACCGGTACCTGGACCGGAACTACCCCGAGCGGCCGGCGCTATTCCTGGAGTTCCACTCCGCGACCGCGGCCGCGATGCAGGAGGAGTCGCGCTTCGCCCTCGAGCTGGTCCGGGAAGCGGGGGCGCTGGAGGTGGAGGCCGCGATGACCGCGGAGGAACGCACCGCGCAGTGGGAGGCGCGGCACCAGGCGTACTGGGCGCTCGTGAACCTGTTCCCGCAGCGCAAGTACCTGATCACGGACACGGCCGTCCCCCTCTCGCGGATGCCGGAGCTCGTGGGGTACGCCCGGGCCTTGATGGACGAGATGCGGCTCGAGGGCAACATCCTAGGGCACGTGGGGGACGGGAACTTCCACACCCTGATCGCCGCGCGGGACGATGCGTACGCCCGGGCTGAGGCCTTCGCGGAACGGCTGGTGGCGCGGGCCCTCGAGCTGGGCGGCACCGCGACCGGCGAGCACGGGGTGGGCCTCCGGAAGAAGAAGTACATGCCCCTAGAGCACGGAAACGCCCTCGCCTGGATGGCGCGTCTCAAAACGCTCTTCGATCCCGAGGGCCTCCTGAACCCGGGGAAGGTCGTCTAGAAGACCCCCACCCCCCAAACGCATGCTGCACTGTTGGAGGATGAAGCCCCCACTGCACGCCCTGCTGCTGGGCGCGGCGCTGGCCCTCGCGGGAGGGTGGGGCGCCGCGCACCCGAACTGCGCGCGCCCTGAGGAGGCCGTGGTCTTCCCCGACCCGGCCCTCGAGGCCGCGGTGCGCGAGGCGCTCGAGCAGCCCGAAGGTCCCCTCACCTGTGCGCGCCTCGCAGACCTCACGCAGCTCGAGGCCTCCGGAGCGGGCGTGACCTCCCTCCAAGGGCTCGAGCACGCCCCGAACCTCACGCGGCTGGAGCTCGCGGTGAACCGGGTGCAGGACCTCACCCCCCTCGCCGCGCTCGAGGACCTCGAGTACCTCGAGCTGAGCTTCAACCGGGTGCAGGACCTCACTCCCCTCCAGCACCTCACGCGGCTGCGCGTCTTGTTCCTTAGGGGGAACCGGATCCAGGACCTCACCCCCCTCCAAGGCCTCACCCGGCTTCAGGAGCTCGACCTTAGGCGCAACCGGGTGGCGGACCTCACGCCCCTGGCGCGCCTCACGGAGCTGCGGTTTTTGGTGCTGAGCTTCAACCAGGTCCGGGACCTCACCCCCCTCCAGGGCCTCGCGCGGCTTCAGGGCCTCGTCGCGAATCACAACCAAATCCAAACCCTCGCTCCCCTCCAGCACCTTCGCGCGCTCAAGACCCTCCTCCTGAGCGGAAACCAGATCCAGGACCTCACCCCCCTCCGGCCTCTCTCCGCCCTGGAGGTGCTCGACCTGAGCGCGAACCACGTGACGGACCTCACCCCCCTCGCGGCGAACGCCGGGCTCGGCATGGGGGACGTGGTGCGGCTCGAGCACAACTGCCTGGACCCCGCCCGAAACGCCCGGGCCCTCGAGGCCCTCGCGGCGCGCGGCGCGAGGGTGATCCTCGAGCCGCAGCGAACAGCGTGCGGGGAGGAGTAGGCGTGCGGCTCTCGGGCAGGCTCGTGCTCGTGACGGGAGCCTCGAGCGGGATCGGGTGGGCCACGACGCGTCGCCTAGCCCATGCGGGCGCGCGGCTCGCCCTGGTCGCGCGGCGGCGGGAGGCGCTCGAGGCGCTCGCGCGGGAGATCCAGTCCGGCGGAGGCATGGCCCGCGCCTACCCCGCGGACCTCGGCGACCCCACGGCCGTACGGCGGATGGCGGAGGCCGTGCGCCGCGAGCTCGGGGTTCCGGACGCGCTCGTGCACGCGGCCGGGGCGGGGCGTTGGCTGTTCGTCGAGGAAACCCCGCCGGAGGAGGCGGTACGCATGATGCAGGCTCCGTACTTCGCGGCGTTCTTCGTCACGCAGGCGTTTTTGCCGGGGATGCTCGAGCGGGGGAGGGGCGTGGTGTGCGTGATCAACTCGCCAGCTGCGCTCCAGCCGTGGCCGGGCGCGACCGGGTACGTCGCGGCCCGGTGGGCGCTGCGGGGGTTTACGGAAGCGCTGCGGCTCGACCTGCGCGGCACCGGCATCGCGGTCTGCTCGGTGGTCGCGGGCCGGGTGCGCAGCGCGTACTGGCAGCACAACCCGGGGGCGATCGAACGCGTGCCGCGCCTTGCGCGCCTCATCCCGGACCTCACGCCGGAGGCGGTCGCGCGGGTCGTGGTGCGCGCTTTAGAGAAGGAATCACGGCTGGTCGTGGTGCCGTGGGCGCTCCGGGTGATGTACGCGCTGCACCCGTTCGCGCCGCGCTTGGCGGAGGCGCTCGTCTGGCGTACGGGGTACCGGCACCCCCGAGCAGGCCGGCGGGGGTAGACTGAAAGGATGAACCGCACGCCGTTCAAGGTCTACCGCCTCTCGGGTTTTTGGGCGTACCTGCTCCTGGCCCTTGCCGGGCTGGTGGGGCTTTTCCTCACCGTGTGGCTGCTCGCGACCGCCCTGGCTGTGAGCGCTTTGCTCCTCGTCGCGGGCGGCCTCGTGTACGCCTGGCGTCGTTTCGTGATGCGCCGGCGGATGCTGCCCCCCCGCTAGCGCGTGCTATCATGAAGCCATGATCTGGGCCGGGCTAGCGCGCACCTAGGGGAAGCCCCCTTATCGCGGCCTGGCTTCCCCTTCCCGAACGTTACGGGAAGGGGGTTTTTCCTGGAAGTGCTTTGAGGAGGCAGCATGGAGAAGTACAACCCGCACGCGATCGAGCCCAAGTGGCAAGCGTACTGGCAGGAGAAGGGCCTGATGAAGGCCAAGGAGGAGGGCGAGAAGCAGTACGTCCTCATGATGTTCCCCTACCCCTCCGGTGACCTGCACATGGGCCACCTGAAGAACTACACCATGGGGGACGTGCTGGCCCGCTTCAAGAAGCAGCAGGGCTACACCGTGCTGCACCCCATGGGCTGGGACGCGTTCGGCCTGCCCGCCGAGAACGCGGCCCTTAAGTTCGGCGTGCACCCCGCGGAGTGGACCTTCAAGAACATCGCCTCGGCCAAGGAGTCCCTCCGCCTGATGGGCATCCTCTACGACTGGGACCGCGAGGTCACCACCTGCACGCCCGAGTACTACCGCTGGAACCAGTGGATCTTCCTCAAGATGTACGAAAAGGGCCTCGTCTACCGCGCGAAGGGCCTGGTGAACTGGTGCCCCAAGTGCCAGACCGTCCTCGCGAACGAGCAGGTGGTGGACGGCCGCTGCTGGCGGCACGAGGACACCCTGGTCGAGAAAAAAGAGCTCGAGCAGTGGTACCTGCGGATCACCGCCTACGCCGACCGCCTCCTCCAGGACCTCGAGCAGCTCACGGGCTGGCCGGAGAAGGTCAAGGCCATGCAACGCGCCTGGATCGGCCGGAGTGAAGGCGCGGAGATCGCGTTCCCCGTCAAGGGCCGGGACGTGAAGATCCCCGTCTTCACCACCCGGCCCGACACCCTCTTCGGCGCGACCTTCCTGGTCCTCGCTCCTGAGCACCCGATGCTCCTCGAGCTTACCGCCCCCGAGCGGCGCGCGGAGGTCGAGGCGTACGTGGCGGCCGCCAAGCAAAAGACCGAGCTCGAGCGCGAGGCCCTGGGGCGCGAGAAGACCGGGGTGTTCACCGGGGCGTACGCGATCAACCCCGCGACCGGCGAGGAAATCCCCATCTGGACCGCGGATTACGTGCTGTACGGGTACGGGACCGGCGCGATCATGGCGGTGCCCGCGCACGACCAGCGGGACTTCGAGTTTGCGCGGCGGTTCAACCTGCCCGTCCGGGTGGTGATCCAGCCCGCTGAGGGCGGGCTCGCCGAGCCGCTCGAGGCCGCCTACGAGGAGCCGGGCGTCATGGTGAACTCCGGCCCCTTCGACGGCACGCCGAGCGTGGAGGGTAAGGGCCGGGTCATCCGCTGGCTCGAGGAAAAGGGCCTGGGGCGGGCCCGGGTCACGTACCGCATGCGGGACTGGTTGATCAGCCGGCAGCGGTACTGGGGCACGCCGATCCCCATGATTCACTGCGAGGCCTGCGGGATCGTGCCCGTGCCGTACGAGGACCTGCCCGTGGTGCTTCCGGAGATCCAGGACGTGGAGGAGATCCGCCCCAAGGGGAAGAGCCCCCTCGAGGCGCACCCCGAGTTCTACGAGACCACCTGCCCCCACTGCGGCCGGCCGGCGCGGCGGGACACCGACACCATGGACACCTTCTTCGACTCCTCGTGGTACTACCTGCGCTACGCCGACCCGCATAACGACCGGCTGCCCTTCGATCCCGAGAAGGCCGATTTCTGGCTGCCCGTGGACCAGTACATCGGGGGGATCGAGCACGCGGTGCTGCACCTGCTGTACTCCCGGTTCTTCACCAAGTTCCTGCACGACATCGGCATGGTGCGGGTGGAGGAGCCGTTCAAGGGGCTCTTCACGCAGGGCATGGTGATGGGCTGGACGGACTACGGTCCCGTCCAGGTGGAGGGCGAGACCGTACGGCTGAGCGAGGAGGCCCGCGTCCGGCTGGACCTCGAGTCGGGCACGCTCACCAAGGCCGAGCTCGCCAAGATGGGGGCGGAGCTGCGCGCGCACGAGGACGGCACGACGCACCTGTGGAAGCCCGCGGTGATGTCCAAGTCCCTGGGGAACGGCGTGATGGTGGGGCCTTTCGTGAAGGAGCAGGGCGCGGACATCGCGCGCATCACGATCCTCTTCGCCGCGCCGCCCGAGAACGACATGGTCTGGACGGAGGAGGGCGTTTCGGGCGCGTGGCGCTTTTTGAACCGCGTCTGGCGGCGGTTCGCGGAGGATAAGGACGCCCTAACCACCCTCGAGGACGCCTTCGATCCCGCTGCGCTTTCCGGGGCGGACCGGGCGCTGTACCGGGCGCTGCACCGCACCTTGAAGAAGGTCGGGGAGGACACGGAGAACCTGCGCTTCAACACCGCCATCGCCGCGCTGATGGAGCTGTTGAACGCCCTTTACGAGTACCGCCATAAGCACGCGCCGAGCCCCGTCTACAAGCGGGCGGTGCGGTACTACCTGCAGATGCTCGCGCCGTTCGCGCCGCACCTCGCGGAGGAGGTCTGGCACTGGCTCGATGCGCGTTCGGTCTTCGAGGTCCCGTGGCCTGAGGTGGACGAGGACGCGCTCGTGGAGGACACCTTCGAGCTGGTGGTTCAGGTGAACGGCCGGGTGCGCGGCCGCGCGGTGCTGCCCACGAACGTCGGTGAGGAGGAAGCCAAGCAGGCCGCGAAGGCCATCGAGAATGTGCGGCGGCACCTCGAGGGCCGCACGATCGTGAAGGAGATCTACGTGCCCGGGAAGCTGCTCAACATCGTGGTGAAGTAAGGGCGGGGGGCGCGGGGGCCGGGGGCACGCTCCCCGGCCCTTTCGCTTTCTCAACGGAGTCCCCAAGGTGCTCCGGGAGCCTCAGAGAAGTCTCGGATGTGTTGGCCGAGTACAGTCCCTATCGCGATGGTGAGGAGTTCGGTATAGGAGGCTGTATAACGTTGCCGGAACAGGCGTGGCCCTTGGGATGCCAGTGAGTTGGTCGTCCGCTCAAGTGAAGGTGGCGGCGATCAGGTTTTCAGACTCAAGATCATAGAGGGGCTGCTCGCGATCGGTGCGCATCGCAGCCCACTTTTTGCTCGCTTTGCTCCCCTTCAGCTAAGGCGGCGAAGTATTAGGGAAAGCAAGCATTGTTTCCAGAAACTCAGCCATGCGCAGAACCATTTTCTGCTTGTTTCTCCGAAACGACTATCGCGGTAATAACCGCAGCGCCAAGCAGAGCGCTTTGACGCAAAACGTCCATTAAGTCACCCTCCGGCCAGCCGACCAACCAATGGGCTATCAACCCGAGAGCCAGAGTAGCCAGAAACCAAAGTAAGTACCTCAAGGCCTTGACAGGCATGGTCCCATCGACGTAGGTAACGATTAACGACTCTTCCGCGTCGTGTGCCCTTCGATAGTACCCGCTAGCCCTCCTGCGATGAAGCCTGCTCCAATTCGACCAGTTGCGAACGCCTCAAGCACCGAGCCACCAAGCCCCCCCACAGCACCTGTAATTGCGCCGTAAGCTGCACTCCTTGCCACATCTCCCCAATCCCTAACACGATCACTTGATGTTATTTGTCTATAAATCTCGAACGCAGCTCCAGCTACAGCACCAATTACGACGTTTTCCCACTGCCCTCGAGCATCCTTCAGGTCCTCGTCGCTTAGAGGAAGCCCATTTGGCGTTACGACTTCGATAATCGCTTCACGCTGCTGGGGGAATACCTCTTCCACCCGCTCCCCCGCCGACAGCGCGGGGGTCACCCTCATGAGGAGAAGCCCGAAGACCAGGAGAACCGCAAGCCCTTTCTTCATACCCAACCCCTCCTGAAGCCAAGAAGAGATGGAAGAGTTTACGGGAAAAATTCCTAACATATGGAAGTTGGAAAAGTCAAGTGAAATCGCACCCCCCAGGCCGAAAGGCGGTAGGCCAGAAGCGCCCTCGGATTTCGCGTCCAGCCCTCCCGCAGGTCGGCCTCCACGCGCTCGACCTGCGCGACCAGGACCCCGGGCTTGCGTTCCAGGCGCGCCGCCCTCCAGAGCGGCTTGACGTAGAAGGCGCGGCTATGGCCGTCCTTTAACCGCATCGCGAGGTAGTCGGCGAGCTTCCTCAGTGCCTTTCTATTTACTGCTGCGCCGGTTGAGGAACGCCTCCAACGTGCCCAACGCTGGCAGCACAGGCTCAAGCAGGAGAAGGTTAAGGGCCTCGCGCCCCGGTCCCGGCGACCCCAGCGCCCGCGGCGAAAGGTGCACGGGTCCCCTGCGCTCCTCGTCCAGATCGAGGCCCTTAGGGAACAAAACCCCACCTGGGGGCGCTGGCCGATCTGGCTGAGCTTGAGGAGGCAAGGCTTTGAGGTCAGCGAGCGCACCGTGGGGCGGATCCTGGCCTACCTGGAGGCGCACGGCCGGGTGGAAAGGGTAGCCGCCTTTCTGGCGCGGGCCCGGCGGGGAAAGGTAAAGAGGAAGACCCGGCGCCCCTACGCCCAGAAAAAGCCCAAGGGGTACGAGGTCCACCACCCTGGGGACCTTATCCAGGTAGATACCCTGACCGTGACCTTGGGCCCTGGGGAGACGATCAAGCACTTCTCGGCCGTCGACCTCTTCACACGTTTCTCCCTTGCGGAACTCCACACCAAAGCCACGGCCAACCTGGCGGCCAGCTTCCTGGCTCACCGGGTTGCGCAAGCCCCCTTCCCCGTCAAAGCCATTCAGGTTGACGGCGGAAGTGAGTTCATGGCCGAGTTTGAAGAGACCTGCCAACGCCTGGGCCTGCAGCTTTTCGTGCTGCCGCCCAAAAGCCCCAAGCTGAACGGGCACGTGGAGCGGATGCAGCGGACCTTTAGGGATGAGTTCTACACCCGACCCCTGCCGTCGAAGATCCCCGAGCTTCAACAAAAACTCGACGCCTACCTGGACCACTACAACCGAAGGAGACCGCACCGGGCCCTAAACGGTCTGGCTCCCCTGGAGTTCCTGGCTATGATGCAAGAGGAGCCGGTCCCCAGGGAGTCTCAGATGTGTTGGCCGACTACACGCCCTTTACTTTTCGCTCCGGGCATGGTAGACTCCAGTAGCTCAGGGCAAAACTGAGGTGGCCCCACGGGCAGTCTAGCACCTCAGCCCTGCGCGGGCCTTTCGGGGCTGGAAGAAGGAGTAGTAATGGAAAAGGGTCGAGTAAAGTGGTTCAACGCGGAAAAAGGGTACGGGTTTATCGAGCGTGAAAGCGGTGGGGACGTGTTCGTGCACTTCAGCGCGATCAACGGCACCGGCTTCCGCACCCTGAACGAGGGCGATGTCGTGACCTTCGAGATCAAGCAGGCGGCCAAGGGGCCCGCGGCGGACAACGTGACCGTGGTGGAGCCCGCGAGCCAGTACTAGCTTGACCTCGTGACCACAAGGCCCCGGAACCCCGGGGCCTTTATCCTTTACGGGGACCAACCCGGCAGCAGCCGGTGCACGCCCGGCGCGTCCGTCGCGGCGAGCTCGGTCCGCTCGAGCCGCGCCACGCGCCCCCGCACCGGGGTGCGGATCAGGCCCAGCCCTCCGGCGTAGGCCTCCACGCGGCCGTACCCGAGCAACCACCCCTTCGCGTCCAGCAGGGCCCACAACCGGCGGGCGTCCGGTACAGGCAGCGGCAGCACGCGATGCGTCGCGCCGGCAAAGTGCGCGGCGAGCCGCGCGGCGCGGCGCTGGCGGCGCTCCTCCCGGGGCTTCTCGCGCACCCCCGGGGGCGGGGGGAGGACGCGCACCTTGAGGTCCTCCCGGCCCGCGAAGACCGAGGCCAGGCCCTCCGCGCCGATCACCCAAACCTCCCGCGCGGCCACGGCGTCCGCCTGGTGGTAGCGCAAGGCGCGGGCGAACGCGCCTTCGGTGAGGCCGTCGGTGTCCACCACCAAAAACGCGGGTTCGGGCACCAGCCGCGCGAGGCGCAGCGAGGCCGCGAGCAGCTCGAGCCCCGCCCCCATGGGGCTCACGCGCCCTACGAGGGCGCGGCGGAGGACGTGTGCGCCTTGGGGCGTGTGCCGGAAGAGGGTGCAGGCCCCGGGCAGGTCGCCCTGCCCCACGTCCAGGTCGAGGCGGTAGGCCGCCCCGTGCCGGCGGGCGGCGCGCCGGGCGAGCTCGAGGCTGAGCGTGGTCTTCCCGACGTCGGTGGGGCCTACGAGCAGGATCCGCATTACTCGTCGAACCGGTTCGTTTCGGGGAGGTCGCGGCCTTCGTGCAGGGCGCGGGCGACCTCGAGGGCGGCCGGGACCGTCACCCCGTGGTACCAGGCGCCGGCGGGGTAGGCGAGGAGGATGGGGCCGCAGCAGCAGGCCCCGAGGCAGCTGGACTCGGTGAGGCGGAGCGTGCCGCCCGTTTTGTAGTAGGCGAGGCCCTCCCGTTCCAGGGCGTCCCACAGGTAACGGAAGACCGTGTCCGCGCCGCGGGCGCGGCAGCGGGGCCCGGTGCACAAGAGCAGGTGCGCGCGGGTGGGGTAGTAGGTGGGCTTCATGCCTGTTTTTCTAGGGGCGGGACGGGGGTGGGGCGGCCGTTCTCGTCCACGGCGACGTACACGAGTTCTCCGGTGGTGGCGAGGGTGCGGGTGCGTTCCCCCCCGCCGAAGCGTTCCTTGTACACGTCGACCGCGACGGTGATCGAGGTGCGCCCCACCCGGGTGACCCGGGCGACGATCTCGAGGAGGTCCCCGCTGCGGATGGGGACCTTGAACTCGACGCGGCCGACCGCGACGGTAACCACGGGGTTTTCCGCGTGGCGGGCCGCGGCGTAGGAGCCGACCTTGTCCATGAGGCCGAGGACGAACCCCCCGAAGGCCGCGCCTAGGGGGTTGGTGTGTTCGGGAAAGACGACTTCGAGCGTGCGCGCTTCGGACACCCCACACCACCTCCGGTCTCGAGCCCGTGGCTCGGGCTCAGCATGCCTTAAGCTACCAGGTTTAGCCCGGCTAAGGGCAACCCATTCCCTAAAGCAATCACCCACAAAAACTTGACAATAGTAATATCAACCTATATGATTGGATTAGGCTAGATTTGGGAGGAGGAGAACCGTGAACCTAGAGAAATGGACCGAAGCTTCCCGCCAAGCCCTGGCCCAAGCCCAGGTGCTGGCGCGCGAGATGGGGCACCAGCAGATCGACCTGCCCCACCTCATCGCCGTGCTACTGCGCGAGCCCAACGGGCTGCCCTCCCGCGTCCTCGAGCGGGCGGGCCAGGACCCCAAGGCCGCCCTCGAGGCCGCCCAGGCGGCGCTCGCTCGAGCCCCGCGCGTGGAGGGCGCCCAACCCGGCCAGTACCTCTCGGGCCAGCTCGCAAAAGCCATTGAGCGGGCCGAAAAGCTCGCCGAGGAGTGGGGCGACCGGTTCGTCGCCGTGGACCTGCTGCTGCTCGCCGCGGCCGAGGCCGGCCACCCCGGCCTCCCGCCGGCGGACCAGCTCAAGCAAGCCATCCAAGCCATACGGGGGGGGAGAACCGTGGAAAGCGAACACACCGAAGGCACCTTCCAAGCCCTGGAACAGTACGGGGTTGACCTTACGCGCCTCGCGCAAGAAGGCAAGCTCGACCCGGTGATCGGGCGGGACGAGGAGATCCGCCGCACGGTCCAGATCCTCCTGCGCCGCACCAAGAACAACCCCGTCCTCATCGGGGAGCCCGGCGTGGGGAAGACCGCGATCGTCGAGGGCCTCGCCCAGCGCATCGTCAAAGGCGACGTGCCCGAAGGACTCAAGAACAAACGCATCGTCGCGCTGCAGATGGGCAGCCTCCTCGCCGGGGCCAAGTACCGCGGCGAGTTCGAGGAACGCCTCAAGGCCGTTATCCAGGAGACCATCCAGTCCCAAGGGGAGGTCATCCTCTTCATCGACGAGCTGCACACCATCGTCGGCGCGGGCAAAGCCGAAGGCGCGGTGGACGCGGGCAACATGCTCAAACCCGCCCTCGCCCGCGGCGAGCTCCGCCTGATCGGCGCCACCACCCTCGACGAGTACCGCGAGATCGAGAAGGACGCCGCCCTCGAGCGCCGCTTCCAACCGGTCCTCGTGGACGAGCCTAGCGTTGAGGACACGATCTCGATCCTGCGGGGGATCAAGGAGAAGTACGAGGTGCACCACGGCGTGCGCATCGCGGACCCCGCGATCGTCGCCGCGGCCGTCCTCTCCCACCGCTACATCACCGACCGACGGCTGCCGGACAAGGCCATCGACCTGGTGGACGAGGCCGCGAGCCGCCTCCGCATGCAGCTCGAGTCCAGCCCCGAAGCCATCGACACCCTCGAGCGCAAGAAGCTCCAGCTCGAGATCGAGCGGGAGGCCCTAAAGAAAGAGAAAGACCCCGACTCCCGCGCGCAGCTCGAGGCGATCGAGAACGAGCTCGAGCAGCTCAACGCCCAGATCGCCCAGATGCGCGCCGAGTGGGAGGCGGAACGCGAGGCCTTGCAGAAGCTCCGCGAAGCGCAGAAGAAGCTGGACGAAACCCGCACCGCGATCGAACAGGCCGAGCGCTCCTACGACCTGAACAAAGCCGCCGAGCTGCGCTACGGCGTGCTGCCTAAGCTCGAGCACGAGGTCGAGGCCCTCTCCGAAAAACTCAAGCACGCCCGCTTCGTGCGCCTCGAGGTCACCGAGGAGGACATCGCCGAGGTCGTCTCCCGCTGGACCGGGATCCCCGTCGCGAAGCTCTTGGAGGGCGAACGGGAGAAGCTCGTGCGCCTCGAGGACGAGCTGCGCAAGCGGGTGGTGGGGCAGGACGAGGCGATCGTCGCGGTGGCCGACGCGATCCGCCGCGCCCGCGCGGGCCTCAAGGACCCCAACCGCCCGATCGGGAGCTTCCTGTTCCTGGGCCCCACCGGGGTGGGTAAGACCGAGCTCGCCAAGACCCTGGCCGCCACGCTCTTCGACAGCGAGGAGGCCATGGTGCGCATCGACATGACCGAGTACATGGAGAAGCACGCCGTCGCCCGGTTGATCGGCGCGCCCCCCGGGTACGTGGGGTACGAGGAGGGCGGCCAGCTCACCGAGGTCGTTCGGCGCAAGCCGTACACGGTCATCCTCTTCGACGAGATCGAGAAAGCCCACCCCGACGTGTTCAACATCCTCCTGCAGATCCTCGACGACGGCCGGCTCACCGACTCGCACGGGCGGGTGGTGGACTTCCGGAACACGGTCATCATCCTGACCTCGAACCTCGGCAGCCCCCTCATCCTCGAGGGAATCCAGCAAGGCTCGAGCTACGAGGGCATCCGCGAACGGGTCTTCCGCGTGCTCCAGGAGCACTTCCGGCCCGAGTTCCTGAACCGCCTGGACGAGATCATCGTCTTCCGGCCGCTCACCAAGGAGCAGATCGTGCGGATCGTGGACCTGCAGCTCCAGCGCCTCCAGGCCCGGCTCCAGGAGAAGCGCGTCACCCTCGAGCTCACGCCCGAGGCCAAGACCTGGCTCGCCGAGCGGGGGTACGACCCGGCCTTCGGCGCGCGGCCCCTCAGGCGCGTGATCCAGCGCGAGGTGGAGACGCCCCTGGCGCGGATGATCCTGGAGGGCCGCATCCCCGAAGGCGCCCGCGTCGTGGCGCGCCCCGGCGAGGCCGGCCTCCGCTTCGAAGCCCAAACCCCCGCCCAGGCCTAACCGCCCCCCGCGCACCGCGCGCCGCGGGCATTCCGCGGCGCGCTACACGTTCCGGCGCGCCGCGAGGAGCACTTCGGGATCATCCCCGATCAGGGCGTCCACCCCCCAGCTCAAAAGCCGCCGGGCCTCCTCGAGGTCGTTGACCGTCCAGACCACCACCGCGAGCCCCTGGGCCTTGAGCGCGGCCACCTGGTCCACGTCCAACAGGTCCCGCCGGGGGTGCACCGCCTCGGCGTGCACGCAGGAGCGCAAGGCGAGCATCTCCTGCTGCTCGTACAACAGCCCCAGTGGGATCTCCTTCGTCTCCCGCCAAAGCCGCACCAGAGCGAGCGGGTCAAACGAGGAGACCCAGGCCCGCTCGCGGCCGGGCCAGGCGAGCAACGCGCGCGCCAACAGCGCCTCCCGCCCGTCCGATCGGGGGGGCTGGCTTTTCAGTTCCACGTTCGCGTACGCCTCGGGGTACGCGTCCAACAGCTCCAGGACCGCCTCGAGGCGCGGGATCCAAGGGGCGCGTCGGTTGAGGTCCGGCCAGTCCAGCTCCGCGATGGCCGCGCCTTCCACGTGGAAGTCGTGGTGCACCACGAGGATGCCGTCGCGCGTCTTCTGCACGTCGAACTCCACGCCGTCCAGGCCGGCCTCGAGCGCGGCTTGGAAGGCCTCGAGGGTGTTCTCCCGCGCGACGCGCGGCGCGCCGCGGTGTCCGAGGAGTACGGGGCGGGATGCCGAAGCGAAGGGCAGGGCGGGCATACCCTTATGGTATGCCGAACGCCCCGGGGGGAAACGGGGGTTACGCACCTCTTCCCTACTTCTCCTGACTGAGCGCGAACCCGCGACTGAACTGCTCCTGCAACAACAGGAAGACGACCAGCGCCGGCAAGAGCGCGAGGATCGCGCCGGCCATGACGATCCCCCAGTTGGTCGCGTCCTGCCCCACGTTCATCATGAGTCGGAGGCCCACCTGGACCACCTGCCGGTCCCCCTCGCGAATCACGATGAGCGGCCAGAGGTACTGGTTCCACATGTACACGAACTCGATCACCGCGAGGGCCGCGATCACGTTCATGGACATGGGGAGCAGGATGCTCCAAGCGAACCGAATCGGCCCCGCGCCGTCGATCTTGGCGGCGTCCACCAGGGAGAGCGGGATCTGCAAGAACTGCTGGCGGAAGAGGAAGGTGCCCGTGGCGGAAGCCAGAAACGGCACGATCAAGGCCGCGTAAGTGTTCGACCACCCCAGGTCCGAGACCAGGTCGAACAACGCGATGATCATGATCTCGGTGGGCATCATCAGGGTGAGGAGGATGAAGGTGAAGACCCAGTTCTTCAAGGGGAAGCGGAAGTACACGAGCGCCAGCGCGGCCATGAAGGAAAGCACGGTCTTCCCTACCGTCACCGCGATCGCGATGTAGAAGGAGTTCAGCATGTACCGCCCCAGGTTGAACTCGTACCAGGCCGTGCGGTAGTTCTCCAAAAGCGCGGTGCCCAGCGTGAACTTGGGCGGGTAACTAAAGATCTGCGCCGGGGTCTGGGTGGAGAAGATAAAGGCCAGGATCAGGGGCGCAGCCACCACGGCCACGCTGAGGGACAACGCTAGATGCACCAAGAGGTTCGCCGTTCGCTTGGACATCTCACCCTCCGTAATGCACCCGGCGGCCGCCGGTACGGAACTGCAGCACCGTCAAGAACACCACGATCGCGAACAGCACCACCGACTGCGCCGCGGCGAACCCGGTCTTGAAGAACTCGAACCCGTCCCGGTAGATGCTGAAGATCAAGACCGTCGTGGCTCCCGCGGGCCCCCCGCGCGTCAACAGATCCACGAAGGCGAACGCGTCGAAGAAGGCGTAGATCGTGTTGATGATGAGAAGGAAAAACGTCATGGGGGAAAGCAACGGGAAGGTCACGCGCCAAAACCGCTGCCACGGGGTGGCCCCGTCGATCAAAGCGGCCTCGAGCACGTCCCCCGGCAGGTTCTGCAGGGCGGCCAGGTAGAAGACCACGTTGTACCCGATGTTCTTCCAAACCGCGGCCAGGATCACCACCACCATGGCGAGCCGCTGGTCGGAAAGCCAGTCCGGTCGCACGCCGAACACCTGCCCGAGGAGGTAGTTGGCGATGCCCGACTGGGAGTTGAAGAGAAAGAGGAAGATCACCCCAGCCACCGCGGGCGAGAGGGCGTACGGCCAGATCAAGAGCAGCCGGTAGACCCGCCACCCGGAGACCTTCTGGTTCGCGAGGATCGAAAGGCCAAGCCCGACCGCCATGCTCAGTGCGACCGTGGAGACCGCGAACACCGCGGTGTTCACGAACATCCGGCGGTACAGGGGATCGGTGAAGAGGACCTGGTAGTTCTCCAGCCCCACGAACCGCTTGGTGAGCCCCAAAAACCCCACCTGGTACAGGGACAGCACGAAGGTCTGGATCGTGGGGTAGTACAAGAACACGGTGAGGATCACCAGACTGGGGAGCAGCAAAAGAAAGGCGAGCCAGGGTTTCTTGAATGCCGCGTGCGTATCCATGATGGGTGTTCCGCTCCTTTGGGGTGTTCCGCCCTTATGTTAGCGCGAATCGCGGTGCATCGCGGGACCCCACCCGCGCGCGGGTGGGGTCCACGCTCCGCCGCCCGATCGCCTACTCGACCGAACGGTTGTACTGCTCCAACGCGCGGTCCGCGCGCGCGTCCGCCTCGTTCAACGCCTGATCCACCGGCACGCCGTCGAAGATCCGCTGCACCGCCTCCTCGATGATCGTGCGGATCTCGGGGAACGGCCCGATCAACGCCCCTTGGGTCGCGCGGTTCACCTTGGTCTGCAGCAACTGGTCAAACGCCGCGCGGTACGCGGGGTTGCGCTCGAACCACTGCTGGAACTCGAGCACGTCCACCGCGCTCTTCCGCACGGGGAAGTACCCGGTGCCCTTGTGCCAACGCACCATGTTCTCGGTGTTGGTGAACCACAGGAGGAAGGTCTTCGCGGCCTCCATCTCCTCCTCGGGGTGGCCCCGGGTCATCCAGAGGGAGGCCCCGCCGACCACCACGCCGTTCCGCTCGATCCCGTCCGGCGCGGGCAGGAACCCGGTCCCGAGCTCGTACCCGTTCTCGAAGGCCGCCGTCTGGTGGAAGGTCACGTCCGAGGTGGAGGTGATCAGCATGGGGGCCTGCTGCGAGATGAAGATCTGGTTGCTGCCGTCCCAGTCCTCGGGCTTCCCGGTGTAGGCGTAGTACCCCTTGTCCCAAAGCTCCTTCCACCAGTTCATGATGCGCTGCATGGCCTCGCTGTTCACGAACACGTCCGTCGCGCGGTCCGCGCGGCCGTTCTCGTTGTTCGCGAGCAGCGCGCCCTGCATCGCCACCCACTGCTCCACGAACCAGGAGTGCAGCGGCCAGGTGATGCACTTGGGCGCGACGCCGGAGGAAATGATGCGCTCGCAGGCCGCGAGGACCTCGCCGTACGTCTTGGGCGGGTTCTCCGGGTCGAGTCCGGCCTTACGGAAGAGGTCCTTGTTGTAGTAGAGGATGGGGTTCGAGGAGTTCCAGGGCAGCGAGTTGAACTTCCCGCCGATCCGGTAGTAGTTGGCCACGGGCTCGATGAAGTCATCCAGCCGCGCGAAGTCCTCGTCTCGCACGAAGTCCTCGAAGGGCACGAAGATCCCCGAGTCCAGCGCGAGCTGGCTGCCGATCTCGAAGATCTGGATGATGTGCGGCGGGTTCCCCTGCCGCGCCGCGAGGATCGCCGCGTTCAGGGTGTCGCGGTACGAGCCTTTAAACTCTACCTTCACCTCGATGTTCGGGTGGGTGAAGTTGAAGTCCTCCACCATACGGTCGATAAACGCCTTCCGCCCACCCCCGAACGCGTGCCAGAAGGTGATCTGCACCTTCTCCTGGGCGAACGCCAAGCCGAGGAGCGCCACGAGCAACCAGACCAAGCCTCGCATACACAACCCTCCTTTGCTGTCCCTGATGGGATCGGCCCATACAGTATACCATCCCGTCAGGCTCGCGCCCAGGCTATCCACCGCGCGTCAAGCGCGCGTCAACCCCACCCACGCGAGCAGGCCCGCCACCTCCCCAAGCTCGATGAGCGCCCCGTACACGTCCCCGGAAAGCCCGCCCCCCAACCGCCGCGCCGCCCAGGCCGCCCCGAGCAGGACCACGCCCCCCACGACCAGCGCCAGCCCCGGAGCCCAAACGAAGGCCGGCAGCGTGAAAAGCGCCCCCACCCTCCATCCCGCCCCGCCCCGCGCTCGAGCCCCTAGCCCCTCCCCGCGCGCCGCGGGGTAGCGGTGCATGGGGAGCAGCACCCAGAACCGCGCGAGGGCCGGCAGCGCCACGAGCGCCGCGGAGGCCTCGAGGGCCGCAAGGGCCTGCCACTTGAGGAGGAGGTGCACGCTGCCCACCCCGAACGCGAAGCTGCCCAGGTGCACGTCGCGCAACACCCAAAGCCGCGCCTCCGGAGGACGAGGGGCGAGAAGCGCGTCCGCGCTGTCGAGGAGGCCGTCCAGGTGCAGCATGCCCGTCAGGGCCAGCCACGCCGCGAGCACGAGCGCCCCCCGCAGGCCCTCCACAAACCCTGAGGCCAGCTCAAACACCCCCACCAGGCCCGCGCCCACCACGTACCCCACGAGGGGATAGCAAGCCACGGCCCGGCGGAACTCCTCCGCCTCCACCCGCCCCAAGGGCGGCGTGGGCAGAATGGTGAGGAATCCCAGCGCGATCCAGAAGCCGCGCACCCCTACCCCCGGTCGCGCACCCCCGCCTCCTCAAAGGTCGCCATGCCCGCGAGCACCTCGGCCGCAGCGCGCAAAAGGGGGAACGCGAGGACCGCCCCGGTCCCCTCGCCCAGCCGGAGGTCCAGCTCCAGTAAGGGGCGGAGGCCCAAAGCCCGAAGCAGGTGCGCGTGCCCCGGCTCGAGGGACCGGTGCCCGGCGAACAGGTAGTCCCGCACCGCCGGCGCGAGCCGCACCGCGACGAGCGCTCCCGCGGTAGCGGGGAACCCGTCCACCACCAGGGGCCGCCCGGCCTCCGCCCCCGCCAGGAACACCCCCGCGATGGCCGCGATCTCGAGGCCGCCGAGGCCGGCGAGCACCTCGAGGGGATCGGCCCGCTCGAGGTCCCCAAGCCGGGCCTCGGCCCGCGCCACGGCCCGGCGCACCGCCAGGACCTTCCGGCGATAAGTCGCCGCGTCCACGCCGGTCCCCCGCCCGGTCACGGCCTCGGGAGGCAGGCCGAGCAGCCCCGCCGTGAGGGCGCTCGCGGCGGTGGTGTTCCCGATCCCCATCTCCCCCGCGGCGAGGAGCGCCGCCCCCTCGCGGATCGCGCGGCGGGCCGCGTGCATCCCGGCCTCGATCGCGGCCTCGGCCTCCCCGAGGCGCATGGCCGGTTCGTGCACGATGTTCCCGGTCCCTTCACGGACCTTAGCGCGGATGAGCCGCGGGTGCTCCGGCAACTCCCCCCGCACTCCCACGTCCAGCACGTACACCTCCGCCCCAGCCGCGCGGGCGATCTGGTTGATCGCCGCGCCGCCCGCCAGGAAGTTCCGCACCATCTGCCGCGTGACCTCCGGAGGGTAGGCCGAGACCCCCTCGGCGCTCACGCCGTGATCCGCGGCGCACACCACCACCGCGCCCTTTCCCAGCGCGGGGTAGAGCGTCTCCTGGATCGCCGCGAGGCGCACCCCCACCGCCTCCAGGTACCCGAGCGCTCCCGGCGGCTTGGTCAACCGGTTTTGACGCGCTTGTGCCCGCTCCACCCAAGCGGCCTCGATCGGAACGACCCGCACCCGCTCCATTCCCATCACCTCCACGTCCGGTTCTTGAGGGGCACCACGGCCCCAGCGACCATCAGGTACGCCTCGTCCGCGGCGGCCACGAGTTGCTGATTGACCCAACCCAGTAGGTCGCGGTAGCGCCGCGCGAGGGCGTTCGCCGGCACGACGCCCATCCCCACCTCGTTCGTCACCACGATCAAGGCCTTCTGGCCCCGCCGCCACGCCGCGAGCAAGGACGCCACCTCCCGCCGCACCGTAGCCTCCCCCGCCTCGAGGAGGTTCGCAACCCAAAGCGTCGCGCAGTCCAGCACCACCACCCCGTGCCGCGCGCGCTCCAAGGCCCCGGCCACGTCGCGCACCGCCTCGAGCACCTCCCAGTTCGGGTTGCGCTGGGCGCGGTGGCGCGCGATCCGCGCCTGCATCTCCGCGTCCCCCGCCTCGGCGGTCACGATCACGCTCACCGCGTCCCCTCCCAGCGCCCGCGCAATCTCCTCGGCCTTGCGGCTTTTCCCGCTCCGCGCGCCGCCCAGCAGCACGATCAAGCGCCGCCTTATCCTCACCCCTCTCGTCACGAGCTCCTCCAGAAAACGGGTGTCCAGATGCGCCGCCACCCAACGCGCGAGGGCGGCGAAGGTGGCCTCGAGGTCCGGCGCTACCCCCCCGAAAAGCGCTTGCGTCGCGCTGGGATTCTCGAACAGGCCGTGCAGGTACACCCCGAGCACGTTCCCCCGCGCGAACCCCCGCCCGCCTGGCAGGACCTCCGCGACCGGCCCGACGGAGCGGGTGCGCCCGTGGTGGATCTCGTACCCCACGACCTCCACCCCCTCCCACGCGGCCCAGGGGGCCTCGAGGCCCTCGAACCGCGCTTGGGTCCTCGCCAGGGTCTTCTCGGGATGCATCTCGGTCACGAGGGGCAGGAGGCCCAGGCCTTCTGCTGCCCCCTCCACGCCCCAGGGGTCCTGCACGCGCTCGCCCAGCATCTGCAACCCCCCGCACACTCCCAGGACGCGCACCCCCGCCCGGGCCTTGGCCCGCACCGCCGCATCAAGCCCGGTTTGGCGCAGCCACGCGAGGTCCTGAGCCACGTGTTTCGAGCCGGGCAGGATCACGAGCTCGGCCCCCTCGAGGTCCTCCGGCCGCCGCGCGAGCCTCAGGTCCGCCAGAGCCTCCAAGGGCTTGAACTCATCCACGTTCGAGACCCGCGGGTACACCACGAGCGCGACGCGCTGCCGTTCCGCCCGCCCCAGGCGCGCTGCGGCCTCGAACCGCACCGCGTCCTCGTCCGGCAGGGCGTGCTCGAGCCACGGCAACACCCCCACCACCGGCACCCCGGTGTGCGCCTCGAGGATCGCCGGGCCCGGCTCGAGCAAGGCAGGGTCGCCGCGGAACTTGTTCAGCACGAACCCCTTTAGCCGCGCGCGGTCCTCCGGGGGCAGGAGGGCCCAGGTGCCGTAGAGGTGCGCGAACGCCCCGCCCCGGTCGATGTCCGCGACGAGGAGGACCGGAGCTTGGGCCTCGTGCGCGACGCGCATGTTCACGATATCCGCGTCCTGGAGGTTGATCTCCGCGGGGCTGCCCGCTCCCTCGATCAGGACCAGGTCGTACGCGTCGAGGAGTTCGCGCAGCGCCCGGCGCACCACGGGCCAAAGCCGCGCCGCGCGCGCCCGCCAGGGGAGCCGGGAGAGCTCGAGGTCCGCCCGCCCGAGGACCACCACCTGGCTTCGGGTGTCGGCCTCGGGCTTGAGGAGGACGGGGTTCATCCGCACCTCGGGCACCGCGCGGGCCGCGAGGGCTTGGAGGTACTGCGCGCTGCCGATCTCCCCGCCTCGCACCACGCGCGCGTTGTTGGACATGTTCTGCGCTTTAAACGGCGCGACCCGCACCCCCCGGTCCGCGAAGTACCGGCACAGGGCGGTCACGAGGAGGCTTTTGCCCGCTGAGCTCGTGGTGCCCTGGATCATGAGGGCCCGGCTCATTCCGCCCCCTCCTCGCGCACGAAGCGCAGCGCGCGCCGCGTCCAGTCCACCCCCACGACCGCCGCGTTCGGCACGAAGCGGTCCGCGCCCACCGCGCGCAACAACCCGCGCACCACCCCCCCGTGCGTGAACACCAGGTGCCGGCCCGGCTCGAGCTCCGCCACGAACCCCCGCACCCGCCGCTCGAGGTCCTGCACGGACTCCCCGCCCGGCGCTTGGAAACCCTCAAAGGCTAAAAGGGCCGCCTTGTACCGCGGCTCGAGCGTCTCCCAAAAGGCGCCTTCGAGCTGCCCGAAGTGGATTTCCCTAAGCCGCGCGTCCCGGCGCGGCCGCCCGTAGGCGAGTTCCGCCGTGCGCACCGCGCGCTCGAGGTCCGAGGCCCACACCCCGGCGAAGGCCTGGCCCTCGAGGAAGGGCCTTAAGGCCCGGGCTTGCGCCTCGCCTCGGGGTGTGAGGGGCAGGTCGGTCCACCCGGTCAGGCGGCCCTCGCGGTTCCAGGGGGTCTCGCCGTGCCGCACGAGCCAGAGTTCAAGGGTTTGCATTCCCGCCTCCTCCTAACCCGGACGCGGCCTCCACGAACCGCTCGGCCGCCTCCGGCGCAGCGGGCAGGTAAAGGTGCACGTAGCTCGCCAGCACCCGCCCGTCGGTGTACCCTTCCACCACCGTGCCGCCCACCTGCCGCCAGGCCGGGCGGGGCGTGGGGGGGCGGGTGGAGTAGTGGAACTCGTGCCCCTTAAGACGCCAGCCCCGCCGGGCCAGGGGGGAGTCCGCTAGGGCCTCGACCGCGCGGTACCCCAGCACGGGCCGGGCCTGCATCGTCGCCGCGCCTGGGACCAGGCCCACCATGGGGAACGCGCCCTCCGGGGTCACGAGGGCTTCCGAGAGGTACATCAGCCCGCCGCACTCCGCGTAGATGGGGCCCTTGAAGTGACGAATCGCGGCGCGCATCCCGCGGTTCGCGCTGAGTTCGCGCGCGAAACGCTCGGGGTACCCCCCGCCCAACCAAAGCGCCCCCACGCCTGGGGGCGGTTCGGGGTCCGTCAAGGGACTGAACGGCACGAGTTCCGCGCCCAGCTGCTCCAAAACCTCGAGGACCTCCGGGTAGTAAAACCCAAACGCCGCGTCCCGCGCGATCCCGATGCGCGCCCGCGGCGCACGCCGCTGGGTGGGCAGGCGGTGGGGCGGCGCGGGCAAGGGCGAAGCGGCGCGGGCCAGGCGCAGCAGGCCCTCGAGGTCCAGCGTCCGGGCGGCCCGCACGAGCCGGTCCCGCTCGAGCCGCGCCTCTCCCGCGAGCACGAGGCCCAGGTGCCGCTCGGGCAGCTCGAGGCCCGCCCCTCGCGGCAGGTACCCGAGCCAGGGGATCCCCGCGGCCTCGAGGGCCTCGGCGAGGAGGGCCGCGTGCCGCTCGCCCCCCACGCGGTTCGCGATCACCCCGGCCAGCCAAACCTCCGGGTCGTGGTCGCGGAAGCCGCGGGCCAACGCGGCCACCGAACCGGCCATGGCCGCGGCGTCCACCACGAGCACCACCGGGGCCCGCAAGAGCTTCGCGACCTGCGCGGTGGAAGCGACGCGGCCCACGGCGTCCGCCCCGTCGAACAAGCCCATCACCCCCTCGATCAGGGCGAGGTCCGCGCCAAGCGCGCCGCGACGGAAGACCTCGAGCAGCTCGGGCTCCTCGAGGAAGAACCCGTCCAGGGTGCGCGCGGTGCGGCCCGCGGCGGCCGTGAGGTGCGTGGGGTCGATATAGTCCGGCCCGACCTTGTAGGGCTGGACCGCAAGGCCCATGGAAGTGAACGCCGCGGCGAGGACCGCGCTCACGGTGGTCTTTCCGGCCCCGGAGTGCGGCGCGGCGATCACAAGGCACGCTAGCGGCATCCCCCCTCCCTAGCCTTCGCCCCGAGCGTCCTCCACCCAGGCGTAGTACGGCGTGCTCACGTACTCCGGGGGGCCCTCGAGGTACAGGGCCACGCCCGGAAGCCAGACCGCGCCCTCGCGCCACTCGAACTCCAGGGGGTCCGCGGGTGTGGTGTACACCACGGCCTCCCGGGGCGGCAGGCCGTGGCGCATGAGGAGCGGGTGGTACCGGTTCCGCTGCATCCGGTGGCAGGCCCGCACGCCGCGAGCCTTCACGACCACCACGTACCGCGCGAGCCGCGGCCCGTCCTGCGTCACGAGCCGGCGCACCTCCCCGAGGTCCAGCACGAGCAGTTCCTTCGTCGCGCGCAAGCTCTCGCGCACCGTCACCTCCAGCGCGGCAGCACCACGGCCTCGCCCTCCGCGGTGCGGCGCACCCACACGTCCCGCCCGTAGATCGCCTCGAGCGCCCCTCCTGAAAGCACCGCGTCCGCCGGTCCCTCGGCCACCACCCGCCCCCCGGCGAGGAGGGCGGCGCGGTCCGCGGCCAGGGCGTGGTTCGGGTCGTGCAGCACCGTGAGCACCCCCACGCCTTCCGCTACGAGCCGTCGCAACAAGCGCAGCAAGGCCGCCTGGTGGTGCAGGTCCAGGTGGCTCGTGGGCTCGTCCAAGAGCAGGTAGCGGGGCCGGGCGGCGAGCGCCCGCGCGAGCAGGACCCGCTGCCGCTCCCCCCCGGAGAGCGTGCCGAGGGGCCGGTCCGCGAGGGGCAGGGCCTCGGTGACCTCGAGGGCCCACGCGACCGCCCGGCGGTCCTCCGGGGTTTCCCGGCCTAGGAGGCCCATGTGCGGGATCCGCCCGAGCCCCACGACCTCGCGCGCGCTCATGCCCGCGGGGTACGGGCCGTTCTGCGGTAGGTACGCGAGGCGCTGGCCCCGCGCGCGGGGTGGGTAGGCCGCGAGGGGCCGTCCGTCCAGCCGCACCCGGCCCGCCCTGGGGCGGAGCAACCCCGCCAGCAGGTTCAGCAGGGTGGACTTGCCCGAGCCGTTCGGCCCCAACAGCGCGAGCCACTCGCCGGGCCGGAGCTCGAGGTCCACCCCCAACAGGACCTCGGCGCGGCCGTACCCGAACCGCACTTGTTCCGCGCGGAGGCTAGGCCCGTCCACGCTGCCTCCTCAGCAGGTAAAGGAAGAACGGTCCGCCCAGTAGGGTCGTGACCACCCCGACCGGCAGCTCGGCGGGCCGCACGAGGGTGCGGGCGATAAGGTCCGCCAGGACGAGGAGGACCGCTCCACCCAGGGCGGAGGCCGGGAGGAGGTACCGGTGGTCCTCCCCCACCAGCCGCCGGAGGGTGTGGGGCACGACGAGGCCCACGAACCCGATGATGCCCGCCTGGGCGACCGCGGCGGCGGTGGCGAGGGTCGCCGCGGCGATCAGGAGGAGCTTGAGGACCTCCAGGGGCAGCCCTAGGGTCTTCGCGACCGCCTCACCGAGCTGCATCGCGTTCAGCGCCCGCCCGAGGAGGAACAAGGGCGGCAGCGCCACGAGGAGGTACGCCCCCACCTGGCGCACCCCGTCCCACCCGGCGAAGGCCAGGTTCCCCAGGGTGTAAGCGAAGACCGCGCGCACCCGGTCGGCGTCCCACATCATGAGGAAGGTGGTGAGCCCGATCAGGATCGAGCCCACCACCACCCCCGCGAGGATCAGGTCGTGCGTGCGGGCCACGCCGCCCGCGAGCACCAGGGCCGTACCGACCGCGCCAAGCGCCCCCACGAACGCCATGAGCGGCACCAGCTGCGGCCAGGCGGTGGCCACCTGGTGCGCGTACGCGGAGGCGAGGCTCCCGGAGAGCACCAGGGCTACCGTCGCCCCGAACGCCGCGCCGGAGGCCGCCCCCATCAAGAAGGGATCCGCAAGCGGGTTGCGGAACAACCCCTGGTACGCCGCGCCGCTCACCCCGAGGGCCGCGCCCACCAGCATCCCCAAGAGCACCCGCGGCAGGCGGATCTCCCACACGATGGGGTTCGGTTCCTGCCCCCGAACGCCCGCCCAGAGCGCGCCGAGCACCTCACCGGGTGTAAGGGGCACCGCGCCCACCCCCACGCCCAACACGAGGGCCAGGAGCAAAAGCCCCCCTAAGGCGAGGAAGACGAGCAGGCGCGGCATCCCGAATCCCGCCCGTTACTCCAGGTCCAGGTCGGGGTGCAGGCAGCCGATCAGGACCTTAAGCCCCTCCGCGACGCGCGGCCCCGGCCGGTGAATGAGGTCGGTCTGATCGCGCGTGAGCTCGCACACCCGGCCGTTCCGCAAGGCCTTGAGTTCCGCCCACCCGGGGCGCTCCGCGAGCGAAGCGCGCGTCACGCCGAACGGCGCGTCCCCCAGCACGATCACCTCCGGGTCCTTCGCCACCACGAGCTCCGGGCTGATCTTGGGGAAAAGCCCCAGCTCGGCGGGAATGATGTTCTCCCCGCCGGCCTTCTCGATCAGGGTGTGGATGAACGAGCCCGGCCCCACGGTGTACGGGGTCGCGTCGATCTCGTAGTAGACCGTGGGTTTCGCGCCGGCCTTCGCCGCCACGGACTCGAGCGCGAACACGTCCCGCTGGATCCGCGCGATGAGGGCTTCGGCCTGCGCCTCGCGGTTCACGAGCTGCCCGAGTTCGCGCGCGGTTTTGAAGATGTCCTCGAAGGTCTCGGTGTTCACCGCGTACGCGGTGATCCCGATTTGCTCGAGGGTTTCGGTGAGTTTACCGAAGCGGGAGGTGATCACCAGGTCGGGCTTTAGGGAGGCGATGAGTTCGATGTTAGGGTCGTACAAACCCCCGGCTTTGGGTTTGTCCTGGACTTCCTCCGGCCAGTTGGAGAAACTGTCGGTCGCGACGATCTTGTCGCACGCGCCGATCGCGCAGAGCGTCTCGGTGGCTGAGGGGAGCATCACCACGATGCGTTGGGGTTCCGCCTCGAGGGTGACCGTGCGCCCTAGCGCGTCGGTGGCGCGGAGCGGGTACTCCGTGGCCAGCGCGAAAGCCAGTACGAAGCCAACCAGTAGCGTGAGGATGCGTTTCATTCTCTCCACCTCCGTCTCGCCCCGGCCCTGCGTGCGGGAGGTGGGGCACATGGAATCCCCTGCCGGGAGGCAGGGGTAGTATGCATGCACTATCCCCAGTCTCCCCCTTCCGCGAGAGGCGCCCCCTTGGGGTCGGGGGGCTCCCCTGGCAGGTATTCGGGCTTCCAGGCAGTGACGCTAAGCTTCGACGGTTCGCCTGGTTACCGTTGCGGGACAGCGCCGGACTTTCACCGGACTTCCCCACTTTAAGCCTGGACTACGCGCCCAGGCACCAGGGGCCTCAAGGCCGGGTTGTGGCCCTGAAGCGGGCCTAGGCTCAGGCTAGCACCCCCTTAGGGAGAACGCAAGCTGCGCGGGGTCATGTAAAAAACTCGGTTGAGTAAGAGGGGAGCCCTTAGTCTGGTTCTGCCATGAAGCCGACTGAGGACTCCCCGAGCTCCATCGTACCCTGTCCCCACTGCGGAGCCACCCGTGAGGAGAGCGGGGGCTACCGCAGACGCAAGCTGCGCACCTTTCGGGGCATCCAGGAAGTCAGAGTCAAACGGATCCGCTGCGCCCAATGCAAGCGCCAGAAACGAGCTCTCTACCCGGAGGACTGCCCTAGAAGCCGCTGGTACGCGATCTCCATCCAGGAGCACTTCCTCATCCTCGCAAGCCATCGCGCCCCTGAAAGCGTCCAAAACGATCTCGCCAAGAACCTGGGCTTCCCCCTCACCCGTCCCACCCGCCTCCGCTGGCTCAGGTCCGCGGGGGCCAGGGCCAAACGGCTCCTTCAGCGGGAGAACCGTCTTCTCCGAGGGCGGGTGTACTGGGGGAGTGTGGATGAATGGGCCTTTGGCCGGGGCCCCAAGGGGTACGGGTACCTTTACTTTGAGGCTTGGACGGGTTGCCCGCTGTGGGGAGACCTTGGCCATCGGCGGCGTTACGAGCGGGTGCGGGAGCTCCTTTGGAGGTTACCTCCAAGGCTGGGGGTGGTTTCGGACGGGGCGCAGGAGGTAGGGGAGGCGTTGGGCTGGTTGGGGCGGAGGCTGCTTTGGGCCCGGTGCGCTTTCCACCTGATGCGGGAGGTACGGGCCAAGGTGGACCGGAAGGCGGTGGGGGGAGATACGGGAGGGTCTGAGGGTGCTGCGGGGGCTTGGGCCTGGGGAGAGGGAGGCGTTCTTTTGGAAGGAGCTTCTGCCCCGGTGGGGTAAGACCTTGGAGGGCTGGGTGCGGGCTTGGGAGGGGTTGCAGGAGGCTTGGGGGGCCGAGGTACCGCCTCCTTGGACAAACAACGTGGCGGAGGTAGGGCATGGGCGATTGTGGCGGCGGCGCAGGCGGAGGGTGTTGCGGAGCCTGGAGGTGGGGGAATCCTGGTTGATGGTGGGGCTTTACCGGATGCGGCATCGGCGGATTGGGGAAAAGAGCCCCTGGGAAAGGCTTACGGGAACTCTTTCCCCAGAGTGCTGGTGGAGGCCCCTGGTGGGGAGGATAAAAGGGTCAACTCAAAACTTGCACCTCCCGCATATCCCGCATAAACCTTCACCCCCTCCCCCCGGCGGCCAGAGACCCAGGGCATAGAGCTCCCGCAGGGCGACCTGCACCACGAGCTCAGGCAAGAGAACCCGCGCCGCCCGCTCCCTGGCCTCCCGCCAGCTTCCTTCCCCCTCCATGCCCACCCAGTGGGCCAACAGGTAGGCCAGAAGGGAAAGCACCAGAAAACGGTGCACCCCCAAAGCCGTCCGCTGCCCAAACTGCCCCAGGGAGAACTCGCTTTTCGCGGCGCGGAAGAAGTGCTCTATGGCAAACCGCCTCTTTCCCCAAGTGAGCGCCGTCCGGGGCGTGGCGGGAAAGGTGGCCACCACGTACCGCCACTCCCAGCCCCCTTGGGGCAGGGGGTAGCGGTACCAGGCCACCCAGACCGGGAAGGAAAGCCCCCAAAGGTAGACCCCGGCTCCCCTGCCGCCTGAGGTCCCCAAGCCTCCCCCCTTCCCGCAGCCTCCGGTCCCGCCGCATCCCCACCACCGCTTCAAAACCCAACCGCTTCACCCCGAAAAGGAACCAGGTGGTGCCAAAGGCCGCATCCGCGGCCACCCGTATCCGGAAGGCCCGGCGCATCCAGGGGGGCAGAGAGGCCAGGAGGCTTAGGGCCAGGCGGGAGAGGGCCTTCTCCCCCTTGCCCCGCCAGAGGCGGTAGGCCCAAGGGATGCGGAGGTCTCCGGTAGACGAGGTAGAGGACCACCAGATGGAGTCCCCACTTGCCGTGAAAAAAGGAGAGGGGCAGGGCCTGGAAACGGCCCCGCTTCTCCAGAGTGACTAGGTCCAGGACCACCAGGAGACGGGGCTTGGGGCCTTTTTTCTTTCTGGCCCGGTCCAGGGCTTTCTCGGCCTCTTTTCTTGCCAGGCGGATGAGAGCGCGGGTGGGCCAGGGGTAGCGGTTGAGGAAGCGAGAGAGGGCGGAGGGGGACTTGACCTGGCTGTGCTGGGGTCTGGCCTTGCCGTGGCCGTGGAGGAGGAGCAAGAGCAGGGCCTTGAGGGATTCCTGGAGGTGGGGGCTTGGCAAAAGGGCCAGGAGGGTCCAAAGTAGGGACAGGGCCGCTTGGGTCATGGCACCCGTCATCAGACGGGAAACCAGCGGCCCCTTTCAAGTGGTCCTGGCGCATAGGTATCCCCAGGGTGCATAAGTGCAAGTTTTGAGTCAACCGACTTTTTTACATGAGTCGCTGCGCGCCTAGACTTGCGCGTTTGGGGGGTGAGGGTTGTATGATTATGTGCAGCGAGGGGGAGGTTTTCCCGGTCGGACCTTGAAAACACGGGCTTTGGCGTCAGGGATGGGATTAACGCGATATTACACTCCCTGCTAATTCCGAGTTATCCACAGGGAATTGCCTGTGGATAACTGGGGGGTGTCCAAAACGCCCTCAAAAACCCCGTCCAGGACGGACCTCCGAAACGGCAGAGTTGCAAAAAGGTCAGCCTCGTAAGGGGATTGCAACTCGCCGGGGTTCGCCGCGGCGACGACGCGGCCCTCGTAGTGGAAGGTTGCAAAAAGGTCAGCCTCGTAAGGGGATTACCACCTACCCCACGAGAACCCCCCAGGCATTCCCCCCAAGCACTTGACAAGAAAAGCCCAAGTGCCTAATATAGCCTTGCGCGTCGGTACGCCGGGATGGCGGAATTGGTAGACGCGCTAGCTTGAGGGGCTAGTGGCCGCTAAGGCCGTAGGGGTTCAAGTCCCCTTCCCGGCACCAAAACACCCCCCCCAACCAGGGGGGGTTACGCATTTCAATTCCCGCCCAGACCACAATTCCCCGTGCTAGAATAAAAGTAGCTTTTTCATTTTTCCGCGATCATGATGACCTCCCTAGTCACACCCCACACCCTCTGGAAGCACCTCGAACCCAAGCTCGGCTACCTCACCCCCCAACAACGCAACCGGGTGCAGGAAGCCCTGGAGTTCGCCTTCACCGCGCACGACGGACAGCACCGCAAAAGCGGCGACCCCTTCATCACGCACCCCGTCGCCGTCGCGGGCATCCTAGCCGAACTCAAGATGGACGAAGACACCCTCATCGCCGGGCTCCTCCACGACACGGTCGAGGACACCGACGTCACCCTCGACGCGATCGAAGCCCGCTTCGGGCCCACCGTCCGGCGCATCGTCGAAGGCGAAACCAAAGTCAGTAAACTCCCCAAGATCGCGGAATCCATCGAGGACGAACAAGCCGAAAACCTCCGGCAGATGTTCATCGCCATGACCGAGGACGTGCGCATCATCATCGTCAAACTCGCCGACCGCCTACACAACATGCGCACCCTCGAGTTCATGCCCCCCGAAAAACAACAACGCATCTCCCGCGAAACCCTCGAGATCTTCGCACCGCTCGCGCACCGCCTCGGCATCGGGCAGATCAAATGGGAGCTCGAGGACCTCGCGTTCCGGTACCTGCACCCCGAAGAGTGCGCGGCCCTCGAGGTGCGCCTCAGCCACCACCGCGCCGAACACCAAGCGATCGTCGAACGCGCCAAAGCCGCGCTCGAAGAAGCGCTCGCCAAAGACTACGTGCTGAAACTCGCGGTGCAGGAGTACACCGTCACGGGGCGCACCAAGCACCTCTACAGCATCTGGAAAAAAATGGAGCGCGACGGGAAAACCCTCGAGCAAATCTACGACCTTCTCGCCCTGCGCGTCATCCTTGATCCGCGCCCCAGCAGCGACCCCGAGGAAGCCAAAGCCCGCGAAAAACAAGTGTGCTACCACGTGATCGGCCTCGTGCACGCGCTATGGCAACCCATCCCCGGCCGGGTCAAGGACTACATCGCGATGCCCAAACCCAACGGGTACCAGTCCCTGCACACCACGGTCATCACCTGGCAAGGCATGCCCCTCGAGGTGCAGATCCGCACGCGGGAGATGCACCGCATCGCCGAGTACGGGATCGCCGCGCACTGGCTGTACAAGGAAGGCCTGACGAACCCCGAGGAAGTCAAGCGCCGCGTGAGCTGGCTGCGCGCGATCCAGGAGTGGCAGCAGGAGTTCTCCAGCTCGCGGGAGTTCGTCGAGGCCGTCACGAAAGACCTTCTGGGCGGCCGGGTCTTCGTCTTCACGCCCAAAGGCCAGATCATCAACCTTCCCAAAGGCGCGACCCCGGTGGATTTCGCGTACCACATCCACACCGAGGTCGGGCACAGCATGATCGGGGCCAAGGTGAACGGGCGGATCGTGCCCCTCTCGTACGAGCTGCAAAACGCGGACATCGTGGAGATCATCACCTCCAAAGCCTCCACCGGCCCCTCCAAGGACTGGCTGAACTACGCCAAGACCCGCTCCGCGCGCAGCAAGATCCGGCACTTCTTCCGCGAGCAAGAGCGCGGTGAAACGCTCGTTAAAGGCCAACGCGCCCTGGAGAAGTACCTCAAGCGGCGCGGCCTGCCCCTCCCCAAAGAGGCGGAGCTCGAGGCCATCGCGCAGAAACTCCTGGGGCACGCCTCCCCCGAGGACCTGTACCTCGCGATCGTGCAAGGGCGCGTCACCACCGCGCAGGTCGCGCGCCTATTGGTCCCGGAGGAGGAACGCACGCCCCGCATCGCGCCGCCCCCCGACAAGAAACAACCCCTGAACCTGGGCGTGTACCTCGAAGGGGACCTCAAAGCGCCCATCAAGATGGCCTCGTGCTGCCGCCCCGTGCGGGACGACGCGATCCTAGGGTACGTGACGCGCGGTCGGGGCGTGACGGTGCACCGCACGGACTGCCCGAACATGAAGCGCCTGCTGCGCGAGCAGCCGGAGCGCTGCCTCGCCGCGCGGTGGGACTCGAGCACAAACGGCACGTACCTGGTGCAGCTCCACATCGAAGCGGACGACCGCGCGGGGTTGTTGCGGGACGTGCTGAACGTCTTCGCGTTGATGGGCAAGTCCGTTCTCAGTGCGGACACGCAGGTGAGCGGCACGACCGCCTCGATGCAGCTGCGTTTCGAGGTCAAGGACGCGCAAGAACTCGCGCGGATCAAGGAAGGCATCCGCAAGATCCCGGAGATCCGCCGGATCACCCGAATGTAACCCCATGCTCCTGGCGTGGTTCGCGCTCGCGTACGGCGTAGGGCTCGCGGCCGAACGGCTCGGCTGGCTCCGCGCGGGCAGCGCGTGGGCCGCAGGGCTCGTGGGCGGGCTTGTCCTGTACGGGGGTGGGCTTCCTGCTGCCTTCCTCCTCCTGGCGTTCGTGGCGGTGGGGCACTGGGCGAGCCGCCGAAACCCCAACAGCGAGGACCGGCGCGGGCGCACCGCGCCTCAGGTCCTCGCGAACGGGCTGCCCGCTGCGCTCGCCCTCGCGCTGGGTAGCCCCGCCTTCTTCCTGGGCGCGCTCGGAGCTGCCCTCGCGGACACGCTCGCCACGGAGGTAGGCCGCGCCGCCCCCTGGGCGTGGCGGCCGGACCGGGGACGAGTCCCGAGCGGCACGAACGCCGCCGTGAGCCTCCACGGGACCCTCGCGCTCCTCGCGGGCAGCGCCCTCCTCTCCCTGGCTGCGCCGTTCTTCGCGACACAATCCATGGCGGTGTTCCTGGGTGGTGTGGCTGGCGCGGTGCTGGACAGCCTCACCGGGTTTTACCTGGAGGAGCGCGTTCCCTGGTGGGGGAACAACCTCAACAACACGATCGCGACGGCCTTCGGTGGGCTCGTCGCGCTCGCGCTCGCCTAACCTCGGGGTATGCTAAAGCCCGTGAAGGTCAGCGAACTCCCGGAGGACACCCAGAAGCGGCTCGTGCACCGGCTGAGCCGCATCGAAGGGCACGTGCGTGCCGTGAAACGCATGCTCGAGGAAGGCCAGTCCTGCAACGACGTGCTCCTCCAACTCGCCGCGATCGCCTCCGCGGTCGGCAAGGTGGAGGCGGAACTCTTAAAAGCCCACCTCACCTCCTGCGTCCTGGGCGAAGGCCGCGAGCGCGACGTGGAGGAGCTCTTAAAAGCCATCGACCGGTTGTTCTAAGCGCCCGCCAGCCCCGCAGCTTCCAGGGCCAGCTCCGCCCGGCCCGGCGGGTACACCACCCCGCTCGCCGCCGTCACGTACGCGCGCACCGCTTCCCGCGCGCCCTCCGGGCAAGCCACGAGGCTTCCCGGCCACCCCGCCACAGCCCGCATGACCTCGAGGTCGTCCTCCCCGTCCCCCAGCACCACCGCCCGCGGTTGGTCCAGCCCCCAAGCGTGCAGGACGGCCTCGAGGCCGGTGACCTTGGTGAGCTGCCGGGCGGAGAGGCCCACGAGGTCCGCGGGGTAGTAAAAGAACTGCACCGCGAGCCAGTCCGGCACGCTCGGCGCGGCCCGGTTCGGTGGGGGCAGGAAGGAAAGCTTCGCCTCCCGCCGGGCCTCCAGGGCGAGGGCCGCCTCGAGGGCCGAGGCGTTCTGGCCGTCCTCGGCCGCGGCGCACTCGGCCAGCACGCGCAGCAGTAAAGCCGCGGCGGTGCGGCACACCTGGTCCGCCTCGCGGCTGCCCTCGGGCGCGTTGGGTTTGAGGGCGATGTTGAACTCGTTCCCTTGGAGGTGGAACTCCCGGCACCCCCACCCCAACGCGGTGCGGCACGCGTGGAAGATGCCCTCGCGCACGCGGTCGAACACGCGCAGCAGCCGGCGATCCAAAAGCGCGTAGAGCGGGATCTTACGCACCCCTAACGGCCCGGGGAGGTACACGCCCGCCCCGTGCTCGTACACGACGGCGAACCGCCCCGAATACACCACGCGCCGCCCGAAAACCTGCTGCACCAACCCCATCACGTGCTCGAGCGTCTGCCCGGTGTTCACCACCACGTGCAGCCGCGGACGCGCGTGGTGCGCGCGGCAGACCGCCTCGAGGGTCGCTTGAGGGATCTTACCGTCGGTCTGGACGAGGTCTCGAAGCGTGCCGTCGAGGTCAAGGACCAGCACTTCCGCCTGGGTACCGCGCATGCAACCCCCTTCCCGGCTTGTGCTCGGAGCGAACGGTGTCCTCGCGCCTTCCCCCTAAGGGTAGGGGGCGGCGGGGGACGGGGAGGTATCGCAGCGCACGGCCCTCGGGCGGTCTAGGATGAGGGGGATGCAGCCGCGACTCGGGACCCTGATCTACTGCTTGCGAGACAGGCAGGTGCTCCTGATGCACCGGGCCAAGGAGCCGAACCTAGGGCTTTGGGTGCCGCCCGGAGGGAAGCTCGAGCCGGGCGAGGACCCCAGGGCGGGCGCGTTGCGGGAGCTTCGGGAGGAGACGGGGCTCGCGGCGCACGACCTGCGGTTCCGCGCCGTGGTGACGATCGTGGAGCACGTACCGCACGGCCCGGACTGGTGGGTGCTTTTTTTGTACGCCGCCACCCAATGGGCGGGGACGCTCCGGGAGGAAAGCCCGGAAGGCCGGCTCGCCTGGTGGCCGGTGCGCGAGGTGCCGCGCCTGGCGTTACCGCCAGCGGACGCGCGGTTCTTCGCCCGAGCGGTGGACCTTGACGCGCCGCCGTTCCACGCGCGGTACGAGTTCGACGCGGCGTTTCGCTTGCGGAGCGCGGAGGTGCACGCCGTTTAAAAGGCGCGGTTCGTCTCGGGGTCGCGCCCGTACCCCATCTCGTACAGCAGGTCGCGCAGCGCACCCGCGAGCATCACCGCGGTGCGGGGGGTGAGGGTGTAGCGTTCAAGCCCCACCACGAGGAGCGGCGGCACCCAGGCAAGGCCGGGCTTGCCCCAGGGTTCGCTGTGCCGGATACGGAGGGTCAACCAGTACGCCTCGAACGCGGCCAGCTCCACCCCCCCCACGCCGCCCAGCCGCACCACCGCGTCCTGAGTCTCGGGGACCTGCAGGGGACGCCACTCCAGTACCAGCGCGCGTCCGTCCACCTCGAGCGACGCGTAGACGCGCCAGGAGGCGTCCGTGCTGGAGTCGGGGTGGGGACCTTCTCGCTCAATCACTTCTTTTTCAGCTTCGCACGAGACCGGCGCCACACGTGTGACGGGTGCCGCTCCGGTAGCATGAGGGTAGATGCCGTGTTGCCTAAGGTGGCTTCTGTGGCTCGTCGTCTGGGGGGGGAGCCTCGCGCTCGCGCAGCCAGCAGTCTGGTACGAAGTGCAGCCCGGGGACACCCTCTACCGCATCGCCCAGCGCTACGGCACCACAATCCCAGCGCTCGTCGCAGCCAACCGCCTCGAGGACCCCAACGTGCTCGCGGTCGGGCAGCGCCTCCGCATTCCCGGCGAACACCCCTGGCCTCAGACCTGGCCGGCCCCCATCCAAGGCGTACGGGTCACGCCCCACCCCGTGGTGCAGGGCCAGGCGTTCGGGGTGCGGGTCGCGCTGGAGCGGCCCGTTCCCCTCGAGGCTCGCTTCCAGGGGGTGCGCTACCCCCTGGCTCCCCGGGAAGGCGCGGCGGTCGGGGTGGTCGCGGTCGGCGCGCTCACGCCGCCGGGCGTGCACGACCTCGAGGTCACCGGTCCCGGGATCGCCTTGCGCTTGCCGCTCCGGGTGGTGGACGGGGGGTACGCGCGCGAGGTGATCCGCATTCCCCCAAGCCGGAGCGGGCTCCTCGAGGCCGGGCGGGTGCGCGCGGAGCTCGAGCGGGTGCGCGCGGTTTGCGCGGCGTTCGAGCTGGTGCAACGCTGGCGGGGGCCGTGGCGGTACCCGGTGCAGCCTCCGGTCCGGACCTCTCGCTTTGGGACGCGGCGCGCGTATAACGGCGGGCCGTACACGAGCTACCACGCGGGGACCGACCTCAAGGGGGCGGAGGGCGCCCCGGTGTACGCGCCGGCGGACGGGGTGGTGGCGCTCGCCGAGCCGCTCGAGGTGCGGGGCAACGCGGTGATCCTGCGGCACGGCCTTGGGGTGTGCAGCGGGTACGGGCACTTAAGCCGCCTCGCGGTGCGCGCCGGGCAGGTGGTGCGGCAAGGGGAGGTCCTGGGGTACGTGGGGCAGACGGGCCTCGTGACGGGCCCGCACCTGCACTGGGAGGTGCGGGTGCGGGGGGTGCCGGTGGACCCGGAGGCGTGGGTCGTGCCGGGAGTCCTCTCGGGGAGGGATTGACCCTGGAGCTTGCTCCAGGGTTTACACTATAACCCTGAATTCAGCGACATCCCGGAGGCCGCCCGGATAGGGCGGAAGGAGGCTTGCGGAATGAATAGGACCCTGAATCGGTTCGGCGCAGCCGCGTGCTTGCTGGGGATCGCCGTGGGAGCGTTCGGGGTAGCGCAGTCCGGGCCAACGGCAGCGGAACCGTTCGCGCCCCTCACGCTGGACCTCCGCGATATCGGGCCGAGCCACACCAAGTACCTGCCCGACCCGCCCAAGGGCCAGGTCACGGTCCAGTTCCTGGCACGCGCGATCAACGCGCGCATCCCGGGTGAGTTCCGGTTCTACCTGGCGGCCCCGGAGGTCCGCCGGCTCTGGACGACCCTTTCCCTGCCCCAGGGAGCGGCGGTGCCCAAGGGATCGCTCCTCGAAAACGGCATCGCCTTCGTCGAGCCCGGGAAGTTCTACAGCCTCGAGGTCGTGTACGAAAACCCCACCGATCGGGAGATCCGGTTCCTGGTGGTCGCGCCGGAGGTGGATCCGCAGGCGGCGTTGCCCTTCGCGCGCGCCCGCTGCTGGTGTGCCTCGATCCCATTCGAGGCACCGCCAGGAGGCGCGTTCCTCCGCACGATCCAGGTCGGCGTGGCCCCGAACACCCCGCCCGGCGCTAAGGTCATCGTGACCTGGCCGGTGGTGCTCCTCGAGGAAGGAGAGTGAGGAGGACGGCATGAAGCGCGCTTCGATCCTGGGTGTGACCGTACCCCTGCTGGCGGCGTGCACGATGCTGTTTCCAGGCACGATGCCGCAATCGGCCGGCCGCGTGCCCGTTCCGGAGGCGTACATCGTGAACGCCTCGAGCACCATCCCCGACCCGCCCCCGGGGAAGATCGCGATGCGGCTACGGGTCGCCTACCTGCCCGACCCTTTGCCTGGGGAGGGGCTCACCTTCCACACGCCCGACCCTGAGGTGAATAGCCTCTGGGCGATGGAGTCCCTTGAGTCGGGGCAGGCGGTGCCCGCGGGCGCAGGCATCGAGGGAGGAGTGCTCTTCCTCGAGCCAGGGGAGGCGCGGATGATCACCCTGTGTACCGCAACCCCACGGACCATGCGGTCACCTTCGTGGCGGAACCCTACCAGATCCACCCTGTGGACCAGGTGCCGCACGCTTGGTTGACCTGTTTCTGCATGGCGTTCGTGTACGAGGCGCCCGCGGGGGGTAGCTGGTACCGGGTCATTCGCGTCACGGCCGGGCCGGACATCCCAGTGGGCTCCAAGGTTGACGTCACCTGGACGGTCCTGACCAACCCCGACTGGTTCCCCATGGAGGAGGTCGCATCCCGCGCGCATGACCGGTCGCGCGCGGAAAGGGGTGGGCCATGAGGCGCAGCGTTTGGGTGCTGTTGTGGCTCGCTCTGGCTGGGTGCGCGCCCCTCTACCCGGCGGCCGAACCGGCCGCTCCGGAACCGGACCCAATCCTCCAGGGAAAGGCGCTGGCCGCGCGGTTCGGCTGCACCTCCTGCCACTCCGCCGACGGCCGGCCGGGCATCGGCCCCACATGGAAGGGGTTGTACGGCTCGAGGCGGCCTTTGGCGGGGGGTGGGGAGGCCGTGGCCGATGAGGCGTACCTGCGCGAGTCGATCCTGCGCCCCAACGCCAAGATCGTGCAGGGCTTCCCGCCGAACGTCATGCCGCAGGACTTCGCCCAGAAGCTTTCCACCGAACAGATCGAGGCCATCCTCGCGTATATCCGGAGCTTAAAATAGGTGGTAGCGCCATGTACCGAATCGGGGAACTGTCCGCCCACACCCGGGTCAGCCGGGATGCCCTGCGCTTCTACGAGCGCCAGGGCCTTTTGCAGCCCGCCCAGCGCACCCAGGGAGGGTACCGGCTTTACACGGAGGCGGCCGTGGAGCGGGTGCGCTTCATCAAGCAGGCCCAGGCCCTGGGGATCACCCTCGAGGAGATCCGGCGGATCCTCGAAGCGCAGGCGGGGGGCCGCCCCCCCTGCCGTCACGTGCGCCGCTTGCTCCAGGAGAAGGTGGCAGCGGTAGCGCGCCGGATCGCGGAGCTCGAGGCGCTCCGGCGTGCGCTCGAGGCGCGGCTCCGCTGGGCGGAGGCCCACCCCGATCCGGCGTGCGATGGGGAGGGGCGGTGTGTTTACCTAACTCCTCCAGGGGAAAACATATCCCCCGGATAGGGATATGAATCCCGAATGAAATCTGGATGAATTTTCCCGTAGTTGACAGGGAATTCCACAACAGAGTAACCTGAGTATACGGATATCCCCTACTAGGGGATATGGATCTCCGGAGGTGAGCCACGAATGACCCCTGTCAAACTCAAGATCACCGGGATGACCTGCGCGCACTGCGCCCGCACGGTCGAACGCGCCCTTAAAAACGTCCCCGGCGTTGAAAAAGTGCGCGTCAACTACCTCAAGAAGGAGGCCGAAGTCCACGGCGAGGCCACCCCCGAGGCCCTGGCCGCGGCCGTCGAGGCTGCCGGGTACGGCGCATCCCCCAGGGGGGCATGATGGCGTACGACCTGATCGTGATCGGCAGCGGCTCGGCGGGCATGGGCGCGGCCCTGGAGGCCAAGGAACGCGGCGCGCGCGTGCTGGTCGTCGAGGCCGGCACGATCGGCGGTACCTGCGTCAACGTGGGGTGCGTCCCCTCCAAAACCCTCCTGCGCGCCGCCGAGGCCTACCACAAGGCCACCCACTCCCCCTTCGCCGGGGTGCGCCCCAAAGGCGCCGCGCTCGACTTCGCCGAGGTCCTCCGCCAAAAAGACGCCCTGATCCAAACCCTCCGCCAGGAGAAGTACGCCGACGTCCTCGAGGCCGCCGGCGTCCCCCTCCTCCAGGGCACGGCCCGCTTCCTGGACGCCGAACGGCTCTCGGTGGGCGACCAGGTCCTCACGGCCGGCGCCTACGTCCTCGCCACCGGCGCCACCCCCACCCTCCCCCCCATCCCCGGCCTCGCGGAGGCCCGGCCCTGGACGTACATCGAAGCCCTCTCCCCCGAGGCCCTGCCCGAAAGCCTCGTCGTGATCGGCGGGGGACCCATCGGCCTCGAGCTCGCCCAGGCCTACGCCCGCTTCGGCACCCGCGTCACGGTCCTCGAGGCCCTGCCGTACCTGCTGCCCGCCGAGGACCCCGAGCTCACCACCGCCCTCCGCGGGTACCTGACGGCTGAAGGCCTCGAGATCCACACGAACGCCCAGGTGACCCGCGTCGAACGCGACGGAGCCTACCGCGTGCACACCCCAAACGGCGTGTACACCGCCGAGCGCCTCCTCGTCGCCACCGGCCGCCGCGCGCGCACCCAAGGCCTCGGCCTCGAGGCCGCCGGCGTGGAGGTGGGCCGGGCCGGTGAGGTGCGGGTGGACGCGCACCTCCGCTCCACCAACCCACGCATCTTCGCCGCGGGGGACGTGGCGGGCCTGCCGCAGTTCGTTTACGTGGGGGCCCAGTCCGGGCGCGTCGCCGCCCGGAACGCGCTGGGGGAGGAAACCCCCCTGGACCTCACCGCCGTACCCCGCGTCACCTTTACCGACCCCGCCCTGGCCGCGGTCGGCCTCACGGAGGAGGCCGCGCGGCAGGCCCACGGGGAGGTGCGGGCCGCCCGGCTGCCGCTCGAGGCCGTCCCCAAGGCCCTCGCCGCGGCGGACACTCGGGGCCTGATCAAACTCGTGGTGGACGCACAAGGCACCGTGCTCGGCGTGCACGTCCTCGCGCCCGAGGCCGGGGAGGTGCTGCAGGAAGGCATCCTCGCGGTGAAGCACGCCCTGCATTACCGCGACCTGATCGACACCTTCCACCCCTACCTCACCCTCGCGGAAGGGCTCCGGCTGGTCGCGCAAGCGCTGGACACCGACGTGCACAAGCTCTCCTGCTGCGCATGAGATGGAAGCGCCCGACCCCGTCCCCTGCGCCGTCTGCGGTCAAACACCCCCCCGTCCCCTTTGGGTGGTGGTGGACGGGGCGGCCTACCCCACGGACGACGCGACCTGCGCCGGGCTGCTGCGGGCATACCCCTTGGCGATCCTGGGGCCCCGCGTGGAGCTGCGCTACCGCCCCGGCTGCCCCAGGTGCGAGGACAGGCGGTCCCTTTGGCTCGAGGTCGCGGCGCGACGCCCCCTCCGGCTCCGGTTTTCCCCGACGGACAGGTCCCCGTGCCCTCGCCTGGTGGTGGAGGGTGTGGAGGACCCCCTCCGCCTGGTGGTGGAGGGTGTGGAGGACCCCCTCACCCTGGAAATGGAGGGGGTGGAATCACTCCTTAGCTGGCTCGCGATCCAGTACCCCGGTCTCACCGGGTGTTGCTGACGGAGGTGAACCGATGCGCTCCCTAACCCCACAAGACCTGCAAGGATACACCTATACGCTTCGGCCCGAACGCCTAATCCTCAACAAGATCCGTGGTCTTCTCTATGCCCTCCTGCTCCTGTCCGTGATCGGATGGTCGACCTCCGCCTTCGCTCAACAACCCACCATTCCAGGCATCGCAGGTGAAGCCGCGGATCTAGACCTCTCCCGCTATACGGGACAGATCGTGGTGGTCACGTTTATAGCCGGGATATGCCCCAGCTGCTGGGCGGAGATTCCAGGGTTCCTCGAGGTCTACCGTGACCTCAAAGAACGCGGCGTTGCGTTCGTGGGTATCGCAGTACAGACCCCTAAGGAGGACACCAAGCGCATGATCCAACGCCTGGGCATCACCTACCCGGTATACCTGGATGAAAGCGGCCGGGTCTCCATCGAACGGTTCGGGCTGCGCGGCATGCCTACCACTATGATCTTCGACGCCAACGGCCGCCTCGTCCAGCGCTTCGTCGGTAAGGTGTCCGCAAAGACGCTGCGGCGCCTTCTGGAGGAGATGCTGTGAATCTTGAGTTCCTCACCTACGCCTTCACCGCCGGGGCGTTCGCCACCCTGAACCCCTGTGGGTTCGCCCTCCTCCCGGCAATCCTCGGGCGCTTCCTCGCCCGGCACGGGAGCGCCCGCGGGCTCGGGGTCGGCGCGCTGCTCGCCCTCGGCACCCTGAGTGCCTTTACCGGGGTCGGGATTCTGGTAGCCCTGCTCGGCTTGACCCTGGCCAGCTGGCTCCCTTATGTGAACCTCGCGCTTGCCGTAGGGCTGCTCGTCTTCGGGGGGTTCACCCTCGCAGGGCGCGGCGTGGGACTCCACCTCGTACAGATGCGCGCCCCCACCGGCCACCGCATCAGCGAGTTCTACGGGTTCGGCGTGGCCTACGGCCTCGCGAGCCTGGGCTGCACCCTCCCCGTCTTCCTAGCCGTGACCGGCGTGGCTCTCGCCTCTGGACCGGGCGCGGGCCTCGCCGCGCTCCTCGCTTACGGCCTCGGGATGGGCGCGGTCCTCGCCGGTGCCGCCCTCGCGGCCGCTCTGGGCAAGGAGGCCTCCCTCAAACGCCTCCGCCGCGCCAGCGCGTACCTCGAGCCCCTCGGGGGCCTGCTCCTCATCGGCGCGGGCGCGTACCTCCTGGGGTACAACCTCAGCTTCCTCACCCTGAACTCCGCTCTGGGGCGCTGGCTCGGGGTGGCCGCCGCGGTGCTCGCCCTCGCGCTCGGCGCGGCGCTGCGCACCCCAGGACTTCGCTACAGAGAGGAGTAAAGGATGGAACACGTGGACGCCATCGTCATCGGCGCGGGCATGGCCGGCATCCCCCTCGCGATCCGGCTGGGCCGCAAGGGGCTTCACACCCTTCTGGTGGAGAAAGACACGCTCGGCGGCACCTGCCTGAACCGGGGGTGCATCCCCACCAAAACCCTGATCGCCTCGGCCAAGGTCGCGCACCAGGTGCGGCGGGCCCTCGAGTACGGCGTCGTGATCGAGGGGCCGGTGCGCTTCGACCTGGCCCGCGCCGTCGCCCGCAAGGACGCGCTCGTCCGCGCGATCCGGGAAGGAGCCGCGCGCAACCTCGAGCGCACCCCCAACGTAGAGCTCATCCAGGGCGAGGCGCGCTTCGTGGAGGAACGCACCGTCGCGGTGGGCGACCGGGTCTATAGGGCTGAGTGGGTCTTCATCAACACCGGCGCGCGGGGCCGCATCCCCCCCATCGAGGGCCTCGAAACGGTGGACTGGCTCGACTCCACCACCGCCCTCGACCTCACCGAGCTGCCCGCCTCGCTGGTGATCGTGGGGGGCGGGTACATCGGGTGCGAGTTCGCCCAGATGTTCCGCCGGTTCGGGAGCGAGGTCACGATCGTGCAGCGCGCGCCGCAGCTGTTGCCCCAGGAGGACCCGGATGTGGCCGCCGCTTTGCAGGCGGTCCTCGAGGCCGAAGGCATCCGGGTGCTGCTCGAGGCCGAGGCCGTGCGGGTGCGCCGGGACGGGTCCGGGATCGCGCTCACCGTGCAACAGCGCGACGCGGTGCGCGAGGTGCGCGCCGCGCGCCTTATGCTCGCGGCGGGGCGCGTACCCAATACGGACGGGCTGGGGCTGGAAGCCACGGGGGTGGCGCGGGACGAACGGGGCTTCATCCGGGTCAACCCGCACCTGGAGACGACCGCTCCCAAGGTGTTCGCGCTGGGGGACGTGCGGGGCGGCCCCATGTTCACGCACACCGCCCGTGACGACGCCCGCATCGTGTACCAGAACCTCACCAAGGGCGCAGCCCTTTCCATCGAAGGGCGGGTGGTGCCCTACGCGGTGTTCACCGACCCGCAGCTGGGCCGGGTTGGCCTGACCGAGACCGCCGCCCGCCAGGCGGGGTACCCCGTCGAGGTCGGCACCTACGCCATGAACAAGGTCGCCAAAGCCCGCGCGCTGGGCGAACCCGAGGGCCTCATCAAGATCGTCGCGGACGCACGCAACGGACGGATCCTGGGGGCCAGCGTGCTCGCCGCGGAAGGCGCCGAGCTGGTGCACGAGCTCGTCGTCGCGATCCAGGCCGGGGCCACCCACCAAGACCTGCGCGACGCGATCCACATTCACCCCACGCTGGCCGAGGGGATCTCGAGCGCGCTCGGCGGCGTGCACCGGGCCGCGTCGGATGCGGGTTAAGCGCGCCTTCTGGATCGTCGGAGGGCTCCTCACCCCCCTCGCCCTCGGAAGCCTCCCCTTGCCCACCCTCCCCGCCTGGCAACGCCCCGGAACCGTCGGCTTCGGGGACACCCTGGCCTTAAGCCCCGACGGCGCTCGCCTCGCCGCATCGAGCGCCGACCACGCCCTGGTGATCCTGGACGCGGCCACAGGCGCGGAACTCCAGCGCCTCACCGGGCACTTTGGACGGATCCTGGCCCTGGCCTGGAGTCCGGACGGCACGCGGCTCATCAGCTCGAGCCGCGACGCGACCGTGCGGGTGTGGGCGGTCGGCTCGAGCCGCGAGCTCCGGCGGGTTCCGGTCGGGAAGCGCCTCGTGCTTGCGCTCGCCTGGAACCCCACCGGCCTCGAGGTCGCGCTAGGTGGCGCGGACGGCGTGGTGCGGTTGTGGCGCTCGGGAACCGCGGAAGTGCGCGCCCTCTCCGGTCCCGGCCCCGGGATCGCGGCGCTCGCGTGGAGCCCGGACGGCGCGCACCTCGCGGCTGGGGGGTATGCCGGCGTCGTTCGGGTCTGGACCTCGGGAAGGCCCGTGCGGGACCTCCCCCTGGGCGGCGTGGTCCGCGCACTCGCCTGGAGCCCGGACGGGGCGTGGCTCGCGGCTGGAGGCGAGACAGGGCAGGTGCACCTCTGGGCGGTCGGCGGATGGCGGGCAGGCCCCGTCCTCTCCGGGCCCGAGGGGGAGGTCCTGGCCCTGGCCTGGAGCCCGGAAGGCAATCGCCTCGCGAGCGGCGGGGCGGACCTCACGGTCCGGATCTGGGAGGCGGGGAGCGGCCGGCCCCTCCAGGTCCTCGGGCCGCTCCCCGGCCCGGTGCACGCCGTGGCCTGGGGTCCCCAGGGGCTCGTGGCCGGAGGGGCGGGCGTCACCGCGTGGCCCGACTCCTCCCCACCCCCCGAGGAGTAAGGGTTGCGTGTTGGAGGAAGAAAGATGATGCACAAACCGCTGGACCCCGAGTTTGCGGCGCGCCTCCACAGGATCTACCGGCTCGCGCGCCCCCCCACGACCCCCGCGGATTTCGGCGCCCTGCTGCGGGAACGCAACCGCACGGACCCCGCCCGCCGCGCTTTCTTCGAGCAGGTGCAGGCGGGCCACGCCGTCATCGGGGCGTGCACCCAAGCGCGCGGCTACCGCCTAGACCTGCCCGACGGCGCCACGATCCAGGTGATGTGCGCGTACGACGCGCTCATGACCGCCTTGCTTCGGGGGCGGGGCGAGGTCCGCGCGGAATGCCCCCACTGCGGCGCGCCCACGCACCTCGTGATCGAAGCGCACGCCCTCACCCGGGCCACCCCGGACACCGCGGTGTTCTGGTGGGGCAGCGGCCCCCAGGACGCGCCCGGGAACCCCATCTGCGACCACCTGCACCTCTTCCCAAGTCCCGAACACCTCGAGGCCTGGCTCGAGTCCCGTCCGGACGAGCGGGGCGTGGCCCTCCCCATCCGGGAGGCCGTCGCGTGGTTGCGCGCCCTTTACTAGCTTCACGGGCGGCTCTGCCACTCCTGGTACAGGAAGTCGTTCAGGTACAGGCGGAAGGTGGCCGCGCCCCGCACCTCCAGGCTGCCCTCGAGAACGCTGCCCGGCTGCACGAAGGTGTTGAAGGCCTCGCGCCCGCCGTTCTCGTCCACCACAACGAGCCGCACGTGCACCGGGCTTTCGCCCAGGTCACGCGCGATCGGGATACGGACCGGGACCAGCCGCGCGCCGGGTGGCAGGCTCGGCGCCGGCTCGAGCGCTTGCGGTTCCGGTTCGAGCTCGGTCGGGGCAGGCCGCGAGCGGTCGGGTGCCGGTTCCTCCCCAGCCGGCGCGGGCGACGGCAGGGCCGGCCCTGGCTCGAGGGGCGCGGTGAACTCCTGCGGCAGTAGCGGCCCAGGGGGTTCGGCCGGCAGGAGGACCTCGGCCTGCGTGGAGACCTTCAACGTGACCGGGCTGCCCACCGCGAGGACCGTGCCCGGCGGGGGGGACTGGTCCAGCACCTCTCCCGGCGGGGCGGGGGACAGTTCCTCCTGGATCGCGCCGACGCGCAGGTCCGCGACCGAAAGCAGGTACTGCGCCTCCTCCAGGGAAAGCCCCCTGAGGTCCGGCAGCACGGTCCGCGCCTCCTCAGGGCCCTGGGAGACGAGCAGGTCCACCGACTGCCCTAGCGCGAGGGGCGTGCCCGCCGCGGGGCGCGTCGCAATCACCGTTTCCTGGGGCGCGTCCGCGTGCACGTAGATCACCCGGCCCACCGCGTACCCGCTGTCCTCGAGCGCTTGCTGGGCCTCACCCACCCCCATCTCCACGAGCTCGGGCACCCGGCCGGACTTGGGGCGGTTCAGGACCAGCTCGAGCCGTCGCCCCGGCTTGACGCGCGTGCCCGGGTCCGGGCTCTGCTCCAGAATCACGTCGCGGGGCTGGGTGAGGTCGCTCGCCTCGCGGAACTCGATGCGGAGCCCCATATCGTCCACCTGCTCGAGGGCCGCGCGGGGGGAAAGCCCCCTTAGGTCCGGCAGGGTGTACTCCGGAGGGTTCAGGTACCGGTACATCCCTTGCCCCAGGGCGACCGCGCCGAGCACGGCCATGAGCAGGCCGGGCACCCACCCCCACGCCGGGCGGCGGGCGCGGCGGGCGGGGCGGGGGCGCGTGTAGCGCGCGAACTGCCCGTTCAATCGGGGAATCTCCTCGGGGGCGTGCTGGGCGAGCGGCTTGAGGTCCGCGACGACCAGGCCGTTCTCCTCCAGGCGGAGGTCCAGGTCGGGCAAGGCGTAATGGAAGGGCGCGAGGGCCTCCAGGACCCGCCCCACCTCCTGCCGGACGCGTCGGCCCTTGGGGGGGAGGGCGGCGGGTGCCGCGACGCGGGGCCAGAACACGTAGTACCGTCCTGGCTTCGCGCTGATCGTCACGCCCCGCAGCACCCCGAGCGCCTCGAGGTGCTTCAGGGCCTTGCGGTAACGGTAGAAGGTCGCTCGAGCCTCGGGGGTGTGCACCTCGAACCAGTAGAGGGTGCCTTCCCCTTCGGGCCCGGCCACCTCGTAGACTTTGAGGAAGCCGTCCTGGTGTAGTTCCTTGCCGATCTCGTACTTCCCGTCCAACGCGGGCATCGTGCTGATTATACGCGAGCGGCTTACGATAAGATTAAGGAACGGGAGGTGTGATGATCCACGACGCGATCGTCGTTGGAGGTGGACCGGCTGGGCTTTCCGCGGCGTTGTTTTTGGCGCGGGCAGGCCTGAAGGTGCTCGTGATCGACGGGGAGCAAAGCGCGCTGCGGGAGGTGCCGCGGGTACCGAACTACCCGGGCCTTCCGGAAGCCCCTTCGGGAGAGGCGCTCCTCGAGCGGTTACGGGCGCACGCCCGATCCCAAGGCGTGGAGGTGGTCTCGGGCCGGGTGGAGGGCGTGCGGGACGAGGGGGGGGTGTTCGCCCTCACGCTACGGGACGGCCGGATCCACAAGGCCGAAGCGCTCCTCCTCGCGACGCGCGACGACCCTATCGTGGCGAACCTGCTGGGCCTGAAGCGCAACGGGTTGCACGTACACACGGACTTCCAGGGGCGGACGAGTTACCCGCGGGTGTACGCGTGCGGGGCGGTGCGCGGCCTGGTGCCGGACCACGCGATCACCGGCGCGGGGGACGGAGCTTGGGTCGCGGTGAACCTGGTCTCGGACCTCCGGGGGGAGCCGTACCGGGACTACCCCGAGTAACCCCGTCCCGCCAGCGGCACGAGCCACAGCTCGCGGGTGCGCGGCCCGTCGAACTCCGCGAGGAAAACCTGCTGCCAGCGCCCCAGCGCGAGCCGTCCTCCTACGACCGGCAGGAGTTGCGCGTTCCCGGTGAAGAGGGTCTTGAGGTGCGCGTCGGTGTTGCCTTCGGCGTGCCGGTCCGCGGGGTGGTGCTGGGGCACGAGCTCCTTAAGGCGCCGGAGTAGGTCCCGCGCTACGTCCGGGTCCGCCCCCTCCTGCACCACCACCCCGGCCGTGGTGTGGGGCGCGTACACCAAAAGCGCCCCCTCCCGAAGCCCCAGCTCGGCCAGGGCCGCCTCGAGGTCGCGCGTGACGTTGACCAGTGCTTCGCGGGCGGGCGTGCGCACCTGGATGCGTCTCATACCTCCAGGGTAGCCGCCTCAGCCAGGATCATCCAGGGCCGGTCCTGCACACGCGTGAAGAAGGCCGTGACCGGCCGCCCTCCGGGCGTGGTGCGAAGCCTCCGGCGGAACGCGTCCGGATCGATGGGCGACCCCCGCTTCTTGAGCACCACCGCCCCTGCCTCGAGCTCGGCGAGCCAGCGGTTCAGCGTCTTGAGGTGGAAGGGGCCGTGCCGCAGCACGCGCCAGGCCCGGGCGAACGGCGTGGCGTGGCGCGCCTCCCCGGTGAGGTACGCGATCCGGGGATCGAGCTGGGCGAGGCCCAGCCGGGTCGCGAGGTGCTGCACGAGCCCCGCGCGGATCACTGCAGCGTCCGGCTCGTACAGGTAGGCCCGGGGTTCCCCCACCGGCACGGCCTCCAGCGGATCCCGGCTCGTGAGCCGCGCCCCGACGGGCAGCACGGTCGCGACGCGTGATGCGCCCAGGCGCAGGTCCCCAAAGCGCAGCACGGCCTCCTTGCACTCCCCCCCCACGGAGATGAACTCCAGCTCCGCCCCCCGCGGCCGGGCCTCGTGCGGCACGCTCGGCGCGAGCTTCACCATCACGTGCCGCACGCGCTGCACAAGCTCGAGCACCGCCGCAAAAGGCGGGTTCATCGCCTCGAGCCCCCGCACGCGCCGCCCTTCTCGGCGCCGGGCAGGGTCCACGAAGGCCGCGTCCACCTCGAGGGATGCCTGGGTCCAGTCCGCCTCGAGGACCCGCACCCGCTCCGCCACCCCGCGCGCGGCGGCGTTCGCCCGGAGGAAGAGGGCGCGGAGCGGGTCCCGCTCCACCGCGATCACCTCTCGCACCACCTCGGCGAGGGCCAGGGTGTCCGCCCCGATGCCCGCCCCGAGGTCGGCCACGCGCGCGAACGGGGCGAAGCTGAGCGCGCGGTAGCGGGCCGCCTCGAGGCTGGAGGCCTGCTCGAGGGCCTCCGCCACGAAAAAAAGCCGTTCCGCGTCGGGGAACTTGCCTCGGGCCTTGCGCCTCAACCGGGCTTGTTCGAGGAGCAGGGCGGCTTGCTCGGCGGTGAAGCGGCGGCGGAGTTCGGTGATGCGGGGGAGGAGGGCCGCGTCGGAGAGGTCGGCCGTGGCGAGCCGGGCGAGGGCGGCATGGGCTTCGGGAGTGAAGAGGAACGCGGCGCGTTCAGGGGTGAGCCGGTCCATATGCCCGCCCTATGGTAGCACTAGGGCAGGCGGGTGGTGCGCAGCACGAAGCGCCAGCGGATCGGGAAGGGCGCGTCCAGGTCCTCGTAGGTCTCGAGCATCCAGCGTTCGAGCGCCTCGATCGAGGGGCGGAAGACCTCCTCGGGGACCTCCCAGGTGAAGGAGTACAGTTGCTCGGAGAGAATCTCCAGGCTCTGGCGGGGCGTGCGCTCCTCGGTCCACTCGGCGATCGTTTTGGTCTTGGGCTCGAGGCCGAGCTGCCGCAGGGCGCGTTCGACCTCGGCGAGGCGGCGGGTGTGTCGGCCGCGCACGAGGGTGTACCCCATCTCCGCGAGGATCTCGCGCCACTTCTCCTGGATGCGCCAGTCCTCGTTGTCCTTGACGCACTCGTCCCACCCCTCGAACAAGAACCCTCCCGGCCGCAGGATGCGGATCACCTCGAGCAGCGCGCGCTGCCACTCGCGGATCTGGTGCCACACGTGCACGCTGATCACGGCGTGAAAACTGCCCTTTTCGAAGGGCAGTTCGCGCACGTCGGCCTCCACAAGGCGGACCTTTCGCGCCACGCCGGCGATCTTGTAGCGCATGACCTCGAGCATGGCCGGGGAGAGGTCCACGCCGGTGAAGCGGTAGCCGCGCGCGATGATGGGCACCGCGATCCGGCCGGTCCCCACCCCCACCTCGAGGAAGTGCGGGTCCCGGAAGATCTTCTCGACGGGCGCGGTGATCGCGGTCGCGATCTTTCCGGACACCTCGGGGGGGTGGTAACGGGTCCGGTCGTACGCATAGGCCACGCGGCTAAAGTTCAGATCCATGATCCAGGTGTATAATATCAATTTTCTTGCATATGTCCAACAAACCGCCCCGGGGCGCGTGCATCCGCCCCGGGGTCCCGCCCTAGGTAAAGCCTAACGGTTCGGGGTTTGCAGCTGCCGCAGGTCCAACAGGAAGTTTCCGTCCGTGGGCAGCATGATCGTCTGGATGTTGGGCGCGAGCTTCTCCGCCACGGTGAGCTGGATAACCTCGGGGTACTTGCGGAGCGCCTCGCCGCGCAGCTCGAGGGCCCGGGCCTCCCCTTCGGCCTTGAGGATCGCGGCGTCGCGCTCCCCTTGCGCCTCGATCACGCGGCGCTGCGCCGCGATCTCCGCCTGGCGGCGGCGGTTCTCCTCGATCTGCACCTGCTGTTCCGCGGTCTGCTTCTCCTCGATGACCTGCGCGACGCGCTCGGGAATCCGGATCTCGCGCAGGAGGAGCGAGACCAGCTCGAGGTCGTGCTCGGCGAGCGCCGCGCGCAGCGCCTCGGTCACGCTGCGCTCGAGCTCGGTGCGCTTGGTGCTGATCAGGTCGGCGGCATTGAACTGGCCGACCGCGTCCCGCACCTTGCTGCGCACCTGGGGAATGATGAGGGTCTCCCGGTAGCGCGGTCCGATCTCCCGGTGGAGCTCGGGGGCTTTCGCCTTGAGGATGCGGTACTGTACGGTGACGTCCACGCCGATGTCCAACCCCTCCTGGCTGCGCGCCTGGATGGGGCCCAGCCCACCACGGCTTGCAGTCTTCGAGAGGGTGATTTCCTGTAGGCGGGCATCGTAGAGGATGACCTCCTGAATAAAGGGCAACACAAAGTGCAGCCCTTCATCCAGCGGCTCGTCCTGGACACCGCTCAGCACGTTGAACACCACCCCCACGTTGCCCGCGGGGACCACCACGAAGCTCTGCGACACGAGCGCAACCAGGAGGCCGCCCAGGACCAGGGCCGACCCCACCGCCCGGCGGCCCGGCTGAGTGAGGAGGGCCAAGCCGCCGATCACGATTAGGAGCGCGAGGATTAAGAGCAGTTCCATACTTCCTACTTTACACGCGAACCCACCCCAGGTCAGCTGCCTAACGCCCTACCGTCGCCGCGCGCACCACCGCCTCCACTACGGCCTCCTGCACCAGCGCAGCGAGGAGGGGCAGGGGGGCCTGAGGCCCTCGCCCGGTCGCGAGGACGAAGGCCGCATCCCCGTCCCACGGGGTGTGCGAGGGGCGGATCACCCGGCCCAATACCCCCTGCGCCGCGTCCGCGAGCTGCCGGGCCTCGGCCTTGGCGATGGGGGCCTCCACCCCCACCGCGAGGAGCGTGGTGTGCCCAAACCCGAGCGCGGCCTCGAGGAAAGCCTCCCGCCGCCCGTGCCCGGCGAGCAGCCGGCCGTCCGGACTGTACACGTCCCCCACCGGGTTGACCACCGCGAGCGCCCCCACCCGCACGCCACGGTGCTCTACGAGGGCGCTCCCGAGCCCGGTAGGTACGGGGGCGATGTACTTCCCGGCGCTCGCGCCCGCCCCCGCCCCCACGGCCCCCTCCGCAACCGGCGCGTCGGTCGCGCGGGCCGCGGCCTGGTACCCGGCCTCGGCGTCCGGGCGGGCCTTGGGGTCCCCAAGCATCAGGTCATAGATGACCGCCGCGGGCACGATCGGTACCGGCCCCGCCGGGGTGGGATGGCCGACGCCCTGCTCCTCCAGGAAGCGCACCACCCCATCGGCCGCGGCGAGGCCGAAGGCCGAACCTCCGGTCAAAAGCAGGGCGTGGATGCGCGCCACGCGTTTTTCCGGGGCGAGCAAGGCGGCCTCCCGCGTTCCGGGGGAAGGCCCCACGAAAGCGGCGGAGGCCACGCACCCCTCCGGAGGGCAGAGGATGACCGTGCACCCGGTCCGCCCCACGGGGTCCGTCCAGTGCCCGACCCGAAGCCCGCGAATCCCAGTGAGTGTACGGTTCATCGGTACCTCCGGCGCCCCGACGCGCGCCGCTTAAAGGCGTGGTCCGGGGCGATGCCGTCCGCGATCAGGTGCATCCACTGGGAGACGTAGTACCCCACGAGCGCCCCCCAAAGCACCCCAGGGGAGAGGCGCTCGAGTTCAGCGTTGAGGCTCCAGCGCACCCCCAGGGCCTCCGCGGCTCCGCCGGCGACCCAGCCGAGGAGGTAGAGGAGGAGGACGAGGTAGGCGAGGCGGCTCAGGGGCCCCACGATCCAGGTGTGGGACCAACCACGGTGGCGGAAGAGCAGGCCGTACGGCACCCAGAGCCAGCCGAGCACCCCCCAGTAGCGCTTTGCCGTGACCCGCCGCTCGGCGAGGTCCAGGTCCGGCGTGATGAGGAAGGTGCCGACCAGGTAACCGCCCACAAACGCGAAGGCCCACTCGTCCGGTGGACCGTACCCTTGCGTGCGTCCGTAGAGGTACCCGGCGCTCAACAGCCCGAGCGCGGTGAGGTTGATGGCTTCATGCGTACGTCCGCTCGGCACCTACGCATGATACACGGGAACCTTGAAGGTCTCACCCTCGCCTAGCACGTCCACCCTCAATCCCCGCACGCTCCGGCGGTAGATCTGGCTTTCCGCCGCATCGAGGACGGTAACTTGCCCGGCGATGACCCGAGCGTTCCCTTCGAAGTCCACCAGCACCGCGCTTTGGGCTTCGATGCCGAGGCCCAAGAGGTCCGGGTTGCCCACGACGAGCTGGGTCAGCAGGCCGAACCGTCCGGCTTGCTCGAACTCCGGGAGGATGGCCAGGCCCGGCAGGAGGCCGAGGCCGTAACGGGCCGTCAACCGCCCCTGCCGCACGAGCGGCGCGGCGGCGCCCAACACGCCCGCCACGCCCCCCAGCGCGGCCACGATCCCGCCCCGCAGGTAAGCGGTCGCCAGGGCCTCTACCAAGCGGGTCCCGGCCACCAGACTCAAAAAGCGGGCCGCGTCCTCCGCCGCGAGCAGGACCAGCGGGCTGCCCGCGATCGTCTCGGCGACGGCGACGTCCTGCGCCTGCTCCCGGCGCTTGAGGACCAGCACGCGCACCTCCCGTGCTCCCAGGCTTTTGTAGATCTCGCTCCAGGCGTCCGCTTCAGCTTGCAGGGCCTGCGGGACCACGAACAAAGCCTTGCCGCCGGAGAGGTGCAACAGATGCTCCTCCGTCTTCCGGGTCTCACCTCGGAGGGGATCGCCGCCTCCAAGGAGGGCGTAGGTTCCTAGACGCCGCATCCATTCACCCCCCTGTGCTTTTATTGTAGGGCACACGCCCGAGCGCAAAAGGTTTTTTCACGTACAGAACGCGGCTCACTCCCCACCGTGCGCGCTTCCCCCTCCACACGCCGACAGGACCCATCCAGCGCGCAAGCCACAAGGGACGCACCCACCCCCTTCAAGACCGTGGGGAAGATTATATACATACCGTTATTTATCCACGTTTTGATAAGCCTGCTTGCAGTCGGACCGTCCCGCCCGTTTCCCGTGAACGCGCCGCCCCACCACCCCCGGCATTCGAGCAGAATTTCTCATAAATTGACCGGACGGTCATGCTATAATTGCAGTCGTGGCTACCGAAGCCCGGAACGTCGTGGACAAGCGCACGCAAATCCTTGAGGCGACCATCCGGGTATTGCGTGAGCGCGGGATTTCCGGGCTGAAGGTGGAGGATGTAGCCCGTGAAGCGGAGGTAGGCAAGGGCACCGTCTACCTCTACTTCGAGGATAAGCAGGATCTGCTCAGGGCGCTGGTGGAACACCGCACCCTATCGTTTTACGAAGACGTGCGCCGGCTAACGCAGGAAGCCCGTCCGTTCCGGGAGCGTCTGGCCGCGCTTTTAGAGCGCCGGCTGGCCTTCGTGGACGAGTGGCGGGGGCTCTGGGCCGCGGTCGCGCGGGAAGCGCACCCCAGCGATCAGGCCGGGTGGCTTAAGGGCCTGCACGAGCGGTACCAGAGGATCCTGGAGAGCTTCGTGGAAAGCGGTGTGCGCTCCGGCGAACTACGCCCCGACTTGGATATTCCGTTAACCGCTGCCACGCTCGCCGCACTGGGTTGCAGCCCGCAACTCGACTTCCCGCGGGAAGCGTACATCGCGCACCTCGTCGAGGTGCTGATGAAAGGAGTGGGCACGTGAAACAGTACCGTCCGGGAGACAAGGTGGTGCTGCCCCCTTACGGGGTCGGCGTGGTGGCTGGCATCGCGAAACGCACGGTCGCTGGGGTTGGGCGCTCCTACTACCAGGTGGAGTTCCCCGGTACGCGCTCCAAAGCCTTTGTTCCCGTGGAGTCGCCCGGCCAGGTCGGCCTACGTCCCGCGCTGTCACGCGAGGAGGTCGGGGAGATCCTCGAGCGCCTGAAGAACGGCCGCGTGAGCCTGCCCAAACAATGGGCGGCCCGGCACCGGCGCGTCACCGAGATCCTGGCTGAGGGCGACCCGTACCGCATCGCGGTGCTCGCCGGCCAGCTGCGCCGTTGGGAGGTCGAGCGCGGCCTTCCGGACCTGGACCGCCAGGCCTTCCGGCGCGCGGTGAACCTCCTGGCCGAGGAGGTCTCGCAAGCCCTCGAGATCACCGTGGAGGAGGCCCGGCAGCTCTTCGAGGACGCCTGGGGCGAGGACCTGAACTAAACGGCACGGCGTAGGCTTCGGGGCGCGGCCCATACGGGCCGCGCCCCGCTTTGCAGCCTTCTGGAGCTGGTGTAGATTTATACGCGCATTACACTATGTTGACAATCCATATTACCAGATGTTATTCTCCTCTTCGACCACCTATTACATCGAGAAAAACCAGCTTTGGGAGGGAAAAGGATGCGCTATAAAACCATTGGTATAGCCCTAGGGTTCCTCGTCTTGATCCTCGCCGGGTGCCAGACCTCCCCCAACGCCACCGCAATCCCCCCAACCCTCGAGCCCACCCGCATCGCAACCGAAGCCCCCGTCTACGGGGAGGACCACCCCGACGCGATCCCCGGCCGGTACATCGTGGTCTTCAAGAAGGGCGCCAACGCGGTCCCCATCCTCCAGCGGCTCCAAAGCGGGGACGTGAGCACCCTGGGGGTCAGCCCGTCGGGCGTCACCGTCCACCGGGTCTACACCGCGGCCCTCAGCGGATTCGCCGCCACCCTCTCCGCGGAGGCCCTGGAAGCCCTCAAGAAGAACCCGGACGTGGCCTACATCGAGGCGGATCGCGTCGTGCGCCTCACCGCCACGCAGACCAGCGCCCCCTGGGGCCTCGATCGGATCGACCAGCGCGACCTGCCCCTGGATAACAGCTACACTTACACCTACACCGGAAGCGGCGTGCACGTCTACGTAATCGACACCGGGATCCGCACCACCCACGCCGAGTTCACCGGCCGCATCGGCAACGGATACACCGCGATCAACGACGGCAACGGGTACGCGGACTGCAACGGGCACGGCACGCACGTGGCCGGCACGATCGGCGGCAGCACCTACGGCGTCGCGAAGGGCGTCACGCTGCACCCGGTCCGGGTCCTGGACTGCAGCGGGTCCGGAACCAACTCCGGCGTGATCGCCGGCGTGGACTGGGTAACCCAGAACCACCAGAGCCCCGCCGTGGCCAACATGAGCCTCGGCGGCGGCGCCTCGCAAGCCCTGGACGACGCGGTCCGCAACTCGATCGCCGCGGGCGTCACCTACGTCGTCGCCGCGGGGAACGAGAACACCGACGCCTGCACCAAATCCCCCGCCCGCGTCAGCGAAGCGATCACCGTCGCCGCGACCGACAGCACCGACACCCGCGCCTCCTTCTCCAACTACGGCAGCTGCGTGGACCTCTTCGCACCCGGCGTGAACATCACCTCCGCCTGGCACACCAGCGACACCGCCACGAACACCATCAGCGGCACCTCCATGGCCACCCCTCACGTAGCCGGCGTGGCCGCCCTGTACCTCGAGCAAAACCCCACCGCCACCCCCGCCCAGGTCAAGGACGCGATCCTCAGCGGCGCGACCGCGGGCCGCGTCTCCGGAACGAACGGCTCCCCGAACCTGCTCCTCTACAGCCTGATCGACGGCTCCGGCGGTTCCGGCGCGCCGTGCACGAACTGCGAGTACTACACCGGGTACCTCTCCGGCGCGGGGGATTACGCGTACCAGCCGAACGGCACCTACTACTACGCGAGCACCTACGGGTACCACAACGGCTGGCTCGAGGGCGCGAGCGGTACGGACTTCGATCTGTACCTCTGGAAGTGGAACGGGTACCAGTGGGTCACCGTGGCCAGCTCGACGAGCTACACCTCCTCGGAAAGCATCAGCTACTACGGCTCGCCGGGCTATTACGTGTGGCGGATCTACGCGTATAGCGGCGCGGGCAGCTACGAGTTCTGGATGGAACGCCCGTAACCCCGCCCCAAGCGACGCGCCCCACCGTACGGTGGGGCGCTTATTCTGGCTCCGCGGGCAGGACTCGAACCTGCGACCAGTCGGTTAACAGCCGACCGCTCTACCAGCTGAGCTACCGCGGACCGCGGTGCCAGGCGAGAGTCAATATATCAGACGGCGGGCGCTTTGGCAAGCCTCGCCCGCGCCCCGCCTACACCCGCATCTCATCCCGCCCCGGGGTAGCATGAGGAAGATGCGCGCCTGGATCTACCTCATCGCGCTTCTCACGCTGGCCGCCTGCGGCAGCGAGGCCGGCCCCACCGAGCCCCTGCGCCTCACCTCGACCCAGGTCCCCCCCGCGTACATCGGGGAAGCCTACCAGGCGGAGTTCCCCGCCGCGGGCGGTGTGCGGCCGTACCGGTACACCCTGGACGGCCAACTGCCCAAAGGCCTCGAGTTCCGCGACGGCCGCCTCACCGGCACCCCCCAGGAAAAAGGCACCTTCGCCTTCACCCTCCTCCTGGAGGACGCGGCCCTCTCCAGCCGCGCCTTCCGGCTCGAGCTCACCGTCACCGACCCCCCACCCCCGCGCTTCGAGCTCGTCCTGCCCAGCGCCCCGGTCGAAGGCCCGTTCGTCTGGGTGGTGCGCGTCAAGGACCGGCCCACCACCGCGTTCCGCGCGCGCTTCACGCTCAAGGGCCTCACCCCGGTCCTCGAGACGCTCGCGGCGCACCCGGACCTCCTCTACGTCCTCCGGTGGGACGCAACGCAGCAGGTCCTCGACCTGGACGCGGCCTTCGTGCGCCCCCAACAGGACGTGGAGGCCTTCCGCCTCACGCTCGAGGCCCCCACCCCCCTCCGCCCCAACGTCACGCACCAAACGCAGTTCTTCGACGCCAAGCGCGCCCCCTACACCCCCCAGCCCCCCGAACGCCCCCCCTCGGAAGGCGCCTACACCTTCGAAACCCTCCTCACGCTCGCCCAGCACTGGGGCCAGTCCCGCGCGGCCGACGCCGAGCCCAACGCCCCCCTCGCGGGGGACCTGAACGGGGACGGGAAGGTCAACGCCCTCGACCTCGAGCGCCTGCGCTCGAGCTACGCCTGGGCCCCCGAACCCGAGGCCCCTTAAGGCTCGAGCCCCACCGCCCGGTACAGCCGCGCGACCCCCGCCGCCCCCAAAGCCCGCGCCTCTCCGGGTTTGAGCTTTGGGTCCAGCTCGAGCGGCCCCACCGCCAGGCGCTTCAGGTACGTCACGCGGTTCCCCCGAGCGGCAAACATGCGCTTCACCTGGTGGTACCGGCCCTCCCACAAGACAAGCCGCACCCGGCGCGGGTCCTCCAGGAGTTCGAGCTCCGCCGGCAGGCACCGCCCCTCCGAGAGCACCAGGCCTTCCGCGAAGGCCTGGGCGTCCTCGGGCCGGGCGGGCTGCTCGAGCTCGGCGTAGTACACCTTGGGCACCTTCCAGCGCGGGTGGGTCAGGCGGTGCAGCAACGCCCCGTCCGTGGTGAGGAGGAGCAGCCCCTCCGTGTCCCGGTCAAGCCGCCCCACGGGAAGGAGGTCCTTCCGCGCGAGGCTTGCCGGCAAGCAGTCCAGCACCGTCGCGTGCCGCGCGTCGCGCGTCGCGGTCACCACCCCGGCGGGTTTATAGAGCATCACGTGATGGTGCCGCTGCCAGACCACCACCTCCCCCGCGACCTCGAGCCGCGCCCGGGCCGGGTCGAGCTTCATCCCCGGGTCCCGCACCACGCGGCCGTCCACCCGCACCCCGCCCGCGCGCAGCAACCGCTTGACCTCCTTGCGGGTCCCGAACCCCAGGTGCGCCAAGATCTTGTCGATCCGTTCGAGACCAGCCGCCATGCCCCCCAGCCTACAACACAACGCGCCGCGCTCCTTAACCCCTGCACGAGGGTCTGACGCACGCCTCCACGACTGAAGTCGCGGGCAGCTGACCTAGAATGAGGGCGTGCGGCTGTACTGGGAGGACCCCTACCAAACCCGTTTCACCGCCCGCGTCACGCAAGCTTGGAGCGAAGGCGCGACGCACTACGCGGTGCTCGACCAGACCCTGTTCTACCCTACCTCGGGCGGACAGCCCCACGACACGGGCGTGCTCGGCGGCGTTCGGGTCACGAAGGTGCTCGAGCGCGAGAAGGGCGGGGAGATCCTGCACGTCCTCGAGGCCCCCCTCGAAGCGGGCCAGGTGGTGGAGGGTGAGATCCACTGGAACCGGCGGTACCGGCACATGCAGCGCCACACCGCGCAGCACATCCTCTCCCAAGCCTTCGTCCGCGCCGCGGGGTGGCCCACCGTCTCCGTCAGCCTCGCTCGCCCCACCTGCGTGATCGACCTCGAAGCGGACCCCGACGAGGGGGTCATCCGTAAGGCCGAAGCGCTCGCGAACTGGGCCGTGTACGCGAACCTCCCCATCCGCGCGTTCTTCGCGAGCGAGGCCGAGGCCGCCCAGCTCCCCTTGCGGCGCGCCCCCAAGGTCACGGGACGCATCCGGGTGGTGGAGATCGAGGGCTGGGACCTCGCCGCCTGCGGCGGCACCCACCTGCGCAGCAGCGCCGAGGCTGGTCCCATCAAGATCCTCAAGTACGAGAAGCATCGGCGCGGCACGACCCGCGTGTACTTCACCGCGGGGTGGGAGGCGCTCGAGGACTACGCGGCCAAACACACCGCCCTCAAGACGGTCGCGGAGCACTTCTCCGCCCAACCCCTCGAGGTGCCCGCGCGCGTCGCGAAGCTCGAAGCGCTCCTTCAGGAGGTCCGGGGCGCGCTTCAAGAAACCCAACGGCTCCTGGCTGAACGGATCGTTCGGGAATTGCTCGAAACGCACCCCGACCGCACGATCGCTGCCCTAGTTCCAGCAGTCGTGCTGGACGAGGTGGGCGCACGCCTCGCGGAATGGCCGGGCGTGCTGGCCCTGCTGGTCGCGCCTGAGGGCGAACGGGCGCGCGTGCTCCTCACGCAGCACCCCGAGCGCGGCGCGGACCTCAGGGCCTTGTGGAACGCAGCGCTACGCCCCCTGGGCGCAAAGGGCGGCGGCCGGGAGGTGCTCCTCGGCGCCCTGCCCGCCGCGCGCGCCGCGGCAGCGCTCGAGGCGTTCCGCAAGGCGGTGCGGTGATTACGGAGTACGTCCCAATCGACCCAGGTGCGTGTCCCGAAAACCGCTCGCCCGTTTTAACCCGTACCCTAGCGCCCGGTCAAGGCCGATGTGCGCTGCCCAGATGACCCCAAGCCCCACCCAAAGGGAGTCGCGCAGCCAAAACCCCGCCCCCAGCATCAGCAAGGGAAGCGCGTACGTGTGAAAGAGGTTGTAGGCGATCGCTCCCACTCGCGCACCCCACAGGTACCCCAGCATGGACAGGTCTGGAAGCAGCAGCGCAAGCCACCACCCCCAGCTCACCTCGAGGCCCGCGTACAGCCACAGGGCCACTACCAGTACAAAGAGGCCCTCGAGGCGCTGCAGAGCTTCCGGTTGGGTCCAGCGATCGAAGCTGTTCATGCTTCAGCTTATCGGAGTCGACCGGAGCTTGCGTGAGTAAGCCTAAAAAACACGCCCCCGGCGTGCGCCGGGGGCGTTTTGTCTGGAGCGGGAGACGGGACTCGAACCCGCGACCCCAACCTTGGCAAGGTTGTGCTCTACCAACTGAGCTACTCCCGCGCTCAGCCTCGAAAATATTACTACGCTTCGGGGGATGGGTTCAACACCCCAATAAAAGCACGCCCTCCCCAAGGGGTGGGCGTTTCGCAAAAAAGAAAACCCCCCCGCACCGCCCTACTCTCCCAGGACCCTCCGGTCCAAGTACCATCGGCGCAGGCGCGTTTCACGACCGTGTTCGGAATGGGAACGGGTGGAACCACGCCGCTATGGGCACGGGGGGAATCTCCTCTTATCCCTCTTAAACCTGTCA